>NZ_CP120367.1:600000-1200000 GCF_029892045.1 Sinorhizobium numidicum
CTATTGGGATGGGGGTTATGCCGGCAATCCCACCCTGACGCCGCTCATTCGCGATTGCGCGTCCGAAGACACGATCCTCGTCCAGATCAATCCGGTCGAGCGTCCGGGCACGCCACGCTCGGCGCGCGAGATCCTCAATCGCCTCAACGAGGTTTCCTTCAATGCCGTTCTGTTGAAGGAGCTGCGAATGATGGCGCTATTGCGTCGGTTTGCGCAGCCCACCGACGAAGAGGGGGCACGCTGGGCATCGATGCGCATCCATCGTATCGCGAGCGACGTTATGCTGGACTTTGGATACTCGTCGAAACTGAACGCCGAATGGGCGTTCCTGACCCTGTTGCGCGACGAAGGTCGTAAGGCCGCCGAAACGTTTCTGGCGCAACATGGCGATGACCTTGGCTATCGTTCCTCGCTTGATCTTGAACTTCTACTGGAGGGGGTTTGAGCATGGGATTGTTCGGAATCCTGATTGGCCTCGCCATACTCATCGGGCTGGCCTTTCGGGGTTGGAGCGTCCTGCTTCTTGCACCGGCTGCGGCGCTAGTGGCAGCCCTCTTTGCGGGAGAGCCTGTTCTTGCGCACTGGACGCAGACCTTCATGGCGGGCGCCGCTCAGTTCCTGGCGCAGTTCTTTCCCCTCTTCTTGCTCGGTGCGCTTTTCGGCAAGCTGATGGAGACGAGTGGTTCGGTGTCGACCATCGCGAAGTGGATGACCACGCGACTCGGCAAGCGCCGCGCGGTTCTCGCAGTCGTCCTCGCCGGTGCGCTGGTCACCTACGGCGGCGTCAGCCTTTTCGTCGCTTTCTTCGTGCTAGCGCCAATGGCGCAGGAGCTCTTCCGCTCGGCCGCTATACCGCGCCGCCTGATGCCGGCGGCGATCGTGCTCGGAACATCAACCTTTACGATGTCCGCGATGCCGGGAACGCCGTCGATCCAGAATGCCATTCCAATGCCCTTCTTCGGCACGACCCCTTTCGCGGCCCCCGGCCTCGGCATCATCGCTTCGGCGATCATGCTCGGTTTTGGCCTCTGGTGGCTGGAACGAGAGGCGGGAGCAGCCCGGCGCAACGGTGAACCCTTCGGAGGCGGTGCGACCGCATCGGCTGATAGCCTTGCCGCGAACGGAGTGTTGCGGGAACGGGCGACGAGCGCGCGCGAATTCGACCCGGCGGAGCTGACGCACGGTGAGCACGCGGCAACCGCGCCGGGCATATTCGCGGCCGGCCTGCCGCTCGTCGTTGTCGTGCTTGTTAACCTATCGATGTCACTCTTCATTCTACCGCGCCTCGACGTCAGTTTCCTCAGCGAGCCGCGCTGGGGAGGAACGACACTATCGGCCGTCGGCGGCGTCTGGTCGGTGGCGAGCGCGCTATCGGCGGCGATCATCACCGTTGTCGCCGCGAACTACAGAAGGCTGCCGAGCCTGCGTGAAACGATGGATGCGGGCGCCAACGCATCGGTGCTGCCAGCCGTCAGCGTCGCAAGTCTGGTCGGCTTCGGTGCGGTCGTGGCCGCGATGCCCGCCTTCGAGGCAGTGCGCGACTGGGTGCTCGATATTGGCGGCGGGCCGCTGGTCTCGCTTGCGGTCGCGACGAACATTCTGGCGGCGCTGACCGGCTCCGCCTCAGGTGGCCTTACAATTGCGCTCGACGCGCTCGGCAGCATCTACATGGCCCGTGCGACGGAAATCGGTCTGAACCCGGATCTGTTGCACCGCGTCGCTGTCATCGGTTCAGGTACCCTCGACAGCCTGCCGCACAATGGAGCCGTGGTGACGCTGCTCGCCGTCTGCGGCGCGACGCACCGCGAAAGCTATCGCGATATCGTCATGGTGGGAATAGTTGGCGCGATTTTGGCGCTGTTGGCCGTCGTTGCGCTGGGCTCCGTCGCGGGTTCTTTCTGACGAAATGGTGCAACAAGCGACGACAGCTATTGAGGCAATGCCGACAGTGCCGAGAAAGAAACAGTGCTGATTGAATAGGAATACGCCACCATCTTCAACCGCCATACACCCGCTCATCGCGACTGTGGGCGCCTTTTAGGAAATGGACGTATTTATCCGCGGTACCTGTTTCGCGATGTTCTTGCGCCACACCGTTATTTAGGGTCAGGGCCGCCACGGCGTTGAGGTCTGTGTGCGGATGCACAAGTTTTATTAGACGAGAGTATCGCTCTAGCCACTCGTTTTTGTGCGTCTTTACATCGAAAAGGAGAGACGGGATGTTGCAGAGAATGCTGAATATAGCCATGTGATAACGGCCCCCAATGTGCAGGCGACATTGTGATATTGTCTCGGCAGCGCGTTCTATGCTGGCTGTCTCAGCAAATATACCCCCACGGGCAATAATCTCTGCCTCATGGTCATTGAAGCGCTCAACCGCGTGCGTGAGGACGACAGGGCGAAGATTCAACCTATCGCAGGCACTGAGAGCAGCCTTTAGAATATGGACGTCTTCTTCGGCATTGTTTCTGGCCCCGGTGGTTATCAAGCAACCATCGCGCTCGGCCACCAGTGCTGGCGATATCCGAAGAAATGCCGCATCCGCCAGAAACTCAATTCCATAATATTCGGCTGAGATCTGGTCGCGGGCTGCGACATGACCGAGATCGCGGAAAAGTCTTCTGAGATAAGCTGCTCGTTCGCCGTCATAGATAGGTATAGTTCCGTTCAATACCGCCAACGGTTTGCCTAGTTTCATGGCGGCAAGGACAGGGGTGAAGAAAGTAGCAAGACCCTCTGCCGTTGTTCTGTGGTCTAACGACCCCTCTGGCTGAAGGATAACAAAATCGGCGGCTCTTATCTGCTCGATGGCGTCGTTTCCGTACGCAACGGAGAGTCGGCTCATTACATCGGAGAGTTCGTATCGTTCAAGCGTTAAACTCGTCGGGAATTCTTCTCTAAAGGCCACGAAGTTAAACCCGAGAGAGGTGATCCCGGCGCCTGGGAATGCATTGAGAATTTGGTTCTTGAGGCCCTGGCTCGTCAACCGGCATCCTATATTGACCCTGAAGTCGGTATCGTTGAACAGAGCAATCTTGATCGATGGAGACGCTTCTTGTCGTTTGTAAGAACTTTCGAGCTCATCAACGAAGCTCTCATAATGCCGCCAAAAGCCGGATGGGTCGCCTGCAGATATACGATCTCGGCAAAAAGTGCGCGCGTCCGAGAACTTCTTGTCTGCGACGAGAAACCCAGCAGCACGCCTCGCTTTGGAAACGTCAGCCTTGCTTCCTTTCACGGCTAGCAACAAATGCTTCGCAGCTTTATCGGGATTTGATTTTCTTAGTTTTTTCGCTAACCGCCAATGGATCGCCGATCGTATCCCGTCGAACATCTGTTCTTACCTTCTGTGAGACAAGGACGATGGGAGTTGTGCAAAATGCATAGAGCACAACCTGGTATCACCAATCTTTTGAAATGCTCTTCTAAAACTCTCCGCTCGCAGGGCGACGCGCTCGGACTCACTGGACAGCCCGGCCGAGGGTCAATAGTGGCCATGGACGGGATGATACTCGATCAACAGATCAACCATCTCAGCCATATGTTCCTTCAGTTGCTCCAACGTTTTTACATCATCGATCTGCTTACGAATGCGCTGAAGGTCGTCCATTCGCGTGTGGTCAGAGCGGTATCTTTTGTCAGTAATCTTCATACCCTAAGCCCTCATTGCCTGCTCATTAATAGTTGAAGCCAGGGGCAAGCTGCAACTCCCAACGATCGGGATTTTTCCTTTGCCAGTAACAAGATGAATCATGGACAGAGCAGCATTTCATGCGGCACTGCGCCGGTGCACGTCCGGCGGTTTGGCAGGAGCCTCTCTCAGCAGCAGGTGAACGGCGTAGATGGCATCCTCGCTGGCTTCGCGGCACATGGCGACGGCAGCTTGCCTATGCCCTTGCGACCGCCTATCGCGAGACCGCGGGACGAACTGAGCCTGGTGCGGAAATAATTCGCCAGGGACGACGCCATGACGCGCAGGATTGTCGCCAAGCGCGAATACGGCAAACCGGCCGGGAAACGGGCGGTTCAGTGTGGCCGCAGCGCGACTGCCGGCGGTCTCCTCGTCTTTTTTCTCATGCGGGCGGTGAAGCAGTCTACATCATTCCCGCGGCGCAGGAGGAGGCCGGAAGGTTGAGCGCGTCCAACTCAATTCGGCGACGAATAAGGCAATTGGAGAACTCTCGCATGAAGCTGATCGCGCTCGTGACGGTGACGCATGCGCGAGTTGGCGAGGCAGCCTTCGGTATCAGCCCCGGCCAGGCAGAAACCTGGGCAACGCTGCGCACGCTGACTGACGAGCACATGGCCGAGCTCGTGGACCGCGCCGAAGCGCTTGTGACAAAGGAAGCGACGGCTGGAGGGCTAGCGGCAACGGTGAGCTACGAGGACGTGTTCCACCAGTGCAGCAATGCGGACGCTGCAGTCGCCGAATTGCGGCGCGCGCTCAATGAGGAGGGCGTCAGTCATGACTCCGGCCGCGGTGTGCTGCCGATGAAGGCTTCAGAGGACTTCGGCCTGTTCGGCCGAGTGGCGCCGTCGGCAATGTTTTTCCTGGGCGCTGGTGAGAACCATCCACGCCTGCATAACCCGGATTATGATTTCCGGACGACCTGATCGCTATCGGCGCGCGGGTCTTCATGCGTACGATTCGTAATCTTCTGGGCTGATCGCTTGTGTAGAGCGGCTTTCGCATCCAGTCGCTTCCGATTTCGATCAGGGGACGGCGCTATCTTATATTTCCTGCTCTCAAACTGGTCTCGGCGATCGAGCGGGCACAACGAACGACGTCATAAAATCCGGCCAGATCAGTCCGGCTTCATCCGGCCGGTCGGGGACATCAGCTCACTATGATCCTTCTCAATAGCGCATGGGCGTTATCCGCGTCGTTGGCGCGAATAGCTCTCGTCGGTTAGCGCCGTACCGACATTGGCGGCCAGATCGACCGGACAAGGTGCTTGCAGGCGATGCCAGGCAGCGCAGCAGCACTCGGGGAGGCAAGGGAGCTAGGGACCGCTCAACGGAAAGGCGGTTCATGATGTTGTGGGCTCGAAAGCGCCGGCGGGTTCTCTGACAAAGAGGAATGTCGAAGAGCTGACGAAGATCATCCTTGCCGACAGCAATGCGTCCGTCACGAAAGCCGCACGGAATGCCGTTCAGCGATTTGCGGAGGCTTTGGAGCGCATTCTCATGGGGATCGGTTTCCATCAGGCCGGCGCCCGTGATGTGCTGAAGCACCACCAGAGAAGAAGGAGGGAAAGAAGGAAACACCGAAGACAGCGAAGCCGCGCCAACGAGGGAAGTGGCGAGAGCCGCGGCAATTAGAGAGGTCGTGACAGCCGCTCAATCGAGCTGAGGGGACGAAGCAAATCGCGGATGAGTTGTCGCGCGGTCACTCGCATCCGGTATCCAAAGATCTGATCAGGCTAGCCCCGTGCCATCAATCTCAGGCTTAGCCGTTTCCTCCAGACCGCTGTCATTGGGAGCAAGATAACCGTGTCGTATCAACCAGTCTCGCACAATGCGGCGAAGCGCCTCCTCCCGGCTAATGGCGTGCTCCGCCATGAACAGCTGGATACCGCGTTCAGCGTCGTCTTCGAGGTAAGTCATTGATCGCCCTCATTTGCCCGCGTCGATGAAACAGAAATTCTCATGACATGGCAAGGCTCCCGAACTTTAGGACGGAAGTCGGCCGCGGCTCCGAGTTGCTCGTTCTGCGCTGGTTTGGGGCAAAGGCGGCGAGGGGGAGGATTTTGAATATGTTGATCTCCAAATTGCCTCGGTCTGATGCGATCCTGCGTGCGGCTGGGGCTAGATGCCTTCTTTCACCTCGTGAAAGTCGTGCGGAGGCAGGCGTTGGCCTGTCAAAGGAGGAGATGGCAATGGAAAAGCTTACAAGAGTTATCGTTGCGTCACTGCTTGGGCTCACATCCGCGACAGCAATGCCGTTAATCTCGGTAGCCATATTTGGTGATGGCGCGTCTTCAGGCAACGCCTATGCAGATAACGGTGTCATCCTTTTACCGGGTGATGACAGCGGCACGTCTGGTTCCGACGGCGGTAACGGCACGTCGGGTCCGGCTGATGGCAGCGGCGGCACGTCGGGTCCGGCCGATGGCAGCGGCGGCACCTCAGGTCCTGCCGATAGTAACGGCGGCACCTCGGGTCCAGGCGGCGACAACGGCGGGTCGAGCACTGGCGGGGGCTAATGACAGCCGTGTGAACGTACGGAATGTGTCAAAGCCGCTGGGCTAGCTGAAGAGGTCCTTCTTGTTAGGAGGGCCTTTTTTCTCCATCTGTTCAAGCGCTACGGCTTTCCGCTGCGATCGAGCCTGACGCTTCCTCGCCCTTGTGTGCCAGTCGCGCGCTCGGCCGCCCCGTTTGCGCGTTGGTTAAGCGGCACAACGTCTAGCGGCGCGTCGGTCGTTTTTCGTCGCTTGGCCCATCCTCTCGCGACTTGGCAAAATGCGACTGGCTCGCTTGAGCTGGCCGATATTGTTGTGACGGCATTCCGAGATCACTGCGCGGGGGCGGGCGTCGTCGGCGCAGGTGCAGGCGTTGATGGTGCTGTGTTGGGTGCCGGCTCAGCAGCGGGCGGTGTAGCCGGCTCCGGCTGAGTGGTTGGGGCAGTTTCCGTGGGTGTCGGTGCCGGCGTGTCAGCAGTTTGTTCCACGCGTCCCGGCATAAAGAACACGACCGCCACGATTATGAGAATGACCACGCCAATGCCGATGAGTACGTTTCTGTTCATAAATACCTCCTCCGGGTCCCAATTGCCCCAAAAGGATATTTGGAGCCGACCGTGCCATTTTCAACCAGCAGATTTCGTGGGGAGACTACTCTGTCGAGTTGCGGACATCACGCGACCCAGCTTCCCTTCGGAGGTTGGGCTGACCGCCGTCACGTATTCCTTCAACCTATTGGCTGGCTTCGCGGTCTGGACCACGGCACTTTACGTGAGACGATTAGCGCGTTAGTGCGGTAGGAGGCAATCAACAAGGGAACGGGGGAAAAGTCATCGCATCGTTTCGAAAATTGCGTACTTTTCTAGGCTTGCGGAAGAATAAAAGACCGAAGCCGCTACCCGAGGGCGTGACCGTCGGGCGCCATACGTACGGATTGAGGTACGACAACTTCCACGGAATGAGCTTCCGTTGTGATGTGCGGATAGGCTCATTCTGCTCCGTAGCGGAGGAAGTGCTCTTTATGCAAATGGCAGATCACGACCTCGGCCCCGTAGCCTCGTTCCCGATTGGCCGCCGTCTGTTTGATAGCAAAAAGAGTAACGTCACCTCCAAAGGTCCGATCGTCGTCGGCAATGACGTGTGGATTGGTCGTCGGGCGATGATACTTTCCGGCGTGACCGTTGGCGACGGCGCGATTATTGGCGCATCTGCCGTAGTCGCCAAAGATGTTCCGCCCTTCGCGGTCGTCGTTGGCAATCCAGGGCGCGTGGTGAAGTTTCGCTTCAGTCCCGAGGACATCGAACTCCTGCTGAAGTTAGCGTGGTGGGATTGGCCCGATTCGAAGTTGCACGCGCATAAGGAACTACTTATGGGCCCCTCCGACGCTTTCCTTGATTACTTCCGCGGCGGCAGTGGCACAGCATAAGGCGTCGAGAAATCCAGGTGCGCGGCCAATTGTTGCCTATCATCAAGTTGCCAATTGCGCCTCGGTTGCGGAGAGGCGCTCCTCGTTACGGCAGGAGGCACGCGTATGCTGTGACGCGCTACCGGATGCGGCACATTGCCGATGCCGCAAGCATTGAATATAGGTCGTGCAAGGCTCGCACATATGGACTTGTTGTGGCTTCCGCACCAGCGGCCTGCTGATGTTGGGGTGAAGCCACGCGAGAAAAACTGCTGTCCGCGGGCATGCATAGATAACCAGGAATACGAGAAACATGACCTCGAATGTATTGGCGGCAAGCGGCGGTGTTAAGCAAGTGATCTGTATAAACTGGGGCACGAAGTACGGTGCGCCGTTTATCAACAGACTTTACGCGATGGTCGCTCGCAACATCACACCGCCGTTCACGTTTACATGTTTCACCGATAACCGAAATGGTCTCAACCCTGAGATACTTTGCGAGGATTTGCCGCCGCTCGACATCGTGAATATGCCAACCAACACCAGAGGGATTTGGCCCAAGGCACGTCTTTGGGGCTCAGAACTCGGCACCCTGAAGGGTCCAGTGCTGTTTCTCGACCTGGATCTGGTGATCGTGTCATCTCTAGACGACTTCTTCGAGATCGGTGACGCCGATGACGTGGTGATGACGAGAAACCAAACGACACCACTGGAACGGCTTGGGCAAACGTCGCTTTTTCGTTTTCCGGTCGGCAAGCTCGTTCCCCTGCAGGAGCAGTTTCGATCCGATCCCCAGAGTGTGGCTGACAAATACCGTTACGAGCAGCGTTTCGTGAGCCGCAACGCACCTGGTGGGGTAACGTTTTTTCCGCGCCGATGGGTGCTGCACTTTCGACAGGATTGCCGTTGGCCGTTTCCGCTGAATTACTGCTTTGCTCCGCGGCTACCGCACGATGCTCGCGTCGTTATTTTCCCGCGAGGCCTGCTGCCACAGCACGCAATTGAAGGGCGATACGGAACAAAAGCTCCTCCAAAAACGCCACTCAAGCATATTCTGGGGGTCTTTGATGCCGACCGCCGGCGAAAAAAAGGGCCGTTTCGCTATCTCCGGCACTACATTCGCCCGACGCGCTGGGTAGCAGAACACTGGCGCGAGTAGCCGCCTAACGACAAGCATCAAGTCGAGACGAGGCAACCGAGGTCAGGACCGCTGCAGTTCGGACCTGATTACCGAGGCTATCCGATGGGTTTCATTAAGTGGCTCGTATGAATAGATCTCGATCTTGCCTTCAAATGGTCTTGTCAGCTTCAAGGTCTCTTGAAGGTCCCGATGATAGCGCTCGAATTTCTCCAGGCGTGGCCCGGCGACAGGGGTTAATTCAAGCGAGAAGACTGGCTTTCCCGTTGCAAGAGCCTCGCATGGCATCGTGATTGAGTCCTTGGCGATCAAAAAGGCATCCGCAGCCGCCATATAGTGGAGGTAGGGATTTTCGCTCCGCCGATCCCAGACCGCTATATTCTCGTTCCTAAGCGGCGTTAACGCCCGTAAGGTGTCCTCTTCAGATCTTCGCGACACGGAAACGAGAATACGCCAGCCATCCTCTTCCAGGTGCTTGATCGCGGCCTTAATTTTCTCGTGCGTATCGTGGTCGTAGACATAGGCGCCGTTCGATCCACCAACGAAGACCGCCACAATAGGGCGGCTATCGACTGAGAAATGTTCGCGCGCAGGATCTCTAAGCGGCTCGAGGCGAGCCGCAGTGATCTGATGTGGTACGCCCACCATGGCATGATAGTTTGGTCGGTCGTTGAGTTCGTCGACCCAATCATGGCGTGAGACGAAGATGAGGTCGTATCCTTCGATCCGAGGGCGTTGGAGGTGGACCGTCAATGGTCGGCCAGCATACGCCGCCTTGATATCGAGAACCGGCTGCTCGGAGCGGAAACCACAGGAGATCACAAGGTCGGGACCTTGTTCTCTTTTTCGAAAAAGGGCCGGTTCGAATAGCTTCTTCAGTCCACGAGCCCGGCTAATTAACTTGACCACGGGCTCGCGATTGAGCTCCTTTCCGACGCCTAGACATTGTGTCAGTGTTCCCGCCTTGCTTTCGGCAACGGCCCAAACACAATTCACATCCGGCGATTTCATTTTTCTGAGAATTTCGTCCTGCAAGACCGTAACTCCAGGAAGACTGTCGATTTTAGCAATTAATGTGTGCGGTGCGCTAGAATCGATCCTAAGTGAGAAGAAGCTTAACGACCGAGATGGATGCCGTTTTGTTCTATGAATTCTACCATCCGGCGGTCCTCGACGACGTTCTCCTCGATGTATTTAATCGTCTCAGAGACCTTATTCCGGTATTTCTCGGCAGACCCGTCAAAAGACCATCCGCGCTCCACCTTTTCGGTCAGCTCTTGCCGCGATTTGGCGTAGTAATGATTGAGCTGAATGAACTCTGAGGAGTAAAACTCGGCGATCTTCCTTTTCCGCTTGGCAAATTTTTTACCAGCGTCATTCACTGTTGTGTCCCCGTATGACCGTGTTTCGAAGTGATGCACACTTACCCGCGTCACTTCGACTGGATCAACAATACACTTGAAATTGCTGGCATCGAGGTTCTCCCGCATTGGATCGGAAACTCGCATCGTGTAGCTGAGGCACACAGGGGCTTCCGGCTTCGAAACATGGCCACTGTGACCGAACATGTGCCAGGGCAGGGAAATGTTCGGAAACTCTCCCGCGCCTCGCAGCGCCTCCTGCAAGGTCCGACCTTTTCGCGGAAGCAAGAATTCGTCGACGTCGATGAAAGCCATCCTGTCGTACTTGCTACCGAAATTCAAAATCGCATGAGCAAACGCCAGCGTCTGGCCATTGAGAAAATGTCCGCTCGCCTCATCACGCATGCGCATCTTCCACGGGACGATGGTAAGCTCTTCCGTTGTCAGGATCCGGTGAAGCACCTCGAGCGTGGAATCGGTCGAGGCATCATCATAGAGATGAAAATGTCTGACTCCCACAGCCTTGTGAAAGCGCACCCACTCTTCAATATACGTGGCCTCGTTCTTTATGCAGGAGACAATAGCAATGCCATGTCGGCCCTGTTCAGGAGTGGGAGGTGTGATCGCAACTTCTCTGGTGAAGTGTCGTTTAGGCTTCAAACCAAACATCCGCGTCCCCGCTGGTTCGCTAAGCATTGAGTCTGCATCGGCCCATCTCTCTAATCCTTCTTGGGAGAGGTGCGCGCCTTCACGAGTTCGTTGAACACGCAAATAGTATTTTTTCAAGCGCACCCGCTTTGATTTAGAGGAAATGACATCTTATAGAGGCGGGATTGGCTGAGATTTCAGCGGCCGACAGTGCTGCAAGCTAGCGAAGCCAGGCAGTGATGGCCCCAAGGACGCTAAAGTAGGGTATCGGATTATGAACTTCCCCGCCTCCGGAGCGACGGAAAATTTGACGACATCTGCGGAATGGCGATCTTTGTTCTCCGCCTTCTCCCATATTATTCTTGTCGCAAACAGTGATGCGGTGAATATCAAAGAGCTGCAGGCCGAGTATCCCGACACTGCGCTGTTTGTCTTTTTCAACAAGGTTTACAAGGTTTTGGCTGAGCCGTTTCAAGGCCAATCCTTGCTCGTATCACGTGCTCAGCCAAAGGGCGCCAACATCGTCTATCGGCGAGAGGTGGCCGATGTGGTCAAGTTATTTGCACCCGAGCGCTTCCTCGGCATCATGAACATTCGCCTGGCCGCGACGGAAAAATTGAACACGATGGAGGATTTCCTGGGCACGCCGACGGGCCATCTGGATTTGACAGGCTTCTGCGCCGATCTCTACCCTTCGACGAAAATACCCACTAGCGGGTTTGCCATGAGCTTGTGGCTGGTGGATTTAAAGCTTTCGGCGGAGATCGTCTTGGCGGGGTTCTCCGCAAAGCGCAGCGAGAAGTGGCGGGTAGTGTCAGTCCATGACTGGACTTTCGAGCAAGTCTTCCTGCGACTGTTCGCAAGGGTCGGAAAGCTTTCGATGCACGGTGGCATTGCGAGGAACAGCTATGCTTCTCTCGCCGCCCGTTTTCCTGAACTGCCTCCCGCTGAAATCTCCTCGACTGTGGCGGAAGTGCTGTCATCGCGCCTGAGCGAAACCGACGCCCAAGTTGACAAATTGATCTCTCTTACAAATGCACTTCGCTCGATAGACCTTTTTCTTCGCCGGCTAAAGCCAAGCTTTCTAAGGAAGTCCGGCGCCGGATTAAAGGGCTAACGGGCATCACAGTTATTTTGCAATTGCGAATTCCTATCAGGAGCTAGCGTTAGGCCGCTGTAGGCGGGGATGTATAGCGAGAGAAATGTCGTATGGGGTCATGGATTTCCGAGACGCGCAAACGTGTATACCGCAATTTGAAATATCGGCTGATGCGTCCGGCGCCACCTTCCGCGCCCGCCCGGTTTCGCGGTCCCGTCGTCGTCGTCGGTTCCGCGCCCATCTCCCATAAGCCGGCCGGATGGAACTCAGATTTCTCCGTCATTACGGTGAACGGCTCGCAATCAGTGATCAAGTCTTGGGGCATCGAAGCTCCCGATATAACGCTGATGCAATTCAATCAGATCGACGGCACCACTCCGAATGCGGTTGAGGTTAGGCGCGTGCTCAACGGGGAGCGCACCGGCGCACTCTATGTTTTTCTATGGCGCAAGGACGATCGGCCACGCCTGGAACAGGGGTTGCGTGCCTTCAACTACAGATATGATAACCTGCAGATCGTCGACCGTTATGAACGAATGGCGTTGCTGGACCGGGTAGCCGGGCTCCGCTCACTGGAACTGGATGCGGATTCTAAATGCTCCAACGGAATGAATGCGGTGCTGTTTGCGCTTTATAACGGCGCGCCTGTCGTGATCATCACCGGAATAAATCCGAATTCAGCTGGCCACTCCTATAATCAAGCCGGCTTGGCTCGCCTACACGTCCAGATGGACAAAGAGGTCGTCACGAAACTACTTAAGGATAAGCGCCCGATCTTTACGGCGGACCCACGTGTTTCCGAAGAGCTCGGAATTCCGCTATGGACTGGCAAGGCTCAGCAGTAAGCATGCTGAAGCTGAGCTTTTTGCAAAGTGAATGAACCGTCGCCAGCTTTAGAGGATAAATGCCTTCGAACCGCCCCCTTTCCAGATCGATCATAAAGATCGCTCTCCGTGTTGTGCTAGGCAGTTCTCGAGCCCATGTGCAGGACTGGTTCCCCGGTTTGAGGCTTGACTGTCCGGCAGGATTTGAAGGCGGCTTCATGCGATATCGAGGCGTCGTGGTGGGACGCCTCACCACCAGCCGCCAAGCTTTCCGTCAGAGGATCTCGAGGGTCTTGATCGTGGGGTCCGGACCCTCGATTACCCGGACCGATCTGGGGAGAGCTGAAGAATTTTCCTGCGTTCTGCTGAACGGTGCCTTGCATCTGGTTCCGGAGGTCGTATCGAAGCCGTTGGCGGTCGCGATCGAAGACGAGCGGTTTGTGTGGGGTAATTTTGACCTCCTCGCGAGAATACCCGCGGAATGTCCGTGCCTTTTTTCGGTAAGCGTGATCAGAGCGATCTGCCAACTAGACAGAACGTGGCTGCAGGACAGAAAGATCGTACTGATAGATGACGTCAGAAAGCCATATGGTCGATCACGCAGAGACATCACCGAGCTGCGCCGTCTTTCTCATGCGAATTTGAGCGAGGACGGGGCGACCGGGTTTTCTAAAGACCCGGATGCAGGCGTTTTTCAGGGCGGCTCCGTCGCCGTTTCGGCAATGCAGTTCGCAGCTTCATGGAAGCCAAAGGAGATCGGCCTCCTCGGCATAGATATCAGCAACGCCGATGAACCTAGGTTTTACGAAGAAAGAAACAAAGCCTATTCGGGGATCCGCAGAGCTCAGAACAGAATTCTTGATCATTTGATCATGGCCAAGAACGCAGCCGTTGAGAACGGTATTACTGTTAGGAATTATTCGCCCGTGTCCGCCCTTGCGGAACATGGCTTTGGTTATTCCAGCGAGTTCGCTAACTCGACCGATCCGGCGCCTCCCAAAGCGCCTTGACACGTCGCGAGCATTAGCAGCGCCGCCTGTCCGCCGAGCCACTCAAACAAATGCCATGGGCTAGCTGGTACCGCCCACGGCATCAGAAAGTATGCTCGAGTATCTGCTTGTCCGGACTGCGACGGTTTACCGTGACCGTTGCGTCACGTGAAGAACGCGATCGCGGGCCGCAAACCATTCCTCGGCATAATCGTCGTTCTTATACTCCTCGAAATATGGGCCACCGTCCGTGAAATGAACGAGGTTCGCATCCGCTGAGTAGTCATATTCATTCACAAGCCAATTCCAGCTCGCAGGGAGCTCGCCGATCAGTTCCTCGGACTCTAGCCACTTGAATTGATGCAACTCAAGCCCGGTAGCGCTGTTGACGTAGTCAAGATCCAGCTTGCGGCATTTGGCATTGTTGAAAAGGATCACGCTCGACCAGTTCTTCTTTTCGTATTTCGTTTGAACTTGTCCGAGAAACTTCGTTTCGACCTTTGGAACGTAGTTGTGCTTCACACACATGGCCGCGTAACGATCGTCCCTGAGCTCCCACAACTTGGCAATATCGGTACGCATCAGCATGTCGCAGTCAGCAAAAAGCGACCAACCCTCGTAGTTGCTCAGATACGGGACGAGAAATCGCGAAAATGAGAACTCCGTCGACTGAAGCGCGTTGCGCTCGCGAGTGAAAATCTTCTCGACGTTGTTCAACGATATTGGCGTGAACGAGACCGGAATGGAGCTCTTTTCCAGGATACTTTGGCAAAGAACATGGTAGGCGACAACTTCCTTGCTGTCGAAGCCGATATAAACGTTCGCATTTTCCGACATGACACTTCCGATTCTGAGTTGGCTGTAAAATCGATCCAAAACCGCGGCTTCGCGAGTATAAGAACCACTCGCGTTAAGCTAAACGCCTGCAACCTTGATTTGCGTCCTCAACCCCCGAAGCCGGTTTAACCAAAAAAGACGCTGTCGTGAAGCCTCCGGGCGATAACATAATTCACGTCGATAGAACGCTAATTGAACAAAGGACCTACTTGGTCACGACGCGATCTGATGTCCGGTCCCTCGCCACCGCGCAGAAACCGTTCGAAACGGCGCGGCTTAAGCCTCTTCAAAATACGAAAAGCGAAGCTCGCCCCTTGTTCTCGCGGCAGCATTGTCAGCCAAGAGCGTTCGTGCAACCGCTGCCGCGGCTCCCCACATGGGCCGGCGTCTGGCAAAGGCTGCCGACTTCGGGTACTAGCCTGCTGAGTGCCTCGCGATTCTCCCTTTACGCGCTTCATAATGGAGAGAACCAAATGCGCAGTCTACTGGCCCGCAGACCGGATAGTATCTACTATTTGGTTGCTGGATACTGTCTGCTAAGCATTGTTTTGAAGATTCTTCGTCCGGATTCGCTTGAGATCGACGAGTCCGAGCAAGCTTTTCTGTCGCAATATTTACTTGCCGGGTACGGAACGCAACCCCCTTTCTACAACTGGCTGCAGTATGGTGTTGTAACTCTTTTTGGGATTTCTGTTGCGTCGCTGACGATCGTAAAAAACGGCCTTCTGTTTCTCTGCCTCCTATTCTACGGACTATCCGCTCGTATGATACTTTCGGACCGAGCGCTTTCGGCAGTTGCCATGCTGGGCGTATTAACTCTGCCACCGGTCTTTCTTTTGTCTCAGCGCGACCTCTCCCACACCGTTGCGGCACTCTTTGCGGTGTCACTTTTTCTCTACGGATCTTTCAAAGTACTCAAAGGCCCTTCACGCCTTGGTCCTTATCTCATGGTTGGCATTGCGATGGGACTGGGAGCGATCTCAAAATATAACTTCGTCGTCATCCCGGTGGCCGCAATCATCGCCATTCTGCCGGAAACCGATTTGCGAAAGCGCCTCTTCGATTGGCGCGTGCTCGCTTCGATCGCGATCGGGGCCATCATTATGGCACCACATGCATATTGGGTTTTGAACAACTTCGCCCACGCCAGCGGCGACACGGTCACCGAGATGAAGGAGGGCGCGGAAAACGCGGCCCTACCGCATATGATGCAGGGTCTTTTTTCGCTCGGTGTTGCGATCATCAAGGGCGTTGCGCCGACAATGGCCGTGTTCGGGTTGATCTTTTATGCCGACCTCGGCAGGATCCTGCGCGCGCGCAGTCCGTGGACACGGATTATAGGCAGGATGCTCTGTGCCTGCTTCCTGATCGTTGCACTGATTGTCGTAGCCATGGGGGCCACTCATATCCGGGAGAAATGGCTGGCTCTCTTTACCGTGCTGCTTCCCCTCTACTTCACGCTCAAAATAGATGCCGCCGGCGTCGATGCGACGCCGAAACTCACGGCTCTCCTCTCGATCGTGGGAGTCCTTGCCATCGGTGTTGTCCTCATGCTCTCAGCCCGAGTGCTGGTGGGGCCGATGATTGGCGAGTACTCGTTCGCACACACGCCATATGGTGGTTTTGCTCGCGCCGTAACTGATGAGCGTGGCGCTCCGCCGGCGACGATCGTGGTGGATGATCGAATTCTCGCGGGAAATCTAAGGATACAGTTTCCTGACACGCCAATAATGCTGCCGGGATTCCCTCCGAATTCCGACAGCCTTCCGCTTTTGCCCGGACCTGTGCTCGCGGCTTGGTCAGCAGAAGATGGCGGACGGGAGGATATTCCTCCTCGCATATCTGGGCTGCTGTCCATGAAAGCCGTCAACACGGAAGGCCTCGAGGCGAAAATTGTCTCCATCCCTTACAATGCCGGGCGGCCGAGCGACGAATATAAGTTCGGCTACGTTTGGATCGAGCGGCGGTAGCTCCCTACCCAGAGTCTGCGGTGTCGATCGTCCTAACCCTACGCATGTGTCCTTAAATCGGAACCGATTTAAGGACAAAAAGTGCAGCGATTCAAAGTGCTACAGCGATCTTTGTGCGTCTGAAAAGACGCGCGGCGTTGTAGCGTTGTACCTGATGATATCGCCTCTGTTGCGCGCGAGCGGGAAGCCGATTTCTTCAGAAAGATCGGCCTCGGTGGTGAAGACATTGCCTCGGTTTTGAAGCCGCATCAGGACGTAGCGGTCCTCGGCAATCTGTCGGCGAAGACGGCCGTCGTCATTGTAGGAGTGACCCATCTTAGTCAACGAGAATCCCGCCAGGGTGACAGACGGCACTCCCATATAGAGCGCATAGCAGAGTGCGGCGACGCCGTTCGTCACTTTTCCAACCTCGCCTACCTCCGGCGGAAGCCCGCCGCTTACCAAATCCACGATTGCTTCGCGCTCGCTTTTGGTGGCACGCATCAGGCTCGTGTAGCGCACATTGGGCTTTAACAACAATTTGAGGCGCATGCTCCATAGTGGTCTCGTATGGAGCCAAAGGAGACCCCTCGTCCTCACGTAGGGATGCTCTTCCCAAGATTTCTTCTTCTTTCGGAAAGTCAGATCGGCCGGAGGGAGCCCTAAGGCATTTGCCGTTTTGCCCGAATTGTTAACGTCAACGCGCGCGCAGTATTCGATCAGGTCCTGGGGGAGAGTCGGAGACGGGGCTGAGCCGAGGATCAGCCAAGGCTTTTCCAGAATACCAAGTTTTGTCAGCCAGCGGCGGTGATTGTCTCGGAGCGACTCCATTGCGCCGGAATCAATCGTCATATCGCAACTTCCTTGAGACAAGATTGATGAAGTATTTGACAACGAACGCATTCAGATGCGCGGTCCATAACTTTGCACAGGCAACTCTGCGTGTCCACGCGGGGACGTTTCGGGTGATTCTGATAGATGCGCTCGGAACACAAGCTCTGCGCCAGATGTGCTTTTGTCTCGCGCCGACGTAAAAGAAGTGCCGCTAGAATGCGCAATTTGGCCATTTAGGTTTGATTTAGGGACACTCAGAAGATAGGCAATGACTTTCAAGCGTTGGGGTCACAGCAGAATTCTGGGCGAATCAAATGAATGTTTTGGCGAAGAGTGCGACTGATACTGTGGCAAAGAGCGCCGTGAGGCAGTCGGTTGCCCGGACAATTGCTACTGCCGCCGACGGCATCAATGCGCTGGCCGCCTGCTTGAGTGCGGATCAGGCTCTTTCCGGTAGTTTCGTCGATGCGGTCGAACTGATCGCGTCCAGCCGCGGCCGCGTTGTCGTTTCGGGTATCGGGAAAAGCGGGCACATCGGACGCAAGATCGCCGCGACCATGGCATCGACTGGCACCTCGGCTTACTTTGT
The DNA here is from genome assembly GCF_029892045.1 of Sinorhizobium numidicum. Lineage (NCBI taxonomy): Bacteria > Pseudomonadati > Pseudomonadota > Alphaproteobacteria > Hyphomicrobiales > Rhizobiaceae > Sinorhizobium > Sinorhizobium numidicum. The sequence continues at coordinate 617,856 of NZ_CP120367.1, forward strand.
CCATCCGACCGAAGCCAGTCACGGCGACCTCGGTATGATAACGTCGGAAGACCTCCTCATTCTCCTGTCGTGGTCTGGAGAGACGGTCGAACTGGGGAACATGCTGACCTATGCGAAGCGCTTCAATGTTCCAGTGGTTTCCATCACGTCCAACGCCGACAGCCTGATATCGCGCAATTCCAATGTCGCAATTACCTTGCCGAAGGTTCAGGAGGCCTGCCCCCATGGGCTGGCCCCGACAACGTCTGCGATGCTGCAGTTGGCGGTCGGCGATGCGCTGGCAATAGCGCTTGTCGAGCGGCGAGGGTTTTCGGCTCACGACTTCAAGACATTCCATCCCGGCGGAAAACTCGGCTCGCAGTTGCTTCTTGCCCATGAGCTTGCTCATTGCGAAGAGAGCGTGCCATTGCTACCGCTTGGCAGTCCGATGAGTGACGCGATTATCGAAATGTCATCGAAGGGCTTTGGCGTGGTCGGAGTTGTGGACGGCGATAAGAAGCTTGCAGGCGTGATCACGGACGGGGATTTGCGCCGGCATATGTCTTCGGACCTTTTGAAGATGACCGTCGACGCAATCATGTCGCACAGACCACGCCTCATCAAAGGCAGCATGCTAGCCAGTGCAGCAATGGAACTGATGGAGACGCAGAAGGTCACGGTGCTGTTTCTGATCGACGACCTTGACCGGCCCACGGGGATCCTGCACATCCACGATCTGCTCCGTGCCGGGGTTGTGTGAGCATTGCATCGTCAAAGTTCGAGTGCATGCAAATGCCAAATTTCGCCCCGCACGAGTTTCAGTGGTGAACGGTTTCTTGGCGCTGATGCCTTGATTTCGCAGTTCGCGCTGATGTGACGGCATTTTTTTTGCGTCGTGGGATGTAATCCGCCCTATCAATCTTCGGCGCAAGTTCCTGAGAAACGGGAGGCAGATTGGCTGCGGTAAACAGACATTTTGAATACCGGCCCGACTTGGACGGTCTGCGAGCCATCGCAATCTTGCCCGTGTTATTCTTTCACCTGGGCTTTGCGGGGTTTCGCGGCGGGTTCGTCGGGGTCGACGTTTTTTTCGTCCTGTCGGGATTTTTCATGGCTCAAATCATCTTGAGCGATCTCGAGAAAGGCGACTTCAACTTCAGGCAATTCTACCTGCGACGAATTCGGCGGATCTTTCCGGCCTTATTCTCGATGATTGCGGTCTCGGCCGTCGTCGCATGGTTCTTGTTCATGCCTCAAGAGATGCGATACTTCGCTGATAGCGTACGAGCCGCCGCGTTATTCACATCCAACGTTCTTTTCCGTCGGGAAGCAGGTTACTTCGACATCTCGGCCGAGATGAAGCCATTGCTTCACACTTGGTCTCTCTCGGTTGAGGAACAATTTTATATCGTTTTTCCAATCGCGCTCGTTGTCTCATGTAGATTCGCGCGCAGGCATACGGGCGTGATCATGGGGACAGTACTGCTCCTGTCCTTTGGCGCAAGTAGCTGGGCTGTCTTTCACTCCCCCGAAAAGGCGTTCTATCTTCTCCATTTCCGCGTTTGGGAATTGTTGACTGGCTCTCTTGTCGCCCTTCTCCCCAAAGTGAGCTATAAAGTCATTTTTTCACAGGCACTGACCACCTTGGGGCTGGCAGGTATCTTCGCCGCGGTTTTCTTCTATTCTCCCGATACGCCCTTTCCAGGAATATATGCGGCGCTTCCATGCCTGAGTACGGCGCTTATCATTCACGCGCGTTGCCGGGAAGGGCTCGTCGCCGGTCTCTTGAGCAACCCGGGTTCGGTCTTCATCGGACGCATCTCTTATTCGCTTTACCTCTGGCATTGGCCGGCAATAGTCTTTGCCCGCTACGTTATCGGCCATGAGCTGACAACAGCATGGGCATTTGGGCTCGCAATTATTTCCGTTGTGCTTGCCTATCTGTCATGGAGGTTCATCGAACAGCCGTCACGATATGGAAAGTTCGCGTCATCTCTTCCCATCATTTTCGGAGTGAGCGGCAGCGCGGTCGTTTCGGCTGTCGCATTCGGGTTCGTCGTGAACAACCTGCAAGGTATTCCGCAAAGGCTGCCTGAAAAGGCCTACCAACTTTACGAGGCCACTTATGATGCGAGCCCGTTTTCGTCCGAGCGTTGTTTTGCCGACTCGAACGGAAAAGGTCTGACGCTGGAGCAGATAAGGAAGGGCGATCTCTGTAGCATCGGAGCCGAACCTAAGAATGAGCCTTATTTCCTCGTCTGGGGCGATTCCCATGCGGCGGCCATCGCTCCCGCAATTGACGTCGCGGCGCGTAAGATCGGTGTTTCAGGCATGTTCGTCGGTCGCGGAAGCTGCCCCCCACTACCAAATGCTGCCTTCGGTCCTCCATCGGCGATTGAGCGATGCGCTGACTACAATTCGGCAGTAATGTCGCTCATTCAGCAGAAGAAGTTCGCTTTCGTGTTCATGGTTGGCTACTGGCCGAAATACGTCCATCGGGCCGAACTGCCGGGTCAAGGCATCTTTTTTGATGCTCGCATTGAACCGCCCGTGGCCGACTGGTCTGCACCGGTAGAGGCGAGCCTCAAAACCACATTAACTACATTCAGGCGGCAAGGTACCCAGGCGGTCCTGGTGATGGATGTGCCGGAGATGGGGTATGACGTTCCCGAAGCCTTGGCGCGGGCGGCGACATCCGGAAGCTCGCTCGATATTGCGCCCCCGCTTGAATATACGAACAAGCGGCAGGCACTGGCGCGACGGGTGATAACGAACGCCGCCAAATCGAACGGGGCCTTGGTCGTCGATCCTATGCGCGCCATATGCGACGCAGACAAATGTCATGTCATGCGAAATGGCGTCGTTCTTTATAAAGACGGGGACCACCTATCAGCAAAGGGTGCCCAAAGCATCTCGGAGGTCTTCGGTCCGGTTCTAGGAACGATTCGAGCGGAAAATCATGCTTTCGGACCTGAACGAAAATCCTAGCAAGCATCTCAGATCGGCCTCAGAGACAAGCGGTTAAACCGCTACGGGCGATCCGGCCCGGGGCCATTGCGAACTGCGACTGCATTCGCATGGGAAAGCACGACTCCCTCGCTCGAATCGTCTGCTTTCGATGCCTATTCTACTGCGAATTTCCGTCAACGTATGCACCTACAGGCTTCGTAGCACTGCCGGCACCAGACGGGGCCTCGGCGGAAGCTATCTCAGGGCCGAAAGCTCGGGAGCCGGTTCCTCTGACTTTTTGGGGACGAACCCAACCGAGAACCCGAAGAGCCTGCCGATCTTCTGGAGCGTCTCGAGTGTCGGATTGGCGATGCCCGTTTCGAGTTCGGCGATCTGGCGTCGCGTTAAGCCGGTGATGCCCGCGAACTGCTCCTGGGTTAGTCCGAAAGTCTTTCTGACCTCTGCGACGGCGGTTGGAAGCTGTAGCTGTCCGGCCGCCGCCTTCGCCGTTAGGTCTCGCCTTAGCGCCCTGGTTTCTTCCTTTGTTGGTTTCTTCCATCTTGCCATCAGTTGGCCTCCAACGAGACTAACGTACGAATCTGTCGAGTATCGAAGTCGCGACTGCCGTGCAGTCAGCCATCGCGCGTTCAATCACGCCCTCCGGCACGCCAAGGTTTCTCGCCCCATCAGGGGCGGTGAGGAGCTTCTCCGCGAGTGTGGCTAACTCAGCGCGAAGTTGGTTTCTACCTGATTGATCGGGGAATACCGTATCGACGATATCCCGCCAGTCAGGCGCGTGGTCCATGTGTCTGTCTCGCATGACCGCCCACCTAGTCGACCGGGGTATACCTTCTATCGCCAGCCGCATCGGCGCAAAATCGAAGAGGGGAGCCAGACGAATACGACCGTCTGGATGCTTGCTCAGTGCTGTGTTTCGGCCATGGTTGTCGGGATTCCCGAAGGCCCGGTTTGCCACATCTCGTTTCACATACTCGATGATGTCTTCGACGGGGGTGTTCGAGTACCGCCTGAGGACCTCAATGTATTCCTCGTGGCTCCCTATGTAGCCGAAATCCGCCACGCCGACCGCTGACACCATGCTCTCCTGACCATAGCGCAGGACACCACCTCGCTGTACCACTCGGTCGGAGCGAGGGATGACCAGCACGCCCTCGAAGTAGTCGGAAGGCTCGTACATGTTCAGGCCGAGCTCCTGGGCCAGCTTCGAATAGGAGGCCTCTGTCTCGAGAATGAGGCGGTCTCGCTCCTCGCGGCTCCTCAGGAGCTTAACGATGACGTGGCGGACTGCTTCATCGTCCCCGACAAACACATCCGGGTAGTAGAGGCCGTCCTTGGCAAGGGTCAGTGCCACCTTCGGCCATTCGCCCTGAAGGCCGCTCGACCCAGAAGCGATCATGGCGAAGCGGTCCACGACTTCGTCGAAGCGGTCGGTACGGCCGAAGATATCATCCAACGTGACGCCGACCCGCACCACCCGTCTCAGGCGTTCGTCCTCTTCCCTGGTCGCTTCCTTGATCCTGATGTTGCCGACCGGATTGCCGGCAGCTCTCAGCAAGAGAGGGAAATCCGACGCTCTTGCACCCTCTTCTAGGCCGAGATGTTCGCTCAGCATCTTGCGGGCATGGCCCTGAGGCATCAGATCAAGAAGGAATGGCGGCCATGTGTCGAGGTAGCGGTTTTCAAGATCAACCGGGTAACGGACAGACATCGCCCTGTTATCGCATACCCGCCCGAGCCTATGGTAATCGGCAGCCGCGAACTCGGTGAAGTAGTCGAGATCGTAGTCGACGATCGATGGACCGCGGTACCCGCGCGCGACGTCCATCAGCTCGATCGAGCCGCACTCATGCCATTCTCCACCGTGATGAATTTCGACCGTCAAGTTCATTTTGAACCCCTTTGATGGTACAAATAGCGGCCGACACGAGATTATTCAACCCATCAGCATGGTACTATTAACTACTATTAACTACCACAGCACCAACCGCGGTCATAACCGTCGACCTGCGGATCGGCGGTAGCCCCGCAAGGAGAGGCTTAGCGATTCAGGTCCGCACCGCCACGAACCTGAGCAAGCGAGTTGCGGATTTCACATCTGGCATCGAAGACCTGCTCCCGAAGGGCCACGAAGTAGACATTCTACCGGGCATGGATACAGTTGCCGATTGCGATGAATACGGCACCTTATCCAGGATGATGACCTGCTTTGCGCGCGACCGCTCGCCTTAGCGACCGGTCTCGAAGATCACGTCTCGGCCTCGGCCGAGGTTGTCTTTGCAGCATCGGATTCGCCAAGTGCAGTGGCGCTTTCCTCGCAGCAGACTTCCACGGTTTTGCCGCCGAGTTGACTTTGATGCTCTGTTGATCGAGTTCACAATCGCAGGCTGCGCAGGTTCTCTGGTTCATGCTCTTCATTCTCCTCTTCCGGCGTGGTTTCGACGACAGCAGAGAACCATGGCCGGTGCTGTGCCGCTGTCAGTTTTTTAGCGACCTAACGAAGACGAAGGGCACGCTGAAATTCGCCCGGCGTGCGCCCATAGGCCTGCTTGAAAGCGGAGCTGAAATGGCTGTGGCTGGAAAAGCCGAGCTCGAGGCCGAGTGCGGTCAAATCATGTAGGGAACCGAGCAGGTCAAGTGCTCGCGCAAGTCGCAGTCGCAACTGATAGCGGTAAAGCGGCAGTGCCTTTACCTGCTGGAAAACCTGGGTGAGATAAACCGGCGAGACGCCGATCTCCTTTGCAACGTCGCCCAATGTCCACCGGCGGGCAAGATCGGCTGAGAGCACCAGTTTGGTCCGATCGACCAACTTTTCGCGTCCTTAGGTGCCGGCCGCTCCATGCGACGTGCGCTCGCCAAGCAGGCGCCTGATCAGCGTGAGCGTGAGCGTTTCCGCTTCCAGCGGCTGGCAACCCCGCGACCAAGGCTGTAGCGCAACAAGGCGACGAGAGCCTGTGTGCGGCCATCGATGCGCCGGCGCTGGCGCTTGAAGGACACATTCGCGCCGGACTGCAGCTGCTCCCTCGGCGCTAACTCGGAAAGGACCTCTTCGTGACTTGTACGTCGAGGCACGCATCGCCGCCCCGATCGGATGGCTGATGCGGTATTCTTCACGGCGGTTGAAGAAAATCACCTGAATTGGCTCAGCCACGGTGTCGGTTTCCCCGCATGAAAACGTGGCGATAGGGATAGACGAGGCGTGTTGAATGCGCGCATTCCTCGGCACTCTTCTCGCGGCATGATCCGTCGCAGACCACGTCTCGAAGCGTGGGCGTTGACGTGGCGAGAATCGTCTGACACGAACAGGCCAATATCCTTCAGCTGATCGTCGGAGAGCTCGAGCAGGTCCAAACCACCGCGCCGCGTGTCCATCCAGCGAGCAAGGCGCGCGAGAAGCCGGAAGGACAGGCTGCGCCCTTCGAGCGTGGCGAACACGGCAATCCTTGGCTGCGGTGCGATCAACTGTGTCGAAACGTATGTTTGTTGTCCGTAAATCGACGCGTTCTCCTGCATTGGATCATCTCCTCTCTTTTGTATGAGAGCAGATGGCGCAGCACTGCCGCAGGCGCTGTCAGATTATTTAGGGATCTACGCAGTCAGAATATCTGCTCAACCCGTGGAATGGGCGGGATCAGGTAGCCTCGCGAAGGTGCGCTGAGGAGAACGACCTCCGGCGGGAAGTGGTGGAAGCGTCCCTATGAAAAAGATGCCCGACAAGATAGCGCTCCATTTGCGCCGCGATATTCACCCTTCAGGATCTTTGCTTCCAAGTCCCCATAGTCGAGCGGATGATGTTCCGTGTGCAAGGCCAGGCGCTTCTCTCTCCGGCTACGGGGCTCGGCACCTTGATGGCCGAGCTCCTCAGGACACCGTCCATGCCACCGCTTTGTTCCCGGAGGTCCTGGGGCTGTCTGAACTGTTAGTTCGTGCTCAGGTCATGTTGCCGGGGAATCAACTGCTCACTATCCTAACACGCTCTTGACGGGAGCCGGGGCTCCGATGTGGAACCGTTATGTCATCGCAACTCGAGATGTTTACCCCGCCTACTGAGGCGAATAGTGAAGACATCGCCAAACTTCCGCTGCATACAAAAGCGCGGGCAGGCAAAGGACCGAGCGCCGAAGAAATGGCGGTGCGTCTGGAGGCAAGCGGAAGCTACCGCGTGCTTCGCAAGCTGCGGCCTCGGCAAGTCGCCGACATTCCGCGACCGGAGTTCGCGCGAACCGGAATCATCGTCGACACGGAGACAACCGGTCTCAATCATCGCAGCGACGAGATCATAGAGATCGGAGCAGTGGCCTTCAGCTATGATGATGAAGGCAATATTGGCGATGTCATTGGCGTCTATGGCGGCTTGCAGCAGCCGATAAAGCCGATCCCACCGGAGATCACGCGGCTGACCGGCATTACCGACGAGATGGTGGCAGGTCAGGTCATCGACGTGACCCAGCTTCGAGCCTTGATAGCTCCGGCGGATCTTGTGGTCGCGCATAATGCCGGTTTCGATCGGCCCTTCTGCGAGGCAGTTTCGGAGATCTTCTCCGGCAAGGCATGGGCCTGTTCGGTTTCAGAGATCGATTGGACGGCGCGCGGCTTCGAAGGCACCAAGCTCGGCTATCTCATAGGCCAGGCCGGCTTTTTCCATGACGGTCATCGGGCGGTTGACGATTGCTTCGCTCTCCTCGAAGTCCTTGCACGCAGCGGGAAAGACTGGGAGCGCAGCGCCTTTGCAGAGCTATACGAGGCAAGTCAGCGATCGCGGGTGCGCATCTTCGCAGAGCACAGCCCCTTCGACATGAAAGATCATCTGAAGGCTCGCGGGTACCGCTGGTCGGATGGAAGCGACGGGCGGCCGAAGTCTTGGTGGATCGAAATCGACGAGGAGATGCTCAACGACGAGATTCGCTACCTGAGATCGGAAATCTACCGATGGGACGAAGCCGATCCTCCGGTGCAGCACCTGACGGCCTTCGACCGCTTTAGGGTTTGAGAGGATCGCGGTTAGGCAGAGACCTAGCTGACTTGCAGAGAGGCGGTGGCAGACGGCGAAAAGGCCATGCGTACACTTACCAGAGCTAGTTGAACTAAATCTTCCGTTGCGAGGAGAGGAAACCGCGCTTCGGTGGGGTTGCCATAGGGCAGACACTACCGCGAGTGTTGTGGGGCCACCAGCATGCGCCCGCGAACGGGGCGTCACCTTCGTGCTGGTAGGCGGGGCTTTAACGCCGTGGCAAGCACGGCTGCGATTGAGGCAATGTCCGAAGGTGCCGAGAAACAAACAGCGCTGACTGAGTGGGAATACGCCACCATCTTCAACCGCCATACACCCGCTCATCACGACTGTAGGGCGCCGCGCTGGGCCTCAATGACGAGCAAATTGATGCAATGTGGACGCGGGCTGCTCAGCTATAGGCGCTTCTGAGGAAATGGACGTATTTATCCGCGGTACCTGTTTCGCGATGTTCTTGCGCCACACCGTTGCTTAGGGTCAGGGCTGCTACGGCGTTGAGGTCTATGTGCGGATGAACAAGTTTTACTAGAGGCGAGTACCGCTCTAGCCACTGGTTTTTGTGCGTTTTAACATCGAAAAGGAGAGAAGGGACGTTGCAGAGGATGGTGAATATAGCCATGTGATATCGGCCACCGATATGCAGGCGACATCGTGATATTGTCTCGGCAGCACGTTCTATGCTGGCTGTCTCAGCGAAAATACCTCCACGCGTAATGATCTCTGCCTCATAGTTATTGAAGCGCTCAACCGCGTGCGTGAGGATAACAGGCCGAAGACTGAATTTATCGCAGGCACTGAGGGCGGCCTTTAGAGTGTGGACGTCTTCTTCGGCATTGTTTCTGGCCCCGGTGGTTATCAAGCAACCATCACGTTCTACTGCTGGTGCGGGCGATATCCGAAGAAATCCCGCGTCTGCTAGAAACCGGATCGGCCGGACTCGGTCGAAAGAAGCCCGGATCATTGCGATCCGGGCTTAATCATGTCCAAACTGTATCTGTTGCAACATCAAGCATCGACGCCGCAATACTTCTTCCCCTCGCCAATACAGCAAATTCTAAGGGCAATTCGGGAAAGATGGGTCGCTGCATAAAGGATATTAGCCAAAAGTCGTAGAGAAACAATCAAAAATAATGGGTTTGGTGACTCATCATACTTATACGTGCACTGGCCTGGCGATGCGATAGGTTTGATCGTCATGCCGCTCCAATCGCTGGTCGGCGTGCTCAGCCTTTCCAGAAGTTCTTGAACCTGGATATGGAGGCACAAACCTTCCTATTCGGCTATCAGTTCCTAGCGACGAGGGCGCTCCTTCCGGAAGCCGTCAAGCATCTCAGCAGCCACAGCATACCGCTTGAAAATGTCATCCAGCTCGCGGCTCGCAGGCGCAACGACGGCTCAACCAAGCCAGGCCGCAGTCCCTCAAGCGTGATGTCAGGCGTGGCCAAGCTGCGCCCCAAAGCTGCCACTCGCCGATAGCACCGGGCATGTCCTGTGCTGGCGGATACTGTTCTCTAAGGAGTCAAGGGCGGCGGCTCGGTTTTGAGCAATATCGACGCTTTCGGTGCCTGCGTTCTCTGCGTGCTCACGTGGCACTTGATGGGTAAGCTGAGTGTGGAGCGGCTTGGTTGAAAGCGCAATCGGCCGGTGCCATCGACCGTGTGCTACAGAAGCGGCGCTACGTCTAGATTTTTGCTAGCAGTATGCCGGTTTGATGTCCATAGGCCTCAGGAGTTATTGAACACACCCGCCAACCGGGACCTAGGCGCTTGATGAGATAATTGACATCCCACATGACATGCGCTTGCGTGGATCGGCCCATTGCCACCATTTGCGCCTCGCCCTTGGCGAAACGCTGATAGCCGGCATGACTCTCTAAGAGCTTCAGCCAATTCTGTCAGCTGTCAGGCCGAATGCGCTCGATATATCGCTGTCTATGTTCCGGGTTTCCGCCCCCTTGGAAAACCGCAACTGCGGCCCGGTCATTAACTGTGAAGTAGAATCTGCCCTCTGGCTGAAGTATTCGGCGCACTTCTAACGCCCAAGCTTCGGCGAGATCGTCTAGATGCGTCCATACCGAACCCGCAGAAACAAGGCCAAATGACCGATCCTCGAAAGGCAGATGAGGGGTAACCGTTGTTGTTGCAAAATGAAAAGGTGGTGATAGATGTTCCTTGCACCAGAGAATCGCGCTAGCCCAGCAATCCACACCCCATATCTCCTCTGTTTGCTCTCCTCTGTTTGCGCCAAGTCATTTAAGTGGCGAATAAGTCGGCCGCCTGCAACTCCCAATTCCAGTATTCGGCCAAGACGCTCAATCGGTGCGCCACTGTGTTGCAGAAGTCGGCGAATAGTTGACGTATCATCAGCACCGCTTTGCAGATATGTCTCAACGCTCGTACAGTAATTGGCCCATAGCGGCTCTGGAGGAATGGGGAGGGAAGAGCTATGGTGTTTTTGTGCTGTGCCCGGATAGGCCGGAAGCGTGTAAGTCGGATCGCGGTCGTTGTGGGGAAAAACCGCAGCAAAGTGCTGAGTCTGTGACGCGAATGAAGGCAAGCTTTCTCGCAGTAATGGGTCGAAGAAACGGCGGCGCAATGTGCCCTTCAATCTCATGGCACTCTCCAACTTCAATGGCAGTAACACCGCACCATTGGACAGTATCATAGGTTCGGCGGATGTCCATTCAGCCGAAAGGATAACCCAAGACACTGGCAATCCCACTAGATGTTACTTCAATAACGTGGAAATCAGTTTTGATTATCGGAGATTAATTCTTGCTGCTTAGATGTTGGACGACTGCTAATGGCGCAAGAGAGCCATGGCGAGCTAACTTGGCGAGCGACCGCTTACCACCAAAGCGGTAGTTTAGCCTCGCCACGAGAGCTGTGTCGTATACCTGTTTCCCGCCCGTCTATAAAAGACCCAGAACGCATCGGCGGGCCGGCGGGCGACCTGCGCATCAACCGACGAATGCCCGTTCGACGACATAAGTGGCCGGCGCATTGTTGGCGCCTTCGACGAGACCGAAGGATTCAAGAACCGTCTTGCTGTCCTTCAGCATCTCCATCGAGCCGCAGATCATTGCGCGGTCCTGCGCCGGATCGAAGAGCGGCAGGCCGGTTTCGCAAAAGAAAGCTCCGCTGCGGATGAGATCGGTGATGCGGCCCATGCGGGGGAAGGCTTCGCGCGTCGTCGTCGTGTGGAGGCGCAGTTTCGAGGTTGCCTGTTCGCCAATCAGCGGATCGTGCTTCAATCCGTCCACCAGTTCGGTGATGTAAATGAGTTCGGCGACTTCGCGGCAGGTCTGGACGAGGATCACTTCTTCGAACTTCTCATAGGTTTCCGGATCGCGGATAAGACTCGCGAATGGCGCGACGCCGGTTCCCGTCGAAAAGAGGTAGAGCCGCTCGCCCGGCAGCAGGGCATCAAGCACCAGCGTGCCGGTCGGCTTTTTGCGCATCAGCACCGTGTTCCCGGGGGTGACCTTCTGTAGGTGTTCAGTGAGCGGGCCGCCCTGCACCTTGATCGAAAGAAATTCCATCTCTTCCTCCCAAGAGGGGCTAGCCACCGAATATGCGCGGAAGACCGGCTTTTCCGCGTTCGGCAAGCCGATCATCACGAACTCGCCGGAGCGGAAGCGGAAGCTGGCAGGCCGCGTGATTCGGAAATGGAACACCCGATCGGTGTAATGCTTCACTGCCGTCACCGTCTGGGCAAAAACGTTTTCCGGGATTGGAAACTTCCGCATGTCAGTGTCCTGCATATCTCCTGCGAGAATTGCGCCGCTCCGGACGACTAATCAGTACCTGGTCGGCGGCGCGCTTGCTTTTGCTGCAGGTGCGGCGATAGGGGCCGCACTGCCGCACACAACGAACCAAAGACGAAGCACTGGGTGAGGTTCAGATCATATGCGAAAAAAGAACGATGAAGCAATCGGGACTTCGCAGGACTTCGTCTAGAAAGCGACCGCCCTAGAAGCGCACGATGCTGCCAGGAAGCGGATGCGCGAATCGTATCGGGCATTCTCCGCACATATGCGACGAATTGCTCGCGTTCTATTGCCGGCGGTTCGCCACCGTGAGTGGAAAAACGCACTGTCAAGTCGCAGCGCTGGCGGCTAAGCCATTCCAGCCGGGTCGCCGATCGGTAGAAGTGCTGGATCAGTCGGGTTCTTCGTGTCCTCCGGCTTGCTCTTCGGCGGCTTGCCGGGTTTCTGCTGGTCTCGGTCCGGCATGTCGGAAGTCCCCCGCGGTTTTCGCGGAGCCTTGACAGGGGCAGGGATGGGATCTCTCTTCGGCATGGTGTTCTCCTTATCCGTGAGAACAACGACCGCAAGAGATGATGGTTCCTGCATGAACAGCGACATCCCACCAAGGAATGCAGGCAGCGAGTATGTGGCTGAATAGCTCCGACGTCTTCCCCGCAAATTTGCCGAAGCGTCCTCCCCGTCGGCCGGCTCAGGATCCTGAGCGATATCGATCCCTCGGCCGAGGTGATGCGCTCGGTGCAGGCAGAAGCGTCAAGAAGATCAGGATCGGCATCATCTACATGTCGATGCTCGACAGGCCGACCGTCAGGAGAGCGAGGTCGCGCAGTTGCAAAGCGGAGGTGATCAGTAGCTAAGCGGTACTCGTTCTTCCTCAAGAGATCGCATAATGTCCCGCCCTGGAGGTCGCCCGGCCGGATTGCTTCTACCGGCTTTCCAGGTGGTGGGAACGGGAGGGGTGTAAGACCTTGGTCCTGGGCAGAGTGAGCGAACGTCCGACAGCGCTGAGAGAAAGGTCTGAAGTCGCTGGCCGCGGAAAACTGCGGATTGACGACCGGTTTGAGCCATGAACAAGGTATCCCGAAGATGACGCAACATACGGAGTTGCTGGGTTCTCGCCGCTTTCGCGCTGAGCTCGACATCCGCCCGCCATTGCTCGTCGACGTGTTTCGGTAGCCACTAGCGGGCGAATGGTGCGCCAATGACGTTTCTTATGAAGATCACGCGACGGAAATTCATGTCGGCACTGTGCACTGCGTCAATCAGCTTTGTCGCTGCTCAGACCGCGCTGGCCAAGAACGGCAACAGCGGGAACGGAAATGGCGGCGGAAACGGGAATGGCGGCGGAAACGGGAATGGCGGCGGAAACGGCAATGGTGGTGGAAACGGCAATGGGAGGGGAAGCGGCAATTCAAACGACAGCAATTCGAACAGCAATTCGACCGGGGCGAGCGGAAAAGGCACGACCGTCCGAGATAGCAGCTCGGACTTGAGAGTCCGCCACGCCAAAGGAATAAGCGAGCAGATCAAGGACGGCCGCTACATCATGAAGGACTCCCGTGGGCGTACGATTGTCAACCGACGCGCGACTCCGGACGATGAGAAACGGCTGCTTTCCCTCAGTGAATGAGCGGGCGGTCAAGCGCGTCCCGCAGCACCATCGCAGCCTCGGTTCGATTGGCGACGTCGAGCTTTGCCATTATCTGCGTCATGTGGTGCTTAACGGTCTTCTCGTGCAGGTTGAGCTTTCGTGCGATCTGCTTGTTGCTCATGCCTGACGCCACAAGATTGAGAACCTCCCGCTCTCGTGTGGTCAAATCCCGGATCAAGTCGAGCTTGCTTGCCGAGGCCGGGGCACGGCTGGACAGTAGCTTGGCCGAGAGTGTCGGAGCCACGTAGCTCTCGCCCAATGCCACGGTCCGAATGACATCCGCCAGAGCTCTCGATCCGATCCCCTTAAGGACATAGCCTTTGGCACCGCCCTGCAAAGCTGCCGTGACGTCATCGCCAGCCTCTGAAACGGTGAGCATGACGATCTTTTGTGACGGCACCATTTCAAGGATAAGCGGAACCGCGCCCATTCCGCCGCCGGGCATCGAAATATCGAGCAGCATAACGTCAGGGCCCAGGTTCTTGGCAATTTTCAGCGCGTCGTCGCGTGAGCTCCCTTCGGCTATGATTTCAAAGCCGTCGATCTCTGACAGGCTTCTTGTCACGCCCTCTCTGAACAGAGGGTGATCGTCGATCACCGCAACGCGTATCGCAGCCGTCATACTTGCCCAATCTCCTCGATGCCAAGCGATATCCGAACAACCGTGCCGGGTGCAGCGGCGTTCAGTTCAAATGTTCCCGCTAGACTTTCTATCCGTTCTCTCAGGCCGGCAAGCCCAAGGCTCGTGGGACTTACCTGGTTCGGATTGAAGCCAGGCCCGCCATCCGCCACCTCGATTCGCACTCTGTCGCCGTCGATGCTCTGCACGACACGCTGCCCAACACCGCCCCCGTGTCGGTAAGCATTGTTAAGCGCCTCTTGCACAAAGCGGTATATGCAAATCTTCGCCGATGAAGAAAGGTGATCGGGTGGGTGGGATAACGACAAATCCACAGCCGATCGCGTCCTTTGCTTGTGCGCCTGAACGCAGCGCTCGAGTATCTCAGATAAGCTGGCAGTTTCGATCTGCGGCAGGACCAGACCGCTGCATATGGTTCTGATCTCATGCATAGCCTCGTCGAGACTTGCCCTGATAGCGGTAATCTCGCGTTTGCGTTTTTCTGTCGAACTCGAGGCATTCCACAGCGCATCGCTGTCCAACCTCAACGAGGCAAACGCTAGGAGCTGTGCTGGGCCATCATGCAAATCCGCACCGATGCGCCGCAGCATCTTTTCATTGAGAGTCGTTGCCCGTTCTGATGCTTGCTGCAAGCGTGTACGCAGGGTCTCGTTCTGCGACAGCAGGGAAGACAGTTCCTCGACGCGCTGCTCGAGCGCGAGGCGCTGCTTCTCGATGGTTCTGCTGCCCCGCATGACGATCGCCGAGAGCACAACGAAGAAGGCGAACGTAAACGTCGCAACAGCCAGCCAAGTCAGAATTCCCGCCCGGCGCAAGCTAAGCTGGAAGTCATGGCCAATTTCATGGAACTCCGAAACGGCCACGACCTGTCCCGACCACGGCTGCAGCACGGGGTTGTAGATTTTGAGGAGCGGCTGCTTGCTAGCCGAACGGCCGGTCTCATCTTGAAGGTCGTCATGCGGCGTTAACTGGGCCACCATTTTACCATCAAACGCCATTCTCAGCTCGCGACTGAGCTCAAACTTCCTTCCGGCCATGTTCCTTTCGTTCGAGTAGAGAACAGTGCCGTCTGCACGCCAGAGGCGGAATGCCAGCAACCGGGTACCGAGCGCGCCCTGTCCAAGCGTTTCATCGAGCGCGCGCGCGACTGTATCGTCAAGAACTTCGGTCGTCTGCATGTCAGGCAGGAGTGGCGCGATCACGCTGTCCACATATAGCGCAGTCGTCGCTGCCGAGTTTCGGGTGACGGCCTCCTCTATGAGGCTGGTGACGAATGCGCCGACCACCAGCATCGCCGACGTCGCGACGATGCCACCGGCCAGCAGGAACTGCCTCGCTAACGGGAGCGCGTTCCATCGTAGAATAAGGTCTTTGGCGCGCACGACAAATCTCGGGATCGTCCGCTCGACTTGCTGGCGGCACATCGGTTGGGTTGAAGCCGTAAACTACCGCCTCCGGTAGACGGGTCAATGGCGCGTCGTTCTTTGCGGCGGTCGATCGGACGTTTTTTGGCCGGTCGGTCAGACCTAGGTCCTACGCAGTGACGCAATAGTCTTATGGCTGTGGTGCCTTGGCGTGGCGCAAGCTACCGTTGCATTGGTTCAGAAGTGTCAACGCCCAAGGGCGAATATTCCAAAGAGGGCCGCCCATGGCTATTTCCAAAACATTCGGACGGAGTGTCGTCGCACTGGCCATAGCCATTGCCCCGGTGGCAAGCGTCACGGTCGGTGCTTCAGGGATGGCTTTTGCCAAAAGCGGTAGCGGCGGCGGCAATTCCGGCGGCAGTGGTAAAAGCGGCAACGGAGGAGGCCACCGCAACGCGCATTCCGCCACTGGTATGCAGGACAAGGCCCGGGCAAGCAAGAGCGATCGCGGTGCCGGCGACATCCTGAAGTCGCTCTTCACGCGTGGCACCAAGGCCAACAAGACTATCAAGGCAGGGAAGGTCGCCAAAACCGCAAACGTCGCCGCGACCAGGCCAAAGAGCCTCAACGCCGACTACGCCGGGCTGAATTCGCTGAACAGGAATTATCACGCCTATATCAACTCCAACGACCGGCGCATGGCGGCAATCTCTGCCTATGCGATGGCATACGCGCAGTTCGAAGCCGCGAACGGCCCTGGGGCCATTCCGACCGATCCAGCCTTAAGCGACGAAGCGCTCCGTGGAGCACTTACAAGTTTCACAAAAGAAGGCGTTGTGACCGACGACGCACTTGCTGAGGCAAAGGAGATACTTGGCGTCGGATCAGCAGCCGGCAAGATCGACCAGATACGCGAGACGCTTCCGAAGACATCGTCTGAAACTACGGATTCCGAACTGGAGATCGCGAACTGAATCTTAGCGTGGACGGTATCGACAGCGGTCGGCAACCCTCCAGAAATCCGAATAGGACAGCGCGATCCATGAAGTTGGAGAAACTTGACAATGCAATCGGCGGTGCAATACGCGCGATGCAGCACGGACGGATCGGTTTTTCTCTGCAACAGATCAACGCCGTCGACGATTCAAGCAAGATCCTCTACTCGGAGTGCCTGGGAAGGCTCGTGGAGCCTGACGGCATGGTCAGAACCAGCGGAGAGTTTTTGGCGATCCCGGAAGAATCGGGGATTGCTCCAGCCTTCGACCGATACCTCCTCGGCCTCGCATTTGACTGGCTGGCTCGTCATCCGTCGGCTGTGCTGGGCTGCAACATATCGGCTGAGAATGTCGCCGACGAACAAGCCTGCACGGTTTTATACGACCTACTTTCGAGCCACAGCGCAGTGGCCACGCGCATGATTCTCGAAGTTAGGGAAAATCTGCCGCGGACAATGCTTTCGGTCGCCGTGGACTTGCTTCAGAGCGCTCGCGTCCTGGGCTATAGAATTGCGTTAGATGAGTTCGGAACCGGCTACTCAACCGCCGACTCGCTCATGTTCATCCCCGTCGACATTGTGAAAATCGACGCATCTTTCGCGCAACACCGTCGGGGTGAGGCCGCGCCAATACTCTGTCATATGGTCGGTCTTGCGTCCTGCGCCGCGTCGACCGTAGTGGTCGAAGGTATCGAAACATACGGGCAGCTCGAAGCAGCAAAGACCGCCGGAGCAACACATGTGCAGGGATTTCTCCTATCGGAGCCAACTCTGCCGCCCATCTATTCTCGGGCGTCGAATGCATTAGCGCGAAGCGAGACTCCTTAAGTGGCGGTAAATCGTATTCGAATGGCTTGTTCCGCCATCGGCCGACCAGCCGTGTATCGCCCGAAAACGCCTCTGGAATCACGGCTGGCGACAGGCCTCGTTGCAAACGGCGAATATGAACTGTCGTGTCCGCAAGCGCATTTCCGCCCATGGATGACTTCCCTCGTCGAAATGCAGGGCCGCTATGCCTTCTGCAACGCTTAGCATTTCTTGTGCTATTCGAGAATATTGTTCCCAGAACCACATATTTCGCGTCTACGCAGGATTGTAGATCGCGATCACTTAGGTGATGGCGAGACCGCCTAAGAACCTTGGCTCCGTTCGCCTGAATGCGAACGGAGCCAGAGCATCGGCGATGATTAACTGACTACCTCGCCCTTCGGGAAATCCGTGGAGAGCGCAAGTTCGCGCCATTCGGCAAGCTCCCTGGCGACACTGGCATTTTGCTCCTCGATGACGGCCACCGTATCGCTTCCGAAAGGCATGCGGAGCGGCGGGTTAGCCGAGTTGACCAGAGTGACAATTCCAGCGGCTAGCTTTGCCGGATTTCCGGGCTGAGCGTGGTTCGCATCGGCTGCAATATCGCGCATGTTGCCGGCCGGCGTGCCGATATATTCGGGGATTGCCGCCGCACTGACCGACAGCGAGTTGTCGGCCAGAAAATCGGTGCGGAAGAAGCCCGGCTCGACGATCGTGACCTTGATGCCGAATGGCTTGAGTTCCGCCGCAAGCGACTCCGAGAGCCCTTCGACAGCGAATTTCGTCGAACCGTAAACGCCCCAGCCGGGATAGCCGAAATATCCGCCGACAGACGAGAAATTCAGGATGTGGCCCGAACGCTGGCGGCGCATATATGGCAGCATCGCGCGCGTCACCTTCAGCAGCCCGAAGACGTTGGTGGCATAAAGCTTCTCAATCTCCTCTGCCGTCGCTTCTTCGACCGCACCCAGCAATCCATAACCGGCGTTGTTGACGAGGATGTCTACGCGGCCGAAGCGTTCGACCGCCTTTGCGGCTGCTTCCTTCGCTTGGGCTTCGTTCGTGACGTCGAGTGCGACGGCGAGAAGATTGGGGTTGTCGCCAAATTGCTCGACGACGGTGCTCGAATTGCGGGCGGTAGCGACCACGGCGTCGCCGGCTGCGAGTGCTTCCTTGGTCATCAGCGCGCCGAAGCCACGGGATGCACCAGTGATGAACCAGACCTTCATGACACGTTCCTTAAGAGTCGATTCGGCCTTTCAAAGCCGATGTGGTTGTTCGCGTCCGCATCTCTGTGCTGACGGGCTGAATTTGACCCAAATCCTTCTGATGCATAAGATTTGTTATTTTCGAAACTATGATGAGTGATACTCAGTAATGCGCGCATCCGAGCTCTCCGAACTTGCAGCCTTTGCGGCCGTCGCCCGTCACAAGAGCTTTCGAAAGGCGGGCGAGGAGAGGGGCGTCACAGCTTCGGCAATAAGCCACGCGATCCTCAATCTCGAGAACCGGATCGGTGTTCGGCTCTTGAACCGCACGACGCGCAGTGTCTCGCTGACGGAAGCAGGCGACCTCTTGCAGTCGTATCTCGATCCCGCTTTCGGCGAGATCACATCCGCGCTCGATGCGCTGAACAGATTTCGCGACACGCCCTTTGGCCGGGTCAGGATCAATGTGCCGAACTCGATCGCGCCCTTTGTGATCGGTCACATCATCGGCCCATTGCTCGAGAAGAATCCCAACCTGGAGCTTGAAATCAGCGCCACCGATCGGTTGGTTGATATCGTCAAAGAGGGTTTCGATGCCGGAATAAGGTTTGGCGAGCGGGTGAGCGAGGGGATGATTGCACTCCGCATCAAGCCCCGGCTGCGCCTCGTCGTCGTCGGCTCGCCCGCCTATCTCGAGCGGCGGCCGAAGCCGATCACACCGCACGACCTCAAATGGCATCTCTGTATTCAGAACATGTTCCCCTCCGGGGCCAGGTATGCCTGGGATTTCGAGAAGGGCGGGCAGTCGGTGACGTTTCAGCCCACCGGGCCGCTGTCGCTTGACGATCACGAGTTGATGGTCGAGGCCGCGCTCAGCGGTGTGGCGCTTGCCTATGTCTGGGAAAACCGTGTTCAAAAGCACATTGCAAATGGTGAGCTCGTGCAAGTGCTGGGCGACTGGTGTCAGCCGGAGCAGCCGCTTTACCTCTATTACCCCAGTCGCCGCCATTTATCTGCGGGTTTCCGTGCTTTGATCGATGCGATGAAGGGGAAAGCGTGAATCAATCGCCGCAGTGCTTGCTGCGTCTTACCTTATCGACCGCCGGCGCTTGAGGTCGCCGTGCTCGGTCGTGTGTAGTGGGCCGACAGCCGACATGGACAAAGGCGGCCGCGAACTTCCGCAGTTGGCGAGAAGGTGCGGTCGCGAACTGCTGTTGACTGGCCTAATAGGCCAATCACCGCAGCATGATCGAAGCTAGGGTGCGTTGAGGTATACGCTACTGAGCCAAGAGGGGAGTGCCTATACGCGGTGCTCCGCGCGTTAGGGCTGGCGAAGATCTGCCGGGCGGCCCGAGCTCGTTGACGGCCTTCATGTATGAGACAACTCGGCTGGCGAAACACGTTGCATGGGTCACCATCAAGGGCGTCATGTCGTCCGCGGCAAGTTCTCGGGACTAAGCGAACACCTCGGCAACCAATTCGGGGTCAAGTGCGGAGATGATCTGGCCCTTGGCGCCCTATTAGGCGTTAAGAGCTTCACCACCGGAAAGGATCATGGTTCGATCGCGAGCCGATTTGCAAGCAAGGCTGGAGCGACAAGATAAAGGACAATTGCGATCATCACGACGCCGGAGAACCCGATATGCATTGCAAGCAGCGTGGCGAGAATCGCGCTTAGCACGGACGCACAGCCGTTGATTCCCCACGCCCAGGGGATGAATGTCTCCGAACTTGCGCCGACGTGCCCGAGGCCGAGGGGAAAAGGCATGCCCATAAAGAGAGCGAGCGGCGCTATGAGGAGCAGCGTGATCGCGATCTTCACGGCCTCCGGGAGCGCCAGCAGCCTCTCGAAAACTGAGGGCAGCGCGAGAAGGTACGTGGCAGCCAGGACTGCAATAACCCCGACAGCAAGCGCGATGCCGCGTACCGCCGACCCGCGCCCGACCGCCGCGGCCCAGCGCGCAGCTACGGCGCTACCGAGACCGGCGAAGGCGAGAAAGCCCGCAAGCACGACAGCGACAGCGTAGAACGGATGACCGAGGAACAGCACAAAGCGCTGGATGAAGGCGATCTCGATGAAGAGGAAGGCCAGCCCCAACAGAAGAAAGTAGAGGCCGAAGCGCAGGCGGTGCAATGATTGCCCAAGCGCGTGTCTGCGAATCCATAGCGGCAGCAGGATCAAGACGGCGCTCAGGATGGCAGCCTGGACCAGAGTCGCCACGAGGATCAGGTAGCTCCAGTCGAGCATCGCTGCCCCGCCCTGGGTGCGCAGCGCCAGCAGTTCGGGCAGGGCGCGCCAGCGGAAGAAGTCGAAGAAATAGGGCCGATTGTCCGTGGCCGGTGCGATGGCGAACTTGTAGCGCTCGATGAAGTCGGCGCGCTCAGGACTGAGAAGGGCGAGGGCTCCCTCGTAAAAATATTCCTGATCGAGCTGGTTGAAGTGGTTCACGTCGCTCGCGGAGATGCCTGGCACCCAAGAGATGTCGAAGAAGTTCTCGGCCGCGAAGCTGCGAATGGCCGCGATGTCTCCACCTTTCAAGGGCGATCTGGCGACGAGCAAAGTTGCGGTATTCCAGTTCCGTATCAGCGCCAGGTGCCGGCCAGGCTCGGCCACGCCATCCGCCTCGAGCGCTGCCAAGGCGGTGGCGAACAGTTTGAGGCTGTCACGCGGCGGCACCCGCAGCCATCGTGTGATAGCGACGACACCATCTGGTCCGAGCATCGCGAGGTAATCCCGCATTGCCTCCACGGTATAGGTGTAGTTTTCATGCAAGCTCTGCACGCCGGCCGAGGCCGCGCTGAAGGAATCGAGGAGCGGCATCTGGATCAGGTCGTAGCGTTCACCAGCAGTCGCAGCGAAGGCGCGCGCCTCGGCCAAATGCAAGTGCACGTTCGGTCGGCTGAAGATACCGCCAGCGAAGTCGGCGAATCGATTCCGGGCTAAGTCGATCATTTGCGGGTTGACCTCTACCGCATCCACGGTTTCGGCGCCGGCGCGCAGCGCGAGCAGCACCTGCTCGCCGCCCCCGGCGCCGAGGATTAGCACCCGCGGCCGCTCGAGGATGCGGTACGGCAGAGCCGTCGTTGTCCGGTCGAGATAGGCTACCTTCGCCGGATCGCCTTCATAGGCGGTGATAGCCGCAATACTGTCACCGTCGGTGAAGACGGCGAGTTGCGCGGGCGGCTCCTGGGTGTTGGCAAGGCTGAGGCCAGGCGCATAACGGAAGGGGACGGTCGCACTCTCGACAACCGTCAGCAACCCGAGCGGGCTCGACCGCTCCTCGATCACCCGCGCGTTCGGAACCTCGAGGGCCATGCGGAGGCCCTTATACTGCGACATATGGGGCTCGGGGGCCACCCAGGACGGCGGTAGCGATACAGCAACGAACGCGGCCGCCACCCCGAGGCCGCCCGCTGCGAGCCACCGATGGCGGACGATGCCCATCGCGGCGAAGGTAGCCGCCGCGAATCCCAGTGCTGCGACGAAATACAGCGCCGTAGATGGAATGACGAGGAACAGGAGTCCGACGATGCCCAGCGCACCGATCCCCGCGCCGGCCAGATCGAAGGCATAGACGCGTCCGATCTGTCCGGGATGACGGCAGAAAGCAAGGCCGACGCAGGTCGCGCCAAAGAAGAAAGGCAGAATCAGAAGCGCATAGCTGGCCGCGAGCCAACCGAGCTGTCGCGGATCCCAGATGATCTCGAGTGCGTTGAACGGCAGGCGTTCGGCGATGGCGAAGCTGACGACCGCGGTGATGCCGAACAGCGCTGCCGATGTCGCGAAAGCAGCCGGGTACCGCTCCACTAGCCAGCGCTGGGCAAGCGCAATGAACGTACCGCTCGCGCCGAAGCCCAAGAGCGCGATGCTGATGATCATGTAGGCAAAATGGTGCCATTGAACGATCGAAAACAATCGCATCAGCAGCACCTCGTAGGCGAGAACCGCTGCCGAAATGAGACCGACTGGTAGCATGCGACCCGCTCTCACCGGGAGGGACCTCCCCGTAGCGGAACGAAGCTCACCGGCAGCAGCTGCCGGGTCGTGACGCCTCCGTCTGGTCGCTTCTCGACGAGCATGAGAAACTGGGTTGCAAAGGGGCCTCCCACGGGGATGACCATCCGCCCTCCTCGAGCGAGCTGCTCGACAAGCGGCGGCGGGATATGGCTGGCAGCCGCGGTCACCACGATGCCGTCGAAGGGCGCGTGTTCAGGCCAGCCGTAGTAGCCGTCGTCCACCTTCACCTCGACGTTGTCGAAGCGGAGCACAGCGAGTCGTGCCGCTGCCCTCTTGCCCAGTTCCGGGATAATTTCGATCGAGTAAACCTTCTCGGCGAGCGGCGACAGGACGGCTGCCTGGTAGCCCGATCCCGTGCCGATTTCGAGGACGGTGTCACCAGACCCGACATTGATCAGGTCGGTCATAAGCGCGACGATAAAGGGCTGCGAAATCGTCTGACCGTGCCCGATCGGCACGGGCCGGTCATGATAGGCCGCGTCGCGCTGCGCCTCGGGTACGAAACGGTGGCGCGGCACCGTGCCCATCGTCCTGAGCACCGCCGGATCGATACTCTGTCCCCCGGAGTGGGCGTGCTCCTTGATCGTCTCGATCATGGCGGCACGCTCGGCTGCGCGGTCCTGGGCGGGCGAAGATGTCGAAACGAAGACGGCGACGCTCGCGAGAGACGCGGCCAGCAACGCTCGGTACTGGGCTAGAGCAATCATGAAGCTCTCCTGGCCCACGACGTCGAGAATAAGACGGCGGCCCTTTGAAGCGAACGCCATTCCGATCTCACAGCAAGCATGCCGCAGCACCGGGCCCGGATCAACCCTGTTGGAGGTTGGTGGTGCGTAAGGAGGTTGGGGGATATCGATCGCCGTCGCCGGAGAATGAACCAATGCGATTGGGCAGCATGCCGACCGTACACCTATCGATTTACGGGAGATATTTCGGCTCCTTCGCAACTGGGTAGACTTCGCTCGCCGCGGATAGGCGGAAAAGCCAAGCTGCACGGTTGCGAGAATTTCCGCAGATGGCATGCAATCCGCCTACTTCGTTAGCTCCTTAGAACGGGTCTTTGCCTGAAGGAAGTATTGGTGAGGTGACGCGACTGACTCCCAAGCGGCGGGCGATATCAGCTACTGAGATGTCCCGGTCGCGAGCATGGTTTTTGCCACTCTCTTATGATCTGAGTGAGCTCGGGTTTTCGTCCACCTTTGCGACCGCGGGCGGCCTTCAGCCCCTCGATAGTTCTCCGGAGAGCGTTCCCGAATAGCTCCGGAATAGGTCGGAGGACGGTGACGGCCTCAAGGCGCGCGATCGGTAAGCGCGTCGGCTCCCTCCTGTTCGGCGCAATGCGCACAGCAGTAAATGATGTCGCCCTGCTCGACACCATGCCCGATGATCCGGACGCCGCAATGCGGGCATGTCGGAGCAAGTTTCTGGATCGCGCACTCGAAACTATCGAAAGTGTAGGTTGCATCCCCCAAATTCACCCGGAAAGCCTTATCATAGTCGTTGCCGCACTGGTCGCATCTGGCCATGGTTGTATTCCTCCTGTTCAGTCCCACCAACCTCGCAAGCAGCGCAAGGTTCCGGCTCAAGTCTCGCGCTCGATCATGCGGACGACTTCCTCGATGCTGCGGGATTGGATGCCCAGTTCTTCCAGGCCCGGCAGATCGTTTGCCGCGACATTGTCACGACGCATGAGATCGACTTGGTTGCGCGTCAAGGACACGGCGGGAAGAAACTCCGCAGCAGTCGCCAATATGCTCCATGCCGCGAATGGCATGGGCACCAGCCTGATTCGCACTTTGAGTTGCGTGGCGATCTCCCGGACGAGTTCCCGATACGAATAAATGCGCGGACCGGCGCACTCGAAGATCGAAGCATCCGTGGAATTCTGCCCCGAGGCCAAGCGGCTCACGGCTTCCGCCACGTCCTCGACATAGACCGGTTGCAGCCGAGTGCCGCCGTTGCCGAACAGCGGATAGATCGGGAGGAGGCGTACCAGCCTCGCGATCGTGGTGATGAACGCGTCGTCGGGTCCCGCCATGACAGCGGGACGGACGATCACCGCGCCTGGAAACGCCGCCTTCACCACCTCCTCGCCGCGGCCGCGGGCGCGGATGTAATTCGAACGGGACTTCGGATCCGATCCAATGCCCGAAATCTGGATGAACCTCTCGACGCCTGCATCCCGCGAAGCGGTCGCCAGATCGGCTGCCGCTTCTACATGGACACGCTCGAAGGTCTGCTCACCGCGCTCGACATAAAGGCTGACCGCATTCACAACCGCGCGAGATCCACCTACGGCAGCGGCGATCGAGGATGGATCCAGTATGTCCGCCGCGATCCGCTGAGTTGGCCTCTCACCGGACGCGTTGTCCAACTTATTCTTGTGCGGATGACGCGAGACCGCACGTACATCGCCAGCCTTGTCCAGAAGCCCGCTCACGATCCGCCGTCCAAGGAAGCCCGTTCCGCCGAACACCGTCACAATGTTCTCGTCGGCAAAATCAGTTCGACCAGATTGGTTAGTCATCGTGCTTTCTAAGGCCCTCCTGACCTGGCGACGCGTCGTCGGTCGCGTTCTCCGCGTCGGAATACCCGCATCAGGCGCTTGATCCGCTCGGCGCGATGAGGGTTTCTGGTTCCGCGAGTCCTTGCTGGCTGCCGAACTTATACGGCAGCATTCCTTCCACGGCCGATCGAAGGCAAGGCATTCGAGGGGCAGATTCGAAGAAAACGTTTCCAATGGGCATCCGTTCCCTCAGCTAGTATCTGTGATCGGGGCTCGGCAACTGAAGGGAGGTTGCCATGAAAGTTAGCAACTGCATGACAATAGATGCCCAGATCGAGCATACTATTTGTGAGGCCGCGCAGATCATGGCCAGTCTCGACGCCGGCGTCATGCCTGTGGGCGACGGCGACCGGTTGGTCGGAATGCTTAGCGATCGCGACATCGCGATCCGCGGTATTGCCTTAGGTAGGGACCTGACGCGAAGGTCCGTGACCTGCTCTCTCGTTGGTGCGACCCGACGAGTGCTCTTATCCCAAGCGGCACTTGCTTCGAAAGCACCGCAGAGTGCCGTGCTCCACAGCCTCCTCACTGACCTCGAAAGGCAATTGGTAGCTGCGCTTCCCCTTTCTGGTTGGGTACGCCTTCATTAACCCACCCAGGCTGAATTTCGAAGATCTGCGCCGCGTCGACGGCGTTGTCTGTTTGCTGCGCGGTGGTATCGGCTATGGCCCGCACGAGCGCCGGCAGGCTTTCCTTTACAAGCAGCATTGGCGAAAAGAGAACGAGCGGCTTGGCGCGTCCACCATCTGCAGCGGGCTGCTGCGCAAGATTTTACCGAAGGGTAGGAAAGCGCGCGTCTCTACGGTCGATCAGGCGGAGACGGCTATAGATTTGCTGAGTCCGCAGATCAAAGAGCGCGTGCAGAAAATTGTCAGTGAATTAAACACCCTGACGAGTGATGTGGATAAATCTCAGGCGAGCGGTATAGATTTTCTGCAGTGATTTGCGGTTGTACAGTTGCGGACCTCACTGAGGGAACACTCGCCGGACCGCTGCCGAAAGTTCACACTTGGCGCATAGGGGAAATGCGCCTTTTTCTCTGCACAAACGAGAACCGGTTGTTCCTCATCCATTCGAGCTCTTGCTGGATTTTGGCCTAGCCCAATCTGGGAAAGTCGACGCCTGCCGAAGAGCCTAGTAGTTGACCGGGACGATTGACGGTCTGGTGGGTGGCGCTTCAGTAGCTGGATCGAACGCCAAAATGCTCATCACGATCGCGACGAGGATGCATATGAGCGCCAGAAAGGCTGTTCCCGCTGTATCCATCCTGTATCTTGGTGAGGTGAATGTGAGCAAAACGGGGCAGCCATCAGGGGAGAACCTGATCGATCCCTGTCTTGGTTAATTTTGCCTGAAGCCCAGCTAGGCCTTCTTCACCTTCTCCGCCAACGCATTCGCCTTCTCGCGCGAGCTGCCCGCTTCCCTGATGATCTTGCGAGGTTGTTCTTCTGTGAGCTTGTGCTTCCGCTTGAGGTAGCTGAGCTCGTAAGCTTGGCCCGCTGCAGCGCGCCCGCGATCGCGGCCGACGGATTTCTTGTTGTCTGGCATACGATTCCTCCCTTGGTAGCCGGAAATAAACGGCGCCCGAGCAAGGTAAGTTCCAGCTTCCGCGTCGGAGTAGAGCAGTCCGGTAGCTCGCCAGCCTCGTAAGCTGGAGGTCGCGGGTCGAATCCTGCCTCCGCAACCAATCCTCAGATTGATAAGCTCACTGGAGCGTCGAAGCAGTTATCCTCGGCGTATCGTCACCTTCACCCTGTGCGAGGAACTGCAAGAGAGCTGACAGCAGCGCTTCCGCGCGTTCACGGTCTAGCGATACCTCGATCACCTCGTCTTGCTCAGAGATGAGCTCAAGCGTCCCGATGAGTGGATCGTTCGAAACGACGTCTATGTCGTTGTCCATGAACTCCGCGGTGACTGTGGCCCGGTTGTCTTCCATCTGGACCTCCTGGGTCTAATGGCTGCCGCCAGAGTCGACCGGAGTCCTACAAGTTTGTCAACCAACGAAAGGGAAAGAGCATGACCCGGACCTTCGCCGGTCTCGCACTGATTGTGTGCACCATGTCGATGGCGCCCGTCGCGGCAGCCGTGCCCATCGACTCTGGCATCAATGCCGCGGTCCTGCATGACCATCAGTGTCCTTGCCGACATCGACAAGGCGGGGCTGACCTGCGAAACGCGGGACATGCCGGCGCCGATCGCGCTTCGAAGTAGTTTCTCCGCTGACCGCCTCGGTGTGGTCGCAATCAGCCAGACGCCCGTCGCGGTCCGCTTCATCGAACTCCGACGACGATGCTAGCTCAGTGAATGCGGTGATTGAAATCTGCCGGAAGCGCCGTCGAACCGCATCCGGGTTTGCCGATGCCTCAATTTGTGCCCTCACGCGACGCATTGTCCTTGAGCAGCGAATTTTAAGATTAGTCGTCGACGATTACGTCTGAGTTGAAAAGAGTGCTGGCGCACGCTGAAAGGAAGAATTTTTCGACTGTCACCGCAATGCCAAGTGCCTTTGAGGTGCTTGCGATCGCATTCTTAAATGCCTTCAGTGCTGCATCCCTATTGGCAAAAGCGCCAACCAGAGTGGTGTTTGGAAGGCGGTACCATTTCTTCACGGTACCCGAGTAGACCCACACTTTCCAACCAACACTGTCGGCTTGATTGAGGAACTCGGAGTGGGGGTCCTGTGTGGTTTTCTTGATGTCATAAGAGATAACGTACCAAGCCATGGTTTCCTCTCTTAGTTGCATAGCAGGAAACGATAAGTGGCTCTGAGGCGCAATACCCCGTCTGGGTTGTTCCGCTAATCCAAAGGAAGCATTATGACCGGCAAGGATGAGAAAGGCCGCGCCGACTGGGAGGCGATTGAGCGTGAATACCGCGCCGGCCAGATATCCCATCGTGCCATCGCGTCAGCCCACGGCATCACCGGAGGTGCCATCCGCAAGAAGGCAAAGTCTGAAGGCTGGCAAAGAGTGCTCGCCGACGAGGTACGGCAGGCAGTGCGCGAGAAGCTGGTACGCAGCGACGCCGATGAAGGCACGCAGGATGGTACGCACGCTCAACGCGCGTCGGATAGCGAGATCATCGAAGGGGCTGCTATTCGCGGCCTCAACGTCATCACCTCACACCGCAAGGACCTCCAGCAGCTTCACGGTTTGAAGCGGGTACTGGCAGAACGCCTTTCGACTTACCTGCAAGGCGTCGCACCGGATGGGCCTTGCGTCGGCGACCAAGGAAAGTCCGGGCGACCTGCTCGAAAAGCGACCGCGCATCACCGCACGTTTGATCCCGCTCGAAAGGCAGGCGCATAACCTCGATGCCAACCTGGACGAACCAATCGGCGGCCGGACGCTCGCCGACTTCTACGGCGAGGAAAAATAGGCCCACTCTAAACCCCGCGCTCCGTGATTTTTGGGAAGGATCTCAGTTCTGGATCATCTTCAACCCCAACTGACGACGGACCTCGTCTATCGCCGGTTCGTGACCAACACGCCGCCCGACACGATCAAGCGGCAGATCAACTACTACGAAAACCCGTTCCTCTCGTCGACCATCCTCAAGGTCATCGAGGCGAAGCGGAAAGAGGATGAGGACGAATACCGTCACATCTACCTCGGCGAGCCGTTGGAAAGATGATGACGCCGTCATTATCAAGCGGTCGTGGATCAGGGCGACGATCGATGCTCACAAGAAGCTGGGCATCCAGCCAGCAGGAGCGAAACGCATCGGCTTCGATGTCACCGACAGTGGCGACGACAAGAACGCTGCGGTGGCAACGCATGCTTCCTCGCGACCTGCGTCGACGAATGGAAGGCGAAAGAGGACGAGTTGCTCAAGTCGGCCGGTCGCGTGCACGCGTTAACATCCACCCGTCGCGCCTGGTCATCTTCAACGGCAACGCTCCGCCGGATGACGAGTTCGGCTCGACGACCTATGCCGGCTCGGGCGACAGCGTTCTGTTGTCTGTCGTCGACGCGATCAAGCAGGCCGACGCTACCGCGGCGAACATTGCTAGCCCCGTTTTCGAGGCGAAGGTCAACGTCATCCGTCTCCCAGATTTCATGCGAACCTCGGCAACGCCGAGTACCGGGCAAAGATCCTCGAGCGTTACACGCTTGCCGCCAACGCAAAGGGTTTCAACGGCGACCTCCTCCTCGACAAGGAAGAGGAATACGCGCAGAAGACAGCCAGCTTTGCCACGCTGCCCGAGGTCCTGATGTCCTTCCTTCAGATCGTCTCAGGTTGCTGCCGACATTCCGGCTACTTCTCGGCAAATCCGGCAGGCATGAACGCCATCGCGGAAAGCGACCTGCGCAACTACTACGACCGCCTGCAGGCGATGCAGACCGTCGAGATGACGGCAGCGATGATGGGCTCGGCGAGTGCATCATTCGCAGTGTCATGGGCTCGCGTGACCAGGACATCACTACGAGTGGGCGCCGCTCTGGGGCACGTCGGAGAAGGAGAAGGCAGACGTTTTCAAGACGAAGGCTGATGCAGCTCGCCATAGGGTCGGCACGACACCCGGTCAGGAGATCATCCCGCGGGATGCGGTATCGGATGCTCTGGTCAATGCGCTCGTCGAGGATGGCTCATTGCCTGGCCTCGATGCCGCGATCGAGGGATACGAGAAGATGTCAGAGCAGGAGACGTCCGAGGAGGAACTTTCGGCCACGGCGGTCGCAAGGGCCATTGAGCAGTGATGAAACTGAAAGGATGATCAGAAAGCCGAGAAGGCCACCATGAGCAGTGCGGCCCAGAGCAAGGCTGACAGTTCAGCCGCTAGCAGAAACCCAAAAGCGGTGTCGCTCATATAATCCTCCTCAGGCAACCATCATTGCCAGGCAGGAACTGTACAGGACTGCTGGAGGTTCGGCTACTATTTAAATTAGCAGAGAGTAAATTAGAAGGCCGACAGAACCCCAAAAGCCAACCATTACCAGCGCCATCGCCATCGCCAAAACGTTAGTCACAACAAAACTCCACGACCGTTACACGGGACGCAAACCCTACCGCAGCGGTGAAAGCTTGGTATCGGACTATGGTCTGATATTGGTGACTCAAGCGCCAGTCTTCGCATCACCGCCGCCATGTTTGCGTGATCACGATGCGAAACCCACGTTTGACATAGGGATCAGCCATGAAGTTCCTCGACACTGCGCGGATGGCGGGCACGCGACGGACCGCCGACGGCTACGTTGTTGCCGACGTGCGTACCGCGCGCATCGGCATCCAGCTTACGCAGGCCATGAACTCGGCAAGCCGGAAGTGCAGATCGTGAAGGTCTATCGGCCCGAGGATCAGGTCTTCGACAAGGCCAGCCTCGGCAGCTACGCGCACAAGCCGGTGACGAATGATCACCCGGACGAGGCGGTGACCCCAGATAACTGGAAAGCCGTTTCGGTCGGGCAGATCGGCGATGAGGTCGCCCGAGACGGTGAATTTGTCGGCATCCCGCCCATCGTCATGGATGCCGCCGCAATCAAGGCGATCGACGAGGGCAAGCGGGAGCTTTCCGCCGGCTACACCTGCGATCTGGCATGGGAGCCGGGCACCACGCCCGAGGGCGAGAATTACGACGCCATTCAGAAGGATATCCGGATCAACCACGTCATCAATGCCTCGTATGAGGCGGCTTTCCTCGAACTGACGAACCCGGGCAGCCTGTCGCCAGTCGTCACCGGCACGTCGACCGTGACACGTGAGAAGATAGGACAGTATTCAACCTCTACTTCAACGGATATCGAGGACATTGTCGCGCTCGCAACGCCGGTCGTGACCACGATCGAGGGGCTGCCCTGGCCAGTTCTCGTCCCGTGCTGGCCGGGCGCCACGGTGGTGCAGCCGCAGATATCGTGCCCGGATATCGATCAGAATACGCCCAGCGAGCTGAGCAACGAAACCATGCCAACAATCAGAACGACGATCTGAGCCATCTGCTTCATCGTAGAGTCAATTGGCAGTTTCTGCACGAGATAGAGCAAAACGACGACGAAAAGGACTGTGACCAGGATGCTGATTACCACGGGTATGCCCCAAGCCCTTTGAGCAAAAAGCCTTTCGGCATTGAAGGCGTAGATATGACTGAGTTCTGGAAAGGGAAGAGCGCAGGATGGCGAACCCGATCTATGCGCGCCCGCAGGCGACAGCGCAGCGCCTCAGGCCGGAACGGTTAAGCGCGAGACCCGCCGAATCCTGTCACGGGCCGCCGCTTCTCCCTATAGTGACGCATCCATTTCTCTGGGGCGCCTTCAGTTTTCGCGGCATCAAGACCGCTGATATCGCCAAGCTTTGCGTCGATCGCGCGCTTGTCCCATTTCCTTGTGCCAGGAATTGGCGGCGGCATCTTGTGAGTTGATAGCCAACAAGAAAAGGTGCTTTCCGCAATGCCGAGGTAGGCTGCCGACTCCTTGCGGCCGATCAGGCGGGGGGCAGTATCAGTCATTGGCGTCCGTTCATCTCCCACCGTCGATATACAAGTCGGGGTCCGAGGACCATCGGCGGTGCATGTTCTACACCTATGGCGAGCGCGAGCGGCGGACGGTCGCGAACAATTAGGCGGCGGCAGTACTGGTCGGCCGCCAATTGGGCAAGACCGGCAAGCAGACAGCCGTGCTCATTTTCGCTGCCGCGCTACGCAATCCAAGGTCTTCCGCTCGAACTACAGTCGCCGACCCTTACCCAACAAAAAAGGCCGGGCTAACCCGACCTTCTCGGCGTCACCTCATGCCGCTGCCAGTACATCCGTGGTCAACGGCACGAGGGACGTTCTGATCCTAATGTAAGCGCTGATTGTGACAGTGGCAAGACATATTTCTTTTTATTATCAATGCATTGGCGGATCACGCGCACTAAGGCCACTTGCCACGTTCCTAGGTCTACCAGCTCAGGGCTATCGAGTCGGTGATAGAGACCAGAACGGACCTTCCGCTACCAAATAGCGTGTTGGATATTTTATGCGGCGCTCCCGGGGACCGTCCTTGGTGTGGCAGGGTGTGGCAGCCGCCTTTGATTTTCAAAGAGAATTATTTCGCTATAGTGTGGCAATTCCATTCGGCAAGTCGTTGAAACTGAACGCTTTCGACCTTCCGGCACGAAGTTGTTCGCGGATATTGAGCGCGTCGGCGAGGGTTCGCAGATAGTCGATACGTTCACCGGCCGGTTCGGCCCCCGTCGCCAGAAGCAGTCTGTCATAAGGAAGCCCCCAACCCGTCGGCCAGCGTGACCTTCCGCGCGGAACAGTCGATCGCCGTCGCGCCAATAGCAGTTCGAACGGTAATGCCGCGGTAAGCGAACGCGCCGACTGGGCTGACCAATCGCGGTTCCTGAACCTGATCGGCGGTAAGCATGTCCTTCGACAGCGGCGACCGTTCGCAAGGATGATGGGTTCCTCGCCGATCAACGTCACCGGTCCCCGATATCCGGTGTCGCACAAGGCGAGCGCCGCCAGCCCGTCGCACTCGCATGCCGCTATGACCACCATTCCCCTGGTCATGGTTTCCTCAATTGCATGATCATCTCAGCGTGTGGTCCCGCCTGTGCGGGCGCCAGCCGCGGCGTGATGAATCGATCAGCCGATTTTGATCAGAACTTTGCCGTCGACGACCTTCACCGGAAAGGTTTTGAGGTTGACGCACACGGGCGCGCCCTTCGCCTCGCCGGTCCGATAGTTGAACCTGCCATTGTGCTTCGGGCACTCGATGATGTCGCCCATGACGAGACCATCGGCGAGATGCGCACGCTCATGGGTGCAGAAGCCGTCTGTCGCGAAAAACGCGTCGTCCGGGCTGCGATAGATTGCGAAGGATTGCTCTCCATGGTCAAACCGCAGCACGTCCTCCTCCTCGATATCGTCGGCCGCGCATGCTTCTATCCAGCCGTTGCTCACAGAAAATTTCTCTCTCACCTTCGATTCTTTCCGATTTGGTGAGGCGGACAACGCCGCTGCTTTGACGCCGCCCGCCGCACTCCGCAGGAACGTTATTCCGCTGGTGCCGCAATTTCGCTCGCGTGGAGCTCGGGCCGAAATGCTTTTGCCGAGGCCGGCAGTTCGCGTTTTACATAGTACTCCGGGTCTTTGATCTGCCGCAGCAGCGCCGGGATGATCTCGCGATAGGCCTCGATGGTGCTGGCGTAGGGCTTCGGCATGTCAGCCTTCATCACCTCATGAAGCTCGGGCAGACGATGGTACGGCACCATAGGGAACATGTGATGCTCGACGTGGTAGTTCATATTCCAGTACAGGAACCGGAAGATCGGATTCATATAGACGGTGCGCGAATTGAGCCGGTGGTCGAGTACGTTTTCGGCGAGCCCGGCGTGCTGCGTCAAGCCGAAGAAAATAGTCATCCAGCCCCCATACATGGTCGGCAACACGCCCACATAAATGAGCGGTAGCCATGAGCCGAGCAACAATGCCAAGGCAATCACCGACAGGTGAATGGCGAGCCAGATGCGAGCGACCAGGAACACTTTCCCCCATTCCAATTCCGGCACGAAGGTCCGCTCCTCCACATCGAGGCGGCCGGCGGCATGAAGGATCATTTGCCTCACCGTACTCCACGTGTTCGAGACCGCAAAGATGTTGCTGAGGATGCGCAGCACCGCGGGCGGGCGCATCGCCGCGATCTCGGGATCGCGGCCGACGATGAGCGTGTCGGTGTGGTGCCGCGTGTGGCTCCACCGCCAGATCGTCGGCTCGCGCATGATCATGAAGCAGGCAAGGTGATAGACGGCGTCATTCAGCGATCGCGTC
The DNA here is from genome assembly GCF_029892045.1 of Sinorhizobium numidicum. Taxonomy (NCBI): domain Bacteria; kingdom Pseudomonadati; phylum Pseudomonadota; class Alphaproteobacteria; order Hyphomicrobiales; family Rhizobiaceae; genus Sinorhizobium; species Sinorhizobium numidicum. The sequence goes on from NZ_CP120367.1 coordinate 651,579, forward strand.
CTGAACGCGGTGCCGTGGCCGCACTCATGCCAGCGTGAATCGGTCGATGAGCCGTAGAGCACGCCGTAGCAGATGAAGAACGGCACCGCCCACCAACTGCCCCAGAAGACGTAGCCACCGACACCGAAGACGACAAACGAGAGAAGCCAGATGATCGTGTCGCGGATCGGCGGGCCGTCAGAGCGCTGCATCAGCTCCTTCATGCGCTTTCGCGGGATGTCGGTCTTGTACCATTCCGCGGACGCAAGCCCACTCGCCAACGCAGCTTCCGCATCGAGGCCGATCAGGCTGTAGTCGCGTCGTGTTGGGGCCGTGACCATTCCTCTGTCCCTGCTTTGTTACGATCAGTCTTGCTACGCTGCCCTTTCGCAAGGTTGACATTATGGCCGACCGGCTGCCGTTCAAGAAGCGCCTCCATCAAATCCAATCACTCGTTCGCCTGGAATAATGTAACTTTGGACATCATGTCCGCACAGCGGCGGCAGGTATTTCAACCTGCGGGCCAAGCGGACGCAGCATCTGCGGTAGTAACCAAAAATGCTGGTATATCGACCGCCTCTTTCTTTGGCTTGCCGGCCCACACGAAGGCAAGCACGGCGCCCCTCGCACCGGCAAATCCAACCGCTGAACCATCGGCCCGAAAGCTTAGGCAGCACGACGCCTGGACGGTACAGAGAGACTGGCAGTCTCTCTGTCGCCGGGAGTTGACCCGGTGCTGCGGGTCATCCGGCAGTGGTCCCTTGAAACATAAACCCGGTCACCTGCCCGATCGGTCCAGAGGACAGGGCTTCCCGGATATCGGACAGATGCGGACCTTTGGCTCTGAGGGTTCGTGCTCGGCCAAGGGGGTTTGAAGATCGTTCCCGGAAAGTTCCGACAAGGACGACACAATTACTGCACCGGAATGTTCTCCTTGAGTATCAGGCGGGGTTCGATGAACTTTTTCGTGAGGTAAGGCGCGGACGAAGCGATCGAACCGAGCAGACGAATGACCGACTGCTCGGCAATCAACCTCGCGTTTTGGTCAATAACCACGTCAAGCAGATCGTCCACAAGATAGCCTCGGGTTTCTCTTGTAAGGTCATGGCAGATGAATACCGGCTTGTCCCGAGGCTTGGTTTCTCTGAGTGCCTTTGCGATTCCTGAACGCCCCGCTCCGACGCAATAGATCCCAAGGAGTTGTGGCTCGTTGTCAAGCGCCCTCATGGTTGCGGTGTAGCTGACTTCCGGCTCGTCATTGATTTCCACCGCAATTGTGACGGTGAGATTGGGGAACTCCTCGCTGAGCACGGAGCGAAAGCCCATCTCACGTTCTTCGTGCCCGCGGTATGAACGTGAACCGACGACCAAAGCCAAATGCCCGGAACGCCCGCGGAGAAAACGGCCCATCAACAAAGCTGCCGTTCGACCGGCCACCCTGTTGTCGATCCCGACATAGGCTGAGCGCGGCGCAGCCGGAACGTCCGAGACCAACGTGACCAGGCGTACACCTGCCTCCACGACCTCACGCAATATGTTGCGTGTTCTCGGATGATCGACCGCTATAACGCCGACGCCGTTCGCACGCAGCGAAAGTTTTTCGACGGCGTGCTGCAAGGCATTCGGCGAGATGCCATTCAGACTATGAATTCTGCAGGAGGCTACTAAAGGCAAACGCCCGGCATAGTCCTCGATGTGCCTGGCAAGGTCGTTCATGAAGGCGTTGCTGCCGATCGGCAGAAAAAATTCGAGATGGGCGGGCTTGGAGGGAAGCGTCACCGAATCGGCTACGGGCAGATAACCGAGCTGCTTGGCAGCCTCCATCACGCGCTGCCGGTTAGCGGCGCTCGCGCCGGCACGATTGTTAAGTACGCGATCCACCGTCGCGGTGGATAGCCCACAAGCCTTTGCAATGTCCGCAACAGTGGCTTTCATCTTCGGAGTCATAGGGCCTGATGCGATCGCAAGCCAGACGTTTGATACAATCTGATGGAGCGGATGATTGGTTTCCATCACAACTGGGCGTCGGCTGGCTGAACTAGCCCGGGCAGGCGTTCCCTTAGCCCGCTCAACCCAGCCGCTGTCCGCCCTCAAGTAACGCGGCCCGAATTTCCTCATCGGACATGCCCGTAATGACCCGCTCAACCTCCTCGACGCTGGATTTCTTCGGGTCGATATCGTCGGCGACGACCTTGCCGCGGCGCATGACGACGATGCGATCAACCACCTGGAAGACGTGATGGATGTTATGGGCGATGAAGATGCAGGAGTGGCCAGAATCGCGGGCCCTACGAACAAAGCTCAGCACCCCTTGGGTCTCGGCAACGCCCAGATTGTTGGTCGGTTCGTCGAGGATGATAAGATCGCTGTCAAAATACATGGCGCGGGCAATCGCCACCGCCTGGCGCTCGCCGCCGGAGAGCGAACCGACCGGTGTGGTCGGCGGGATGTTCTTCGAGATGCCGACCTGCTTGAGCAGGTCGCGGGCGACCGTGTTCATGGTTTCCTGATCCATCCGGTTCAAAAAGCGCGGCGCTTTGATCGGCTCACGCCCGAGGAACAGGTTGCGGGCGATCGACAATTGCGTGACCAGCGCGGAATCCTGGTAGATCGTCTCAATGCCATGCGCGATGGCGTCGCTTGTGGTGCGGAAGTGCACCTTCTCACCACGGACGAAAATGTCGCCGCTCGTCAGGGGAACGGCGCCGGAAAGCACCTTGATCAGCGTCGACTTGCCCGCGCCGTTATCGCCGAGCAGGCCGACGATCTCCCGTTCGTTGACGTGGAGCCTCGCGTCAATGAGCGCCTGGACGCGGCCATAGGATTTGCGGATGTTCTCCATGCGGATCAACGGTTCAGCCATCGCCTCAAGTCCCCGCCTGATGCCGGCGTTCCAGCCACGAGTGGAGCGCCATCATCCCGAGGATGATCGCGCCGATGAAGATGTTATAGGCAAGGCCCGGCACGCCGATCAGTACGATGCCGTTGCGCATGACGCGTAGGATCAAAATACCGAGCACGGTTCCGATGATCGTGCCGCGGCCGCCGGTCAACGCCGTGCCGCCGATCACCACCATGGCGATGACTTCCAACTCGTAGCCGGTGCCGCTGTTTGGGTTGGCCGCCGACGTGCGCAGCGAACTGATGACGCCAGCAAGCGAGGCTAGGATCGCCGAAAGCATGAACAGGCCGATCTTCACTCTACTGACATTGACGCCACGCGCTCTTGCGGCGCTGGGATTGCCACCGGCCGCCTGGATCCAGTTACCCGTCCGGCTTTGCGTGAGCACATAACCGAGCGCCACGGCGGCGGCGATGAACCAGAAGAGCGACATGTAGATGCGGAACGGGCCGATATAGAAATCGCCGACGAGAGCCTCAGCCAGGAAAGTTCCTTCAGCACTCCAGGTCCGCTGCGGAAACCCGCTGGTGATGAACAGGGCGGTGCCACGCACGACAAGCAGCATGCCGAGCGTCACCAGGAAGGACGGAATCTTCAGCTGGGTCACGAACCAGCCATTGACCAGCCCGATCAGCGCGGCGACGACCAGCGCCGTGATGAAACCAACCTCGAGCGAGGTGACGCCGCTATTGAACAGCGTCCACATCAGGACCGGCGAGAAGCCAAAGACCGATCCGACGGACAGATCGAACTCGCCCGACGTCATCAGAAGCGTCATTGCGAGCGCGATCAGGCCAAGTTCGACCGTGAAGGCCAGTGTGTTGCTGATGTTCTGCGGCGACAGGAACTCGTGATTGATCCCCCAAAAGACGAAAATCTCGGCAACGAGGAGCACGAAAGGTCCGAATTCGGGCCTCGCGATCAGGCGTTGGACGACGGCTATAGAACGATTTTCCACGTTGGGGACCCGCGACACGGTTAGATTGGCAAAGACCCCGCGCGCCGCATTCGACGGTTTCGCGGCTCGACGGAATGATAGAGGCATTCGCGACGGCGCTGGCCGCGAATGTCTCTCATATCGAGCTTACTTACCCGACAGGATATCGTCGTAGACCTGCGCGGTATCTTTCTCGTAGAGCGCACCGGTGATGACGTCGAAGCCGGGCGGGATGCCACTGGCGGCCATGTTTGCAAGCGAAAGCGCCACATAACTCGTCGCCTGTGGGTCTTGCCACTGGGCGGCGTTCACGTAGCCGGTCAGGACTTCCTGGGTCGTGTCGAGCGAGTTGCCCCAGCCGACGACAGGGATTTCGCCCGGCTTGACGCCAACCTGGTCGAAAACGCGCTTGATCGACCCAGTCACCAGGTCGCCGAGACCGATGATGGCCTTGATCTTGGCGCGATTGGCGGTGAGATAGTCGGCCATCCGGCTGATCACCTCGGCTTGGTCGAGGGTGGCTTCGGTGACTTCGTAGGTGATGCCGAGCGGCTCGAAAACGCTCTTGATTCCTTCCTCTTCCTGGACGCCGTAGGTGGCGCCAGGGACTTCGACCGGCATCCAGACAAAGTCGCCCTTCTTCACAAGGCCCTTGTCGACCAAGTATTGCGCCCAGTTCCTGCCGAAGACGACGTTGTCGCCGCCGACATAGGCGTCGAAGCTCGCCGTCGGATCGGGTGTGTTGAAGTTAATGATCGGAATCGTCGCGGCGTTCGCTTCCTTGGCGATTTCGACCAAGCTGCCGGGATCCGGGCTGGTGGTAGCAATACCGTCGGCCTTGGCCGCAATCGCGGCACGAACGGCTTCCTGCTGGGATGCCACGTCGCCATTGTGGAACGAGGTGTTGACCGTGTTGCCCGTGTCCGCAGCCCACTGCTTCGCGCCGGCGAGGAAGTAGGTCCAGACCGGATCGGCCGGGCCGCCATGCGAAATCCAATAGAAGGTCTTCGCCTGGGCCGCCGCTGGAATGGCCATCGCCAGCAACAAGCCGCACAAAAGTAATCGTAGCTTCGTCACCATCTGCTTTCCTCCCATTTTTGACATGACTACCTTCCAAGATGCCCGTCGGGCGCCAGGGGCCGGGCAGCGTCCTCGTCTAGCCCACGTCCCCTCGGCGATGGCATCCTCTTTTTCGACGGATTGCAAGCCTCCTGCTGTCAGTGGTAATCGGCGCGCCGCAGCGCGCCATCAAACGTCCAATCAGATTGCATCAGTTTGGGTGATATTTTCCAGCGCAGATCTTCCTCGCCATGTATATTTCCATAAGGTGGTGCGCTTGATCCTCCCGGAAAGCTTGGCGGCTCCGAATGGGCCAGGAAGCGCCAAAATCTTGGAACCTGTCGCCATGGCGAAATCGGATAAGGAATTGCCGGATTTGTCGGCGCGCGACTCCTACGCGCTGGTCGCGAGGGATGCCACGCCGGTCGAGGGGCCGGTCCTTGATTACGCTCCTCCCATGCCCAGTGACAAATCACTGGGCATCGGGCTGATCGGCGCCGGCGGCATCAGCTTTGCCCATCTGGATGCCTACCGGACCTATGGACTGAATGTAGTCGCGATTTGCGACAGGCACTTGGATCGGGCGGAGCGCAGGCGCGATCAATTTTTTCCCAACGCCCTTGCCACCGACAAAATCGACGATTTGATCAGAAACTCACACATATCCGTGCTGGACATTACGCTGCACCCCGAGGATCGCTTGCCGCTGATACGAAGGGCGATCATGGCCGGACAGCACGTCCTGTCGCAAAAGCCGTTTGTGCGAGATCTTGATGTCGGCCGTGAATTGGTTGAACTAGCCGACCGAAACGGAGTGCTACTAGCCGTAAACCAGAACGGCCGCTGGGCACCGCATCTGTGCTACATCCGGGAAGCCGTGTCCGCCGGACTGATCGGGGAGGTGACGGCGGTTCACGTTTCCATCCAATGGGATCATTCGTGGATCGCCGGGACGCCCTTCGAAAAAATCGACCAGATCGTGCTGGACGACTTTGCCATCCACTGGTTCGATTTCCTGGCCAGCATCATAGGTGACACGGCGGAAACGGTCTATGCGACGGGCAGCCGCGCGCATGGCCAGAAGGTAGCGTCGCAGCTTCTCGCCCAAGCACTGGTCGCCTATCCGGGGGGACAGGCCTCGCTCGTCTTCGACGGTATGACACGCTTCGGAGCGCAGGATTCAACCGTTGTCGTCGGCACACTCGGGACACTGCGCAGCACCGGACCCGACCTCGGTCATCAAACAGTCAGTCTGCATACTGCCGATGGCGTCGCGCGGCCGGAGCTTGCCGGCCAGTGGTTCAACGATGGATTCGCTGGCGCGATGGGAGCCCTGCTTGTCGCCATAGAAAGCGGCAATCCGCCGAACAATTCGGCGCGTGGGAACTTGGTTTCGCTGCGCCTGTGCGAGGCGGCGATTGAAAGCGCAAGAATTGCCGCGCCGGTCAACGTTCGCCCAGCGGAGTATAGTTGAAAGACGGCTGGGGATAATCCTCGTCCGGCTGCCGGCCTAGCGCTCTCGTTTCCGCTTCGGCGCGAGCGATCTCGCAAGCGCCGTCGAGAATGCAAAGGCTTGTCTCATAGTGCCGCGCCGCACCCGGGTCCAGCCAGATCAGTTCCTCCCGGTCACGCGCGAAAGCAGCCCCGTGGACATGATTGGTCGAGGGCTCGATGCCAAGCGCATAGTTGCCGGCCTGAAAATTCTGCCACTCCAGCATGCAGGGAAACTGGTCCGTGCGCGTAATCACCTTAAAGCCGATGCCGAGCCGGTCGTTCGCCACCATGACCGGCGTGCGGCCTTGGGGATCGCTTGCCAACTGGTGTTGCCAGACCTGTTCCAGAAAATCGAGTTGAGGAGCAGGGAAGCGCCAGTAGCCGACGCCCTGGCCCTGATAATCTTGCCCTGCGTGACTGGCCCAGACGACATCGGCGATCGGCGCGATATAGCGCGATCCTTCATCAATGAGCGGATGCCCGACATTGATGTGGTACATGTACATGTGCGGGGTGCGGTAGAACCCGCGATTGGCGACTTCGTCATGCAAATGGACGACGTTGGTGCCGACCTCGATCTCGATTCGCCGGGTCAGATGCAGGTCTTCGCCAAACACCGTCGCCTGAGTCACTGTGCCTTCGCACCAGAGGAAGCACCGATCTCCTTCCCATCGCTCGCCATAGCCGCCGAGCCGGGCCGGGATGCCGCTGACTCGTCCGTGGATGGAGGCCTTGACCGATTTGCGGTGCGGATAGCGATAGTGAACGGCCGGCGCCTCGTCCATGAAGAGGATGTGATCAAGGCCGCAGGTGACAAGGAGGCCCGAAAAGGAGCGCAGCCACCCGAGGCCGCCTTCACCCTCATAATCCAGCAGCCCCGGATTGCGAAATCCTGCCGGCGAATGCCAGCCGATCGGGAGTCCTTTGTACTCGCACTCCGCGATGTCCAGGGCTCGGTCGACGAGAACCGTGAATCTGAGGCCCGTACCGGAGCGGAACTCCAGCATTCTTATTCCCCGCTCGAGCCCGTCTCCAAGCGTCATCAGCCGTACGCCGGCGAATTGCGACAGCGCCCCCGAATGCGCGGCAACTTCACGCCTCGTCAGCACCCGACCATACAGTTCGACCACTGCTTCGCCCTTTTAAAGCCAGGTCAATGCGCCCGGAAATCGCTTCGACGCTTGCAGGCATGGTGGCATTGCACAATCAGCTAGTGCGTCAGATTACATCACCATCACAGTTTTGCCGACGCGTGCCGTGTAACTGAGTGCCTCGGAGAAGCAAGACGGCTCAGGAATGGCTGGTTTGGGTCATGACCGCTGGTTGCTCCGGAAGATAAAGGACATGATTTCCGGATCGCAGAGGCCTCCGCTTTCGGTGTGAGGGCCTAGCCGTTTCGGGAGCTACGCTGTGGATGGAGGGGCGATCAGCCTCCGGCATCCGCTCGGCACGAGCGGAAACCGCCTCGTGCTTCATCTCGTCAACGCCTTGCGTCGGCTTAGGCCAAGGCGTGGTATCACCACCGAGTGCACCGGCGGCGGTCTGACGGCGCTGATCGACCTTGTCGAGGCGATGACGATGATGCTGACGGGAAACTGGGCCGCCCTTTTTCCGCTGTCCACGAGACATTCGATCATACGCCTCGGTTACAAGGCGCGAGAACTCGCCGGGCACCGTGCGCAGCGATCCCCCCGATGGACCGCCTTGATCCGCGCGCGAACGGCATGTCGCAAGCTGGGCAGGAGTCCACACGTAGTGGTATCGGCTCTCCCATGTGAGGCTGAAGTCAAGCCTGAGTCGCCAATGCTCCCCGCACCGCAGCCGTGATCTGATCCTGCACCTCCTCGGTCAGATAGGGATGCATCGGCAGACTGACGACCTCGGCAGCAAGGCGATCAGAGACGGGCAGGCCATTCGGGGCAGTCGGGAAGTGCCAGTACGCAGCTTGGCGGTGCATGGGCCTTGGATAGTAGACGGCTGTCGGAACGCCCGCCGCTGCTAGGAAGCTCTGGAACACTCCGCGGTCGCACCTTGGCAGGCGCAGCGTATACTGCGCCCAAACCGAGGTCGCGCCCGCCAGGATGTTCGGGACGGTGGCAATGTCGCGCAGTTGCTTATTGTAGCGGTTCGCGATGCGGTTGCGGGCGGTGATTTCACCCGGAAATATCTTTAGCTTCTCTATCAGAACGGCCGCCTGTACCGTATCGAGACGGCTGTTCATGCCGATCCGAACATTGTCATACTTATCCTTCCCCTGGCCATGAATACGGAGCGAGAGGATGGTGTCAGCCACCTCGGCATTGCTTGTGAATACCGCGCCGCCATCGCCATAGCAGCCCAAGGGTTTGGTCGGGAAGAAGCTTGTTGTGGTGGCAAGCCCAATTGTACCGACTTGCCGCCCCTTGTAGCTTGCGCCGAAGGCTTGAGCTGCATCACAGACCAGCCACAGGCCCTCGCGGGCTGCAATTGCCTCGATGTCGTAGTAGTCGGCTGGCTGGCCAAACAGATCGACCGCAACAATGCCGACTGGCTTAGGACCCTTGTCCTTAGCCATTGTTATGGAGGAACGAAGACTCCTGACATCGAGGTTGAAGGTATCCTCGCAGATGTCGACGAACACCGGCGTCGCGCCAAGTCCGGCTATGGCTTCTGCGGTGGCCGCAAACGTAAAGGACGGACAGAACACCGCGTCGCCAGCCTTCACGTTCTTGGCCATCAATACAAGGGCCAAGGCATCGGTTCCACTGCCGCAGGAAATCGCGTGCTTGGCACCGCAAAAAGTGGAGAGATCTTGCTCGAGTTGCGCAACCTCCGGGCCCATGACGTAAATGCCGTGATCGAGGACGCTGCGGATCGCCTCGTCAACGGCCTTTCCAAGATACCGGCGCTGCGCACCAAGATCGTTAAAAGGGATCCGGTCTGACATGCTCGCCTCTAGACGTTCAAAGGGCGGTGGACAGCGTCCGTGCGTCCAGAATTGGCCTGGCAGCCATGGCTGGGGTTCATCATCATGCTGGCCTGGGACAAGACTCGCATCACGCGTAACCCTTCGTCACCATTTGTTACCGGATCACGCCCCTGGGCGATGCAGTCGACAAAATGCTGACATTCGAGTTTTAGCGGTTCATTCTCCTCTACCGCGACTGGAAGTGGTTCGGCTCGGATTGTTGCCGTTGCATCCTCTGCCACATTCACGATGTGCGGATATAAGAGCAGTTTGCGCTCCCATGGCGCTCCATCGTCGAGCACGATCATAGCTTCTGACCCGATTACCGTGAGCCGGTGTTCCTTGACGGGATGCAACCAGGACAGATTGACTTGGGCCTGCTCCCCGGCCGGGAAGGCCAGGTGAAGGGTGACGGCGTCGGCTATCGATTTCCGCAGGTGGTAGCCGCCGATGCCGTAAACCTCGCTTGGTTCTGCGCCCACAAGAGCCAAGATAATAGAGACATCATGAGGGCCTAGACACCAGAGCACATCCTCCTCGGACCGGATCACCCCCAGATTCATGCGGTTGGCCTGAATCCGCAGGACACGGCCGATAGCACCGGTCGCGATGAGGCTCTGGAGCCGGGAAAACGCGGGATGATACTGTAGTATATGCCCGACCATGAGTCGTCGATCCAAGCGCCGTGCCAGATCGGTCAACTCCTCGGCATGCTTGAGCTCAAGCGCGAGCGGCTTTTCGACGAAGAGATGCTTGCCGGCAAGAAGGGCGCGCTTGGCAAGGTCGTAATGGGTTGACGGTTGCGTGGAGATCGCCACCGCCTGGATCGAAGGCTCGGCAATTACCTGCTCAAAGGAAAGGGCTCGGCTGCCGTAACGGCTAAGAACGGCCGCGACTGTCGCGGAGTGGTGATCGGCGACAGCGCCGAGACAGCCCAATTCAGCAAAGCAGCGGACCAGGTTCTTGCCCCAGGCTCCGCAGCCGATCACCGCAAGTTGAAAACCCTCCGAAGTGCCTGGGCGGTCTAATAAGCCTGGATATTCTTTCGAGTTGCGCAAGCTTGGTCCTATCGTGTCATTCGAGATGGTCATCGAGCCGCAAGTTTATCAACTCCGCGAATTCGTCGATAGGCATTCCACCCTCCTAATGTTTACTTGCTCGTTCGAATCGAGGGCGTCATAAAAGGCCCTAACGAACAATACGCCAAGCACTTTATCGTCTTTGGTGTGAATTCAATCTGCGTGATAATCTCGAATTGAAGTACCATCGCTGCGCGTGTGTTTTTCTGTCAAACACTGCAGACGTTCTTGGTGGTTCGGCCGTTCTCGATGACTTCCATCGGCGGGATCGGTTCATGCCATCTCGTGCCCGAGTCGAGTTTGGATACTTCCCAAGGGAGCATGGACCAGTGACATAATTCATTCTTCCTGACGCGAAAGCGTCAAAGCCCGGATACGAACAACGGATGCGAACTTCATGCCTGAGAGGTAGTTCGGAATTCACCATCGTTGACATTTACCGGCGTTAGCCCAAAGATTTGGACATACTAAAATGACTTTTCACAGCGGGTGCCTCCAGACGGAGTTGCGCATGGTGAGCCCAAGCCGGAATACCTGGCCGACGCACTCCCCTTGGAACCGGAAGGGAATTATGGGCCTGGCGCGCGACCGGCTCCTGAGCACGGATCCTGAGCGGCTAATATGCATTGGGCGGCTGGTGACCGCGGTCTTCGCCATGTTGGCGATTTACCTTGATCCGACGAGACCCAATTCGCTTCTTCATGAATCGCGAGTGGTTCTGGGTTTGTATCTTTTCCTCTCGCTCGTGCTGGTTCTCCGCCCGTTGCGCAAGCCGCTCGACCACCCCGTGCACCTCATCACTCATGTAGTTGATGCTGGTGTGGTCGGCTGGCTAACCTTTCTAACCAACGAGCTGGCGAGTCCTTTCTTTACAGTTCTTCCGTTCGTAATCCTGGCGATGACGATGCGCTGGGGCTTGAAGGGGGCAACGCTCGGAGCACTTATCGCCCTCTTTGTCCAGTTGATCGTGGGGCTCCCCGATTTGTTGGATGGGGAATCCGAATTGGACATCTTCATCATGCGGTCGACGTATTTCGTGCTTGCTGCGGTAACACTCGGCTATTTCGGTGCCTATCGCGAACGCAGTCGCCAGCGTCTGACCCAGCTCGCGGGCTTTCCTTTTGATGCCATAAGCGGCAGTCGCGTCGCATGGTTGGACCTATTGTTTAAGCACGCATCGAGGGTCCTCGGCGATTCCCGCTTGATCGTCGTGTGGCGGGATCAGGAGGAAGACGCGGGTTGCGTCGCGCACTGGATGGATGGCGAGCTACAGTTAATCGACATCCGAAACACAGACTTCTGGGCTCGGCATGATCTGCAGCCATCACATCGTCGCGGCGATCACAATTTCATCAGGAAAAGCGAAGAGCAACTCGCCGCGCTGATGGCCGACTTGCCCGAGATTACGGTGAGCGCGGATCAGCCCGTGCGGCATCTTTCCTCAGCGGCTTTTTCCAGTGTTGGGTATCGTGGACGTGTCTTCGTTATCAATTCGGCATTCCGTCCTGATGAAGGGGATGCCTTGACAGAGATCATTGCAACGCGCTTCGGCTCCGAACTTGAGCGGCATTCACTCATTCAACAGACCACCGAGGCGGCACGGTCGGAAGAACGAATGCGGTTGGCGCGCGACCTGCATGACGGCGTCCTGCAAAACCTCACCGCCGCACGATTGAAACTCAAGCTGCTCAGCGGAACCGTCAAGGACGATGCCAAGCTCCAAATCAGTGAAGTAGGATTGCTGATTTTAGAGCAACAGCAGCGCGTCCGGCAATTTGTTGAGGACAATCGGACTAGTGACGAGCCAGCTCATACTCGACTGGACCAGTCTCTGTCGGACTTTCTGGAACTCCTGAGAGAGCAGTGGAACTGCCGAATCGAGATCTCATTCAGCCCACCCGATTTGGCCGTTCCAACACGAGTGGTGCATGAAATCATGCAGCTCATATCCGAGGCGGTGGCCAACGCAGTGCGCCACGGTCGGGCCACCGGGCTAAGCATATCTGTCATAGACAATGGCAACGGGCTGGAAATGAAACTCATCGATAACGGAGCGGGCATTGCACCGAACGCGAAGCTTCAAACACCGTTATCGCTTTCAGCTCGGGTCGCAAAGCTCGGCGGCGACCTGGCAATCTGCCGAACCACTCCCGGATTTGGGATCCACATCAAACTACCGATAATGCCGGAGAGCCGCTGATGCATTCAGTTGTTCTCGCCGACGACCATCCGTTACTCCTTCGCGGGCTTCAAGACATCTTGAGTACAGCGGCGGATTTCAACGTCGTGGGTGTGGCAGTGAGCGGAGCAGACGCAGTCTCGCTCATTAGGGACCTTCAGCCGGACATCGCCGTGCTCGACGTAGCGATGCCGAGAATGGGAGGCCTCGACGTTCTGCGCGCATTGCAAAGCCAGCGGTTGCGGCTGAAGTCCATTTTTCTAACGGCAACAATGAGCGGCCCGCAAATTGCCGAGGCCATGGCTTTGGGGGTATGCGGAATCCTACTGAAAGAATATGCCCCGGAAGCCCTGCTCGATTGTATGCGCCAGGTCGGAAAAGGAGAGAAGTGGCTACCGGATGATTTGGTGGCGAAGGCGACCGCTATGCCGCAAGTCGCTATCTTTAAAAAATTCGGATTGCTGACCGCACGCGAGAGGGAGATCGCGGCACTGATATGCGGAGGGCTTTCGAACCGAACGATTGCCGAGAGACTCGGTGCATCCGAGGGAACGATCGGAATTCATCTCCATAACATCTACCGAAAGCTGGAGATCACCAATCGCGCGACGCTGGCGGCCCTTCATGTACAGTATATGGCCGGCCACAATGGTTGACGGCGACCAATTATTGCGCGGCCGCTTCAACACCACGTTGCGCGTTGGCTTGGGCCTCATCGCAGGAGCAGCTTTCGTCGTTCTCGTCCTGCGGGACGTGAATCTGGCGGAAGTCAGCGATTTGCTGCAACGCGCCACTCTTGCACCCCTATTTCTTGCCGTCCTGGCGTTCGTGGCGGATTTCCTGCTTCGGGCCGTCCGGTTCTGGATCATGCTTGGGCAGACAACCGGTCGCAGCTTGCCATTGGGGCCGACCATTGGCCCCTTTATCGCCAGTTTTGGCATGAGCGACGTGCTGCCATTGCGCCTTGGTGACGGTTTTCGGGTACTGTGGTTCAGCCGCCGCTTTGGAATCTCCGCTGGCACTGTGCTCGGAACGATGATCGTTGAGCGAATTCTCGATCTCGTGACGATCGTCATCCTCGGCGCCGGGGCTCTAATGCTGGCGGAAGTGTCAGCCCCGGCGGCGCTCATGCGGAATTTTCAGCTCGTTCTTGTTGTCGCCCTAGCTGGAGGACTGGGAATGCTGTTTGTGCCAGCCCTTCTCAGCCGATTGTTTGAAAGACTGTTCCGCGGAGTCGAGCTTTCAATAGCTTCAAGCCTGCTCTCGGCTTTGAAAGCCACTTCCGCAGCCGTGCTTCAGGTCGGGTCGTGGCGCCGGATCGCTGTGCTCACGGTGATTTCGCTGGCATTGTGGATTCTAGAAAGCCTCGTTCTTATCGGAGCGTGGCTGAGCCTGGGCGGCTCCCCCGACCACCTGCTCCAACCGTTCGTGGCATTCGCCTTCAGCACACTTGGAACTCTGGTGCCGAGTCTTCCCGGCCACTTCGGCGCTTTCGAGTTTTTCGGAGTTCAGGCCTTCGCGCTTGTTGGCGTCGATGCACAAATGGCTGTGGCGGTCGTCCTGCTGGCTCATGTGATCCTTTGGGCTCCGACCGCCATTTTTGGTATCAGCTGGCTGCTCTTCGGCGCTTATGAGAGGGTTCAGCGCCCGACCTAAGAACACGCATCAAGACAGCCGTTTCAAAAGCTTCAGTGCTCCCTGGCGGAGCGGCGAGCGGTGCGGCGACGTTGGAGCAACACTGGTAATGCGGTTCGCACGGTACCAATCATATGTCTCGTGCAACATCTCCGCGTTTGAATATCTGGGCCGCCATCCCATCCTCAGTAGAGGCGCAACATCGAAATGGCAGTCCCTGTGATAGGTAAGATAATGCCAGGGAACGAGCGGAGATAGGCGCGCGCAGTAAAGCAGTCGAAGCGTGTTGATCGCGAGGAACTCAGGCAGAAGGCGCACTTTCGAGGCACTATTCGCATGGACGATCAGGCGCTCGAGGTCTTCCCGAAGGGTTTGGAAGCGATCCGTACCGACGTTATAGGTGCCCGGCCGACCTGTATCCAGCGCCAGCACATAGAAGTCTATGAGATCCTCGGCGTGTACGAACTGAACGCGATTGTCGCCAGTTCCGATGACATAAACATTTCTGCCTTCTCGAATCCATTCAAACAGCACCTGAAAGATACCTAGGCGGCCAGGGCCGAGCGCTACACGCGGACGTATTGTCGTCAGCGGAATACCGCTGCGTCCGCAGATTTCCTTCATCAGCAGTTCACCGGCCAGTTTTGATCGACCGTAGGCCTCCACCGGCCGCAGCGGCGTCGACGCGTCGATCGCTCCCGCGGGAGGGATGCCATATACTGCGGTCGTGCTGAGGTGGAATATCGCCTTCACATCAGACTTCTCCGCCTCCTCGGCAACGATGCGCGTTCCGTCGAGGTTCACGTCCCAATGACGACGACCAGCACCTGTCTGCGCGACGAGCGCAGCACAGTGATGAACGATGTCAACATGCCGCATAGCGGCAGCAACACCCTCGCGGTTGAGGATACTACACTCGATAAACTCGATATCCGTAGGCCGTGCCGGGTCTGACCAGACGTCAAGGAGGCGCACGGAGTCTCCGCGTTCGCGCAGGCGGCGGGCGAGAAGGTGGCCGATGAAGCCGGAACCACCGGTGATCAGATGCCTCATTTTTATCCCTGTACCGGAAATAAATAACGCTCAGTGGAAGCCATTTTCGATAGCTCTGGTCGCATTGCGGTGCGCAATCGCCATCACCGTGCCCTGGGGATTCACCGCCGTCGGGCCGCAAAGCAGGGACGCGTCGGAAATATAGAGTCCATCTGCCCCATGCACGCGTCCGAAGGAGTCGGTCGCGCACAAAGCTTCGTTCTCGCCCATCGGGCACGACGAAAAGATATGAACCGACGTCAGATTGCCGGACCCCCTTGGCAAGGTCTCTGGGAGCTTGCGAACATCAGCCATGGAGCGAAGGACCGGATAGCCCGGTGCTGTGGGATAGATTGCAGTGGCGCCGGCGGCGAGAAGCACCTCCGCAAGCCGCTTCATCCCGTCAGCGTATTCCCGCAGCTGATAATCACTGTGCCAGACGCGCACAAAGGGATCGCGAAAAGGAGCAGCATTGCGTACCAACGCGCAGCCGCCAGTCGTCTGAACGTAGTATATGCCCATGCGGCGCCACCGATGCTCAACCAAAGCAAAAGAGTCGGCGCGGGTGGCCATGGCCAAGGCGAGCATGGGACGGTTACTTATGGAACATCCCATACCGAAATGAGGCTCGAACTCCTTGACCTGGTGGACGGGATCGAAATCGCCGGGAACATTGATGTCGTCGTCGAATTCTGCGACGACTTTCAACATCGGGTGGAAACGCAGGGAATTGCCTATGTTCTTGCGCAGCCCACTTCTCCGCAGGAGGGCGGGCGTCTGAACCGCTCCGCAGGCTAAGAAAACCTTGTCGGCGAAAATCTCGATAGCCTGGGAACTGGCCTCCGGCGACGCATGCTTCGCTTCCATCCGCCACTTACCACCAGTTCGTGAAAGCCGCCTCACGGAGGTGTCAGCGATCAGCCGTCCTCCTGCTTCGAGAAATCGCGGGACGAAAGTCTCGGACATGGACTGCTTGCTGCCTCCACCAGCGTAACGGTAGAGACGCGGAGCCTCGACAACACGCCAGCCAAGATTGCTCGCCCCCTCATACAAACGCATTGACAGAAGCGATGCCTCGCCCGGAAGATACTCGACGCGAGCGATTTCCTCGCACGCGGTGAAATGGGGCACCAGAATGTCAAGCGATAGATCCCGCACATTGAACTCGGTGCGCCATTGGTCAAGAACGTACGCAGGTGTACGGTGATAGAGCCCGCGGTTTATCTCGCTACCACCGCCGACGCAGCGACCCTCGACATAAGCAATGTGTGGAGAGCCAACGGCAATACTCACGCCGGCATTCCGGTATTTGTGCAGGATCTCGTCACTCGAAAAATGTGCCGGCCATTGGAGCGGTAAATTTTTTCCTTCTTCGACGAGCAGCACGGACTTACCCGCCTCGGCGCAAAGCATCGCGGTGACGGCGCCTCCGGGGCCGGACCCTATCACCACCACCTCGGCTGCCATTTGCCGGGTGACGCCCTCAGTTCTGTTTCGTGTGTGCGCCAACTAGAACGTCCTGTTTGCAGAGTTCTGAATAGAAAGCGAAGATGGTGAATGGCCGATAGAAGGCGATTAGTGTCCGCCGAAAGGCAAGCCGCGAATGCTCCCAACGATCCACCTGATCGATACGACGCGCCAGATCGAGGGCATGAAACGGTTTTCCAGTTGCCGCCAAGGGCCAGGCGTCAAAAATCAGTGTCAGAATACGGAAAGGGATACCAAGGTGGTCTGGCATTTTCGTTAGAATTGTCTGGAGGAAGGCTGCAATCGCCTCAAGATTTTCCTGCTCGTCCGAGTCCGGCCGTTCAAGGCTGACCAGCGTATCCGCAAGTGCCTCGACGCATTTTTCGACACTTGGAAATAAGTGGATCGACGCCAACCTCATGGTGTTAATCCCGCGGCGGCGATCCGCCGTCGCTGAAGTATCGGCTCGAACAGCGGATCCCGATAGGACCGAAATGTGGTGCATCGCAGATCTCGACGGCCGCAGCGGATGATCGCATCCATGCCAACGCTGTCTGCAACCGCCCAATCACGATCGAAGCGGTCGCCTATCATCAGCGCTCTGTCGGCTGGGACGCCGGTCGTGCAGAGTATCTTGATAAGCCCGGTTGGGTCCGGCTTCAGCCTTTGCAGGTCATCGTCAGTCGCGCTGACGACCAAATCCGCCTTTAACCCCAAGGCATCAAGCTTCTCACGGGCAGGATAGTCGGAAAGGACGGCGATGATCCGCCCCGATTGCCGCAGTCCGTCGAAGAGTTCCTCGACGCCTTGGTAACGGCAGGCGGCAAGGAAGGTGAGCGGTCGTCGATCGATCCATTCGCGGACTACCTTTTCGACATCCCCCCTTGAACAGCGGCAGAGTGCCGCCGTGTCTGTGAACTGGCGTTCGATGAAGTCATCCGGAGACGTGCGCGCCAAAATCTCCCTGCAGTGGCGAAATTGCTGTAACACCCTCACCGTGTCGAAAGTACGCGAACGCACCGCTTCAGAGAGCAAGCTGAGGGCAATGCGAATTCTAAGGCGCGCTTGGTCATAGAGCGTTCCATCAAGATCAAAAACCACGAGATCGCGGCTATCCCATATCGTTCGGGCGAAAAGTTTCATTTCAATCTATCAACCGGAGTAAAGTCCTCTTTCGAAAGATCGTAGAAAGAGGGTATGTCGACGAATGAAGTGACGAGCAAAGCGAAAACCGCAAGGCAGAGCGCAGCGACCAGACGGCGCGACCGAAACAACCTCTCCGGTCGTTGAGCGATCGAGTTCCTCAACAATGACAGCCAGAGATAAGATGAAAACAGCACAGCGATAAACGGCATCGCCACGATGTATTCCAACCGATATTTGACCAGGAAGGCTGCAATGAAGAATGCCGAGACCATGGCGTAAAGAAAGCACGAAACGGTCAAGCTCTCGGCGGTGTAAAAGCGAAAAGACCGGCGGTAACGCTGAAGCAGATCACGATCCGAGGCGGAGCAGATGTCTCTGTACTCGGACAACCTCTTGGCTCCCATAAGAAACGCCCCTGCGGTCCAATACGCCAGGAGAAGACTGCTGGGCGGCAGGGTCGCTGCGTCGATCATCGTCCAACCGAGTGTCAGTCGGATTGGATTATTTATCGATTCGGAGATGACATCGATATAGGGCAGGTCTTTTGATCGGATCGGTCGGACGTTGTAAACAAGGCCAGAGACCAGAAACAGGGCTGAGGTCAAGAAGAACAACGTCCCGACCTGTAACGCGAGCAACAGACCGACTGCGGCAAAGGTCACATATTCCATGTAGACAAGGGATGGCGAAAGCCCCCGCTGAACAGCCGCGCGGGCCTGCTTCAGCGGATGATATGCGTCGAACTCGCGATCAAGCCATTCATTGATGACGTAGTTCGCCGACGCAATGGCAATTGCGCTCAAAAACCCGACGATCATCGATGCTACGGCATTGTCCAGTGAGGGCTCGCGCAGGGCATAGGCGAGAATAATGCCCGGTATGATGAAGACATGCTTCGTGGCGTGGTCAAGCCTGGCGAGCGCAAGATAATGTCTGAACGACGCCCTATTTGGGTTCACAATGGGGGCGATCGGTAATGCACCGCTTTCCATGTGTTCCCCTTCCAGCTCTTTTGGATGTTCAGACACAGGATCAACCCGGGCTCGATGTCGGCAGTATGCGGTAGACGCGGCCGTCAGGCGCCGTTGCTACGGTAGCGAGAGAAAGAAGCTGCTTTAGTTCGGCTTCCGACGCGCGATAGAAGCGCCATGTGATCCTGTCGAACATGACGAGGTATGCGGGTTGCCCGGTAGACGCGCGCAGCAGGTCGCCTATCTGTTTCTCGAATGGATTTGACGGGTCTTCGTTGCCGGTCCGCAGTTTGAAGTGCTCTGGAATGTACCGGGCAGGGCGTCTCAGCACGTAGGCAATTGCATCCGGGCCATTGCTGTAGATCAAGGCATTTGCGGGAAGATCGTTCACTGCCGCCATCGTCGGAGAGTTGGTCCATTCGAGGCTGGCATAGCCAATTCCGGAGCGATAGGCGTCGGCGGATCTCACGACTGTGCGCACGGTATGGCTGCACAATACGACAACCGCCAGAACCACGAGGCCATGATGCGCGGTTTTAAGAAGACCTCCGGAGTCCCTGAACTCGGCCAGAGTAATCGTGATCGCAATGACTGTCATGACGTAGGCTGGGAAGGCATATCTCCCGTTCAAGGATAGATTCGCCTCGATCGACGTCGCCAGGACCATGAATCCCATGTAAAAGAGGAAAAACAGGCCAAGGATTATCGGAAGAAAACCGTAGGCGACGTTCATCGTGCGGGCGCTATGGAGCGTTCGATATGCATGGACAAGAATTAGGCCCGTCGAAGCGATGGCGAAGGCACATAGGGCGAGCACACGAACGGCGAAAGGGAAATCGTCCGGTAGCAACCATGCCGCCAGGGCTCCCAGGCTGCTCAGCCATTCACTGGTTCCCATATTACCGTAGAACCAGAGCTCCCGGCCGATGGAATGGCCTTTCTGAAGATGACTGATGACCGACCAAGTCAGAAAGATGCTTGCACTCACAATTCCATAAATGGCGGCATCCGTAATTCTCCGCGCCACGCCGTGCCGTGGGTTGAGAAGAATGGACGCTACAATCGCCGCACCCATCGGGGGCGCTGTAAATCGCGTGAGAGCAGCAGATCCCAAGGCGACTGCACTCGCAATCAGCCACACCCGTCTGGCGTTACGGAAATAGCGCAGTACGCACAGCAATACGAGCAGAAGCAAAAACAGGAACAGCGGTTCCGACATGGCGAGGGAATGCTGTGTGACGAACTGAGGCGCGAGGATAATAACGGTAGTGCCGAAGACAGCATAATGTTGCTTGCGAGTAGCGCTAGTCAACAGATGCCAGATCAGCAGCGTGTTTGCGCAGGCGACGGACAAGCCAAAGGCCTTTGCCGCCTTCGCCATCTCAAAGCCAAGCGATGCTGGAAACTGCAGCAGCCACGCGTAGAGCGGCGCGTCGTAAGGCTGTTCCGTGATCCCCATATATCGGGCAGTGTCGGGGTAAATACCAATTCCGTGCCTTGTATTGAATAAGAAGAGGGCGACGGACAACAGAGACGCCAAAGTCGCAAAGATCAAGTATTGGCGATCAAAACCTACTCGATTCGATCGTCCATCGGAATTTACAGAAGCATCATAGTACATGATTCGATCCGCATGACCCGATAATACATAAAATAATTACGTCATGTCGCGGAAGACCCGTGCGATATTCTGCGTCACAAAACGAAGCGTCGCGTCCGCTATTCCGCTTGACAATGTGTCATCCAGCGCGGCGATGAGTTTATCGATATGGTGCTGCTGCGCGACAAAAGGCGGCATGAAGTGCAGTATGTCGCGCGCGCCGGGCTGGAAGTGCACAAGTATATTGTGCCGCTCAAATAGTTGCCGGGTGACTGCACCAATTAACACGGTCTGATAGGTCTGAAACAAAGGGTTCTTTGAAATGTCAACGAGTTTCGATACCAGCTCCTGGTGAAAATTGAGGCGGATCGCTTGAAACAGCCCGCGTCCGCGTACATCGAGGATCTGCTTCGGATACTTTGATTTCAGCTCGTGGAGGCGCTTCGAGAGGTATTGACCATTTTTTTCGGCGTTCTCGATCAATCCTTCGTCTTGAATGATGTTGAGCGTCTCGATTGCCACGGCGCAGCTTTCGCCGAGGCCGCTGAAGCTAGAACTATGAAGGTTGCAGTCCTGTTTGTTGCCGTAGGCCCGATCGAACAAGGCTTGCGACGTGACCATCACCGCGACTTCGCGTTTGCCACCGCCCAAAGTCTTGGCGAGCGTGACGATATCGGGGGTGGCATCCTCGTATTGAAAGGCACAGAACCTGCCGCTGCGTCCCATTCCGACCTTCACTTCGTCGAAAATGGAGAGAATATCGTTCTTCCTGCAGAGCTCTGCGAATTGGCTGAGGTATCCCGCTGGCGGGAGTTCGCACGTCGTGCCATGGATAGTCTCGACGATGGCGGCAATGATCGAGTTTCGGCCGCTGCTGTCGGTTTCCGCATTGATTGCCTGCCGCATCGTTTCGATATCACCGTAGGAAACGTAGACTACGTTTTCCTTCGGCACCCCCAGCAAGAAGCCGGACTGGACATCCGTGGCCGTGGTCAGGGACAATGGCCCGTGCGTCTTGCCGTGAAATGCGCCCCGCATACATAGGAACTTGTTCTTGCCTTTCGGTGTCTGCACGCGCTCGCTGAGTTTCATCGCCGCCTCGTTCGCTTCCGCTCCGGAGACTGCGAGAAATGAGACCGTCAGCGGCGGTGGCAGGAACAGCGACAGATTGTAGGCAAGCGCGCCCTGCAGTTTGTGCGGAGCGATCTTGATACAGTCGATGACCTTGCGCTCATGACACTTTCGCTCGGCTTCTATGATGCGTGGGTGGTTATGGCCAAGCCCCACCACCCCAAGCCCAGCGGAAAAATCCAACAGAGTGCGGCCATCACTCAGCCAGATCTCGAGCCCTTGGGCTCCCTTGATATCCATGTCCTTCAGACCGAGGATATCGAATATTTGAAGCATGTATTTGTTGAGGTGTTGCGAATACAGCCTGTTGGCAGCTGTATTTTCCAGATCTAGACTCTGATCAAGTGATAGCAATGGGAGACCAGTGCCGATATTTTCAGAGGTTTCAACGCCCGCGACTGTGAACACCTAACGCACTCCGAGGGTGAAAATCCGGCTATTTTAATACCATCTCGAGAAGCCTCCCGGAATCTAGCGTTTTATATATACGGTGCGGGAACCCTGTAGCCTGTGCAGCTCATCGTGCAGGACGCAGCCTTATCGAACGGATGTCGCGGGTCTATATGCAAGACTATGAGGGCATCACGGGAAAGCATTCGGTCACGATTCATCCAAGGAGTGGCGATTGCCATCGGGTGAGGTCGTGCCGCTTCCTCGCCAAGAGCCGGCGGCATAGACTTGACACCCGTTCTAACATCGAAGTGGTGTTATTTTCCCTTAAATTAGTGGAGGGCCCGTCATCTCTGACGTACACAAGTGCGCATTGTACGATCCACTCACCCGCAAGTAGTGCTTCGACGTCAAGGCGGCCACTAGAGTCTCGACGCGCAAGGCCGACAAATCGATACCGACGGCCCTCAACGTCGACCACAGCCTCTCGAATTGCTTGGCCGGCAATACAACCAATGACCGCGCCGTCAAACTGAACATTGTCCAAGATAAAATATTCAAAAGGGTATGCTTCGGCTTACCATGAGTTAGGCTCCAAACTGCGGGCAATCGGATTTGCCGCCACCACCGCCTGTATCAGCCCGTTCAACGCCTATCATACTTCAACGCTATGCCGCAGGGCCAGTTCCTCGCAATTGGACTGTTTTCGGCAACTGCGTCACGCTGCCGTCGCGAGCATCGAGCGTCTTGCCCTTTGAGCTCTCAATCCAATCTGAGAACAGGTGCGGCGTCCCATACCAATCTGCTGGGTGATTCAATGATCTGACGTTTTGGAGTTTTTCCCGCAAACATTTGGGTAACCCATCCAGGATGCGCAAAGCCCTTCTAGTCGAGGCCGCTCCTCATGCCACCGGTGCAAACCTCAGAGACCGACCATGGTGTCGCTCTAGAACATTCTTTCTCTCGGGCAATATCTATCGTCGCCTGCCACCAAGCGCCGATTGTTGCTATTTCTTCCGCTGTGGCCGCGGGCAGGAGATCGTGTTTTAGAACGGCCAATGTGGATGCCCTGAGAACGGTGACCGCACCAGGCGCTACTCCGACTTCCATTGCAGCATGTTTTTATAGTTTCCTTATAACCGCTCTCGATCTTACGAATAGAAATTTGATGCCGGCGCGAGCGAGGATCGCCACATAGCTTTCGAAATTGGGCAGCGCTTGCGAGCGCTCGCTCTCGAGGTCCCGGCATATGAGCGAACGGCAGGACGATGGCCTTAGAAGAGTGGCGGCCTTCTTGAGAACCGCAGAAACCGCGTTGCCTAGCCTGCCATGACAGCCGATCGTCTTCGCTTTGTCCTTTTCCTGAACGGCGTATTTATTCTGGCCGTGGCACTCGCGATGCTGCTTCCGGCGATTGTCGATGTCTCGTTCGACAATCCGCAGGAGGCAGCGAATTTTGTCACCTGTTCGGCAGTCGCAGGCGGGTTCGGAGTGTTATTGATGGCGGCGTTTCGCCAAGGCGAGGTCAATCTCACCGACCGCAGGACCGGCTTTCTTATTACCGTCAGCGCATGGCTATCGGTCTCTATCGTTGGCGCCGTTCCGCTCTATGCATCCTCCTTGGGCCTCAGTTGGACGGACGCGGTCTTCGAGGCGGCGTCGGCCTTGACCACAACCGGCTCGACCATTCTCGTCGGGCTGGATCAAATGCCCGAAGGGCTGCTGATCTGGCGTTCGCTGCTACAATGGCTGGGCGGGATAGGCATAATCGTCATGGCGCTAAGCGTGCTTCCGGGGCTTCGCGTCGGCGGAATGCAGCTTTTCCGATCCGAGTCCTCTGACGTTTCCGAGAAGCCTTTTCCCAAAGTACGTCAAATCGCTCGAAATATCCTGATCGTTTATTCTACACTCACCTTGGCGTGCGCCGTGTCGCTCGCTATTGCCGGAATGCCTACTTTTGATGCCGTCAATCATGCGATGACGACAATCGCGACAGGTGGTCTCTCCACAAAGGATGCCTCAATCGGCTACTACAACTCGGTGCCGATCGAGGTGGTGACGCAAGTCTTCATGATCTCCGGCGCGCTGCCGCTGGCCTTTTATGCCGTCTTCCTGTTGACCCGCGGTAAGCGCCGCCTCGTCGAAGGACAGATCAGGCCTTTTCTGCTTATCCTGGCGGCCGCGATTCTGACGTGCACGGTTTGGAATATTTCCCAGGGCACGGCCCCGCCAACGGCGCTGCGCCTGTCCGCCTTCAACGTCACGTCGATCATGACGGACACGGGTTTTGCAACCGCAGACTTCTCGACCTGGGGCAGTTTTGCGGTCGGACTGTTTTTCATGCTTTACCTCGTCGGAGGGTGCGCAGGGTCCACGGCCGGGGCAATCAAGATTTTCCGCTGGCAGCTTCTGTTTGCGGGGGTCGGCAGGGTTTTGCAACTCATGCTCTACCCGAACGCCATTGTGCCGGTGCGGTTTCAGGGCAAATCCGTCGACGACGCAGTCATAAGCAATGTGCGAAACTTCTTCTTTCTCTACATCATCACCTTGTTGCTCTTGTCTCTCATGGTGATGGCGACAGGGCTCGATTTTCTCTCGGCCATCTCTTCCGTGGCACAAGGCATGGCCAATGC
This sequence comes from Sinorhizobium numidicum, assembly GCF_029892045.1. Taxonomy (NCBI): domain Bacteria; kingdom Pseudomonadati; phylum Pseudomonadota; class Alphaproteobacteria; order Hyphomicrobiales; family Rhizobiaceae; genus Sinorhizobium; species Sinorhizobium numidicum. The sequence goes on from NZ_CP120367.1 coordinate 676,160, forward strand.
CGGCCCCGGCTTGGGTCCGATCGTCGGCCCGGCGACAAATTTCTCGTCGATCCCGGACGCAGCCAAATGGCTGATCGTGCTCGCGATGATCCTCGGCAGGCTCGAGCTTGTAAATTTCTTCATTGTTTTGCAGCCATGGTTCTGGCGGCGCTGACGTCACTATCCGCCGAAGCGCTGTTCCTTCGTGCGCTGGCCCTTTCTCCGTCTTGCCTTCTCCCTTCTCTCAGTTCGAGCCACCCATGGCAGCGAGGTTCTGCTGCGGTCTGCGCCATGGTCAACAATCGAGCCATATTGCTAGCGCGCCGGAGAAACTAAGCTATTCCCACCCCTACGCGAGAATGAGGAAAACGGCACGGAGCTTCGCCCAAGGCCTGTAACGCCTGCTTTCCCGTCAAGTTTCCCAACATATCTAGTCCCGCCATTACTAAGGACTATATAGACTGCATGGCGTGTGCTGCGTGCGCCTGGGCTTCCCCAAACTTACGGAGAACATTTGGCAACCTTGTTTGGAGCAGGGCACCCATGTCCCAGCACCAGTTTCATGAACATGCGGCAAAAGGACGTGTCGATTCCACCGTCCGCCAGTTTCTCGACAATGAAGCATCCGGCGGACTTGTTCTCATGGCAGTCGCCCTGCTGGCATTGATAGCGGCCAATTCGCCCGTTGCGAGCAGCTACTTCGCCTTGCTGCAGATTTACGTGGGACCTTTGAGCATTCAGCATTGGATCAACGACGCCTTGATGGCTGTCTTTTTCCTGCTTGTGGGTCTGGAGATCAAACGAGAAATGCTGGATGGGCAATTGTCGAGCTGGAGCAGTCGAATTCTGCCGGGAGCGGCTGCGGCTGGCGGTATGCTGGTGCCCGCTCTGATCTATGTTGCCTTTAATCACAGCAACCCGGCGGCGCTTCAGGGTTGGGCGATCCCCACAGCTACAGATATCGCGTTTGCTCTGGGTGTGTTGTCACTGCTCGGGCCACGCGTGCCAGTGTCCCTGAAAGTTTTTCTCACTGCTCTGGCAATCATTGATGACCTTGGCGCGGTCATTGTCATCGCCTTGTTCTATACAGCCGATCTGAACTTGTTGGCGCTTGGAGGGGCTGCCTTCGTTTTCGCCAGTCTGGTCGCCTTCAATAGGCTCGGCGGAATGCGTCTTTGGCCGTATCTGATTTTCGGGGTGATCCTCTGGGCTCTTGTGCTGAAGTCAGGTGTCCATACCACGCTGGCTGGCGTCATCCTTTCCCTTGCCATCCCCATCCGCCTCACTCCGGGGAACCCGGAGGCGTCCCCCAATGCCTCACTCCTGCACAAACTGGAGCACGTGCTTCAAAAGCCGGTCGCCTTTTTGATCGTGCCGATCTTTGGATTTGCCAATGCAGGTGTCCCGCTTGCTGGCGTCACGCCATCGGCGCTAATCGAACCGCTTATGCTTGGTGTGGGAAGTGGCCTTATCATCGGCAAACTCATTGGTGTCTTCGGAGCAGTTGCTCTGATAGTCAAGCTGGGTTTTGCCGATCTGCCGTCTGATGTCGGGTGGGATCAACTGTTAGGTGTGTCGTTGCTCTGCGGCATAGGCTTCACGATGAGTCTGTTCATTGGCGTTCTTGCCTTTGATGATCCGGCCATGCAGGATCACGCGAAGATCGGCGTCTTGGCTGGTTCCATGATCGCCGGCCTAGCAGGATACCTCGTGCTGCGGGGAACTGGCAGAAGGAAGCTTGGGCACCCGAGTTAAACGGGCGGCGCTCCATGCTGCGAGACAACACTACGGAGCGTCGGCGGGTGAGCGTCAGGGGCATTGCTTCTCGCGCAGGCTCATCTCGAACATGCGTAGCCGTTTCCGCCCTCACGGCAGCATGGGCTGTGGGTGTCGCGCGAAATGCTGCGCAAGTGAATGGTCGTCGCCGGCCTGACAGAACTAGGGCTCCCTACGGTATAATCCTATTTGGCCAATCAGGGGCGTAATGCGCGTTGTGCGTGTCTATCTTCGGGTCCGTAAGCAAGGGCAGGGCCTCGATCGACAAGAGTCGATCATCACTCAAGCAAGGAAGCCGGCTACTACACGCTGGCGTTCTACCGCGAAAAGGCATCCGGCGCTCGAGCCGATCGACCCAAGCTGCTGCGCCTGATCGCGGACCTTCAGCCCGGGGAGGTCGTGATTGGCGCGAAGATCGATCGCATAAGTCGCCTGCCTTTTACCCGAACGCGAAGGGATGGGAGCCCGGGCGGCTCGCCCGTTGCCAGGCGGGATCACGTAGATAGCATTTGCAAGCGGAGATCCCGCCGTTATAGCTCGGGAACCGTCAACGGCTGACCAGCGTTGACACTCAAAGTCGTGATGGGGTTCAGCGTTGACCGTCTTTGGGCCGATAATCTCTGGACTTACATTTCGGCACCCAAGTCTCCAAGGGGAGAAGATCATGGCCTTTCGAGACATTGTTGTGTATTTGGATGGGGGTGTGGACACCGCCGGCCGCGTCCGTACTGCGGTCGATCTCGCCACAAAATACCAGGCGAGGCTCATCGGCGTCGACATCAGCACGAATATGGCAGCAGAGAACCACGATGCTGCACCCGCCATTGAACAGGAGTTCCTGACAAAACTGCGGGGAATGGATATCGATTTCGAGTATCGATTGGCCTCGCCGGATGCGCGGACAGCGCAGCAGCTGTTTTCTCATTGCGCCGATCTCCTGATCGCCACACAAACGAGCGCCGACGACCGGCATCTCTCCAATTCGGCTGTTCCAGAGGACGTTCTTCTGAATGCCGGTGTCCCAATGCTGGTGCTTCCCTCCGGTTGGACAGGTGAAAACTCAATCGGGAACAACGTTGTTGTCGCTTGGAATTTTAGTCGCGAGGCAACCCGCGCTGTTCACGACGCCATGCCAGTCCTGGAATTGGCGCACAAGGTCTTCCTCTTCATCTTCGCTTCCAACTACAGTGATCAAAACAAGGACGTTCAGGACATCAAAGCACACCTTGAACATCACGGCGTCACGGTCGCTTTGGCGGGCTGGCGCGACCATGGCGAAACGGACATGATCAGTGCTTTGTTTGCAGGCCTTGACCGCGAAGATGCGGACCTCATCGTGTGCGGCGCCTACAGCCACTCGCCCCGTTCCGAAGCTGTCTTCGGTGGAGCTACCAAGGATCTGCTGAGTAACGTTGCGATGCCGGTGCTGATGTCCCACTGATCAGCGGCTGATCGGCGGAGATGCAACGCTGACGTCATTTGTCAGCAAATACTGAAACCGGAGCACGGCGCGGTGGCGATCGCTGCGATCACGAGCTGTACCAACACATCCGACCCGCGGCTTGTCATCACGGCGGTGACGATCCGAAGGACAAACGGCAACAGCTTCAACGTCGAAACCACGGCGGCGATAGAGACGAATGTCGAAATCAGAAGCCTGAAGGTATCCTGCCTCTCATCCTCAACAGGCTACTGAATTCTCCCGAAGAGCGGAAGCGCAGAGAAACGGACGTCGCGTAATGGTCATGAAGAGCGATGACCCGTCCGCGTCTACCGCGAGAAGGCGTCTGGTGCTCTGCCACGATCTCCGCTTCATACGAACCGACAACTGTATTGTTTACACATCGAAGAAATAGGGATATTCGTTATCCGTAATGGCTGTCGATCAGCATCGACCCCGGAATTAATAGATGATCCTGAAAAGCCAAGTGGAATGGGCACTGCATTGCTGCGCCATTCTCGCCGGCCTGCCCGAGGGCCGCTATCTGTCGACCAAAGCGCTTGCCGAGTTTCACGGTCTTCCCAAGGAATACCTGTCCAAGGCGCTGCAGAGCCTGTCCCAGGCGGGCCTTGTCCACACGACGCTTGGCCCGTCGGGCGGCTACCGCCTGGCTAGGACACCAGCCGAGCTGACCTTCCTCGATATCGTTGAGGCGGTAGAAGGCAGGGCACGCACTTTTGTCTGCAACAATATCCGCGCCAACAATCCCTGTCGCCCGCAAGGCTATTGCGAGAGTAGTCCTTGCGCCGTGGCGCGCATAATGTGGGAAGCCGACGAAGCCTGGCGCGAAAAGCTGCGCAGCGTCAGGCTGTCGGATCTCGCGGAGACCTTGTCGAAGGAGATTCCGGCGGAGCTTTGGAAAAGCAGCTTCGAATGGGTTTTAGAACGTGCCGGATAAACGTGAACGCGGCTCCTCGCTGGGAGCAGGGATGGCATAGAGATAACTCTGGGGCGGCATTGCGAGAGAAAGGCCACTCTCCTTGCAATGGCGATGGACCAGATCGATCACTTCATTTCTCGCCGGCGTGCGGTTGGCCGGACCAGCCACGCGAAACTGGAGCTCTGCCTCGATTGCCACGGCGTCGATGGCTTTGAGGGCGACGACCGGCGGTGGTTCCTTGACGATCTGCTCGCAGCCTCGCAGCGCAGCTCGCATGACGTCCTCAACGAAGTGCGGCATGTGCGTTGCCGCGATACGTACGGTCAAGGTGATCTGATGCGTCTCGTCAGGACGACTGAGGTTGGTCAGTCCAACCTTGGCCAGTGCGCTGTTTGGCAGGACAACGACATTGTGTGCGGCCGTGAGCAGATAGGTGGAGCGCCAGTTGTTTTCGACGACACGTCCTTCGGTGCCGTCGCTGAGCTGAATCCAGTCGCCGATGACGAAGGGCCGCCCGAGCGTCAGCGCGATACCCGAAAACACGTCGCCGAGCGTATTTTGCAGCGCAAGGCCGAAGATGATCGCGACCACGCCCGAGGTGGCGACGAGCGTACCGATGGGAGCATCGAAGACGAAGCCCATGATCGACAGCGCCACGCCGAGATATACGACGGCAACGATGAGATCCTGGAGCAGACGCGCTTCCCGCGGCCTCCGCTCCAGAACGATGTAGATGCGCACAAATCCAATGGCAGCCCATGCGAGGTGCGTCCACCAGAGAACCCTTGCAGACGTGGCAAGAAATGCAACGATGCCTTTCAGATGCGTTTCATCAACCCGGTGCGGCAGGATTCCACTAAAGCCGAGGACAGCCGTCATGCCGGTAAAGAACAGGATCTGGACGATCAATCGGGCAGTCGGCCGATCACGACCCTGTAGATGCCATACGACAATGCCTGCAACCCCGAGAAGGTTGATCAGCACGAGCGGCAGCGAAAGATGATCATCGGACATGGCAAGGCTCACCCGCAATGATGTGCGCATTCAGCGGCAGGGCCGGATGCGACGGACGGCATCCCGCCCCTCTCTGGCCTACTTCTCGATCGGGAAGGTCAGACCCTTCTGATTGGTATCGACCACGAAGACCGCCAGCAGTTTAGCAGGTTTTGTGTTGCTGTCGTTTTCGCTGACGCCATGACGGTCGCCGGGCATCTCAGAAAAACTCTCTCCTGCATGATAAACCTTCACCGGGCCTTCATTGACCTGGCTGCGGATGGAGCCTTCCAGAACCGTTGCATAGATGAAGGCGGATTCTGGATGGGTATGGGCCTCGGAAAATCCACCCGGGCCATATTCGACCAGAACGCCCTTGATGCTCTTGCCCGGAACGTTCGGCAGTTCGTGCTCATAGACGAGCGTGACCTTGGAAGCCTCGCCGGCGGCAGTGTCGGCGTTGGCTGTGCCGAACAATACTGACGTGACCGCGAGGGCGGAGACGATTGACTTGATCATTTCGGGAATCCTTTCATGGCTGGGCGGTGCGCCGCAGGCTGCGGTGCACCGGTGCTTGGTCATTTCCGTGCAGCGCTTGCGAACCACTGCTCGAAAGTGATCCGGCCAAGGCGGGGATTGTTGTCGGAGACGAGCGAGCCATCCTCCAGCCGGGCACCGAAATAGCGTGCCTCCGGATCGGGTTCGACCTTGCGGTCGTCGCCGATGGCTTTGAGGTAGCGACCGACGAGATCGCTGAGCCGGGAGCGTTCCGGGCCGGCAATCTCGATCGTGCTGTTGAGCGGCCGAGCAAGTGCAACGTCGGCCATGATGTCGGCGACGTCATCGGAGGCTATCGGCTGTACATAGGCGGGCGACAGACGCACCGTGTTGCCGGCAGTTCCGGATTGCGCGATACCGCCGAGGAACTCCATGAACTGCGTCGAGTGAACGATCGTGTAGGGAATGCCGGAGGCCTTGATCAGCCTTTCCTGAGCAAGCTTGGCACGGAAGTAACCACTTTCCTGCAGGCGTTCGGTGCCGACGACCGAGAGCGCTATATGGTGTTTGACGCCAGCAACCTTTTCCGCCGCAAGCAGATTGCGGCCCGAGGTCTCGAAGAATTCCAACACTGCCTTGTCCTCGAAAGACGGTGAGTTGGCGAGGTCGATTACGACCTCAGCGCCGCCGAGCGCTTCGGTCAATCCTTCGCCGGTGATGGTATTGACGCCGGTGTTTGGAGAGGCGGCGATCACCTCATGACCCTGCTTGCGCAGGCGGTCGACTGTCTTGGAACCGATGAGACCGGTTCCGCCAATGATGACAATCTTCATGACACTTCTCCGTTCACGGCAGCTTGCGCTGCGCTGTTTTATGGGCAAGCGAAGGTGTGAGGACCTAGTTCAGGCCGGCCTTGTCGAGGCCATAAAGCTTGTCAGCGGAACCCGGCACGGTCTTGAAGGCGATGCTGACGCGGTTCCAGGCATTGATGACCATGATCGAAAATGTCAGGTCGGAAATTTCCTTCTCCGAAAGCTGGCCACGGACGCGTTCGTAGAGTTCGTCGGGAATGCCGCCTTCGGGCAGCTTTGTTACCGCTTCGGTCCACGCAAGTGCAGCGCGTTCGCGTGGGATGAAGAGGTTCGACTCCCGCCAGATGGCGACGTGGTAGAGACGCAACTCGCTCTCACCGTGAATCTTGGCTTCCTTCACATGCATATCGAGGCAAAAGCCGCAGCCGTTTATCTGCGATGCCCGGATCTGAACGAGATCGTGGATCTTCTGTTCGATGACGCTGTCTTTCACGGTCATGCTGAGGTCTGAGAGCTTCTTGAAGAGCTCGGGCGATTGCTGGGCGTAGTTCAGGCGCTGTGTCATTCTTTTCTCCTCAATATTTGATATCATTATGGACAAATGATATCCGTAATATCGGGGCAGTAAAGCCCTTCCTGCCTAAGCTGCCGACATAAGGCTTATGCCAAAAAGTATTGGGAGTGACGATGGACATCGTATCTGCACTGCGAACCTTCCTGAGGGTGGCTGAGACCGGTTCGTTTTCCGCAGCGGCGGCCGACCTCAACTTGACCCAGCCGGCCGTGTCCCGGCAGGTGTCGGCACTGGAAGCGCATCTGAACACGCGGCTTCTGCATCGCACGACAACCGCACTGGCATTGACGGCCGAAGGCGAGCGGATCATTCCGATGGCGCTCAGGGTCGTCGAAGCGGTTGACGCTCTCGGCGAGACCACCTGTGCCGAGGGAGCAATGGCTTCGGGGAAAGTACGGCTCACGCTGCCCGCGCCGCTCGGGCTTTACATGAGCGACCGCCTCACGGGGCTGCTCGAACGCCATCCGGGGCTTCATGTCGAATTGATCTTCCGCGAAGAACCGTCAGATGTGGTCGGAGAAGGAATTGATCTCGAGGTGCGGCTTGGGCCGGTTGCAGACAGCAGCCTGATATGTCGTCGGATCGGCTGGACGACTGCCTTTCTCGTCGCGGCGCCATCCTACCTGGAAGGGCGAATTGCACCGGAAACGCCGAACGATCTCAGTGGCCATGAATGCATCTGTTACCGCCGTGCTGGCAACGGTCGGTCGTGGTCATTTTCCAACGGGGCGGACGAGGTTGCCGTACGGATTGCGCCTCGCCTGATCGCCGACAATGCAGTGGCCGTCCATCGCGCGGCGCTGGCCGGGAGCGGTCTTGCGGTGCTCTCCCATATCCTCGCTTGCCCCGACATTGAGGCGGGCAGACTGGTGAACGTGATGCCGGATTTTCCGCCGACCCGCCTGCCGATCAGCGTCGTCTATGCATCCCGGCGGAATATGCCGCTGCGCGTCAGAACGGTCCTCGACTTCCTCGCCGACGCAGTCAGCGAGGATCCTTTGATGGTATCCACCTCCGTTCCTTGACTAGGCTGTGGCTACCGAGAAGCCCTGCGTCGGCCAAAATCCGCCGAAGAACGCTATCGGCGCGACAGGCCTAGCTCATGGCTTCGTGCTCGCGCCCTGGTTCCGCATCGCCGCCTCTCCGGCGTCCGACACCTCGACCCACTTTTTGTCGGGCGCTGCCTCTGCGACGTAGCTGTCGTGCCAGTTCCACCACTTGTAGGTCGGGGTCTGAGGATAGCCCTCGGGCGAGTCCTCCCAGACCTCCTGCCGCCCCAGCGGCGTGATGTCGAGGTAGTTCCAGGTGCTCCCCATCTGCTCGTCGCCGCGATTGTTGATGAAGTAGGTGCGGAACACGCGGTCGCCGTCGCGGTAGAACACATTCGTGCCGTGCCACTCGTCCACCCCGAAGTCGGCGTCAAAACTGTCCGTGATGGTGAACCACGGCATCTCCCAGCCCATCCGCGCCTTCAGCCGCGCGATATCCGCCTGAGGCGCACGCGAGACGAAGACGAGGGTGGTGTCTCGAGCGTTCAGATGGGCGAGGTGGGCGACCTGATCGGCCACCATGGAGCAGCCTCGGCAGGCGTGGTCGGGCCAACCGAACACCCCCGGCTCGAAGAAGGCGCGGTAGACGATCAGCTGACGCCGGCCGTCGAACAGGCCGAGCAGGCTCACTTTGCCCGCCGGCCCTTCGAACATGTAGTCCTTCGTCACAGCCATCCACGGCATTCGCCGGCGCTCGGCGGCCAGGGCGTCACGAGCGCGAGTTTGGGCCTTTTCCTTCACGAGCAGCTGCTTGCGGGCCGCCTCCCACTCTTCAGCTGGCACGATCGGTGGGGTGTGCATGGCAGGCTGTCCGCCTTTCCGTCCGTTCTCAACTGATGTGGTCATGGCTTTTGAAACCTCCTCATTTGGGCGAATTCCTGCGCCTCGAGGCTGAAGCGCGGTCCCTTCGCTGCTCATCGCTTGTTGTTGGTCGTGAGACAGTTTTGGCACCGGAAATCGAACGGTGGGAGTAACAAGTGTGACGGTATTCCGATGGAGTCGCTGATTGCAGGCGCGGCGCGTGCTCTCGTAACGGGGCTGGATCAATCGGTGGCCGATCGAACTCGATCCCGTTTTCCCCCGCATAAGCGTCCGGGTAGTGACCGCCGGCAGCGATCAGGCAGCAGCCTGAGCGTGTGCCTGCTCTGGCCCGTTTTGACCATGATTTGGCGTTAGGTTCGGTCGATTTCCAGACATTTTGGTTAAACGACGGGGGAGAGCGAGCATGGCAGTATTCGCAAAAGTACTGTTCCCCGCAAATGTCAGATGCAGAATCGTCGCTTTGGTGCCGTCGTGCCGCCGCGATCCAAAATAGGGTCGATACCCGAGAGCGCGTCGCTCGGATCAGCGAGGGCCTCACTGATCGCCAGCACGATGTCGGTGCGAGCGTGCGGCCTTGATTCAGCATTGTCCGGTCGAGCGGACTTCGGCGTGACCTGTCGCACGTTCGGTTCCTTCATCTTGAGCAACCGCGCAGTGCGCATTTTCGCGTACCGGGAGAGTCCGATCTTAATGGCGACCAGCACGGGCGCGGCGATGACAAAAAGCAGGGCGACTGCATTGAACGCCGTGTCGAAGGCGATCACGGTGGACTGACCTGTGACAACCCGGCCGAGTAGGCTCGTCGCTGCCCGACCAGCGGCCGCGGCCTCCATTCCTCTCGCCGCGAGCATGGCGGTCGTCGTCGTCAGCCGGTCGATGACCGCGGGCCGTCCTGCGGTGACGTTGGCGCCGAGGACCGCGACATTGGCGACGACGTTGTGGTCGATCAGCGTCTGGAGTGCTGCGACCCCGATCAGACCACCAAGCTGGCGACCGGTATTGAAGAGGCCGATTCCGGACGCGAGATTTCGGCTGTTGAGGTTGCTGAAAGCGATCAGAGTGATCGATAGAAACAGGAAGCCCAGGCCCAAGCCGCGCAACAGGATTGCTGCCATCATGTCGTCCGCGCCGCTCTCGCTGGTCGAACCGGAGAGCATCCACATCGCAACCATGATCATCAGGATTCCAAAGGGCACCGTGGCGAACGGAGGAACGCGGCGGACCTGCATGAGGAAGGCGGCAATGAGGAGCGCGCCGATGAAAAGCGCGCCACTCGGCAACAGGAGCAGGCCGGCAGCGGTCGGCGTGAACGCGAGGACGGAAACGGCAAAGGCCGGAATCAGGAACGCGCTTCCGAACAAGGCGGCGCCAGCGACAAAACTGACGATGAAGGCGAAGGAAAAATCCTCCGATTTGAACAGGGTGAAGTCGAGCAAGCCCTGGCCTTTGGCCAGCACTTGTTGGCCGAGAAATGCCATGAGAGTGGCGGCGCCGATCACCGTCAGCCAGAGGATGCGAGGCTCCTCGAACCAGTCCCATCGGCTGCCTTGGCTGAAGACGTAGGTGAAACTGAAAAGCGTGACGGCGATCAGCGAGAAGCCAATCCAGTCAAACGGACGGTACGCAGTTTTGGGGGGCACTGGGCCGTCTGCGATCAGCAGAAGCCCGGCCGCCGCCAGCGCCAGCGGAACAACGCTGAAGAAGATCCATGTCCAGGACTGGCTATCGAGCAACCACCCCTGAAGGGCTGGCGCGATCGTCGCGGGGGCGACAACGGACCCCATCGCGAACAGAGCCTGAAGGAGCGGCTGGTGGGATCGCGGATAGGCGAGAAAAATCATCGCCTGGCCGGCGACAAGCAGGGTGCCGCCGGCGAAGCCCTGAATCATTCGAAGCGCGACCAGCAGGTCCAGCCGAGCCGTGATGGCGGCAATGCCGCACGCCAGGCCCATGGCAAGCGTTGCGCCGATGATCAGGCTCAGCGGGTTGAGACGGTTCAGCAGCCAAGGGGCGGCCATGAATCCGATGAGCTTGAGCGCGGTGTAGCCGACATCGAGCCAGGCGAACTCATCAGGCGTTGCGTATGTGTCGCCGATGATGTCGCCGCGTCCGAGCGACAGGACGGTGCTGGCGATCGCCTCCGTCAGCGTGGCAAGGACGATGCCCACGACCAGCAGGGCTCCGGTCGTCGATCTGTCGCGACTCGGCGTGGCGGTGACGATCGCGTTCATGAGCCGCTCCCCAGGTCAATCTCGACACGCGCGGACAGGCCGGGTACGAGGCGGCCCGGCAATGGATTGCTGACAAACCGGATCTTGGTCGGCACACGTTGGACGACGCGAACGAAGTTCCCCGTCGCATTGTCCGTGGGCAGCAAGCTGAAGGCAGAGCCGCTGCCGGGCGCAAAGCTGTCGACCACGCCTTCAAGCGCCCCGTTCGGGTAGCCATCGATCGTGATGCGGACGTGCTGGCCAGCTTGGATATGCTCGAGCTGGGTTTCCTTGAAATTCGCCACGACCCAGACATCGTTGACCGGGACGATATCGAGCAAGGCGCCGCCCGGCGCAACAAGCCGGCCGACGCGGACCTGCCGGTTGCCGATAACGCCGCCGACCGGCGCGCGTACCACGGTATTCTCCAGATCGATTTGGGCGAGATCGCGCGCGGCCTCTGCCTGCGCCACCGCGGCAATGGCAGCTTCGCGCTGAGCACCAAGAACGGCGATGCGTTGCTGCTGGGCCTCCAGCGTTGCCGCTGCCGCCGCCACGCCCGCTTCGGCTCTCGACCGTGCCGCGTCGCTTTCATCGACAATAGCCTGGCTGATGGTGTTGCTGCGGATGAGTTCACGGTGGCGGCTGGCGGCTTTGGTCGCCAGATTCACCTCGGCCACGGCCGAACGTCTCTGCGCCTCGGCCTGCCGAATGAGCGCATGTTGAAGCTCCGTCTCCGCATCGACATTGGTGAGGCGAGCCTGGGCCGCTTCGACATTGGCCACCGCTTGCGCAAGCCGTGCGCGGTAGTCACGATCGTCGATCCGGAACAGGACGTCACCCGCCCGCACAGTTTGGTTGTCCTGAACCTCTACCGCCGTGACATAACCGGCGACCTTCGGGGCAAGCGAAGTGACATCCCCGCGGACATAGGCATTGTCGGTCGACGCGACGCCGCTCGGACGAGCCCAGGCCCATCCGCCAGCTACGACCACCACGGCGCCGAGGCAGAGCAGCAAGCCGACCATCTTTTTCTTGTTGGGTTGCGCCACGGCGACACCGGGCCTTGAGCTTCCGCCGGTGACGATGGCGACCTTGTCCTCGAGCGAATCCATTTTCTCAGTTCCTGTTGAATGCCGATTGCCCGGAAGCAGCCCTGGCGGCGGTCGCCTTACTAGGGCTGCGGGCATCGAAGCCGCGTTCGTTCATTGCCCGACGGGCGTGACCAGTTCCTTTTCGTCAGTGTCGACGACAAACACCGCAAGCAGCCGGGCAGGCTCCGTGTCGCTGGCATTCGCGCTCACTTCATGATGGGAGCCTGGCTCTTCGTAGAAGTTTTGGCCTGCTTGGTAGACCTTTTCCGGCGAGCCGTTGACGCTGCTGCGGATCGCGCCTTCGAGCACCGTCGCATAGATGAAGGCGGACTTGGGGTGCGTGTGGGCGGGCGATGCGCCCCCCGGCCCGTATTCGACGAGCACACCCCTCATGCTCTTGCCGGGGACGTTCGGAAGCGCGTGGTCAAATACGACCGTCACCTTGCCCGCGGGCCGGTCGCCGGCCGAAGCTGCGGTGATCGAGAGCGCTGCGAAGGCAGTGGCTGAGAGAAATCGTGTAAACATTGCAATTCTCCTTCGAGAGTACCTGTTGGGAAGGCGCGGCCGGTGCCGGATCGAACGCATTCCTGATTTGTCCATGGGCCTGACTTGTCCGTGGGAGCCTTAGCGCGCCGCTTGGGCCGTCGACTGACCGAGCCAGTCCTCGAAGCGGGTTGCGCCGAGGCGCGGGTTCTTGCCGGGGGTCAGCGATTGATCGTCGAGGACGGCGCCGAAGTAGCGCGCGTGGACGTCCGGCACGACCTTGCGCGTGTCCTGCGTTGCGCGCAGATAGCGCCTGACCACTTCGTCGAGCGGGATAGCCTCAGGGCCGGCGACTTCGACGGTGCCGTTGACCGGCGGTGCGAGTGTGACATCGGCGAGCGCCGCCGCCACGTCGTCGGACGCGATCGGCTGGAACAGTGCCGGTGATAGGCGGATCTCGTCGCCGACCGTCCCCGCCTGCGCAATGCCGCCGACGAACTCGAAGAACTGCGTCGCGCGCAGAATGGTATAGGGAATGCCGGACGCCTTGATGAGGTTTTCCTGCGCGATCTTGGCCCGGAAATAACCGTTGTCGGGAAGCCGTTCGCTACCGACGATCGACAGCGCAACATGGTGGCGCACGCCGGCGGCAGCTTCTGCAGCGAGCAGGTTACGGCCCGACGTCTCGAAGAACTCGAGGACGGCTTTGTCTTCCCAAACCGGCGCGTTCGCCACGTCGACAACGATCTGAGCTCCATCCATCGCTTCGGCCAGTCCCTCGCGAGTGATGGTGTTCACGCCCGTGTTGGGGGCCGCTGCGAGCACGTCATGGCCGCGCTCGCGGAGCTTCTTCACAAGTTTCGATCCGATGAGGCCGGTGCCTCCGATGACGACGATCTTCATGGGTTCTCTCCGCTTCTCTCGACCGCAACCATTGCCGTCGATGTGGATGGAGAGTGCCTGCGCGCACCGGGGAAGTCCCTGTGACGGGCTTGAATTGTCCTTCAGGGAAGATTGTTTTTTCATCCAAGGGACAGTTGTTCCGACCGGCATGCCTTGCTGCGAGCGGTGCAGTCAGTTACGCGGTACCGTGCTATCAATGTCCGATGATATTCGCCCGTACTGCGAGCCGAGGGCGCTTGGCCAGGGGATGCCGACGTGCAATTCATGTTTGGAGACTACGTGCTCGATCCGGAGCGCCGGGAACTTACCTCGCGCATGCAAATCGTGGCTGTCGGGCCGCAGGTCTTCGACGTGCTGCTGCATCTCATCCGGAACAGCGACCGCGTCGTCAGTAAGGACGAGCTGCTGCAGGCGGTATGGGGCGGCCGAATCGTCTCGGAATCGACCATCACCAGCCACATCAACGCAGTTCGCAAGGCAATCGGCGACAGCGGCGAGGGGCAGCGCCTGGTCCGGACGGTCGCGCGCAAAGGTTTCCGATTCGTCGGCGAGATCAAGCTCGGCGAGATCGGGGACGCGCGACAGCCCGGCGCGCCAACCGTCATTGAATACGCCTCCAGCAAATCAGAGGGGCCGCCGTCCGGCCTCGCACTTCCAGACAAGCCTTCCATTACCGTCTTGCCCTTCCAGAACCTGAGCGGCGATCCGGAGCAGGATTATTTCGCTGACGGCGTGGTGGAGGATATCATCGCCGCCCTGTCGCGCATCCGCTGGTTGTTCACCATCGCGCGCAATTCGAGCTTTACCTACAAGGGCCGTGCGGTGGACGTGAAGGAAGTGGGCCGCGAGCTTGGCGTGCGCTACGTGGTCGAAGGCAGCGTGCGCAAGTCCGGGAATAAGGTCCGCATGACCGGACAGCTCATCGATGCCACGACCGGCACTCATCTCTGGGCGGAGCGCTTTGAAGGCACGCTCGACGACATCTTTGAGCTGCAGGACCAGATGGCCGAAAGCGTCGTCGGCGCGATCTCACCGCAACTCGAACGCGCGGAGATCGAGCGCGCCAAGCGCAAGCCGACGGAGAGCCTGGACGCCTACGACTATTATCTTCGCGGCATGGCGAAGTTGCACAACGGAACGCGCGAAGCAATCGAGACGGCGCTCCCCTTGTTCTACAAGGCGATCGAGCTCGACCCCGAATTTGCGTCGGCCTATGCCGCGGCGGCATGGTGCCATTTCTGGCGCAAGTTAAACGGCTGGATGACCGAGCGGGCCCACGAGATCGCCGAGGGCGTGCGGCTGGCGCGGCTGGCAGTGGAACTCGGCCGGGACGATGCGGTCGCCCTGACGAGAGGCGGGCATGCGTTCGCCCATCTCGCCGGCGACCTCGACGGCGGCATCGCGTTGCTCGACAGGGCCGTGCTGCTCAATCCGAACCTCGCCACCGCCTGGTTCCTCGGCGGCGCCCTGCGCGCTCTCCGCGGCGAAACAGACGCCGCAATTGAGCACCTGGCGCATGCGGTTCGCCTGAGCCCGCTGGATCCGGAAATGTTCCGGATGCAGGTCGGGATGGCGCTGGCACATTTCTTCGCCGGGCGCTTCGATTCCGCCTCGGCCTGGGCGGAAAAGGCGCTCGGGAACCTACCCAGCCTGCTGGTAGCGGTCGCCCTGCTGGCGGCGAGCCATGCGCTTGCCGGGCGCATCGACGAAGCGCGGCAGGCGACACAGCGGCTGCGGGTACTCGATCCATCCTTACGCGTCTCCAACCTCAAGGATTGGCTGCCAATCCACCGGCCCGAGGATCTCGCGCGGTTCGCCGATGGCCTGCGACTGGCTGGGCTGCCCGAATGACCGCGGCACTTTGCCGAAACAGGGGCGGCTTTGCGCCAAAAGACCATTGCCTCGCTGCGAGGAATGCAACAATCGGGAGGGACAATGGCCATGCAAATGCTGCAGACCATCATCAATCGGCTTGCCGAGAAACCGGTCCTGAACGTCATCGTCAAACACGAGAAACTCGCGCAGCCCCTAGCGGTTCGTGCCGTCGGCAGTGCGGAGGAAGCATGCGGTGAAGGGCAGGCATATATCGCCGCAGGGCATAGCCGCCGGCGAGCCAAAACACAAACGGGGCCTGCACTTCTAGCACAGGCCCCGTTCTAAATCGTTTCTGAAAAAATTTGGTTCTTGTAGGTATGTATCGCCGCGGCGACCCCCAAAAATTAGGGTGTCATCATCTTAGATCTATACGGACCTTGGTCCGGCGCACCGGTGAACTTCAATGGCCAAAGGTCTGATACATAGGTGGGAGTTAATCACTGGACGAGATCACGACGTCGCCACAGGGCAATCGAAAACGGGATCCGGGGTCATCTGAATGCCGAGATGCTAAAAGATTATTCCTGCTTTTTCACAGAGTTGATCCTTCCGCCGAGCGCCAGGCCGGCTGCCAGGCCGATAAAGCCAATACCGGTTTCGCCGCGGCACGATCAAAATAGTCCACGAAAGCCGCCATTGATGCCGTGAAAATTGCGGTATTGAGGGGGGAATTGCTGTGCTGACGATCGAGCAAAAAAGTGAAAAGAACCGCCCAGAAGCAGCAAGCGAGATAATGTGTCAGGACCCCGACGCCGGTATGGGGAATATCAAGACGATCAGCGCGTGCCGCGCTTCTCCATGGACCCAGTGACTGGTTGCATTCAGGACTTGCCACAAAGACTTGTCTCGACGCCGCGCCAAGAGACACAAGACTGCGGCGCTCGTCGTGCCGGCCAGCAGACCACTCAGAACAATGTTTTTCGCGTTGCGCATTGTCGCTCCCGCGCAGAACAACTGCGGCACAGCTCAATCGTTCCTATTCTAGCGCACGATGAGTTCGGCACGACCGCTTCGGAATACATGCCCGGTAAGGAATGACACGATCGCGGCCGCGATCTTGCTGCCGCCCTTTTCCGACGGCTCGATGGCGTTGGTAAAGTCGTCGTCCTCGTCGCAGATGACGCGAAGATCGATCAGTGGAACGCCACGTTCAGCGGCTGCCCGTGTGATACAGTCATTGAGGATCGAGAGCGCGGTTACCGCAATGCGCCTCTGGTCGGCGTCGGCATACCGGACGTCGTAGATCGAGCAGATGGCAGTCGGCAGCTTAGTGGCCAAAACAGCATCCAGTGTCGAGGCGTAGGCCGAGCAGAACTGCTCTCTTATTTCGGCTAGTCTTAGCAATGTGTCGGCGACCGAGCGCGAGGGAGCGTTCAAAACATCGGAAACGCCGAGCGCGTCATTTCCGCCCATGCTTACCACCAGATGAGTGGCGTCGGCCGGCAGGCGCTCCATCTGTCGGCGCACGTCTGCCATGACGCTGCCATCGACGGCGAGCAGCACGGCAGACCACCCTGGTGGAAGCTCGCGCGCGAGGTGAGCCAAAACATCCGCTCCGCGAGCAACGTAGGCGCGGTTGTCAAAAACCGAATCCCCGAGAAGCGCAACCTTGTTGGTCATGGCGGTACCTCCGGCCAAAGTGGTTTGAATAGCCGCAGGTGCTGGCAAGGCGGCAGCCGCTAGCAAAAAGTTCCTGCGCGACATTGTGATTTTCACCCAGACTCTCCTCCAAGCGGCCTCACTGATATAGCTAGCGGGGAGGGGCGCAAACTCAACGTTACTCCGGTACCATCGGTTCAAAGCGATCGAGGCGTCGATACGTCTGCTCGCCTTCGACGTGCCGACGATAGAAGCTTGCAGGCGGTTCGGTACGCTGCATGCTCGCCGGCATCCATTTATCGCGGCAGGAAAGCGTGAACACGCAGGCGCTTTACGCCGCCATGTCCGACCGGTAGAACCAGCTCATCGAAGCAAAGGTATTGAAAATGCCGCAATCGCGCCCCGTCTACAGTTTCAATAACATCATCGTCCGCGCGCCTTCACAGTCCGTCGTCAACGGGTTGCGCGCCGCCGACCGCGGAAGTCCAACCTTCGAGGGCGTGAAGGCGGAACATGACGGTTATGTCGCAGCGATGAAGGATGCGGGCGTGAAGGTCACCGTACTGCCGGCGCTCGAAGCCTTCCCGGATTCGATCTTCGTCGAGGATCCGGCGCTCGTCTTCACCGAAGGCGCGATCCTGCTGCGTCCAGGCGCAGCCACACGCATGAAAGAAACCGCGGAGATCGAACCGACGCTGCGGCAGATGTTCGAGGCCGTTCTCGACCTGCCGGGCACGGGCTACGCCGATGGCGGCGACGTGCTGACGACGAGCGAAAGCGTGATGATCGGGCTCTCGGCGCGAACCGACAGGGCGGGCGCGGAAGCGCTCCGAGGCTGCCTTGACAAGCTCGGCCGCAAGACCGAGATCGTCGCGACGCCGGAGGGCGTTCTCCACTTCAAGACCGATTGCTCGCTCCTCGACGACGAGACCATGTTGTCGACCGGCCGCCTCGCGCGCTCGGGCGCCTTCAAGAAGTTCAAGCAGATGATCATTCCGGAAGGCGAGGAGCCGGCAGCCAACGCCCTTCGCGTCAACGACGTCGTCATGGTCGGTTCGGACTTCCCGCGGACGATCGAGATGCTCGACAAAGCCGGCTACAAGGTCGTGCCGCTGAAGACGACGGAAATCGGCAAGATCGATGCGGGCCTTTCCTGCATGTCGCTGAGGTGGTTCAGCAATACGAGCTGATCCGGAGCCCAGCCTTGGGATGATTCGCCGCTCGACGGCGCCATGACCGGCGTCTCCACACACTCGGCAGTAATCGGCGTCC
Source organism: Sinorhizobium numidicum (assembly GCF_029892045.1). NCBI lineage: Bacteria > Pseudomonadati > Pseudomonadota > Alphaproteobacteria > Hyphomicrobiales > Rhizobiaceae > Sinorhizobium > Sinorhizobium numidicum. The sequence continues at coordinate 694,480 of NZ_CP120367.1, forward strand.
AGCGTGATGATGAAATCAGGGACCTGGCCGAACCACTGCTTCACCTGCTCTTCCCGGGCGCGGGACCACTTGCCCATCGTGCCTTGCGGAGATCCTGTCTCGCACTGGCCGATGATGCGGCGGCCCTTGCGGCTGTTCTCGACGACAGTCCAGAGGAAGCCGATTTCGGCGTGCGGTAAGTGCGCGTGCTCCGGATTGTGGAGCGGAGAGGATGGTCGAGGAAGATTGCCTCTATCCATTCGGGCGTGTATTCGGCCGGAACGAAGGCCGGGGAGTCGATGTCGTCGAAAATCGAGGATGGCAGTTGAGGGCGCATCAAGGTGAAAGACGTAAGAGGTGGAAACGTGGGAGCCCGCATGCTAGGTCGACTTTCATCTTCACCCAGTCCCAAGCACTTGAGAGTTAAGCCGCATGACCGATTGCCCGAGCTTTAGAGTGTCCAAAGGCATCTACGCGGACCCGGAGACTTTGATTGCGACCGAGGCGCTTGTCTGGAGTCGGCAGTAATCGATAAGGAGGGCTTGGTCTGTGATCCGTGGGGCTTGGAGGCGATTCGGTTGAGCCTCAGTCGTGAATACGGCGACCGAGTGCCCAAGATCATCGTCTTCAAGGCGCCAAATGACCTCCCGCAGACGTTCCCCAGCTTATGAGGCTGGCGAGCTACCGGGCTGCTCTAATTGACCTCGCCGAACATCGAGGATGGCGGTTTCGGCCTCATCTAATTGCCTTGCCTTTGGACAATGGTTGCGTAAACCTTTCATGCCCTGCATCTTTTGAACTGGCATGTGAAACCAATGAGCAACAAAATTTTTGAGACTTTGACCGGCATGTACTTCACCGTCGACGATCCCGATGGAAGTTACGGCACTGGTCAAGTTATTCGTCTCGCTGCCGAAGGGATCTATTTCGTTCGCTTCGACGGCAACGAGGTGACGCTGCCACTAGAACTCGTATCCATCGGGGAGATGTTGCAGACCACCGACGAAGACTACAAGCTCTGGCGGTTCTTCGACACTATCGAGGAAAGAGACAAGTGGATCGAATGGCTAGACGCGCCGTCTAAGCCGCGGGTCATCTCGCTTGTGAAGCCGACCAAGTAACGCCTCGCGACTAGTACCGCAGAAGCCGACAGCCGCGAAGGCGCGAAATCCCCTAAAATTTAACGGTATTGTCATGCCGCTGTGGCAAGGTTCGTCGCGTATTGAGGAGAATGGCTCATTTTAGCTGCAATTTAGAGCAGGGCTTTGCAGAGATTGCGGGGCCCTGCTTGTAGCGAGCCGGGGGAGTGTGCCTGCGCTGCTGAATTGGTTGCAAGCCCCGGGAATCGAATCCGGTCTTTCGTGGTTATGAGCCACGCGGCTTACCAGTTGCCCTGCGTGCGTAATGATGTGGCTTGGTTTAGACAAAATTAACCAAGACAGGGATCAGTGGAGTTTTCTCCTGATGGCTGCCCCGCTTTGCTCACATTCACCTCACCAAGATGCAGGATGGATACAGCGGGAACAGCCTTTCTGGCGCTCATATGCATCCTCGTCGCGATCGTGATGAGCATTTTGGCGTTCGATCCAGCAACTGAGGCGCCACCCACCAGACCGGCAATGGTCCCGGCCAACTACTAGGCCTTCAAGGAGCCAACCTACCCGGGTTGGTTACGCCATGATCCAGCAAGACCTCGACGGATGACGAACAAGCGTTCTCGCTAGTCCCCGCAGCTCAACTCGATGCGTCCGTCAAAGCGGCGAGTACATCCGGCGCTTTGATATTCAGTTGCCCTTGAAGGGGACGGTGCCTGATACCCGGCCATCATTCGCAGCGAACTCCGAGAAAGGGTCGGAGGCGTTCGCCGCCGGTCCGTGGCGCCCGTACAATCGCTGATTCGCTACACACAAGGGGCGAATTGGATGCAAAACCGCACACTGCGCTAAGTTGCAGGCGACAGATCGCCGAACACGGTCGGAATCAGTTCCGATACCGTCGGGTGGATGTGCACGGCGCGGGTGATCGTCGTATAAGGTCTCTTTGCATACATGACGTCGAGGATGCTCTGGATCGCCTCGTCGCCCCCCGTGCCGAGGATCGAGGCGCCCAAGATTTCCTTGGTATCGGCATCGACGATCACCTTCATGAAGCCTTGTGTCTCGCCCTTCTCGACGGCGCGGCCGACCCGCGTCATAGGCCGGGTGCCGATCAGCAGCTTGCGGCCGCTCTTGCGGGCCTCGGTCTCGGTCATTCCTGCGCGACCGAGCGGCGGGTCGATATAAAGCGCATAGGCCAGGATTCGGTCGGTGACCCGGCGCGTATCGTTGTCGAGCAGGTCCGCGGCAACGATCTCGAAATCATTATACGCGGTGTGCGTAAAGGCGCCGTGGCCGTTGCACTCGCCCATCGCGAAAATATGCGGCACGTTCGTGCGGAGGAAATCGTCGACCTCTATATAGCCGCGAGCATCGGTTTTCACGCCAGCCTTGTCGAGCCCGAGGTCGTCCGTGTTGGGACGGCGGCCGGTGGCGAGCAGCACATGAGAGCCGATGACCTCCGGTGGCCCTGAGGTGCAATCGACGCCGGCAGCAATCCCATCTTCATGCTTGGCGAAGCGAATGCATTCCGCATTCAGCCGGACATGGATGCCTTCCTCTTCGAGAATCGCACGAATGGTGTCGGAGACGTCCGGGTCTTCCCGCGCGATCAGTCGCGGACCCTTTTCGATTACAGTTATTTTGGAGCCGAAGCGCCGGAACATCTGAGCGAATTCGAGCCCTATATAGCTGCCGCCGATGATTACGAGATGTTCCGGAAGCTCTGTGAGATCCATTATCGAGCTATTGGTGAAATAGGAAACCTCGTCCACACCCGAAAAATCTGGCACCGCCGCACGTGCACCGGTGTTGAGAAAGATCTGCTCTCCGGAAATCAGTTCCTCGCCTATGCGGATTTCGGTCGGGCTTTCGAAGCGGGCGTGGGCTTCGAAGACAGTGCAGTTCTTCATCCCCTTGAGCCAGCTCTCGACGCCGGAACGGGCATCGAGGCGGACCTTCTCCTTCCGCGCCATGACCCGAGCGAAATCGACGGAGACGGCACCGACCGCCATGCCGTATTCGGCGCCACGGCGGGCGGTATGGATCGCATAGGCGCTCGCGACCATCGCCTTGGTCGGCATGCAGCCGGTATTGACGCAGGTGCCGCCGAAGAGTTTGCGCTCTACGAGGGCGACGGATTTGCCGGCAGCCGTAAGCCGCCCGGCGAGGGATGGTCCGGCCTGGCCGGCGCCAATGATGATTGCATCGAAATGTTTGCTCATGATGACACCACCCAGACCGCCAGCAGAATGGCGACGAGATCTTCGAGAAGGGCGATCGGCAGGTCCTTGCCGCCGATGGCCGCGACGAGACGCTTGCGTGCTTCATAGCCGCCGAGCGTGCCGATGACAGCTCCGATTACGCCGGCAACCGCGCCGCCGGTAAGCGAGCCGCCGGCGGTGCCGATCACTGCACCACAGAAGCCACCGCTCACGACGCGCGCGCCGAATTGCTGCGGAACCTTGCGGCTCGGTGTGCTTGGAAGCTGGTCGGTGACATATTCCACTAACGCCAGAAGACCGAAAATATAAGGCGTGAAACGGTAGCCCATGAAGGCCGCCCAACTATTCGCGACGGGCAGCCAGCCGGCCGCGGCCGCAATGCTGACAGCAGCGGGCGCCGTCATTGCCCGCAGACCTGCCACGACGCCGATGAGAAGCGCAAGAACATAGATGGACATGCATCCCCCCGACCGGTTTCCAAAAGATAGTGCGAGCGGCGGTCCGAAAGAGCGTCTTTCTCAGCGGTCTCGGATCATGCTGGCATCGCAAAATGAAGCAGCAGCGGATCGATGTATTATGGCCCCGAGAAAAAAACGGGCTGCAGTGGGGCCGGATGAAAGAGTGGCCGACTTCAGCCCCGATTGCAACGTCCTTGAGGAGACAACTTCACCCTCGGCCACGAGGACTTCGATCGGAGGTCGTGATCTGCCTACCGTTCTGTTTTTCACCAAAGCCTGCCATATATGGAATGGCTTACCTGCACGCAGCGGAAAATCCGTGATCAAACTGCGAGATCAATCGAGGGAGACAATCATGCGCCTGAACCTGATCAAGACACTTATCGGTACCGCCTTTGCCCTTGCACTCACCTCCGCTGTGGCCGAGGCCGACGTCGTCGTTTCCTCAAAGATCGACACGGAAGGCAGCGTTCTCGGCAACATCATGCTCGCCGTCCTGAATGCCAACAACATCAAGACCACGGATCGCGTGCAGCTTGGTGCTACCCCGGTCGTGCGCAAGGCGATTACCGCCGGCGAAATCGACATCTATCCGGAATATACCGGCAACGCGGCCTTCTTCTTCGAAAAAGCTGATGACCCGGCTTGGAAGGACGCCGCCAAGGCCTATGAGCAGGCGAAGAAACTCGATTACGAGGCGAACAAGATCGTCTGGCTGACGCCGTCCCCCGCCAACAACACCTGGGCTATCGCACTGCGCAAGGATGTTGCCGAGAAAAACAATCTCAAAACACTTTCCGACTTCGGCAAATATGTCAGCAGCGGTGGCGAGGTCGTGCTGGCGGCCTCCTCCGAATTCGTCAATTCCGCAGCCGCGCTGCCCGCCTTCCAGACGACATACTCCTTCACTCTAAAACCGGAGCAGCTCATCACACTTTCGGGCGGAGACACCGCGGCAACGATCGCCGCTGCGGCAAACCAGACGAATGGCGCCAATGCAGCGATGGTATACGGTACGGACGGCGGTATCGCCCCCTCTGGTCTCGTCGTGCTCGAGGACGACAAGAACGTGCAGCCGGTCTATCAGCCGACGCCGATTATCCGCGAAGCGGTTCTGAAGGAAAATCCGGAGATAGAAAGCCTGCTGAAGCCGGTCTTCGAAAAGCTTGACCTGGTGACGTTGCAGGAACTCAACGGCCGTGTGCAGGTCGGTGGCGAGCCCGCCAAGGCGGTCGCCGAGGATTTCCTCAAGAAGAACGGCTTCCTGAAATAACTTGACGAAGAGATAGGGCGCTGGTCGGATACCGCCGCCGCGCCCTTGTCCATTCGTAGAGCGGGGGCTCTCGAATGCTAATCTGGCCGGCTTGAAGGAAAGGAACGCATGCCTCTCCGTTTCGACAAGCTCGGCGTGATCATAGCTGGCCTCGCACTCTACGGCGCATCTCTTGCTCCTTTCGCAACATTTCGGGCCAATCGCATCGTCCAGGGCGAAGCGAAGTCTGTCCTGGAGGCCTTGCCGCCATCGCTTGCATATTTCCTTCTCGCCCTAGTCATCTTGGCTGCCGGCGTTGCCCTTCTCAAAACTGCGAGCCTCTTGAGGATGAGTGCGGCCTTCGCGGTTCTTGTCGCGCTGGGCATGCTGATCGGGATCGCGGCGGGCCACCTGACACCACCGGAGAATACCTATGCCCGCGTTTCTCCGGCCTCCGGTTTCTGGGTCGTGGTCTTCGCCTTCTCGCTTCTGCTCGCCGATGGGCTGACGCGCCTCAATCCGGGCCCGATCGTCCGGGTTCTGTTCCTCACCGCGGTGCTAGCGCTCGCGGGCGGAATGCTGGTCGCCGGCGGCTGGGCCGGGCTTTCGATGCTGAAGGAATACGCCAGCCGCGCTGACATTTTCTGGACGGAGGCCGGCCGTCACGTGACGCTTGCGCTCGGATCGCTCGCCGCCGCGACCGTTGTTGGATTGCCGCTCGGCATCCTCTGCCATCGCGTCGAAAGCCTCCGCGCCGGCGTGCTGAACGTCCTGAACGCCATTCAAACGATTCCGTCGATCGCCCTTTTCGGCATTCTGATCGCTCCGCTTGGCTGGATCGCGGCGCATGTTCCGGGCGCCGCGGCGGTCGGCATTCGCGGCATAGGGGTCGCTCCTGCCTTTGTCGCGCTTTTTCTCTATTCCTTGCTGCCGGTGGTCGCCAATACGGTCGTCGGGCTTGCCGGCGTGCCCCGCGACGCAAATGATGCCGCGCGCGGCGTCGGCATGACCGATTGGCAAAGGCTTGCCCGCATCGAATTTCCGCTGGCCTTCCCCGTGATCCTCACCGGAATACGCATTGTGCTCGTTCAGAATATCGGGCTTGCCACGATCGCCGCCCTGATAGGCGGCGGCGGCTTTGGCGTCTTCGTCTTTCAGGGTATTGGCCAGACGGCCATGGACCTCGTGCTGCTCGGCGCGGTGCCGACCGTCGTCCTCGCCTTCGCGGCGGCTATCATCCTCGATGCTCTGATCGAAATGACTTTACCGACCCGCAACCATGGCAGCGCCGCATGATCGAGATCAAGCACATTACCAAACGTTACGGAGACACGGCCGTGGTCAGCGACGTGTCGCTAACGGTCGAACCGCATACGATCACGGTCGTCGTTGGCACGTCGGGGTCTGGCAAGACCACGCTGGTGAGAATGGTCAACCGCTTGGTCGAGCCGACCTCGGGGACCATCAGCATCGATGGCGAAGACAATCGCTCCGTGCCGGATTTCGAGCTGCGCCGCCGCATCGGCTACGCCATCCAGGGCCACGGACTGTTTCCGCACAGGACGGTCGCTCAGAACATCGCCACCGTGCCGACACTTCTTGGCTGGGAGAAGGCGCGCATCAATGCCAAAGTCGAAGAACTGCTGACGCTTTTCCAGCTCGATCCGGACACGTTCGGTCCGCGCTACCCTCATGAGCTTTCGGGCGGCCAGCAACAGCGGGTCGGCGTAGCGCGCGCGCTTGCGGCAGAACCCAACGTGCTGTTGATGGATGAACCTTTCGGCGCCCTCGATCCCATCATCCGGGCCAAGGCGCAGGACGACCTGATCGCCATACAGAAACATTTTCGCACGACGATCATCCTGGTCACTCACGACATGGAAGAGGCTTTTCATCTGGCCGATAAGATCGCCGTGATGGACAAAGGCGAAGTCGTGCAATACGCGACGCCGGCCGAGATGCTGGTCGAGCCTGCCACGCCTTTCGTGGAGACTTTGATCGGCGCGAGCGAAAGACCGTTCCGGTTGCTGTCGATCGAAACGGCAGGTGATGCCGTCGAGCCCGGTTCGGCCGAGGGCACGCCGATACCGGCGACACTCAGCCAGCGGGATGCGCTTTCCGAGCTCCTGTGGTCGGGACGGTCGGTGCTGCCGGTCGCGGCACCCGATGGCGCGATCATCGGCAAGATCAGTCTCGAAGCCTTGGTAAAGCGCGCGGCGAGACCGCAATGATGGCGCGGTTGCCCAATCTCGCTCGGTTGCCCAATCTCACTCGGCTGGCAGTTCTTGTGCTGTTGCTGATATTCCTGCTGCAGCCCATCTGGTTTGAGCCCTTGCTGCGGCCGCTCGTGCAGGAGAATGCGCCCGCGGTCTACAACCAGGGCAGCCTGTTCTGGCTCACGGTCCTGCATCTTCGAACGGTATTTGTCGCCACGCTCGCGGCAACGCTCGTTGCAGTCGCGCTGGCAATCGTCGTGACGCGCAAGGCGGGCGCCGAATTCCTGCCGCTCTCGCGCAGCCTCGTCAATATCGGCCAGACGTTCCCACCGGTGGCCGTTCTCGCACTGGCGGTGCCGATTTTCGGTTTCGGCGAAAAGCCGACCCTGATTGCCCTTTTTCTTTATGGCCTGCTGCCGATCTTCGAGAATGCGCTTACCGGCCTGACGACATTGCCGCCCGCGGTGATGGAAGCTGCACACGGGGCGGGCATGACCGAGCGCCAGCGCCTCATCAAGATCGAGCTTCCGCTGGCGTTGCCAGTGATCCTGACGGGCATACGCCTTTCCGTCGTCATCAGTCTCGCAACCGCAACGATCGGCTCGACCGTTGCCGCCAAGACGCTCGGCGAAGTCATCATCGCCGGATTGCAGTCGAACAACCTCGCCTTTGTGCTGCAGGGTGGGTTGATTGTGGCCGCACTCGCGGTCCTCATCCACGACGCGCTTCAGGCTTTGGAGCGTGCGCTCTCCGGTCGCGTCCACGCCTAGCTAGAAAGCACCGCTGTGGCGCTCCGCGCCCGCTCGCTTGCAACGGCTTCGATACGCGTCAAAGTCGTAGTCGCGAACGAGCCGTCCGCTAGATCCTGCGTGCCCTATGAAAATGAATTTCAGGTTTTGCCCGATTGCTCGGTTTTTTGTTGACGCAATGAAAAATCTATCCCAGTCTGCGAAAATAAATTACGCCATAAGGGAACGGCACAGCATGAAAGTCGGGATAATCGGACTCGGATTCCGTCTCGGGTATCTGGGCTATGTCTTCAAGGCGGTCGACGAAAGCTTCGAGATAGTGGGCTATGTCGATCCGGCACCCGCCGGCCTGGCCAGTCTCGCGGAGAAAGGTATCTCTCCAGGCAAGGCCTATGCCTCGCCGCAGGAACTGATTGCCGGCGAGAAGCTCGATCTCCTGATGATCGGTTCACCGAACCACATGCATCTCGATCATATCCGCCTCGGTCTCGAAGCGGGGCTGAAGGTTTTCTGCGAAAAGCCGATCGTCAGCACGATCGAGCAAAGCCTGGAACTTGCGCAGCTCCTGGCGAAACATGGGCATGATCGCCTGATGGTCGGTCTTGTCCTGCGCTATGCACCGATGTATCGCGATCTGCGTAACGCCCAGTCCGCGGGAACGCTCGGTGAGATCGTTTCCATCGAAGCCGCAGAGCACATCGAACCCTATCATGGCGCATTCTTCATGCGTGATTGGCGCCGCTACGGACGCTACGCAGGCAGCTTCATGCTCGAGAAATGCTGCCATGATCTTGATCTCTATAATGGCGTTGTCGGTGCGCGGCCGGAGCGCGTAGCGAGCTTCGGCGGCCGCAAGAGTTTCGTTCCGGCGAATGACCCCGCCCGTGACGGCATCAACGACCTGGAGCTCTTCCACCGCAAACCGAGCGGATGGCTCGGATCGGACAAGGTCTTCGACAGCGACGGCGACATCATCGACTACCAGGTTGCGATCATCGAATACGCCAATGGCGTCGCCATGAATTTTCACACCAATCTCAACGTGCCGGACCAGTTCCGCCGCTTCTGCGTGATGGGGTCGCGCGGCATGGCGGAAGGCGACTTCATTCGCGGCTATCTCGATGTGCATGAGGTGCTTTCCGGCAAGAAGGTTCTTGAGAAGAAATATCGCAAGGAGACGGCACTTTCACAGCACTACGGTGCGGACGAGGAGATGGCGGCCGACATTCTGGCTCACGTCAAGAACGGCGCTTCGTTGCCTGTTTCGCCGCTCGATGCGCTCGAGGCAGGTATCCTCGCGCTTTCCATGGATGAGGCGCGGTCGAGGAGGACGGTCGTCGACCTGCGCCCGCTCTGGGATCGCTTCGATGAAGCCCTGCACGCCCGTGCGGCCTGAGAGGGGACGCGGGATGAGTGTTCGCCGCAGCACCATCATCTTCGCCTGGATCCTGCTTCTTCCTGCCGTTCTCTATGTGACTGTGATCGTCGCCTATCCGCTGGTGGATACGTTCATCCTCTCCTTCACCGATGCCTCGCTGAAGAAAACGACCAAATGGGTGGGCACCGCCAACTACGACAAGATCTTCAACGGCACCTTCGCGGAAGTGATCATCCGCACCTTCGTCTGGACCGCCTTTTCGGTGTCGATCAAGATGATCATCGGCACCTTCGGTGCAGTGATGCTGAATTCGGCGGTGCCGGGGCGGGCGCTCTTCCGTGTGCTCACCATGCCCCCATGGATCGTGCCGATGGCGATCGGCATCTTCATGTGGGGCTGGATGTATAATGGCCAGTTCGGCATGATTTCCGGCATGCTGCAGAACTGGGGCCTAGTCGATGGTCCTGTCGCCTTCCTCGCCCACGGTTCGACGGCATTTTGGGCAACGATCATCACCGATGTCTGGATCGGTGTGCCGCTGGTGACCCTTTACATGCTGGCCTCGATCCAGGCGATCCCGCAGGATCTCTACGAGGCGGCCTGGACGGACGGAGCAGGGCGTTTCTACCGTTTCCGCCGCATTACTCTGCCGCTTCTCGTGCCATCGATGATCACCATGTCGATGCTGTCGCTGATCGCCACCTTCAACTCGTTCGACATCATCTGGATTCTCACCCAGGGCGGGCCGAACGGCGACACGACGACGATGATCATCGATACCTACCGCACCGCGATCGGCTCGAAAAAATACGGGGAGGGTGCCGCCCGCGCTGTGCTCATCTGCATCTTTCTGTCGATTTTCTGCTTCGCCTACTTCCGCGTCACGCATCGTCTCGCCTCGGGAGAAAGCCGATGAGCCAACCGGCCATGATCAACCGCTATCGCTGGTACGAGCTGATCGGTATCTACGCAGGCATCTTCGTCTTCCTGGCGTTCATCCTCGCCCCCTTCGTCGAAGGCTTTCTGGTGTCGCTGAAGCCGCTCGGGCTTCTGTTCTCCTCACCCTACAGGTTTTGGCCGGAGAACGGTTCTTTCGCCGCCTATCGCAGCATGTGGGTGAGCGTGCCGGGCTTTGCCCGTTACATCTTCAATTCGTTCTTCATTTCCACGATCGTCACCGTGATCGTGCTCGTTCTGGTCGTGCCGGCGGCCTATGCCTTTGCGCGGTTCAGGTTCCGCGGCAGCGGGCCGCTGCTTGCGGCCTTTCTGGCGGTCAACATGTTTTCGGGTGCGGTGCTGCTCATTCCGCTTTTCCGGCTGATGCGCAGCTTCGGCGTGCTCAACACCTATTTCGCGATGATCGTACCGGGTGTCGCTTTTCTCATTCCGTCGGGCATCTGGTTGCTGCGGACCTACATGATGCGCATTCCGCGCGAACTGGACGAAGCCGCCTTCGTCGACGGGGCAAGCCATCTCTATACGCTCCGCCGTGTGATCCTGCCGATCGCTATGCCCGGCATTACCGTTGTCGCGATCACGACCTTCATCGGATCGTATGCCCAGCAATTCATCTTCGCGCTGACCTTCAACTCGAGGACCGAATACATGCCGCTGCCGATCGGCCTCTATGCTTATTTCGGCCGGCAGGAAGTCATCTGGAATGAACTGATGGCGGCGAGCTTCGTCGGCATCGCGCCGGCTGTCATTCTCATCTTCCTGATGCAACGCTATCTCGTCGCGGGCCTGACCGCCGGCGCCGTGAAACAGTAACCGCAACAACGAGCTTCATAAGCGAGGGGAATACCATGACAAAACATGCCTCATTGATTGCCGGAACTTTTGCGCTCATCGTCAGTACCGCATTGCCGGCGCTCGCCGACACCGAGATCAGCTTCCTGGAATGCGGCGACAAGATGCAGCCGGCTCACGCCGACTTCATCAAGAAATGGGAGGAGGCCAATCCGGGCTACAAGATCGCCGCGGAAGTGGTCGGCTGGGGCCAGTGCCAGGACAAGGTGACGACGCTCGCGGCTTCCGGCACGCCGGTGGCGCTTGCCTATGTCGGCTCGCGCACTTTGAAGGAATTCGCCGACAACGAACTGATAGTGCCGATCACCTTCACCGAAGAGGAGAAGGCTTCCTACTATCCCTATATCATCGACACGGTAACGACCGCCGGCAAGCAATGGGGCGTTCCCGTCGCCTTCTCCACAAAGTCGCTCTACTGGAACAAGGCATTGTTCAAGCAGGCCGGCCTTGATCCCGAGAAACCGCCGAAGACCTGGGCGGAAGAACTGGAATACGCAAAGACGATCAAGGAAAAGACCGGCATCGCCGGCTTCGGCGTCGTCGCCAAGACCTTCGACAACACCATGCATCAGTTTCTGCACTGGGTTTACACCAATAACGGCTCGGTGATCGACGCCGACGGCAACATTACTCTCGACAGCAAGGAAAACCTGGAGGCGCTGACAGCGCTGACGGACATCGTCCCCTATGCCGAGGAGGGGCCGACCTCCTATGAACAGAACGAAGTGCGGGCGATCTTCCTCGACGGCAAGCTCGGCATGATTCACGCTTCAGTCGGAGCCGTGAACCGGCTCAAAGAGACGAAGATCGACTGGGGTGTCGCCCCGCTGCCGCTCGGTCCGAGTGCCAAGGGGCCAGGTACGCTTCTAATCACCGACAGCCTTGCCGTGTTTAGTGGCACCGGCGTCGAAGAGAAGGCGATCGAATTCGCAAAATTCCTGACCAATCCCGAAAACCAGCCGATCTACGAAGGGCAGGAAGGCTTGACGCCGCTGCGTCCGGGCAAGGCGGTGGACGACATGGTCGCGGCCAATCCTTACTGGAAGCCCTTCATCGACGGTATCTCCTTCGGCGGGCCGGAACCGCTCTTTACCGACTATAAGGGCTTGCAGAACACGATGATCGAGATGGTCCAGTCGGTCGTCACCGGCAAGGCGGAGCCGGCCGACGCGTTGAAGAAGGCGGCGGCCGATCTCGAACAATACAAGTAAGTCCTCGGGGACCGCGCGCGTCGGCTTCGCGGTCCCTTCTTTATTCGCGGAAATGCCGCTTTGCGGCGGTGGCCGGAGACAGATTCTTGGGACAGCTCAAACTCGACAAAGTTCGGAAATTCTACGGCACGTTCGAGGTACTGAAGAGCGTGCAGCTTGAGGTGAAGAACGGCGAATTCGTGGTCTTTGTCGGCCCCTCGGGCTGTGGCAAGTCCACCTTGCTCCGAATGATCGCAGGTCTCGACGAGACGACAGCCGGCGATATCGTGATCGACGGGAGACGGGTCAACGACCTGCCGCCAGTCAAGCGCGGCATTGCGATGGTCTTCCAGTCCTACGCGCTCTATCCGCACATGACGGTTTTCGAAAACATCGCCTTTCCGTTGCGCGTGGAGAAAATGCCGGAGGAGAAACTGAAGGCGAGGGTCGAGAATGCCGCACGCATTCTCCATCTCGATCAACGGTTGCAGCAGAAGCCGGGCATGCTTTCGGGCGGGCAACGCCAGCGTGTTGCGATCGGCCGGGCGATCGTTCGTGAGCCGAAGATTTTCCTTTTCGACGAGCCGCTGTCAAACCTCGACGCGGCGCTGCGCGCCGACATGCGCATCGAACTTGCGAAACTGCACCGGCAATTGAAGGCAACGATGATCTACGTCACGCACGACCAGGTCGAGGCGATGACGATGGCGGACCGGATCGTCGTGCTGAACGCCGGCGAGATTGCGCAGACCGGCGCGCCGCTCGAGCTTTATCACAAGCCGGCCAATACCTTCGTCGCCGGCTTCATCGGCAATCCAAAGATGAACTTCCTGCCCGTCGCCTGCAAAGGCGTGAGCGACGCCGGCGTCGAGGTCGAATACAAGGGACAAACGGCGGTGGTTCCAGTCGCACCGCGCGGCGGCATCACTGGCAAGACTTTGACGCTCGGCGTCCGGCCGGAGCACATCCAGATAGGTTCCGGAGATTTGACGCTGACGGTCACGCCGTCAGTCATCGAGCGCCTCGGCGCTCACACAGTGGCCTATGCCTCTCTTGGAGGCGAGGGCGAGAACTATTGCGCCATGATGCCTGGAACCGTCGCAGTGCGCGCGGATGAACAGGTCAAGACCGGTATTCGGGCTGCCGATTGCCATCTCTTCGACGAAAGCGGGATCGCATTCGAACGCCGCGTCGAGATGACTGATATCGACATGGCGCTACTCGATCCGGCGGCCGCCTAAACTTGGACGCCTCGATGATCCGACTGCTCAGTATCGACGACGTGGGAATCTTCCGGCGCATTCGGTTGGAGGCCCTGCGCACCGAGCCCGCCTCATTTGCCAGCAGCATCGAAGATTGGGAAAATCTGGCGGATGATGAATGGCGCCGTCGAATGATCGATAATGCTGTTTTCGTTGCCTTTCGCGGCGACGAGCCGGTAGGCATTATGGGCTTGATGCGTCAGCGCGCCAGTAAGATGGCGCATCGGGCAACCGTAGTCATGGTCTATCTGCAGGCGAGCCTGCGGGGAACCGGCGTTGCGCGGATGCTGCTTCAAACGCTTGTGGATCATGCGCGGCATGAAGGCATCCGGCAGTTGGAGCTGGCGGTCAGCGCGGAAAACGCCGTGGCTATCCGCTTCTACTTGCGCGAGGGATTTGCGCAGGTCGGCCGTATTCCCGGCGGTATTCTTCATAATGGCCAGGAGATCGACGATATCGTCATGGCTCGACGCATCGTCGATTGAATGCTGCGCGTTCCCCGAAGACCTGCGCCTGTTCGGCGTTTCAGAGGGTCGAGTTGAACGCGCCGCCATCCAGCAGCAGGTTCTGGCCGACGATATAGCCTGCATATTGGCTGCAAAGGAATGCCGCCGCGGCGCCGAACTCGCTTGTGGTACCGACGCGCCCCGTGGGATTTTGCGCATGTTCCTCGGCGCGGGCCTCCTCGAGCGAGATACTCCGCGCCCGGGCGGTCTTTTCTAGGAGCTGTTCCATGCGCTCTGTGTCATGCGATCCGGGCAGCAGGTTGTTGATGACGACGCCGTGACGCGCGACCTGGCGCGGTCCCGGCGACGAAGCCGGTGAGGCCGCTGCGGGCGCCGTTGGAGAGACAGAGTTCGGGGATCGGCGACTTGACCGAGGCCGAGGTGATGTTGACGATCCGTCCCCATTGCCGCTCGATCATGCTGGGAAGCACAGCCTTCATGAGTAGGATCGGTGCCAGCATGTTGGTCGTTACCGCTTCGCGCCAATTGTCTTCCGTGACGGCTGACCAATCGCCGGGCGGCGGGCCGCCGGCATTGGTGATGAGAATGTCGGATCGCGGCTCCGCTCGAAGGAGGGCATTGCGGCCTTCTTCCGTCGTCACGTCTGCAGCCACGATCTCCACTTTCGCGCCGTATTCTTCGCTGATCGCTCGCGCCGTCTCTCGAAGCTGTTTATTGGCTCATTTTGCCGGAAGACCGACGGCTTAACACGGCTGCCGAGATCTTCGCATCGTGGCTGAAGGAAGCGGCGACGAGTTCATCTTGCTGTTGCTGAAGCGCTCTCGATGTCTTCGCGAAATCCTCCCCGATGTAGAGCAGCCGGCATCCATGCTCCTTCGCCACTTGATAGGCGAAGCGGTCACCCACTCAGCAGGCTCTCCTCAGCTTCAGACCATTCTCTGGTTCGGGTTACTGCCCTATCAAGCCGCGCCCCTTTCCGGCGTGTGCGGATCGAGAATCATCGGCCAGATGTCGCGCCGCGCCCGCCGATAGGGCGTTTTTGCCGGATCGTTCGGGTAGGGCGTTCCAGCCGAGCAATAGAGGACTTTCGAGGCGATCTTCGAGAACGAAGCGTAGAAATGGTTCGTCGATTTGACCACGAGGATCTTCTTCGATTGCGGATCGATGCCCATTACCGAGAACAGGCTCGGGTCGAAGCTCTGCGCGCGCGTGGAATTCAAAATGATGTCGATGCCGCGATATTGAATATGCGCTGCGTCGCCGAAAGGCGCGAAGCTCTCTCCGAACCGCATTTCGGCATTCCGCACCAGGCGCATGACTTTTACCTTGCCGTCGATCGGATTGCCGGTGCCGGGCGCGGACTTCGCGCCGAAGCGCAACGGTATCTCGGCGCCTTGGCCGGCCGCCATGCAGATCTGCACCGCCATCGGATCCCAGATGGTGCCGATCGCCGCATCGGTGACGCCGTTGGCGAGCAACTCTTCGAGGACGACCGTCGCGTCGCCGGCCGTGCCGCCGCCCGGATTGTCCCACATGTCGGCGATCACCACCGGACCGGCGGTTGTGGCGATCGCCTCGGCGACGGCCTGGCGCTCGTCGATCTCCGGCATGCGGAATGTGCCGCGCTTGGCAAAAAGTTCGAGCCCGAGTTCGCGGGCCAGAGCCTGGCCCTTTTCCGGATTGCCGTCGGTCACCGCAATCATCTTCGTACCCATTTCCGGAACGTCGCCGGCCATGAAGCCATGCACGACGGAAAGCGACAGAACGTCGGCATTATCCTTCTCGATCCTTATGAGTTTGTCGACGAAGCTGCGCATTGGCTCGCGCGAGGTCGGGAACACGTCGATCATCCGGCAATCGAAAACCGACATTACCGGTTTGATGCGGCCTTCGAGCGTGTCGATCGCAATGCGCCACAGATCCTCGGCGCGGTCGACGAAATCGGTATGCGGAAATTCCTTGAAGAAGACGAAGAAATCGGCGGCCGCGACCCGCTTCTGAGTGAGATGGCTGTGCGGGTCGAGTTCGGCGCAGACGAGCACGTCCGGACCGACGATGGCACGAACGCGCGTCAGGAGGTCGCCTTCCGTGTCCTCGTAGCCGTCGGCGACCATCGCTCCATGCAGGCCGAGAATGACGGCATCGACAGGAAGGGCCGCATGCAACTGATCTATGATCTCGTCGCGCAGCGTTTCATAGGTCTCGCGATTGACAAGGCCGGCCGGGTCCGCCCAGGCAGCCGTTCCCTCGATCAACTGCCAGCCCTTCTCTGCGGCGACTCGTCGGCCGACGGTGATCGGCGCTGTGCAGAGCGTAGGGGTCTCCGGGTGTTTGCCGGCTGGCGCGTAGAGCGAGGCTTCGAAAGCGCGTTTGTCGATGCAGATGGGCGAGAAGGTGTTTGTTTCGGTCGCCAGGGCCGCCGTGAAGATACGCAATGCCGTCGCCTTTTCCTCGCCCCGCTCTAGTTGGAACCCATCGGATTGGGCAGGTAGCCTGTGAAGCCGCAAATTTTCCAGCGGTCTTCCTGCCGGCGGCAGTAATAGACGGTCTGCCACTTCATGACGTCGAAGCCGCCATCGGCTTTCTTCAGGCCGCCGTCGAATTTCTTGCGCGCCAGCGCCTGGTCGCCGTTGATCTCGATGTCCGCGAGCGTGGTGGTGGCGAAGATGGCCGCGCGCGGGTCCTCGGCAAAGGATTGACCGGCGAAATCCCTCGCCTGGCGCAGCCATTCGTCGCGGTAAGCTGTAAGCGACGGAAAGGCGAGGCGCCATTTATCCGGATTCGTTTCCCGCCTTCCATCGATGCCGATGAAGCCATCCTCCACGAAATCCTCGGCGACCATGGGCCAGTCGGCAGCGAGGAAAGCATCGATGTCCCTTGGCACCAGCATCTCCCAGATCGAACGTCGCGCGGTATCGAAGTGGGGAATGGGTTCTGGAAGGGATCCCGCATTGTTTCGCCCTAGATTGAAATTCTTTTCATAAATGACGTTTTTCTCTGGTCAAATTCGGCTTTCTATGGTCACTTGTCAACGGTTGAAGAAAATAATTTGCACAAGGTCTCTGATGCCCATCAAACGTTACGATGCCGAGCAGGTCGAGGCAGGCGGCGAGTCATTGCCTTTCGCGCGTGCTGTCGAGGCGGACGGATGGCTGCACGTGTCCGGTCAAGTGGCCATGGAAGACGGCGAGGTCGTCAGCGGCAATATCGTGGCGCAGACGCACAAGGCGATCGGCAATCTTCTGACCATTTTGAAAGAGGCCGGTTACAGTGTCGAGCACGTCGTAAGGGACGGTGTCTGGCTAGACGACGCGCGCGATTTCTGGAGTTTCAACAAGATCTATCAGGAATATTTCGGGGTTCATCCGCCGGCGCGCGCCTGCGTTCAGTCTTCGATGATGGTCGACTGCAAGGTGGAGATCGACTGCGTCGCGTATAGCAGAAGGACGCCTGATATAATGCGAGATGAGAAGTGCGTGCGGTTTTCCGCCCGCATCTAAGTAGAGTCGATCACGTGGGTGATTTTCGGTCCATTCAACCCAAATCACACACGTGATCTGAAGGGATGGCCGTTCGATGGATATTTTCGCGACACTGCAGGAGGAAAAGGGGCGGCTTTCCCAGTCGGAGAGTCGCATTGCCGATATCCTGCTCAATGACTTCGAGTTTGCGGTGAACGCCTCGATCATCGAGCTTGCGGGGAAGGCGGACGTGTCGCCGCCGACGGTTACGCGCTTCTGCCGGCGTCTCGGTTGCGAGAGCTTCTCCGATTTCAAGGTCCAGTTGGCGCGCACTGCCTACATAGGCATGAGGTATCTCAAGCCCGAGCCGAAGAGCCGGGAGCCGGCTGATGTCGCGCAGGACATCATCACCAAGGCGCAGAACGCGCTGTTTCTGCTGCACCGTTCCCTCGACCTGGTGGCGATCGAGCGGGCGACCGACCGACTGGCCAGTGCGGAAATGATTTACGCTTTCGGTTCCGGCGGCAATTCGTCGATGATTGCAAGCGAATTGCAAAATCGCCTGTTTCGTCTCGGCTTGCGCATAACGTCGAGCTCCGACCACAGCATGCAATTGATGATGGCGGCGGCGGCCAAGCCCACCGATGTGCTCATCGGCTCGTCCTTTTCGGGTCGCAATGCCGAGCTGGTGCGCGCTTTTACGCTCGCCCGCGAAGCCAAGGTGGCAACGATTGCGCTCACCCAAGGCGGCAGCCCGGTGGCACAAGCGGCCGATATCACCGTGCCGGTCGACCTGCCGGAGGGCAACAACATCTATCGTCCAACATCCACGCGCATCGCCTATCTGGCGCTGCTTGATATCGTTGCCAGCCTCGTCGCCTACCGCATCCAGCCGCAGGCGACGACGACACTGAGGCGGATCAAGCAGCAACTGGTCGTGCACAGGGATGGCGACGATCGCCAGCTTCTCGGAGACTGACGTGCCACAGGAAGCCCGCATGACAAAATCCGTAGCGATCGTGACCGGGGCGGCGGGTGATATCGGCCGCGCGATCGCCCGACGCCTTGCCGACGATCACGACGTGATCCTGCTCGCCGACATCGACCGCGATGCTGCGGAGAAAGTCGCGCGCGATCTGGGCGAAGCGGGGCGGTTCGCAGCGTTTTCGTGTGACGTCACCGACGCTGCGAGCGTAGCCTCTATGGCTGCAGCCGCAGGCGCGATCGGAGCAGTTCGCACGCTCGTCAACAATGCGGGGGCGGCGCGCGCGGTTAGCCTGCACGATACGACGCAGGATATCTGGCGGATGGATAATGCACTCAACTTGGAGGCCGCCTTCCTTTGCTTCCGGGCAGTCGAGAATATGTTGAAGGAGACGAGGGGTTCGGTCGTCAACATCGCCTCCGTTAACGGCATGAGCGTCTTTGGCCATCCGGCCTATAGCGCCGCCAAGGCGGGTCTCCTCCATTTGACCCGGTTGATTGCCGTCGAATATGGCAAGTTCGGCATCCGCTCGAATGCCGTGGCGCCGGGCACCGTCCGCACCCAGGCCTGGGAAGCACGCGCCGCGGCGAACCCTCAGGTCTTCGAAGAGGCAAAGCGCTGGTATCCGCTTCAGTGCATCGTCAATCCGGAAGACGTCGCCAATGCCGTCCATTTCCTGGCGGGCCCGCAGGCAAGCGCCATTTCCGGCGTCTGCCTGCCGGTCGATTGCGGGCTCACCGCAGGCCAAGCCGAACTCGCCCGCACCTTTTCGCAGTCCAGCCACTACTGACGTTTCCTATTTGGAGGATGCCAATGCTGCCGGTCTCTTATCGCCTCGAATCTGTCTGGGAACCGGACGGCGGGCCATGCGGACGCTTCACCTTCACACTCTTCAACCTGTCGGATCGGCCGCTCAGCGGCTTCCGTCTCGCCTATACTTCGCTGACCCGCATTGTTGACCCGTCGGCTTGCGACAATGCCACCTTCCTGCGCCGCAACGCCAATTTCCATGAATTCGCGCCGCTCGCGGGCACGACGCTCCGGCCTGGAGAAGGCTGGACCTTTACCGTCAGTGGCCTTCATCGGCCGGCAAAACATTGCACGGACGGGGCAAAGTCGGCCTACCTGACGCTTTCGAATGGCCGGCATGTACCTGTGGCTGTTTCCGATCTTCTCCTCGAAGGGGCAATGAGTGAGCCGCCTCCGGTACGCTTGCCAGAGGGCAGGCTCGATCTACCTTTTGCGCTGCAACCCTGGCCGGCGGAGATCGACGCCGTGCCGGGCGATGGTTTTCCGGTGGTTCTCTACCCGGCAACCGGCAGCAGTGCAGACGAGATCAACGCGATCTCGAATGTTCTGGCGCTTTTCCATCGACTCTTTCCGGCGGGACATGCTCCTTTCAGTCTTGCTGCATCAAAGCAGGGGCGCGGGATCGTCTTCACGAGGAAAACGCATCTCGCACCGGAGGTTTACGCGCTTCACTTCACCAATGAAGAAGTTCGCCTGGACTACGGCGCATCCGCCGGCCGACAATACGCTCTGACGACGCTTGCGCAGCTTCTCAACGGCGCCCGCCATGAGCCGAGTAAATTCCGCTTCCCGGTACAGGGGAGTATTTCCGATGCGCCTCGCTACGGTTGGCGCGGTTGCCATCTCGATGTCTCGCGGCAATTCTATCCGACTGCCGATGTCGCTCGCCTCATCGATATTCTTGCTTGGTTCAAGCTCAATGTCTTCCACTGGCATCTGACTGACGACGAGGCTTGGCGGCTGGAGATCAGGGCCTATCCGACCCTGACGACGCTCGGTGTCTTGCGCGGCCCCGACGAGCCGATGCTGCCGCAGCTCGGCAACGGCGCCGACCCAGTCGGCGGCTTCTATAGCCAGGAGGACGTGAAGGCCATCGTGGCGCACGCCGCTGCGCTCAATGTCGAGGTCGTTCCGGAGATCGACATTCCCGGCCACAGCACCGCCGCGCTCATCGCGCTCCCGGAGCTTGCCGATGGGCAGGAGGCGCCCGAGAGCTATCATTCGGTCCAGGGTTATCCCAACAACGCGCTTAACCCCGCTATCCCGCTGACCTATGAATTCCTCGAAAAGGTGTTCGATGAAATGGTCGGACTCTTTCCGAGCCAATATATTCATGTCGGCGGGGATGAGGTGGCGGATGGATCCTGGCTGGCGTCGCCCTTAGCGCGCAGGCTGATGGAAGAGGAGGGCATCTCCGGCACCTTCGCTCTGCAATCCTACTTCCTCAAAAAGGTGAAGCAGATGCTGACGGCGCGCGGCCGAAAGCTCGTCGGCTGGAACGAGGTCGCCCATGGTGGTGGCGTCGGAACCGAGGGCACGCTGCTGATGGCCTGGGAGAACCCGAAGGTCGGAATTGAACTGGCGCGCGAGGGCTACGACGTCGTCATGACGCCGGGGCAGGCCTATTACCTCGACATGGCACAGGCGGAAGCCTGGCAGGAGCCAGGCGCGAGCTGGGCCGGCACGGCAACACCGGCGCATACTTATGCCTATGAGGCGGAGGGCGAGTTTCCGGAAGACTTGAAGGGCCGCATGAAGGGCGTGCAGGCCTGCATCTGGTCGGAGCACTTCCTGTCGCGCGGCTATTTCAATCGCCTCGTCTTTCCGCGCCTGCCCGCCATCGCCGAAGCGGCCTGGACGCCGAGGTCCCAAAAGGACTGGCAGCGTTTCGCCGCGATCGCACCTCTGACCCCGATTTTGCGAGCGTGACGCCATGCGGATCGCCGTCGGTGGAATCCATACGGAATGCAGCACCTATTCGCCCGTCCTGACGACGATGGAGGACTTTCGGTTCCTAAGGGGAGAGGACCTTCTGAACGCAAACTATTTCGATTTCCTCGATGCGGCTGGCGTCGAGCATATTCCACTTCTTCATGCCCGCGCCGTGCCCGGCGGTCCGCTGTCGCCTCGCGCCTATGACGCGTTCAAGGCGGAGTTTCTCGAGCGGCTCGAGGATGCTCTACCGCTCGAGGGCCTCTACCTCGCCATGCACGGTGCGATCAAGGTCCAGGGCATGGATGATGCCGAAGGCGATTGGATTTCTGCGGCGCGCGACGTTGTCGGGCAGGCTTGCCCGATTGCCGTGAGCTACGATCTCCACGGCAATGTCAGCCAGCGGATCATCGACCAGATCGATATCTTCGCCGCCTATCGCACCGCGCCGCATATCGATACCCGCGAGACTATGATCAGAGCCTGGTCGATGCTGGTTGACGCCCTTCGCCATCGCACGCATCCGGGCGTTGCCTGGGCGCCGGTGCCTGTGCTTTTGCCGGGCGAGTGCACATCGACGGAGGATGAACCGGCAAAGAGCCTCTATCGCCGTCTGTCCGAAGTCGATGGAAGGCCCGGCATTCTCGATGCCAATTTGATGGTCGGCTATGTCTGGGCGGACGAACCGCGCGCGACCGCCTGTGCCGTGGTGACGGGACTGGACAAAGAGGCCGCCTCGAAAGCAGCAGAGGAAATTGCCGCAAACTACTGGAACAAAAGGAAACGCTTCTCCTTCGGTCCGGTAACTGGTGCACTCGACTCTATGCTCGATATTGCCGAGCAGGCGACGACCAGGCCCGTCATTCTCGCCGATTCCGGTGACAATCCGACAGGTGGCGGTGTCGGCGACCGTGCCGATGTACTGAGAGCGCTTCTCTCGCGCGGCTGGCGCGATGCGCTCATCGCCGGCATTGCCGATCGACCTGCAGTCGAAGCGTGTTTCGCGGCTGGGGAGGGTAGGACACTCCCTTTGCGGATCGGCGGCAGTCTCGACCCGTCCAGCGTCGTCGCGGACGTAACAGCCGAGGTGGTGCGCCTCGACAACCCAGGTCCGGCAGCGGAACGCCAGGCGGTGGTGCGCGTCGACGGCATCGAGGTCGTCCTTTCGGCACGGCGGCGTCCCTACCACAACATCGCGGATTTTCGTCGCCTTGGTCTCGATCCGAAGACCGTGCGCCTGCTCGTCGTCAAGTCGGGCTATCTTTCGCCGGAACTCGCGCCGATCGCCAATCCCAATCTGATGGCGCTCACCGAGGGCGTCGTCAATCAGGATATCGAAAACCTCGCGAGTGACCGTCGGCAGCGCCCGGTTTTTCCCTTCGACCGCGATTTCGATTTCGAGCCCAGGTCGCGACTCTCGGCTCGCTGGTCTAGTCCGGCTTTCAGTAGGTTCTAACGCATCTCGCTGCCGCCGGGCCACGGGCGGCCTCCCACGACTTCAGTGTTGCACACTTTGTGCTCGGCACACGCATCAGCGGTTATTCCGGAACCGCGCTTCTCGGTGCGCTCGCAGGGGTGGCAGACTTCGTCCTGCTCCTGCTCCTCGACGGCGATCATGGCCGGCGAGCGCCGGCACCCGAACAGGCCCCTTTCAGGAGCAGCGGGAGGCCGGCTGCGACCTCCCGTGTTTCCTCAGTTCCCGAGAATGCCGGGGAGGCGCAGGCCCTGTTCTTTTGCGCAGTCGAGCGCGATCTCGTAGCCGGCGTCAGCGTGGCGCATAACGCCGGTGGCAGGGTCGTTCCACAGCACCCGTTCGATCCGACGGTCGGCATCCTCGCTGCCGTCACAGCAGATCACCATGCCCGAATGCTGCGAGAATCCCATGCCGACGCCGCCGCCGTGGTGCAGCGATACCCAGGTGGCGCCGGAGGCGGTATTGAGCAGCGCGTTCAAGAGCGGCCAGTCGGAGACGGCATCCGAGCCATCCTTCATCGCTTCCGTCTCGCGGTTGGGCGAGGCGACCGAACCGGAATCGAGATGGTCGCGGCCAATGACGATCGGCGCTTTCAGTTCGCCGTTGCGCACCATTTCATTGAAGGCGAGGCCAAGGCGGTGGCGGTCGCCAAGGCCGACCCAGCAGATGCGCGCTGGCAGTCCCTGGAAGGAAATGCGCTCGCGCGCCATGTCGAGCCAGTTGTGAAGGTGAGTGTTGCCGGGGGTCAATTCCTTCACCTTCCGGTCGGTCTTGTAGATGTCTTCCGGGTCGCCGGAGAGGGCCGCCCAGCGGAACGGGCCGATGCCCTTGCAAAAGAGGGGACGGATATAGGCCGGCACGAAACCGGGGAAATCGAAGGCGCGATCAAGGCCCTCGTCCTTGGCGACCTGGCGAATATTATTGCCGTAGTCGAGCGTCGGAATGCCGGCGTCCCAGAAGGCGAGCATGGCCTCGACGTGGTCGCGCATCGAGGCGCGGGCAGCCTTCTCGACGGATTTCGGATCGCCCTCGCGCTTGGCCTTCCATTCGGCCATGGTCCAGCCCTTCGGTAGATACCCGTTGACCGGATCGTGCGCGGAGGTCTGGTCGGTGACGATGTCGGGGCGGATGCCCCGGCGGACCATTTCCGGCAGGATTTCCGACGCGTTACCGAGCAGGCCGACGGATTTGGCTTCGCCAGCCTTGGTCCAGCGATCGATCATCGCCATTGCGTCGTCAAGCGTTTCCGCCTTCTCATCGAGATAGCGGGTGCGCAGGCGAAAATCGATCGAGTCGGGATTGCATTCGACGGTCAGGCAGCAGGCGCCGGCCATGACGGCGGCGAGCGGCTGGGCGCCACCCATGCCGCCGAGGCCGCCCGTCAATATCCACTTGCCCTTGAGATTGCCGCCATAGTGCTGGCGCCCGGCCTCGATGAAGGTTTCGTAGGTACCCTGGACGATGCCTTGCGTGCCGATATAGATCCAGGAGCCGGCCGTCATCTGGCCGTACATCGCAAGGCCCTTCTTATCCAGCTCGTTGAAATGATCCCAGGTCGCCCAGTGCGGCACGAGATTGGAATTCGCGATCAATACGCGCGGGGCGTCCTTGTGGGTGCGGAAGACGCCGACCGGCTTGCCGGACTGGACGAGAAGCGTCTCGTCCTCGTCGAGATCCTTGAGCGCCGCGACGATCCGGTCGAAATCCGCCCAAGTGCGGGCCGCCCGGCCGATGCCGCCATAGACGACGAGCTCGTGTGGGTTCTCGGCCACATCCGGGTCGAGGTTGTTCATCAGCATCCGGAGCGGTGCCTCCGTCAGCCAGCTCTTGGCGTTGAGCTCGGTCCCGCGCGGACTGCGCACTTCGCGAATATTGTGGCGCGGATTGTTCATGTTCATGCCTCGCTCCCTGTCAGTTTGAGGTCCGAGCGGGGTGAGGAAAATTGTGCGGCGGTTCTCCGCCTGCGTCCCGCTCTAATTTAATAGGATCGATCACGTTTGTGATTTGGGTCCAAAATCACCGTGATCGAGTGCGATCGTTTCGATGTGTTCCAAGATGGCTTGGAGATGGATGCGAAGGCGTTCGGCTTTGGAAGCGTCCAGGTCGAAGGGCGGCGCTTCGCTCGCCAAATGGGTCGATTGCACCAACTCCATCTGAATGGCGTGCACGCCCTTTTCCGGCCGGCCATAGTGGCGGGTCGTCCAGCCGCCTTTGAAGCGACCGTTCAGAACATGGCTGTAACCGTCTGCTTTAGCGGCAATTTCCGCGGCCGCGCGCTCGATAGCCGAGGCACAGGTTCTCCCCATATCAGTGCCGATGTTGAAGTCCGGCAACTTGCCTTCAAAGAGGAACGGGATATGCGAGCGGATCGAATGGCAGTCGTAAAGCACGGCAACGCCGTGGATTGCCTTGACGCGGGCGATCTCGGCAGCAAGGGCCGCGTGATAAGGCGCGTGGAAGTCACGCAATCTGGCGGCGATGTCCGCTTCGGTCGGCCCTTTGCCGCCCTTCCAGATGGATACGCCGTCGAAATCGGTTTCGGGCACGAGGCCGGTCGTGTTCTGGCCGGGATAGAGGCTGACGCCTTCCGGGTCGCGATTGG
The DNA here is from genome assembly GCF_029892045.1 of Sinorhizobium numidicum. NCBI lineage: Bacteria > Pseudomonadati > Pseudomonadota > Alphaproteobacteria > Hyphomicrobiales > Rhizobiaceae > Sinorhizobium > Sinorhizobium numidicum. Next base: position 719,823 of record NZ_CP120367.1, read on the forward strand.
CGTCGATGACATAGCGATGGAATGTTGCGCGGACAGTTGTAATTTCCGGCAGAAGTCCTTCATAAAGCTCGTGAATGTGCCAGTCGGTATCGGCGAGGATGCGGCCATTGTCGTTTAGCCGCTCCCAGATCGATGCCGGCACGTCCGTGCCCGTATGGGGAAAGCCGAGAATAATCGGTGATGTGCCTTGCTGGACTTCGAAGACGGTCATGTCAGCTTTCCAGTTTCGGAAGGATGCCGTCGGAGACGGCCGCGCCGAGCCGGCCGGTTGCCACGAGTTCGCCTGCCGCCTTGAGATCATCGGCCAGATAGCGGTCTTCTTCGATCGTGGGGGACACGGCACGCACGGCGGCCATTGCTTTCAGCAGCTCGGGGCTGGTGGCGAGGGGGGCTCGGAATTCGATGCCCTGAACGGCCGTCAAGGCCTCGATGCCGATGATCGAAAACAGGTTATCCGTCATCTGCAGGAGGCGCCGGGCCCCGTGGCAGGCCATCGACACATGGTCTTCCTGGTTGGCCGAGGTCGGCGTCGAGTCGACGGAGGCCGGGTGAGAGAGCTGCTTGTTTTCCGACATCAGCGCGGCCGAAGTGACTTCGGCGATCATCAGCCCCGAATTGAGGCCCGGCTTTTTGGCGAGGAAGGCGGGGAGGCCGTAGCTCAGCGTCGGATCTACAAGCAGCGCTACGCGGCGCTGTGAGATGGCGCCGATCTCGCAAACTGCGAGCGCGATTTGATCGGCGGCGAAGGCGACCGGCTCGGCGTGGAAATTTCCGCCTGAGACGACGGCATTGTCGGAAAGCACCAACGGGTTATCGGTGACGGCGTTTGCTTCGATGGTCAAGGTCGCCGCAACGGAGCGAAGGAGATCGAGGCAGGCCCCATCAACTTGCGGCTGGCAGCGAATGCAATAGGGATCCTGCACCCGCTCGTCGCCTTCGATATGGCTTGCGCGGATGGCCGATCCCTCAAGCAGGCTGCGAAGGGCAGCCGCCGTATCGATCTGCCCGCGATGACCGCGCAGCGTGTGGATGTCGGGATGGAAGGGGGCCGACGAACCCATGGCGGCGTCGGTCGAAAGCGCGCCGGTGATCAGCGCAGCCTGAGCCGCCCGATGGGCGCGGAAAAGACCGGCAAGGGCGAGAGCCGTTGAAACCTGAGTGCCGTTGATTAGGGCCAGCCCTTCCTTGGCGGCGAGCGTCACCGGCGAAAGCCCGGCTGCTTTCAGCGCCACGGCGGCAGTCATGCGCTCACCGGCAAAGAAGGCCTCGCCATGGCCCATCATTACGGCGGCCATATGGGCGAGCGGTGCGAGGTCGCCCGAGGCGCCGACCGACCCCTTCTCCGGAATCAGTGGGATGACCCCCTTTTCCAGCATCGCCTCGATCAGACGAACAAGCTCCAGGCGCACGCCGGAGGCGCCGCGGCCGAGCGAGATCAGCTTCAGGGCCAAGATCAGGCGCACGATCTGTTCCGGCAAGGGCTGGCCGACGCCGCAGCAGTGCGACAGGATCAGATTGCGCTGGAGGGTAGTGACGTCGGCGCTGTCGATCTTGATCGACGCCAGTTTGCCGAAGCCGGTATTGATACCGTAGACGGGTTCGTTTCCCGCGATGATCTCGGCGATCCGCGATGCGGCCTTGAGGATGCCCGCATCGAACAAGGCATCGAGCCGTGCGGGCTCACCGGTCCAGTAGATCGTCTCCAGATCCTTGAGCGGCACGGAACCGGGTTTCAGAACAATGGTCATCGGGGAATCCTTTCACCCTTGAAGATCCGCTCGTGCAAGGGATTGAAGCCGATGCGGTAGATCAATTCCGCCGGCGCATCGATGTTCCAAAGCGCAAGGTCCGCGAACTTCCCGGCTTCGATCGTGCCGGTTTCCTTGAGTATCCCGAGCGCGCCTGCCGCTTCGCGGGTAACGCCGGCTAAACATTCCTCCAGCGTCAGGCGGAACAATGTCGCAGACATGTTCATCGTCAGCAGTAGAGAGGTCAGAGGCGACGTACCGGGATTGCAATCGGTGGCGATGGCGATGCGTGTTCCGGCTGCACGTAACGCGCCGACTGGTGGGAGCTGCGTTTCCCGGAGCGTATAGAAGGCCCCCGGCAAGAGCACGGCGACGGTGCCGGCCTTCGCCATCACGGCGGCGCCCTCGGGATCGAGATATTCGAGGTGATCGGCCGAAAGCGCACCGTAGGAAGCGGCAAGTTTCGCACCCCCGAGATCCGAAAGCTGTTCAGCATGGAGTTTGACCGGCAGGCCGAGAGCCTTCGCTTTATTGAAAACGAGCGCGATCTCCGCCGGCGAAAAGGCAATGCCTTCGCAGAAACCGTCAACGGCGTCGACGAGGCCTTCAGCGTGTGCCTTTGTCAGGCCAGGAAGAACGACGTCGGCGATGTAGTCGGCATTTCGGCCCTTATATTCCGGCGGCGTGGCGTGGGCGGCGAGATAGCTGGTGACGATGCGGACCGGTCGCAGATTTTGCAATTGCCGTGCCGCTCGCAGCATCTTCAGTTCGGCTTCGATATTGAGGCCGTAGCCGGACTTGATCTCGACTGTGGAGACACTCTCCGACAATAAAGCGTCGAGCCTTGGAAGCGCCGCTTGCACGAGTTCGTCGACGGACAAGGCGTTGGTAGCCTTAACTGTAGATACAATACCCCCGCCGGCGCGGGCGATTTCCTCGTAACTCGCACCTTCGAGCCGCAACTGGAATTCGCGCGCGCGGTTGCCGCCGTGAACGATATGGGTATGGCAGTCGATCAGCGCCGGCGTCATCCAGCGGCTTTCGCAGTCGACCACCTGGTCGGCGCGCGTGAGATTCGCGGGCAGGTCGCTCTCGGCTCCGGCAAAGGCGATCCGGCCGTCGTGCACCGCGACTGCGCCTTTTTCGATGACGCCGAGCGGTCCAAAATCCTCGCGGAGCGTGGCTAGGCGCACATTGCGCCACAGGCTGGTCCTTGCCGGTTTCGTCTCGGACATTTTGCTTCCGCCCATCAGCTACCGCCTTTCTCCGCTCGATAATGTATATACATAATAGCAGGTGTGACAAGAAAAAAATGGAACATCCACGACAGCAGGTAATGCGGCTCCGGCGGCGGGCCAGAAAGCAGCACAAAAAAGCCCCGGACGTCCGGTCCGAGGCTTTGTGATGGTGGGCGCTGGCGACCTCTTCAGGCCGGATGATGGATGTCCGCGCAATGCCGTTCGACGAGCGCGATGAACCGGCGGCCGGCAATATCGAGCCGGCCGCTGTTGTCGATCACCGTCACATCGTTGCCGGCGATGACGTCGGGGGTCTGACGCGACAGGCGGCGCAAAATGTCCTCCTCGCTCTCGCGGCCGCGTTCGGCCAGGCGCTTTGCCAGCACCGGCGGGTCGGCTGTGATGACGGCGACGGCAACATCGCCGAACGCTGCGCGAATGGCGGGAAGGGCAGCACGGCTGCCATTGACGATCGCCGTCATGCCGCTTGCGATCTTTTCCGCGATCTCCCTCGGAATGCCATAGCTCAAGCCATGCGCCTGCCAGGAGACGGCAAAGGCGCCGTTCTGCCTCATGTCATCGAACTCCGCGGCCGAAACGCTTTCGTGCACTTCGCCGCCGGCATCCGACGGGCGCGTGATCACCCGCCGCACGAACAGGATGTCCGGACGTTGCGCGAAGTGGCGGGCGGCAAACCCCATGACGCTATCCTTGCCGGCCCCGCTCGGACCGACGACGACGATGAGCGTCCCGCCGCGCGCTTTTTCGACCGCCGTCATGCGACACGCCGTCCTTCGCGCCATACGGAGCGAACAACCGGAATGCCCTGGGGCCGATGGACGCGGGCGATATCAGCACGGAGCCCGACGGCGATCCGGCCGCGGTCATTAAGTCCGACCGTGCGCGCCGGCGTTGCCGATACCATCGCGATCGCCTGGGGCAGGGCGATCGCCTCGACTTCGTCGGCGAGCACGAACGGCGCATGGATCAGGCTGAAGGGGACATAGTCGGAGGAAAGCACGTCGAGCACGCCGTGCTCGGCCAGGTCGCGGGCGGCGATGTTGCCGGAATGCGACTTGCCGCGCACGACGTTCGGCGCGCCCATCAGAACGCTCAATCCTGCGCGGTGCGACGCTTCCGCCGCCTCGAAGCTCGTCGGGAACTCTGCGAGGCGGATGCCGTAGCCAATCGATTCCTCGACATGTTCGACCGTGGCGTCATCGTGGCTGGCGATCGTGATGCCGCGTTCGGCGCAGGCCCTTGCGAGGGCGGTGCGATGTGGCTCGGCATAGAGCGCCGACAGCGCCTGCTGACGCTCGATGAAAGCAGCAAAGGCTTCATCCGACATGCCGCGCTTCGTCTTGTAATAGAGGGTGTACTGATCCATTGTCTGAAACTGCCGCTGTCCCGGGGCATGGTCCATCAGCGAGACCAGACGAACCTGCGGGTCGTCTTGAAAATCTTCGTAGTGATCGAGCACATCAGCAGTCGAAACCTCGCAGCGCAGGTGGATGAGGTGATCGGCCCGTAGCCGGCCTTCTGCTTTTGCCTGCGTCAAGGCGTCCGCCATGCTGCGCATCTCGCCCTTCTGGAAGCCGCCATCCTCGTCTGAGCCAAGACGCAGGCAATCGAACACGGTGGTGATGCCGGAGGTGACGACCTGCGCGTCATGGGCCTGGATGGCCGCGATCTTCAGCCAGCGCACGCCCGGCCGCGGCGAATAATGTGCCTCCAGATGGTCGGTGTGGAGCTCGACCAACCCGGGCAGTAGGTAATCGCCTTCGAAATCCTCGCCCGTATGGCTCGCACCTTCCGAAATGTCGGCGATCCTGCCGTCGCGGATCAGGACCGAGCCGTCGATAATACGGTCTTCGAGAACGATGCGGGCGTTGGTCAGAACCTGTTCTTTGGTCATTTCATGCGATCTTTCGTTTGGACGCGCTGCCGAGCGGCAGCAGGGAATGAACGGTAAAGGGCGCGCCGCGATGCGGCTCGACGAAAAGCGCCACCGTCGAGACGGCAAGCGGCTTGCCGATGAACTCTTCGAACGCGGCGTGAAGCGACTCCCGCATTGTTGCGCGCATTTCGCTCGGTACCGGGCCGGTCAGCGTCAGATGAAACTGGAACTCTTCAAAAACGTAAGGATAACCCCATGCCGCAAGGTATTCTCGTTGACGTTGCGTGAGTTTCTCGGGATTGCGGCGCGCGATCTCGGTGCCGGATATCGGTGCGCGAAAGGGTTCGAAGCGGCGAACGGCTTGCTCCGCGAGCTGCCGAAGCGGGGCGCAGTCTTCTGTCGGAACGAGCGCGAAGAAAGCGCCGATCTGGTGAAGAGTGATCTGCGGAACTTCGAAAGCGTCGATCTCGGCCGCGAACTCGTCGAAGGCCGCAATCAGGTCGGCCTCGCTACGCCCGGCGGCAAGCTCGAACGGCGCTTTCAACGTGCCGTGGAAGCCGTATCGGCGGGGATCCGCCGTCAGCGTCATTTGAACGTCACTGTCTAGATTTGAGCTTGGCGGCCAGCTCAATGCACCGCCGCTGAAGGCGTCCCGTCCAAGCCAATGAGATGCAGTCAGCGACAGCCGGTCGTCGGCCGGCGGCGCGAAGTAGATCGCATAACGCACGGGTCTTCACTTTCTGTATAGACGGCCAACTGCAGTTGGCCGTCGGTTGTTCGCGGGACGAGATGCGCAGCTAGCCGATTTGCATGACAGCATCATGATGATATCGATGCGAAACGCAAATCGCTCAATGCGCGCTGCGGCCCATCAGACGTGATCGGCACACGTTGGAGATGCTGTCGAAAACGAAGACGACCATCAAGATCAAAAGCACCATATAGGCGACATTTTCCCAGTCCGAATTGGTGCGCATCGCTTCCCACAGCTTGAGGCCGATGCCGCCGGCGCCGACTGCGCCGATGATCGTTGCCGAGCGGGTATTCGATTCCCAGAAATAGAGCGCTTGGCTGGCGAAGACCGGCAGCACCTGCGGCAGGACGCCGAAGCGTTGCACGGCAAGCGGCGTCGCGCCGACGGACTTGACGCCCTCGCGCTGCTTGTCATCGATGTTTTCGAGCGCTTCGGAATAGAGTTTGCCGAGGGTGCCGGTGTCGGTGAAGAAGATGGCGGACATACCAGCGAGCGGCCCCGGCCCGAAGGCACGGGTGAAGAAGAGTGCCCAGATGAACATATCCACCGACCGAAGGAAGTCGAAGAAACGCTTGAAGAGCTGGTTGGCGAAGAGGTTCGGCGTGATGTTGCGTGCCGCGAGGAAACAGAGCGGGAAGGCAATGAGCGACGCAAAGAGCGTGCCGACGAAGGCCATCACCACCGTCTGCAACAGTTTGGTCCAGACGTCGAGGTGCTGCCATTCGGCATTGTAGAGGATGTTATTCCACGCGAGCGCCAGGTTCGAGCGCGCCGGATCGATCCGATCGCCCGAGAGGATCAGCGACGCCACTTCGCCATAGGATTTTCCGAAGAAGGGCGAGTTGGTGTCGAAGAGGAAGTTCGCCCAGCCGAAAAAGCGGTTGCGGATCGATACCTCGTCGCCTTCGACCTCCGCCCAGCCCGTAAGGCCGAAAGAGAGCGTGATCTTTTCACCCGGCCGTTTCTGCGTCGCCCACCGGGGCAGGGGGCCTTGCGGCGTTACGGTGTCGGCGCCGTCGACAGCCATTGTAAAGGTCTCGCCAGCGTGCGTGGCCTTCACCAATCGCTCTGCGACCTCGATGTTCGTGGAGCCGTCATAAGTAACGAGCGCGCGCGTGACGACTTCTTCGGTGCGAGTTTGCGCGGCGTTCTGTCGCCCTGCTCCTTGGTTCCCGCCGAGCGCGGCATTCGGCGCCATGAAGCTGAAGGAGGAGCTCGCCTTTGGCTTTGGCGCCTGTACCGCGGCCGCCGGCGTTTCGACGGTCCGCGTCACAGTTTCTTTTTCGAGGACGACCCAATCGGGATTCGGGTTGGCTCCGAGCGGCGAATTGCGCTGGTAGGAGACGACCATCGTCCCGTCAGGGGCGATCTCGATGTCCGGACGGATTTCGTAGGATATCCAATCGGCAAGATAGGTGCCAGCGATACCCCAATTGGCATTGGCGAGCACATGGCCAACCGAGAAGAACCACCAGCTGAAAACCATATAGGACACGAGGCTGGCGCCGATCAGCGCGGCTTTCAGCCGCTTGTTTGAAGACGACTGCAAAAGATGCGGATGACGGGCCGCGATGGCTTCCATTTCAGGAGCGCTGGGCTTGGTCGAGGCAATCATGGGGGCTCCTACTGCGCAAGCTGAAAAGCCTGATCGCCGACGAGGCGACGGCGAAGCCACGCGGAAAACTGATCGACGGCGAAGATGGTCGTGAACAGCAGGATGACGATTGCCAGCGTTTTCGCCTCATGGCCCTGGCCGATCGCCAAGCGCAAGAGCTCGCCGATGCCCCCGCCGCCGACCGCGCCGATAATGGTGGAGGCACGCACATTGATCTCGAGGCGCAGCAGGAAATAGCTGGTGAAGTTCGGGAGGACCTGCGGCACGATCCCGAACCAGACCCGTTCGATCCAGTTGCCGCCGACGGCGCGTAATCCCTCCTCCGGCTTCATGTCGGAATTCTCGACGACTTCGAAAAACAGCTTGCCGAGCGCGCCGATCGTATGGATCGACACGGCCGCGATTGCCGGAATAGGACCGAGCGAGAGAATTGCCAGAAAGAAACCGGCGATCACGACCTCCGGGAAGGCCCGCAGGATCTCCATGAGGCGGCGTACGACGCCCCGGACCCATGGGTTTGGCATCAAATTGCGCGCCGCGAGAAACGACAGGACGAAGCCGAAGAAGACGCCGATCACCGTCGAAAAGATGGCGATGTTCAAAGTCTCCAGCATCTTGTGGAAATATTCCGGAATGTAGAGGTTTTCGGTCAGATACAATCGGCCGTCCGGGTAATTGTATTTGAAGCTGCCGTCGTCATACGGAGAGGGCAGATCGAACATGGCGCGGATGATTTCCATCGCGTCACGCGGCATCAGATCTCCGACGAAATCGAAGAAATGCGGCAGGCGATCGAAGAACTTGCCGGCGTTCGAGTCATTTGCGAACCAGAGAGACGCAAAAACTGTCAGCACCAGGAGCGCAAGGCCAAGCGAGGTATAAAGGCGCCGCCGGGCGTTGAGTTCCTGCCAATGGCGCTCGACAAGTGCGCCGCTCTCGCTTAGATGCCGGGAAAGCGCGGACGTGGCCATGAATTTTCCGGCAGCGCCGGCCCTTAAAGGCGGGCGCCCGAGGCGCCCTGAACAGTCGGACGCCGGCCGCTAACCGCAGCCGGCGTTGCATCAACGGAACGATAATCAGCCGCCGATCGTTGCCTTGCGTGCGTCGATGATCGGCTTATAGAAGTCGCTGTTGACCTCGGTGTAGCCGGTGAACTCACCGCCCTGGATAGCGGAGAAGCAGGCGGTGTCCGTCTTCGGCAGGTCCATCATGAACTGCTTGAACTTCGCCTTCATGTCATCGTTCATCGAGGTGCGGATGACGATCGGCCCGTTCGGGATCAGCGGCGAACGCCAGAGCTCGACGAGGTCGTTCATGTCGAGGATGCCCTTGTCGACCATCTTGCGCAGGTTGCCGGAGGTATAACCGTCCTTGAACTCGCCAACGCCCGAACCGAAGGTCGTGCCGGCATCGAACGTGCCCTTCACGACTTCGAGGACGAGGTTCTCGTGGCCACCGCCGAAGCCGGTTTCGCCAAAGAATTCCTTGACCGGTGCGCCAATCGCTTCAGGCAGCGTGACGAGCGGGACCAGGTAGCCGGAGGTCGAATCCGGGTCGGCGAAGCCGAGCTTCTTGCCCTTCAGGTCTTCGAGCTTGGCGATGCCCGAATCCTTGCGCGCGACCATGATCGAGTGGTAGCCGGTCGCACCGTCGGTCTGAACCGTCGTCAGGATCGGCTCGACGGCGTCCGCCTTGGCAAGATAGATCTTGGCATAGCCGGAAGCGCCGAGCTCGGCATAATCCAGCGTGCCGCCGAGCAGGCCCTGGATGACGCCGTCGTAGTCGGAAGCCGGGAACAGGGAGACTTTTTCGACGCCGATCGCGGCCGGAAGCTTGTCGACGAGGCACTGGTAGTTACGCAGGCGGTCGGCTTCGTTCTCGCCGCCAATGATGCCGATGCGGAACTCCTTGAGATCTTCGGCCTGAGCCTGGCCGACGAGGCCGATGAGCGCGACGGCGCCCAGAAGAGCTTTCTTCAACATGAGGTTCTTCTCCCGTTTTTCCGGCCGCGCCGGATCCAGTTTCGGTTCAAGGGATGCCCTTTACGCGGACATTCGATCGCGGCGGGCCTCAAAGGCCGGCCAGTGCCAGCGGCTTGAAGCCGGCCGATGCGGTCTCTTCCCGGGCCGCGGCCGCGGGAATGTTGATGCTTGTCGAGGTCATCGATTCCTCGATGGCCGTGTCCGCACCGTAAATCTCTGCGACGGCTGCGGCGGTCAGATCCTTTGGCTGGCCATCAAAAACAACGCGCCCGTGGGCCATGCCGATGATCCGCTCGCAATAGTTACGGGCCGTGTCGAGCGTGTGCAGATTGGTGATGACGGTGATGCCGTCACGCTCGTTGATGTCGCGCAGAGCGTCCATGACGATCTTGGCGTTGAGCGGATCGAGCGATGCGATCGGCTCGTCGGCGAGCAGCACCTTCGGTTGCTGCATCAATGCGCGGGCAATCGCAACACGCTGCTGCTGACCGCCGGATAGCGTGCCGGCCGGCTGCAGTGCCGTCTGCTCGATGCCGAGCCGCTCGAGCGCGCCGATCGCCATGATCCGCTCCTCGCGGCTGAACATGTTGAGAATGCTCAGCGCCGTTGAGCGGTGATTGAGCCGACCGAGCAGGACGTTGGTCAGAACGTCGAGGCGGGGCACGAGATTGAACTGCTGGAAGATCATCGCGCAATCGCGCTGCCAGTTGCGCAGAGCTGCGCCTTTGAGCGAGGAGACCTCGACACCGCCAAATTCGATCGAGCCGGAGGAGAGATCGACCAGGCGGTTGATCATGCGCAGCAGGGTCGATTTGCCGGCGCCGGAGCGGCCGATGACGCCGACCATCTGTCCCTGCGGTATGTCGAAGCTAACCGAGCTGACGGCTGTCTTCTTGCCGAACCGGCGGGTTACGTTCTTCAACTGAAACATCGGCAGCAGTTCCTCTTTCGGGGAGACCGGTCATCGGTATGACACGTGCCATATCCGCGCTTCATGAACGCGGAATGTCAGTTTCTTGTACGTTCTGTTACAGTTCACAGACGCTCAGGCGCTATTGCCCCGAAGCGCCTACCGTGGCGGGATAACCGCCGTTTTCTGCTACTTCTGGAAGCGGCGAGGGTCGAAAAGCGCGGAGCTTACCCCTTCAACATCTTCGGGCATCGATGTGTCTGTAAGCAGACTTGCCGCGAAGGCTCCGAGTGCCGGCGAGGTGAGGATGCCATAGCCACCCTGACCGGCGAGCCAGAAGAAGTCCGGGTGGTCGGCTGCGAAGCCGATCACCGGCAGCTTGTCGGCGGAAGAGCTGCGCAGGCCCGCCCAGCTTTTGACGATCCGCCGCACCGTCACCGTCGTCGCCTCCTCGACGTAGTGCGCGGCCCACGCGACGTCGATTTCCTCCGGTTGGACATCAGAGGGTTCGCAGGGTGTCGCATCGGCGGGAGACGCAAGCAAACGGCCGCCCTCCGGCTTCATGTAGAAGTCCTCGTCGATCTCGTTGATCTCCGGCAAAGCTGCCGCGTCCACGCCATCCGGCAGATCGACCGTGATGGCGGTGCGGCGATGCGGGACGATGCCAACCGGCCCCGCACCGAAAAGTGCGGCAACGGGATCGGCCCATGCGCCAGCGGCGTTGACGACGACCTTCGCCCTGATCTCGCCCCCAGATGTCTTCAATATCCAGGCCGTTCCGTCGTGTCGGGCAGCAAGGATTTCGTGATCCTCAAGAATCTCGCTTCCGTTGCGGCGGGCGCCCTTGACGTAGCCCTGGAGCAGGTTCTCCACCTCTATGTCCCAGAAGTTCGGATCGTAAAAGGCGGCTGCGACGTAATCCGGCCTGAGAATCGGAACACGGGTCAGCGCCTGCTCCGGCGACAACCTTTCGATCTCCGGCGTGACGAGGCGTTCTTCGGCCAGGACAGCTTCGAAACGCTCGATCTTTTCCGCGTTGGCGATCATGACGCCGCCGCGTTGCTTCAGGAGCGGCACGTCGCTGAAGCCTTGAGGCGGTTGATCAAAAAAGACTTTCGATATGGCGGCGAGCGTGCAGACCTCGGGAGCATTGTATCTCAGCACGAATTCGGCGGCCGAACGACCGGTGCTGTGGTAGCCGAGCGCATCTTCCCGTTCGAGGACGGCAATGGAGCGGTGCGGACTGAGAAAATAGGCAAGCGACAAGCCGGCAATCCCGCCGCCGATTACCGCTATATCGTAAGCCCGCATGGTTCCTGCTCCCGTTCAAAGCAACGGCGCGGACCATAGGCAACGCAAAGGCGGCGTTCAAATTTATAGCGGGAAAGGCTGTTATCAATCCCGATGATGCCTCAGACAATGGTCCAGAGGCTCGGTATCGCCCACATGCGCGAGAAACGCGGCTTCCGCCGGATTGAGGATCGAATTCGGATTGGAGATGCGGAAGACGTCCGTCGTCGGAAGATCGTGATAGGGCGGCAATTGCCACAGCTTCCCAGCCTCGACGGCGGGATTCGCGAGATGGTCGGGCAGCATGCCGATTCCGACATTGGCCGAGATCAGCCGCATGACTTCTTCGACGTTACAGGAGACGCCCCTGACCTGCTGACCGAAGGAGCCGATCGCGCGGACGGCGGTGACGGAATTCATGTGCTGTCCGCCCAAATCGTCAGCAATGAAGGCGATATAGGCGTTGCCGCGCAGGTCGTCGAAATCGACGCCCTCGACGCCAAAAAGCGGATGGCCTCGACCGCAATAGAGCGCATAGCGCTCGCGTATGTGGAAACTCTTGTTCAAGCCATCCGGTATAATGCCGTCGCAAAGCCCCATGGTCGCGATGTTGCGCTCGACGCCACTCAGCACGTCGACCGTCGTTGCGACCGTGACGGAGATCGTCACCTTCGGATGCATGCGAAAGAAGCTCTCAAGCTTCCTGTCCCAGGAAGGGTTATGAGCGTGGCTTACCGTGTAAATGTTCAGGTGACCGGTGACATCTTCCCCCGCCGTCTCAAGCACATTCGGCAGGCGGATGACTGCCGCGAAGATATCCCGGCACTGCCCGTGCAGTTTTTCGCCGGCTTCGGTCAGATCGAACCGGCCCGGCCGGCGGTCGATGAGCTTCTGCCCGACGGTCTGCTCCAGACGCTTCAGCGCCATGCTGACGGCCGGCTGCTGTAACAGCAGGCGGTTGGCGGCCGCCGTTATGCTCCCTTCTTCGACCACGACGACGAAGGTGCGCAGCAGGTTCCAGTCCAGATTGTGGGCGAAGCGTTCGAGGCGATTGTTGGTCATGACGGCAGATGTACCGGGGCTATATATCGTCTTTGAATAATCAGCAGAACCACTGCGGGCGCAAGGTCCATTCCCCGGGCGCATGAGGCAGTGCCTCAATTTCGTTTGAAACCGCTGCCCCGGCTTGCCATAACGCCAAGTGGACTAGAGCGGGATGAGGAAAAGTGCACGCGGTTTTCCGCTCGCATCCCGCTCTACCTTATTAAAGTCGATCACGTTCATGATTTTGGGTTGGTTCGACCCAGGATCATCGTGATCTGGTGCGACGGGAGGGATAAATGGCCGCCAAGACCCAATTCCAATGGGACGATCCGTTCCTGCTCGAGGATCAGTTGAGCGAAGACGAGCGGATGATCCGCGACACGGCGCGCGCCTACGCCCAGGAAAAGCTGCAGCCGCGCGTGATCGAGGCTTACCGCGAGGAGAAGACCGATCCGAAGATATTTCGCGAGATGGGCGACCTTGGCCTCCTTGGGGTGACCGTGCCGGAGAGTTATGGCGGCGTCGGAGCCTCCTATGTCGCCTACGGCCTCGTTGCCCGGGAGATCGAACGCGTTGACTCCGGTTATCGCTCGATGATGAGTGTGCAATCCTCGCTCGTCATCTATCCGATCCTTGCCTATGGCTCCGAGCAGCAGAAACGGAAGTACCTCCCAAAGCTTATCAGCGGGGAATGGATCGGTTGCTTCGGCCTAACCGAGCCCGATGCCGGTTCGGATCCGGGCGGCATGAAGACCCGCGCAGTCAAGACGAACGGCGGCTATCGCCTGATCGGCTCTAAGATGTGGATTTCCAACGCGCCGCTCGCCGATGTCTTCATCGTCTGGGCGAAGTCGGAGGAGCACGGCAATGCCATTCGCGGCTTCGTGCTGGAAAAGGGCCTGAAAGGGCTTTCGGCACCGAAGATCGCTGGCAAGCTATCGCTCCGAGCATCCATCACAGGAGAAATCGTGCTCGACAATGTCGAACTCGGCGATGAGGCACTGCTGCCCGACGTCGAGGGCCTCAAAGGACCCTTCGGCTGCCTCAACCGTGCCCGCTACGGCATTTCCTGGGGCGCGCTTGGTGCTGCCGAGTTCTGCTGGCACGCGGCACGTCAGTACGGCCTCGACCGCAAGCAGTTCAACCGCCCACTCGCGCAGACGCAACTGTTCCAGAAGAAGCTTGCCGATATGCAGACCGAGATTGCGCTCGGGCTGCAAGGGTCGCTCCGTGTCGGCCGGCTGATGGACGAGGGCCGGGTGGCTCCGGAAATGATCTCGATCGTCAAGCGCAACAATTGCGGCAAGGCGCTCGATATCGCCCGGATGGCTCGCGACATGCACGGCGGCAACGGTATTTCGGAGGAATATCAGGTCATGCGTCACATGCTGAACCTTGAAACGGTGAATACCTATGAGGGCACCCATGACGTTCATGCCCTGATTCTCGGCCGCGCCCAGACCGGGCTGCAGGCCTTCTTCTGAGCGGCGGGACGATGGAAGCGCCGCTCAAGGGTATTCGCGTTCTCGAACTCGCTCGCATTCTGGCGGGCCCGTGGATCGGCCAGACGCTCGCCGATCTCGGTGCCGACGTGATCAAGGTCGAGAGCCCGGCTGGCGACGACACCCGGACGTGGGGGCCTCCCTTCGTCGAGGGTGAGGCTGGCGAGAGGCTCGACGCCGCTTATTTTCACGCCTGCAACCGCGGCAAGCGCTCGGTCGTTCTGGATTTCACGACCGAGGAAGGGCAGGGGGCCGTCCGGCGGCTCGCGGCGAAATCCGACGTTCTCCTGGAAAATTTCAAGGTCGGCGGTCTTGCCAAATACGGGCTCGACTATGAAAACCTGAGAAAGATCAATCCGCGGCTGATCTATTGCAGTGTGACCGGTTTCGGCCAGGACGGGCCCTATGCGCACCGCGCGGGCTATGATTATATTGTCCAGGGCATGAGTGGCATCATGGACCTGACCGGAGAGCCAGACCGCGAGCCGCAGAAGATCGGCGTCGCCTTCGCCGACATCTTCACCGGGCTCTACGGCGTCATCGCAGTGCAGGCAGCACTGGCGCAGCGGGAACGCACAGGCGAGGGGCAGCAGATCGACATGGCGCTGCTCGATTGCATGACGGGCGTGCTCGCTAACCAGGCGCTGAACTTTCTCGTCTCCGGCAAGTCGCCGCGCCGTCTCGGCAACACGCATCCGAACATCGCACCCTACCAGGTGTTTCCAACGGCGGACGGCCACCTGATCGTCGCAGTTGGCAATGATCGGCAATTCGTCAAATTCTGCGACATGCTTGCGCGTCCCGATCTGGCGGCCGACGAGCGCTACCTGACCAATGCCGGCAGGGTTCAGCATCGTGACAGCCTGACACCGGAACTGGCCGCGGAAACGGTGAAGTTCACGCGGGACGAGCTTCTGGCGAAGCTCGAAGCGGCTGGCGTGCCGGGCGGTCCGATCAACACGGTCGCCGATGTCTTCGCCGATCCGCAGGTCGTTCACCGGCAGATGCGCGTCGACACGCCACATACTGGCGCAGCGACCGGGACCTCGCCGGGTGTCAGGACACCACTCCGCTTCTCAGGTGCCTCGCTGGCGCTCGACCGCGGGGTGCCGCGCCTCGGGGAACACACGGCCGAGGTGCTCGAAGAGATTGGAATGGCGGCCCCGGGGCAAGGAAAAGAGTGAGGCGGATTTCGTCACCCCTGACCCGCGTCCCCGCCCGCAGCGAGAGGGGACCTGGGCTGCGGCCGGCTCCTCTTCCGTGATCCAGCGAGATTCCGCGTGGTTGCGGCAAGTCCCTTCTCCCCGCAGCAGGGAGAAGGTGCAGGCAGGCGTAGGGGCGGATAACCCGATATTCCGCGAATTCTCTAGGCCCTCAAAGCCCGGTTGAAGACGCGTGACAACCGTTCCGCAAAGGCGCGTGGATCTTCGGGCTTGTCGCCGTCGAGAACGCGTGCCTGGTCGAGCAGCAGCTTTACCGCGTCTTCGCGGAACGCCTTGTCCTCTGTCGGGCAGCTGGCGATGGCGGTGATCAATGCGTGGCCGGGGTTGATCTCCAGGATCGGCTTTGCCGCGTCTTCGAGGCGCCCGGCTCCCTGCAGCATTTTCTCAAGCTGGCGGTCCGGCCCATGCTCCGGTGCAACGAGGCAGACCGCGCTTTCCGTCAGGCGCTCCGAGGTGCGGACGTCCGATACCGCTTCGCCGAGCGTCGCCTTGGCGAAGGTCACGAACTCGGCCACCGAAGGGCTCGCCTCGGCGCCTGCGGCCGCGTCCTGCTTGGCAATGCCGGCAAGGTCGGCTGCGCCCTGCGTGATCGACTTGAACGGCTTGCCTTCGAACTCCGGCGCCGAAGTCACCCAGAAGCTGTCGACCGGATCCGTCAGGAGCAGCACCTCGATGCCACGGGCGCGGAAACCCTCGAGCTGAGGCGATGCCTCCAACTGGGCGAGGTTGTCGCCCGTGAGGTAGTAGATTGCCGTCTGGCCTTCCTTCATGTCTTTCATGTAATCGCTCAAGGCGCGCTTCTTCTCATCCGAAGCAGTGGTGCGAAAGCGTGAAAGCGCAAGGAGCTGGGTTCGCCGTTCGAAATCCTCGTAGATGCCTTCCTTGAGCACGCTGCCGAAGTTTTCCCAGACCTTGATGAAGGCTTCCGGGTCGCCTTCGGCCAACTTCTCGATGCTTGTCAGAATGCGGTTCGTCAGCCCCTTGCGGATGTTCGCCAGCAGCGGGCTTTCCTGGATCATCTCGCGCGAGACGTTGAGCGGCAGATCCGCGGTATCGACAAGGCCGCGCACGAAGCGCAGGTAGCGCGGCAACAGCTCCGCCTCGTCGGTGATGAAGACGCGCTTCACGTAGAGCTTCATCCGTCCCTTGCGGTCGGGATCGAAAAGATCGAAAGGCTTGGAGCCCGGCACGAAGGCGAGTGCCGTATATTCGTGGCGCCCTTCGGCCCGGAAGTGAACGGTCAGCGCCGGCTCGTCATATTGACCGGCGACGCCGCGGTAGAAGTCCGCATAGTCTTCCTTGCTGATCTCGCTTTTCTGCTTAGTCCAGAGCGCCGTGCCATCGGCGATCTGGCTCGCCTCGGCGCCTGGCTTCTCGATGATAGAGATCGGCACGGGCACGTGACCGGACTGTTCCTTGACGATCCGCTCGATCGTCCAGCGCGACGTGTAGATGTTGGCGTCGTCCTTCAGATGAAGGGTGATGCGCGTGCCGCGTGGTGGCGCATCGGCAGGTTCGACGGCGGAAACCGTGTAGCTGCCCTTGCCGTCCGATGCCCAGTGCCAGGCCTTGTCGGAGCCGGCGCGACGAGAAACGACGTCGACGTTGTCGGCAACCATGAAAACCGAATAGAAGCCGACTCCGAACTGGCCGATAAGCTGTGCGCCTTCCTTGCCCTGCGCCGCCTCAATTCGCTCCATGAAGGCCCGCGTGCCGGAGCGTGCGATAGTGCCAAGAGACTCGACCAGCTCGTCTCGGCTCATGCCGATACCGTTGTCCTCGACGATGAGGCGCCGCTTCTCCTCGTCCAGCGTTAGGACGATGCGTGGCGCGGCATCGCTGCCGAGCAGTTCGGGCGCAACGATCGCCTCGTAGCGCAGTTTTTCGCAGGCGTCGGCCGCATTCGAAATCAGTTCGCGGAGAAAGACGTTCTTGTCGGAGTAGACCGAATGCACCATCAGGTGCAGCAGTTTTGCCACGTCCGCTTCGAAGACATGTTTCTCTACGGGCATTTCGACTTCACTCATCGCGGTGCAAACCTCCTGGATCACATGAACTTGGACCGCGCCGATCCAAGTTCAACATCATAAACTCTACCAAGCTGACAGACTGGAGCGTGACCGCCGGAAGGCCACATCCTGCTCCGGTTTTCGCCCCAATTGGCAAGCCGCGCGCCGAATTTCAAGTGCCCGTCAGCAGTCTGGCATCAGGGCTGAAAAACGCCGGTGCCCATATGACGATCCTCACGGAATGGCGGCAGGGTGGATGAGCGCGATCAGATGTTGCCCATGCAGAGATATTTCATCTCCAGATAGTCCTCGAGACCATGGCGGGAGCCTTCGCGGCCGATGCCGGACTGTTTGATGCCGCCGAAGGGAGCGGCCTCGGACGACATGCGGCCGGTATTGATGCCGACCATGCCGTATTCCAGCGCCTCGGCCACATGCCAAACACGCTTCAAGTTCTCGGCGTAGAAATAGGCGGCAAGACCGTAGATCGTATCGTTCGCCTCGGCCACCACCTGCTCTGTGCTTTCGAAGCGGATGATCGGTGCGATCGGCCCGAAGGTCTCTTCCTGAGCGACCCGCATGTCGTGCGAAATGCCAGTCAGGACGGTCGGTTCGAAAAAGGTGCCGTTCGTCCCGATCCGCTTGCCGCCGCGGCGAAGTTCCGCGCCTTTTGAGAGCGCGTCGGCCACATGCGCCTCGATCTTGTCGATCGCGTGCACATCAATTATCGGGCCAATCGTGACTCCGGGGGAAAAGCCGTCGCCGACCGTGAGTTCACCCACCCGCGCGACGAATTTCTCGGCGAAGGCGTCGTGCACCGCAGATTGAACATAGATGCGGTTCGCTGAAACGCAGGTCTGGCCGGCATTGCGAAACTTGGCCTGAACTGCGCCCTCGACTGCTTCATCAATATCGGCATCGTCAAAGACGATGAAGGGCGCGTTGCCGCCAAGTTCGAGGCTGACCTTCTTGATCTGATCGGAACATTGCCGCATGAGCAGCCGTCCGACCTCGGTCGAGCCGGTGAAACTGATCTTGCGGACCTTGGGATTGCTGCAGAGTTCGCGGCCGATCGGGGCGCCTTCGGCCGCATAGAGGAGATTGAGAACACCTCTTGGAAAGCCTGCCTTTTCAGCGAGCACGAACATCGCGCCGGCCACGAGCGGCGTCTGCTCCGCCGGCTTGAGGACGACCGCGCAGCCGGCGGCAAGCGCCGGTGAAATCTTGCGAGCAACCATCGATGCCGGGAAGTTCCAGGGCGTGATGGTGCCGACGACGCCGACGGGTTGCTTGATGACGAGCATGCGGCGGTCATTGGCGGGCGCCGGGAAAGTCTCGCCGTAGACGCGCTTGGCTTCCTCCGCGTACCACTCAATATAGGACGCAGCGTGAAGCACTTCGCCCTTGGCCTCACCCAAAGGCTTACCCATTTCGGCCGTCAGAATCGCGGCGAGATCATCGACTTGCTCTACGATCAGGTCGTGCCAGCGGCGAAGGATCGCGCTACGGTTCTTCGCCGGCTTTGCCGCCCAGAGGCTCTGAGCCGCGGCGGCAGCCTCGATCGCAGCGTGTGCGTCATCGATCCCCATGTCGGGAAGCGTCGCAAGCAATTCGCCGGTCGAAGGATTGACGACGTCGAAGGTCGCGCCGGTCCACCTCTCAGAGGGATGCGTCACATGATCGAGCGCTGCGAACAGGTTCGCTGCGCGAAGGTGTTTGGTGAGTGCGGATGTCAAGGCCATGGCGTCCTCCGGCGAGGCCGGCGGCGCAAGCCTCGCTTTGTTTTTTCTTGCGGGCGCGTCGGTTCGGCGCCCCGAGCCGAAACAGCTGACCGGATGACCGCGATAGCGGTCGTCCGGCTCAACGTCAACCGCGCGCTTCGAGGATCGAGGCTTCCAAAATATCGAGCGCCTCCGCGAAGACATCGTCCTGGACCGTGATGGGTGCCAGGAAGCGGATCACGTTGCCGTGTACGCCGCAAGTCAAGAGGATGAGCCCCTTTTCGAGAGCAATGAGGCGGACCTTGTTGGCGAAATCGGCGCTCGGAAGATTGGTCGTCACGTCATTGAATTCGACCGCATTCATGAAGCCGGGTCCACGGATGTCGATAATCTCAGGGGCCTTTTCGCGAATAGCGGCGAGGCGCTGCTTCAGGCGATTTCCGAGCTGGTCCGCTCGTTCGCAGAGCTTCTCCTCGGCGATCACGTCGAGAACGGCATGAGCGGCTGCAATGCCGAGCGGGTTGCCGCCATAGGTGCCGCCAAGGCCGCCCGGCGCGGGCGCGTCCATGATCTCGGCGCGGCCGGTGACTGCGGCGAGCGGGAAGCCGCCGGCGAGGCTCTTCGCCATGGTCATCAGGTCCGGGGCCACGTCGTGATGCTCCATTGCGAACAATTTTCCGGTGCGGGCGAAGCCGGTCTGGACCTCGTCTGCAATCAGCAGAAAGCTGTGCTGGTCGCAGATTTCCCGAAGCGCCTTCATGAAGGCCGTTGGTGCAGGATAGAAGCCACCTTCGCCCTGGACCGGCTCGATAATGATCGCCGCGACACGGCCCGGATCGACGTCGGCTGCGAAAAGCTTCTTCAATGCCGCCAACGACTGTTCGACGCTGACGCCGTGAAGTTCGATCGGGAAGGGGGCGTGGAAGACATCGGCCGGCATTGCACCGAAGCCGATCTTGTAGGGCACGACCTTGCCGGTCAGCGCCATGCCCATGAAGGTGCGGCCATGAAAGCCACCGCCGAAGGCGATGATCGCCTGGCGTCCAGTCGCTGCGCGGGCGATCTTGACGGCGTTCTCGACGGCCTCGGCGCCGGTCGTGACAAAGATCGTCTTCTTGGCGAATTTACCAGGGGCCAAGGTATTCAGCCGTTCCGCCAGATGCACGTAACTCTCATAGGGCACCACCTGGTGGCAGGTATGGGTGAAGCGGTCGAGCTGCGCCTTGACGGCGGCAACGACCTTCGGGTGGCGATGTCCGGTGTTGACGACGGCGATCCCTGAGGCGAAATCGATATAGCGGTTGCCCTCCTTGTCCCAGATCTCGGCGTTTTCCGCGCGGTCGGCATAGATTTGCGTGGTCATTCCAACGCCGCGGGAAATGGCGGCATTCTTCCGATCGGTCAGGCTGGTCATCGTCGTTGTCCCGTTTACGAGGGTAGCAATATATTGCATTTTTTCTGCAATTTTTCTCCGGAAGTGGTACACCTTTTAACATGGATTTCAAATCAAATTTGGTGATCGAGACAACACCGCGACTGATGAGCGGTTCTTGTAATCCCATGATGCAGGCGGATAGATTTCCGGCAACAGTAACGGCTTGGAATCGCTTGGTGCCCGATGCCAGAACGAGGAAATGGAGCGATGAGCGGGTCCGGCAACGTGCGCTATAAAGTTGCCGAGGCGGCAAGGCTCGCTGGCGTATCGGCGTCGACCCTGCGGCTATGGGAAACGCAAGGGCTCGTGGTGCCGGAGCGTTCGGCCACGGGACACCGGCAATATACGGAAAAGGATCTCGCGCGGCTGAAGCGCATTTCCTGGTTTCGTGCCGAGCGCGGCCTGAACCCGGCCGCCATTCGCGAGGCGTTGGAGGCAGAGGGCGCCAATGACGAGACCGGTCCCGCGACCTCGGAAAGCAATGTCGATCTGCAGGTCGGGCGAAAATTGCGCAGCCTGAGGCATGCTACAGGCAAGACGCTGGAGCAGGTGGCAAGCGATGTCGGCATTGCCGCCTCCATGCTTTCGACTTTGGAGCGCACCTCTCAGGGGGTCTCGGTCGCAGTTCTCCACAATCTTGCCGAATATTTCGGAACGACGGTTTCGAGCCTTTCTGGCGAAGAAGAGCGCGACGTGCGGGCGCTCGTGCGAGCGGGGGAGTGGCGGAATTGGCCCCGCACGACGCCGGGCGTGACGGTCCAATTGCTCGCCGAAGGCAAGAATCAGATGGACTGCCATCGCTTCGTTCTGGCGCCCGGTGCATCGAGCGACGGGGCTTACCGGCACGACGGCGAGGAGTTCGTCTATGTCCTCGCCGGTCGCGTCGAGTTCATACTGGACTCCGATCAGTTCTACGATCTTCATCCAGGCGACTCGCTCTATTTCGAGAGCCGCCGCCGCCATGCCTGGTCAAATCGCCACGACGGTGAAACCGTTCTGCTGTGGATCAACACGCCGCCGACCTTTTAGTTGCTCGGCCCGCCACTTACGCGGACACCTAAAGTGTTTCCGTTGGTTTGCGGCGTTCCGGATGTATTGCCAAGATTTATGCAACTAACGACGCGCCACCGCGGCTCAATTCGAGGCTAACTCGGATCTTCGTTCGGTATTGCTGGCGGGACACATTATTGATTGCTTAAAAACACCGTGCGCTTTCCTTGAGCCAGCATTGTCAAAGTTTGGCCCTATTCGCTCCTACAGTCGCCTATGCCGCCTTTAACCATTCTTTCACCTGCCTAAATTCACGGCTCTTGCCAAAGAGCGATCAGCGAAATCGGCGGCAAAAATCATACCTGCTTAGGGAGCTGACGCCACCAGGAGAGTATCCCGCAAAAGGTTTGAACTCGGAGGGGGATGTTCATGCGGATTGTGCGCGACCGGCAGTTGGACGGCTTAAGAGCCGTAGCTGTCACGATGGTGCTTTATGCGCATTTTTTTGCGGCCGACGGCTCCTATTGGGGCCATATCGGCGTGCGCCTGTTCTTCGTGCTGAGCGGCTTCCTGATTACCCGATTGCTACTCGAAGCGCGGGACGACCTTCGGTTCGAGCCGGCGACGGCGCTGAAATCCTTCTACGCGCGCCGGGCGCTACGCATCTTTCCACCTTACTTTGCCGTCTTGAGCTTCGTATGGCTGACCAATCTGGAAAGCTCCAACGAAGTCCTGGCATGGCATGCGCTTTACCTTTCGAACTTCTGGTACGCGGTTCAGAACGAGTGGACGCCGTGGATACTCTGCCATACCTGGAGCTTGAGCATAGAAGAGCAATTCTATCTCATCTGGCCGCTGATCGTCCTGATCGCGCCGCGGCGCTCAATCATTGGCATTTGCGTCGGCGTCATCGCCTGCTCGTTGGCCTACCGATTCTATTGGCCACTCACCGGTGTGCCGTCACTTGCTCGCGATCTGCTTCCCCCGGCGTCAATGGACGCCCTCGCTGCCGGCGCTCTGCTGGCCGCCTACCGATTGGAGAGCGCGGCTTGGCCGCGGTGGACAAGGCTGAGTTGGATGCCGCTGCTGGGTGCCTCGTTTATCCTGTTGTGGATGAGGCCCGTATCATCGACGCCAGCGCTGGAGTGGCTGGCCTGGATTGCACTGGAGGCCCTTCCCCTCGTGCCGCTTGCT
The DNA here is from genome assembly GCF_029892045.1 of Sinorhizobium numidicum. Lineage (NCBI taxonomy): Bacteria > Pseudomonadati > Pseudomonadota > Alphaproteobacteria > Hyphomicrobiales > Rhizobiaceae > Sinorhizobium > Sinorhizobium numidicum. Next base: position 742,375 of record NZ_CP120367.1, read on the forward strand.
ATGCTGGTCGGCTGTTGTTCAAAGGGAATGGACGGCTATGTCGGTCGGATGGCCGAGCTTCCGGCCTTCACGGCGCTCGGACGCATCAGCTACGGCGTCTATCTTTACCACGCAATTGTTCTCGCATTGGTCGTCAAGGCTCAACCGTGGCTTCCCGTCAATGTCTCGGAGCAGGGTGCAGGGCGGGTGCTCGTCGCAGGCGCCGCGACGCTGCTGATCGCTTCGATCTCCTGGCTCACCTTCGAAAAGCCGCTCAACGAGCTGAAACGCCACTTTCCCTACGTGCGTCCTGGAAGTCGCGGAAGCGCCGCCGTCCCAGTCGATTGCGGCAAAGTCCTGCCGACTTCGGATTATCAATAAACACGCGAGCTGAACCATGCCCCCGCCATTGGTCTCCGTCCTGCTGCCCGTCTACAACGCCGAACCGTACGTCGCGACGGCGCTCGAAAGCATCCTGCGCCAGACCTATGAACGTTTGGAAGTCATCGCCATCGACGATGGATCGACGGATCGTTCGTTGGAGATTCTCGAGCGCTATCGCAAGGTCGATCGCCGGATCTCCATCCTTTCACGGGAGAACCGCGGCCTCATTGCGACCCTGAACGAGGGGCTGGTTCTGGCCAGGGGTGATCTGGTCGCGCGGATGGACGCCGATGACGTGTCGTACGCGTCACGTTTTTCGCGGCAAGTGTCGTTGTTCGAGGAGCAGCCCGAGCTCGCCCTTTGCGGCACGGGCATCGACACATTGATAGGCGACCGCATCGTTCGCGGTGCACCCAATCCGATCTACCGGTCGGGTAGTCTGCGCATTCTGTCGATGTTCTTCACGATCTTCATGCACTCGACCGTGGTCTACAACCGAAAAGTGATCCCGGAGGACATGCTCCATTACGATGCCGGCTATGTGCATGCGGAAGATTTCGACCTCTTCAGGCGGACCGCTGAGCGCTTCCCGGCAATGATGATCGACGACGCACTGGTCGCCTACCGGATTCATGGCGACAGCGTCACAAGCAAACACCAGCGACAAATGCGTCGAACGCATCTGAAGATCGTCGCGGAAAACCTTGAGCGGGAAGGACTTTTCGACGACACCAGCGCTCTGCGTGAAATCGGCGTCACGATAACAGAGGGCACGGTCCGAAACCTTGCTGACTTCATCCTGGCGCTCGACGACAAGATCTCGGCTCAGCCGATGGAGACGCTAGGAGCCTACCAGGATGGCGCCTTGTGTTTCTTCTATTTTCTCTTCCAGCTCATCCTCGACGAGGAACGGCCGGAATTGGCGCACGCATTCCTGACCCGGACAGGCAAGTGGGGCCTTATCCGCCGCCGCGAGCGATACGGGCTGCTCGCCGGCGTCCATGCACCCTGGTGCAGTCGCCTTTCGCTCGCAGCCGCCAAGAGGGCGGATTCGCTCACGCGATACCTGCGGTCCGTGCCGGCCGCGACCATCCTTCCTCAACATGGCCCGGCCTGAGATGGCGCTTCAACATCCTGAAATAGCGCGCGAGCGTTTCGATGAGTTGGCGGCGCCGCGTGCGGGCATGTGCTCTGCTTCGGATCGATCGCGGCCTTTCGCAAGCTTTATCGTCTGCACGCGCGACCGCGTTCAAGCACTCCCGGCTTGCATCCGATCGATCGAGGCGGCGTGTTGCAGCCACCCCACCATTACAAGCCAGCTCGTGGTGGTCGACAACGGCTCCACGGATGGCACGCCGGGGGAACTGCGCCGCTTAGCCGCGGCGTCGAAGATGACCATCACGGTTGTCACCGAGCCGCGTCCCGGCCTTGCCACTGCGCGCAATACCGGAATGGAGCGGGCGCGCGGTCTGGTCTTCGTCTTCATCGATGACGATTGCGAGGTCGATGGCAATTACCTTCGGGATCTGGAGCAGCATTACTCTACTGGCGAAAAACGCGTCATCCGCGGCGGCCGCGTTGAGCTCGGCAATCCCGACGACCTGCCGTTCACGATCAAGCGGTCCCGGCTGCGGGCACGACTGACCACCGAGGTCCATCCGGGCGGCTTCGTGCTCGGCTGCAACATGACGATGCACCGCGAGGTCGCCGCGCTTGTCGGCCGCTTCGACGAGCGTTTCGGTGCCGGCGCGCCGCTGCAATCGGCCGAGGATACTGATTACCTCGTGCGCGCCTTTCAGCTCGGTATTCCAGTCGAATACGTGCCCGACATGACGGTCTTTCATCATCACGGCCGAAAGGCCCGCGCCGCCATCGAAAAACTCCATCGAAGTTACAGCCTGGGCAATGGGGCACTGTGCCTGAAGCATTTCTTCAAAGCTCCGTGGCTGCTCAAGCACTTCTGCTGGACGACAAGATCGGCCTGCGGGGAAACCTTCGGCGGTGCCAGGTTCGACCCCGAACTACAACTGTCCCATTGGCCGATCGTGTCGATGAATCTGCTGGGAGCCGCAATATTTGCGCGTCTCGCCATGAGCGACCGCGCGGCGCCAACGGAACTGCGTCCGGCCGGAGAGACAAAGCCAGGGCTGGAGCGAGGTCAATGATGGTGCAGTTCTCGAGATCCGGCTTGCAGCTCTTGCGCGAAGCGCTGGGCAGGCAATTGCGCCTTATACCGGCTGTCGTGGTTCTGGGGCTCGCGAGTGCGGCGCTCGAAGGCGCCGGCATCGGCCTCATCATTCCGATGCTCGGCATTATTGCCGGAAACGGGGATGCCGGCGGATTGGGCGGGATATCTGCCATCTTCCAGCAGGTGGGGTCCGGGCTGGACGACGGCGAAAGATTGCTGGCGATCACGGCCGCCGTGCTGGTTCTGATCACTCTGAAAAACGTGCTCGCCTTTGCGAATACGGTGCTCACAACCTTCATCTACGGAAAGGCGAGCCACTCCGTCCGAAGTGCGCTCTCCGATCAGCTCCTGAGGATCGGCTACCCGTTCTTCATGCAACAGAATCCCGGCCGGCTGCTCAACATCATCTCAAATGAGTCATGGCGGGCCTCGGATGCCATACAGACCGTCCTTGCGGCGATCGTGAATGCGTCGGCCGCCGTGATCCTGCTCGCATTCCTGCTGCTCCTGTCCTGGCAGATGACGCTCTTCGTTGCCCTCGGGCTTATCCTCGTCCAAGTGGCGCATGCCGCGCTATCGGCCACTCTCAAAGGCCCGAGCCGCAGCGTGACCTCCTTCAACAGCGAGCTTGCCGCCAGGATGCTTCATCTCGTGCATGCAGGGCGGCTGATCCGTGTGTTTGGCCAGGAGGGGCGCGAAAAGGCGGCATTCGATGCCGCATCGGATTCTGTCCGGCGGGCCGGCTTCGTGCTGCAAACCCGCCAGGGTGTACTGCCGCCACTCACGGAGGTGCTTCACTCCGCCCTGTTCCTGGCGGTCGTCGTGAGCGCCTGGTTCATTGGAGTGAGCTTTCCGGTGATCGTGGCTTTCGTGGTGCTGCTCTACCGGCTGCAGCCGCACATGCGCGCCTTGCAAATGTCCTGGAGCCAGCTCCAGGGCTGGAGCGGGTCGCTCGAAGAGGTGAGATGGCTGCTGGATTCGTCGGACAAGCCGAAGCCGCCGGCCGGCAGCGAGCCGGTCGATGGATTAAGACAGCGCATCGAATTCGACCGCGTGACATTTAAATATCCTGGTTCCGGCTCCCGCGCCGTGGTGTTGCGCTCGGCGAGCTTCGAAATCCGCAGCGGCTGTTCGACGGCGCTCATAGGCCGGTCAGGCGCTGGGAAGACCACGATCGTAAATCTCCTCTGCCGATTTGTGGAGCCGGATGAAGGACGCATCCTCATCGATGGCGTACCGCTCGATCAGATCGATCCCGCTCAATGGCGTCGCCAGATCGCCGTCGCCAGTCAGGACCTGGAACTCGTGGACGGCACCATTGTTGAGAACATCACCTACGGCCAAACCGCCACGATCGCTGAAGTTGAGCGCGCGGCGAAACTGGCCGAGGCGCATAGTTTCGTTGAAAAGCTGTCCCAAGGCTACCAAACGGTCGTGGGTTATAGAGGGGCTAGCCTGTCTGCGGGCCAACGCCAGCGGATTGCGCTCGCCAGAGCCTTGGTGCGCGATCCGGAAATCTTGATCCTTGACGAAGCGACCAATGCCGTCGACGGCCTCTCGGAATCGGCGATCATCGAAACGCTCAGAATGCGAGCCGGCCGTCGGACGACGATCGTGATCAGCCATCACAGAAGTACGATTTCGTTCTGCGACGACGTCGTGGTTCTCGGTAGCGGACGAGTGAAGAGCCAGGCCCCGCTTGCCGAGGTGGCCTCGCTGAGCATGGACCAGCTCTACGAGCATGAAACGGTGGCGGAGCGCCAGATCTAACGAAACATGCCGGAAAACGCCGCGTCTTCTCAGGCGCGCGGCGTTGAATACCGATGTTACCGCTAGCGAGTTTTGAGGCTTCGTCTCACGATGTTAGTAGCTGTGGCACGCCTGGAAACCGCCTCAGGCGGCCTTTGCGTAACGTTTGGCCATTTCCGGCAGCCTGAGCGTCCTGATCTTTGACGCCTGACCGGCGGAGCGGAATGCCTCGAAACGCTCCTTGCAGACCTCGGTCATCCGGGCGATGGCCGGCTTCAGATAGTTGCGGGGATCGAAGTTGTCCGGATGCTCGAGATGGTGCTTGCGGATTTCGCCGGTGAAGGCGAGCCGGAGATCGGTGTCGATGTTGACCTTGCGCACTCCAAGCGGAATGGCCTTCTGTATTTCCGAGACCGGCACGCCCCAGGTCTTCTTCATCTTGCCGCCATAGGCGTTGAAGAGTTCCTGGAGATCGGCTGGCACGGAGGACGATCCGTGCATGACGAGATGCGTGTTCGGCAGCCGCTTGTTGATCTTGGCGATCGTCTCGATCGAGAGGATTTCCCCATCCGGCTCGCGTGTGAACTTGTAGGCGCCGTGGCTCGTGCCGATGGCCACCGCAAGCGCATCGACGCCCGTCTTCGAGACGAAGTCGAAGGCTTGCTCGGGGTCCGTCAGCAACTCTTCGCGCGACAGCTTTCCTTCGAATCCGTGACCGTCTTCCTTTTCGCCGGCTCCCGTTTCCAGGTTGCCGAGGCAGCCGAGCTCGCCTTCGACCGAAACGCCGGCCGCATGCGCGATCTTCACGACTTCGGCCGTCACTGCGACATTGTAGTCATAGGTGGCGATCGTCTTGCCGTCGGCCATTAAGGAGCCGTCCATCATCACCGAAGTGAAACCGTTTGTGATGGCTGAAATGCAAGTCGACGGCTGGTCGCCATGGTCGAGATGAAGACAGACCGGAATATGGGGGTATTCTTCCGCCGCTCCCAAGATAAGATGCCGCAGGAAGGCGTCGCCCGCATAGGCGCGCGCCCCGCGGCTCGCCTGCAGGATCACCGGGGAATCCGCCGCATCCGCGGCGCGCATGACCGCCTGAATGTATTCAAGATTGTTCACATTGAAGGCTGGCAGCGCGTAATTGTTTTCCGCTGCGTGGTCGAGCAGCTGCCGCAATGTGATCAATGCCATTCGAAATCTCCCTGATGCTGCGCCTCACTCCAGGCGCCGGTAAATGAGTGGACACGGTTTCTGCCCGTAGCGAGTTTGGCCCCATCAACCGGACCGCTGAAGAGCTCATTCCGGCTCCTTCGAACCGGCGTCCCGGGCCAAGTTAGCGCGCACAATAATTCATGCAGGTCTTTTGGCAACCGCGGCGACAACTGAGCCGGACATTGATTGACGTGCATCAGAGGATTTTGCTGTGGATGAGAAATCCCACTGTCAGAAATCGCTACTTTCGCTCTCTGGTAGTGCTGGCAGGCTGCTCACGGCATGGTGACGAGCCGAGGTTTTCGTTGTCCGCCCGCCATTTCGCCGCCCTGAGTCTTGCTTGCTGGAGGAACTTTGTCGACCGCGCGCAAATAGGCGAATTGCAAAAAGATTGCGAAACGCGAGCGAAATTTTTTCGCATATTACGTAAAGTGCCGTTTCAATTCATGAAGTTTGCATGACAGTGGGAATTTTCGCTGCAGCGGCGGTGTCGGCCGCGACTTGTTCACCTCATCTAAAACGTTGCAGTCGGCGTTTCCGGGCGCATAATCCTGTTATGCGCCACGTCGCAAAAGCGATGGAATTGCTCGCAAATGCAATACAACCAGTGCGATCATGGAGATTCCGTTTTATAAAGGAGGATGCAATTTTCCGCAGGAATCGCCTTGCCTTTGGTGAGAATTTGCACTTCTCTCCTGCGATCACACACCCAAAAAGAGGGGAAGGAGAAGAAAAATGGCTTCACTGAAATTCAACCTCAGCGCCGCCGCGCTCATAGGCTCGCTGCTCATCGGCGCAAGCCCGGCGCTCGCCGAAGCGGTGCTCCACCGCGGCAATGCCGGCGAGCCGCAGACGCTCGACCAGGCCCACACATCCATCAACATCGAAGAGTTCATCCTCAAGGACCTATACGAAGGCCTGACGATCTACGATGCCGCCGGCAAGGTCGTGCCGGGCGTTGCCGAAACCTGGGAGCTTTCGGATGACGGTATAGTCTATACCTTCAAGCTGCGCGCCGACGCCAAGTGGTCGGATGGCTCGCCGGTGACGGCCGAGGATTTCGCCTTCTCGTTCCGTCGTGTGGAAGATCCGAAGACGGCGGCCGAATACGCCAACATTCTCTTCCCGATCAAGAATGCCGAGAAGGTCAACAAGGGCGAAGTACCGGTCGACCAGCTCGGCGTAAAGGCCGTCGACGAAAAGACGCTCGAAATCACGCTCGAGCGCCCGACGCCCTTCTTCCTGGAACTGCTCTCCCATCAGACCGCCCTCCCGGTCAGCAAGGCGAGCGTCGAAAAGAACGGTGCCGACTTCGTCAAGCCGGGCGTCATGGTTTCGAACGGCGCTTTCAGGCTCACGGCGCACGTGCCGAACGACAGCCTGACCGTTGAGAAAAACACGAACTACTGGGACGCCGCCAACGTCAAGCTCGACAAAGTGATCTTCTATCCGATCGACGATCAGGCCGCTTCAGTCCGTCGCTTCGAGGCGAAGGAAATGGACCTCGTCTACAACTTCTCGGCCGACCAGATCGAGCGGCTGCGCAAGTCCTATGGCGATCAAGTCCATGTGTCGCCGACGTTGGCGACCTATTACTACGCTTTCGACACGCGGCAGGAGCCCTATAGCGACGTTCGCGTTCGCCGGGCCCTGTCGATGGCGGTCGACCGCGACTTCCTCGCCAAGGAAATCTACAGCGGCTCGCAGCTCCCCTCCTATTCGATGGTGCCTCCGGGCATCGAGAGCTATGGTGAGCCGTCCAAGGCCGATTTCGCAAACATGTCGCAGCTTGATCGCGAAGATCAGGCGGTGGCCCTGATGAAGGAAGCTGGTTACGGGGAGGGCGGCAAGCCGCTCAACATCGAGCTGCGCTACAACACCAATCCGAACCACGAGCGCGTCGCAACCGCAGTCGCCGATATGTGGAAGAACACCTTCGGCGCCAAGGTCTCGCTCGTGAACCTCGATGTGTCGTCGCATTACGCCTACCTCCAGGAAGGCGGTAAGTTCAACGTCGCACGCGCCGGCTGGGTCGCCGACTATGCTGACGCCGAAAACTTTCTGGCGCTCAGCCTCAGCACCAACAAGACCTTCAACTATGGACATTTCAACAACGCGGAATTCGACGCGCTGATGAAGAAGTCCTATGAGGAGCAGGATCCAGCCGCACGCTCGAAGATCCTGCACGAGGCAGAAGCCCTCCTGATGAAGGAACAGCCGATCGCGCCGCTCTTGACTCAGGCCGACCTCTGGCTCGTCTCCGATCGCGTGAAAGGCTGGCAGGACAATTCGCCGAACGCGCATCTGAGCAGGTTCCTGAGCGTCGCCGAATAACGAACTGAAGCGACGCGCGGCAGCCCACCGCGCGTCGCTTCCGGAGCAAATCCATGATTCCCTTCATCCTTCGCCGATTGGCGAGCGCGGTGCCGACCCTGTTCATCGTCGTCACCATATCCTTCTTTCTGATGCGGTTTGCCCCCGGTGGGCCTTTCAATCTCGAGCGTCCTCTCCCTCCGCAAACGATGGAGAACCTGATGAGGACCTACCAGCTCGACCAGCCGCTCTGGCGCCAATTCGTTCACTACCTCAGCAATGCGGTGACGGGAGACTTCGGTCCGAGTTACATCTATCACGACAACAATGTTGCCCAGCTGATCGGCAAGGGCTTGCCCTATTCGATGGAGCTCGGCTTCTACGCCCTGCTGCTGGCAGTGATTGGCGGTGTCATGGCCGGCACCATCGCCGCGCTCAGGCAAAACAGCATTCTCGACTTCGCCGTCATGTCGATCTCTACTGTCGGCGTCACGGTTCCAAATTTCGTCGTGGGGCCGGTTCTGACGCTCGTCTTTGCCATCCTGCTGTCGTGGCTGCCGGCCGGCGGCTGGGGGGACGGATCATTCCGCTTTCTCATTCTGCCGATGATCGCGCTCGCGCTGCCACAGCTGGCCGTCTTCGCGCGCCTTACCCGCGGTTCGATGATCGAGGCGCTGCATACCGACCATATCCGGACTGCAAAGGCCTATGGCCTGCCGTCCCGCGTCGTCGTCGTGACCCACGCGATGCGTGCCGCCATGTTGCCGGTCGTTTCCTATCTCGCACCTTGCGCCGCGGCGCTTCTCACCGGCTCGGCCGTGGTGGAAACGATCTTCACCATTCCCGGCGTCGGCCGTTACTTCGTTCTGGGCGCAATCAATCGCGACTACACGCTGGTCATGGGTACCGTGATCCTCGTCGCCATTTTCGTCATCGTCTTCAATCTTGTGGTCGATATTCTCTACGGCCTGCTCGACCCGAGGGTCCGCCATGACTGATATCGTTCAGGCACCGGTGTCAGCGCCGGAAACCAAGGGCCGCAGCCTCTTTCAGCTCGCGGCAATCCGCTTCCGTCGCAATCGCGCCGCCATGGCCGGCTGCGTCATGCTGCTCTTCATCGCGCTCTTCTCGTTTCTTGGGCCGTTGTTCTCGCCGCACACCTATGATCAGGTGTTCCCGTCCTATGTGTCGATCGGCCCGAGCCTCGAGCCAAGACCGGATACCTCAACCCTTCAGGAGGTGATGGAGGGTGTCGCGACCCGCGCCCGCGTCACGCTGAGGGAATTCGCCGTCGAAGGCGAATCTTTCACTGCCACCGTCACATCGGACCAGCCGATCGATCCGCGCGCCACACGTTACTTCGATCGGGCCAATGAGTTCGAGGGCACCAAGGTTGTTGCGACCGAGGATGATGGCCGTACGCTGAAGGTAGAAGGCCAGGTGGACCGGGAGTATTTCCCGTTTGGCACCGACTCGAATGGCCGGGACCTGCTCGTGCGCGTCATGCTGGGCGGGCAGATTTCGATCGCCGTCGGCCTGCTCGCTAGCCTCGTTTCGCTCGGCATCGGAGTCGTCTACGGAGCGACCTCCGGTTATATCGGCGGGCGCATCGACAATGTCATGATGCGCTTTGTCGAGATACTCTATTCGTTGCCCTTCGTCTTCCTGGTCGTCGTGCTCGTCGTCTTCTTCGGTCGCAGCTTCATACTGATCTTCCTGGTCATCGGCGCGGTCGAATGGCTGGACATGGCGCGTATCGTACGTGGTCAGACGCTGGCCTTGAAACGGCGCGAGTTCGTCGGCGCGGCACAGGCGCTCGGGCTCACCGATTGGCAGATTATCCGCCGGCACATCATCCCGAATACGATCGGGCCGGTAATCGTCTTCGTCACCGTCGTCGTGCCGAAAGTCATTCTGCTCGAAAGCTTCCTGTCGTTCCTCGGTCTCGGCGTGCAAGCGCCGCTGACGAGCTGGGGTGCGCTGATTTCGGAAGGGGCGAACAACATGCAATCGGCGCCATGGCTTCTCATTTTCCCGGCCATCTTCTTCGTCGTTACGCTGTTCTCGCTGAACTTTGTCGGCGACGGCCTGCGCGATGCGCTCGACCCGAAGGACCGCTGATATGACAGAGACGAAGGAAACCATTCTGGCCGTACGCGGTCTCAAGGTGGACTTTTCGACTCCCGACGGCACGGTCGAGGCCGTCAAAAGCATCAATCTAGACGTTCGCTCCGGCGAGACGCTCGCGGTCGTCGGCGAATCCGGCTCCGGCAAAAGCCAGACCATGATGGGCATCATGGGGTTGCTGGCAACAAACGGGACGGTCACCGGTTCGGCCCGCTATCGCGGCCAGGAACTGGTCGGCCTTCCGCCAAAGGCGCTGAACGGTGTGCGCGGCTCGAAGATCACGATGATTTTCCAGGAGCCGATGACCTCGCTCGATCCGCTCTACACGATCGGGCGGCAGATTGCCGAGCCGATCGTCCATCACCGCGGCGGAACATTCAAGACAGCGCGCAAGCGCGTGCTCGAGCTTCTGGAACTCGTCGGCATTCCCGAACCGGCCCGCCGCATCGACAACTACCCGCACGAGCTCTCGGGCGGCCAGCGCCAGCGCGTGATGATCGCCATGGCGCTGGCCAACGAGCCGGACATACTGATTGCCGACGAGCCGACGACGGCGCTGGACGTGACCATCCAGGCGCAGATCCTGGATCTCCTGAAATCGCTGCAGAAGCGCTTCGGCATGGCGATCGTATTGATCACGCACGACCTCGGCATCGTCAAGCATTTTGCCGAACGCGTCGCCGTGATGCGCCGCGGTGAAGTGGTGGAGGAGGGCACTACGGCGGACATTTTCGAGCGGCCGAAGGCCGACTACACGAAAATGCTGCTTGCCGCAGAGCCGAGCGGCCGCAAGCAAGCGCCGCCGGACAATGCTCCCATCATCCTGGAGGGCCGCGACGTCGCGGTGGATTACGCCATTGGGGGCGGTTTTTTCCGCGGCTCCTCCTCGGTGTTCCGGGCGGTCGACGGCGTCAATCTGCGCCTGAAACGAGGACAGACGATTGGCATCGTCGGTGAGTCCGGCTCCGGAAAATCGACCTTGGGGCGGGCTCTGCTCAGACTTTTACCGAGCAGCGGATATTATCGTTTCGGAGCGACGGATATCTCCGGCTTCGACCGCGGTGCAATGCGGCCGCTGCGCCGCGAACTCCAACTGGTGTTTCAGGATCCTTACGGTTCCCTTTCTCCGCGCCTGACGGTGGGCGAGATCATCACCGAGGGCCTTTATGTGCACGAGCCAGACCTCAGCCGCGCCGAGCGGGATCGGCGCGCGATTGCAGCACTGAAAGAGGTCGGGCTCGATCCGGCCTCGCGCAACCGCTATCCGCACGAGTTTTCTGGCGGTCAACGGCAGCGCATCGCCATCGCCCGCGCAGTGATCCTGAAGCCGAAGGTGGTGATACTCGACGAGCCGACTTCGGCGCTCGACCGTTCGGTACAGGGGCAGGTGATCGAGCTCCTGCGGGACCTGCAAAGCAAACACGGCCTCTCCTACATCTTCATCAGCCACGACCTTTCGGTCGTCAAGGCAATGTCGGACTACGTAATCGTGATGAAGAACGGCCGCATCGTCGAAGAGGGGCAGACGGACGCGATCTTCGAGGCGCCGAAGGAGCCGTACACGAAGACGTTGATCGGCGCTGCCTTCAACGTCTGACGCCTATGCGGCATCGATCGGAAAGACGCTATAAACGGGTGCAGCGGCCTTTCGGTGGCCGCTCGTCATCTGGCCTGCCGGCCATCTTCTCCCCGCAGGCGGGGAGAGGGCTGGAGTGAGATGCAATCACGGCGGCTGCTCCCGCTTTTTCGCGTCGAAAGCGCCCTCTAAGGCTCGTCCGTCAGGGCCTTCTTGTCGAGGCCGAACTTCTGCATCTTTTCATAGAGCGTCTTGCGGGAGATGCCGAGCGATTCATAAACGGGTTTCAATGCGCCGCCGTGGGCCGCAAGCGCGCTGGCAATGACATTTCTTTCGAAGGCGGAGACCTTGTCGGCGAGACGAGAATCGTTCACGTGCGAAGCGCCGTCCGCACGATCTGTTTCAAGCCCGAGGACCAGCCGCTCTGCCGCGTTGCGCAACTCGCGCACGTTCCCCGGCCAGTCCCGTTCGGCGATCTCGGACGCCAGCGACGGCGAGATTTCAATATCGTCGCGGCCGTAGCGTGCGGCGGATTCGCGAACGAGTTGCATGAATAGCAGCGGGATGTCGGAGCGGCGCTCGGCAAGCGGCGGCACACGGAGCGTGGCGACATTCAGCCGATAGAGAAGATCGGCGCGAAAGCGGCCGACAGCGACCTCGCTTTCCAGCTCGACTTTGCTGGTGGCAATGAAGCGAACATCGAGCGGCACGATTTCATTGGAGCCGAGCCGTGTGATCACGCGTTCCTGCAGCACGCGGAGAAACTTCGCCTGGAGATCGACGGGCATGGAGCCGATCTCGTCAAGCAGGATCGTTCCGCCGCGTCCATGTTCGAATTTGCCGTAACGCGGTCGCAGCGCACCTGGAAACGCGCCGGCCTCATGGCCGAAGAGCTCGCTCTCGATCAGGTTCTGCGGCAGCGCTGCACAATTGATGGCGATGAAGGGATTGTTGGCGCGGCTGCTGAGGTCGTGAAGCGCGCGCGCAACCACTTCCTTGCCGACACCCGTTTCGCCGATGATCAGCGTGTCGGCATCCGATGCGCCGATTGCACGCAACCTGTAGCGCAGATCGACCATGACCGGGCTTCGCCCGGGCAGACGCTGTTCGATGTCGTCACGCTTTCCCGCGACCGCCCGTAGTCGGCGATTTTCAAGCACGAGGCTGCGCCACTCGAGCGCGCGACGAATGGTGCCGGCGAGCATCGGCGCCGTGAACGGCTTTTCAACGAAATCATAGGCGCCCTCGCGCATTGCGCGAACTGCGAGTTGGACATCGCCATGACCAGTCACGAGGATTACCGGGACCTCCGTATCGATGTCGCGAATGCGCTGCAGGAAAGTCAACCCGTCCATGCCGGGCATGCGGATATCGCTGATGACGACTCCGGAAAAGCTGAAGCCGATGAGTTCCAACGCACGTTCGGCACTGGAGAACGTCTCGACACGAAAGCCGGCGAGCTCGAGCGCCTGCGCACTCGAATGGCGTAGTTCTTCTTCATCGTCGACAAGCAGGACGCGGCTTTCGCTCATTCGGCAGCCTCTCTTTCGGCCCGATCAATGGCGATAAGTTCAATGCGAAACACCGCTCCTCCTTCAGGATGGTTCGATACCGTGAGGCTGCCGCCGAAATCCTTGATGATATTGTAGGAAATGGAAAGGCCGAGGCCGAGCCCCCTACCGACGCCCTTGGTCGTGTAGAAGGGATCGAAGATGCGTTCAGAAATAGCGGGCGCTACGCCCGGCCCGCGGTCACGTATCGTTAGCACGGCTTTGTCGCCGTCGCGCCAAGCACGGATCGAGATCGCCCGATGATCGAGGCCTTCGACCGCGTCGGCAGCGTTGGAGATGACGTTGACCAGGACCTGCTGCAGCCGCACCGACCCCGCCTGGACGACGAGCGGCTCGCGGCCGAGGTCGATGTTTAACGCGGCGTCGGCTGCTTTCAAGCGTGGGGCCGCGATCTCCATCGTATCGTGGATGACTTCGTTGAGGCGAACAGGGCCGAGTTTCTCATTGGGCTTGCGGGCGAAATTGCGCAGGTGCCGGCTGATCGACGCCATGCGGTCGATCAGGCCGGAAATCCGTCTGACATTGTCACTCGCCTCGCTCGTCCGACCGCGCTCGATCAAGACGGCCGCGCTGTCGGCATAGGTTTTCGCGGCTGCGAGCGGCTGGTTGAATTCATGCGAGAGCGCCGCCGACATCTGACCGAGGCCGGCGAGCTTACCTGCCTGGATGAGCTCCGCCTGCGTCTGGCGCAATTGCTGTTCAGTAAGCCGCCGCTCGGCGATCTCCGCCTCGATCTGCGCATTGACGCGGGCGAGATCGGCAGTGCGCTCCTCGACGCGGCGTTCAAGTTCCTCCTGGGCTTGCGCCTGCATCTGCATGCGCTCTCGTAGCCGCGCACGGCGCTGAATAAGAATGGCAGCCGCGAGACCGGCTAGACCGCATAGGAGCAGCGCCGCAGCGACGACGGTCAGAGCTTGAGTTTTGACGGACGCCGTATCCAAGAGCACATTCACCGTCCAGTCGGCCTCCGGCATATATTGCGAGACGACGAGGTATTCCCGGTCACCGCTGCCGGTCGAGATCGTCAGCAATCGGGGATCAGGTGGGCCGTCCCGGATAATCGGCAGCGGACGCAGAATGGCATCGGCATAACGTCGCGACGCCTCGGTGCGGGCGAGCCGCTCTGGAGTCAGCGGCAGAATACCGGCGTAGAGCCATTCAGGGCTGCCGGTCATGAAAATGATGCCTTCCGGATCGGAGACGAAGATTTTGTATTCGCCGCCGCGCCAGGAGGCCTCGATCGTTTCGATGTCGACCTTGAAGACGATGACGCCACGGATCTCGTCGCCGATGCGGATTGGTGAGCCGAAGTAGTAACCTCGCTTGAGCGAGGTCGTGCCGACGGCATAGAAGCGCGACTGCTCGCCCCTCAGGGCTTCCTGGAAATAGGGCCGGTAACTGAAATTCTGACCGACGAAACTTGCCGGGCCGCCATAGTTGCTGGCAGCAATCGTTTCGCCGTCCGGGGCGATCACATAAATGTCGGAGGACTTGAGGAGCCCGTTGATCTCCTTGAGGTAATTGTTCACGGCTTCGCGCAGCCGCCGATCGCGCGGCCGCGTCGCAAGTTCCTTGATATCATCATGATCGGCAATCAGAGCGGGGAGCGCCTGATAACGATTAAGATGGCCGCTGAGAGCGGCGACCGCGAGTCTGAGCGCCGTCGCTGCCGCCGCGGAGGCTTCCTGCATGTAACTGCGAGTGGCAACAGCATTTCCCTGAACGGCAAGCACGGTCGCGAAGATGGGCAGCAAACAGAGCGCTAGCACGAAACGATATTTCACGGAATGCCCTGGCTCCTCCTCCCTCGCGTTTCCGACCGCACGATTCCAGTGTTACGGCCGCCTTGTGCATCTGAAGAAGACGCATGGCGCCCCGGCATGTCATCCGCACCGCGGATGGTAGAGGGGCGGTCGGCCGGTGGCAAGTCATCCACTGCTTTGTTCAACGGCAGCCCAAATGTGTCAACGGCACGTTGACAATGCGTTATTCCGCCTCGCTCTTTCGCAACCGGCCTCGACGGCGCATCTATTCGCCATGAGCGAGCCCGCATCGAGGCGGGCAGAAAGGAAGCGCAGAAATGCTCGACCAGATCAAAGGCCTGCATCACGTGACGTCCATGGCGGATGACGCCCACACCAACAACCATTTCTTCACCAATATGCTCGGCTTGCGCCGGGTCAAAAAGACTGTGAACTTCGACTCGCCGGACGTCTACCATCTCTATTACGGAGACGAAATCGGCACTCCGGGCACGGTGATGACCTATTTTCCCTTTCCGCAAATGCCGCGCGGCCGCGCCGGGACGGGCGAGGTGGGGACGACCGTCTTTTCCGTTCCCGAAGGTTCGCTCGGCTTCTGGCAGAATCGATTGGTCAGGCTCGCCGTTGGCGGTCTCAAGGAGACAGAAGTCTTCGGCGAGAAACGGTTGAACTTTGCCGGGCCCGATGGCGACGGCCTCGCCCTGGTCGAAGTCAAGGACGATCCACGCAAGCCCTGGACCGAGGGCGGGGTTTCCGAGGATCATGCAATCCGAGGCTTCCACTCGGTTGCCATGCGGCTGCGCGACGAAGGTGGCACGGCGGAACTGCTCAAATTCATGGGTTTCGAGGAATTGGACCGCAAGGATGGGGTAACGCGGCTCATCATGCCGGGCGGCAACGGGGCGAGTCTTGTCGACCTCGAAACGCTACCGAACATCAGCCGCGCGGCACAGGGTGCAGGATCGGTGCATCACGTCGCCTTTGCCGTCGACAATCGCGAAAAGCAGCTCGAAGTGCGCAAGGCGCTGATGGACACCGGCTATCACGTTACGCCCGTGATCGATCGCGATTATTTCTGGGCGATCTATTTCCGGACCCCAGGCGGCGTGCTCTTCGAGATCGCCACCAACGAGCCCGGCTTTGACCGCGACGAGGATGTCGCCCATCTCGGCGAAGCGTTGAAAGTGCCGCAGCAGCACAGGCATCTACGCCCGATCCTCGAAAGTAATCTGCAGAAGCTCGAGACGTAACCGTTCGGATCTCGCGCAAGGCTCTCGCCCCTCCTTCGCCTGCGTTTTAGGAGGGGCAGTGCGGTTTTAAAGCGAACGGTAACAGCGTCCGCCGGCACGCCGGTGACAAGGGAGAACTCAAATGGCTGATCATGGCTATGTGCATAAATTGAAAGCCGGCAAGCCCGGCAATCCGATCCTCTTCGTCCTTCACGGGACCGGCGGCGACGAGAACCAGTTCTTCGGCTTCGGTGCCGAGCTCATTCCGGAGGCAACGATCGTCTCGCCGCGCGGCGACGTCTCGGAACACGGGGCCGCGCGTTTCTTCAGGCGAACGGGCGAGGGCGTCTACGATATGGCGGATCTCACGCGTGCCACGGAGAAGATGGCGAGCTTCGTCAAAACGCGCGCAGCCGAACATGGGGCCTCGGAGATAATCGGCCTCGGCTATTCGAATGGCGCTAACATCCTTGCGAACGTGCTGATCGATGAAGGCATCTTCGACAAGACAGTGTTGATGCATCCACTAATCCCGTTCCGGCCGAAGGAAAATCCCGGACTCGCAGGCCGGCGTATCCTGATCACCGCCGGCGAGCGCGACCCCATCTGCCCCGCACCGTTGACGCAATCGCTCGCCGATTATTTCACCGCGCAGAGTGCAGCGGTCGAAGTCGAATGGCATTCCGGCGGCCATGACATCCGCCAGAACGAGATCGCCGCGATCGAGCGGTTTTTAATGGCATGACACGACGTCAGCGCCCCGTGCTTGAACAAAGATGCTTACGCAGACTAAGTTTAATGAACTAAGTCCAATCACGTGAGGCCAAGCGTGCAGACGATCAATATTCACGAAGCTAAGACGCATCTGTCGCGGCTGGTCGAGAAGGCGGCCAAGGGAGAGTCCTTTATTATCGCCAAGGCGGGAAAACCGATGGTGAAGGTGGTCGCCGTCGAGCAACCTTCAGCCGGTGAGCAACGTCGCGTCGGCTTCCTGGCCGGCCAGATTGCCGTGCCGCCTGCCGCCAGAGGCGCGTGCCTCATTGAGAATCCGGAGAATGTCCCCTCTTTTCAGCGCGGCAAGCCTTTGGGAAATAGCCATAAAGCGAGGCTTGGGGCGGTCGGAGTTCGAGGCCGATCCCCGGCTCCTTCGCCGCGGTCTGCTGGACGACGGCTAGGAAGAGCTTGCGATTGGCGACGCGCATGCGGTGGCGATCGATCAGCTTCCGCCGATCCACAAGGATCCCTTTCTGGTCGCCCAGGCGCTCGTAGAAGGTATCTTGCTGGTGACCGTGACGAATTTGTAGCCCGGTACTCAGGCCCGATCAGGCTCATTTGATCTCTCACTCCAACCGGCGGCGGAAGAGCCAGGCGGCGGAGGACAGTGTTACGATCGCGATCAGACAAAGCGGCAGCGTCTGGTGCGCGACCTCGGCAAGCGGGATATCCTTGAGGAATACGCCCTTCACGATCACCAGGAAGTAACGCAGCGGATTGATCAGCGTCACCGGTTGCAGCCAGGGCGGCATGTTCTCGATCGGCGTCGCGAAACCGGAAAGCAGCATCGCGGGCACCATGAACAGGAAGGCCCCGAGGATTGCCTGTTGCTGTGTCATCGAGAGAGCCGAGATGAAGAGCCCGAGCCCGACGACGGCGGCGAGATAGAAGACAGCGCTGCCGTAAAGCAGGAGAAGCGAGCCGCGCAGCGGCACACCGAAGATGAAAACGGCCGCAAGAATATAGATTGTGATGTGGAAGAGCCCGATCATCATCGGCGGTATCAGCTTGCCAACCAGAATTTCATGCGTGCGCAATGGCGAGACGATGAGCTGATCGAATGTGCCGAGCTCACGCTCGCGGGCGACCGACAAGGCGGTAACGATGAGCCCGATCAGCAGCGCGATGCTCGCTACCAGGTTCGGCACCATGAACCATTGATAAGTGAGGTTCGGGTTGAACCAATTGCGCGCCTCGACCCTGATCGCGTCGGATGCCGAGCGCTTCCCGGCGGGCGTCTCGGCGGAGAGCGTGCCGACAATGCGGCCGAGATAGCCGGAAACGATCTGCGACGCGTTGGAGCGTCGGCCATCGAGGATCATCTGCACCTCGGCCGGTCTTCCCGCCTCAATATCGCGCGAAAACGTCGGGCCGATCTCAAGCGCCGCGAGCACTCCCTGGGTATCGATGGCGAAACGGATATCGGCGGGGCTATTGGCAAGCCTGATCGTGCGAAAGGTCGGCGATCCGCCGATCTGTTGCACGAGCTCCTGGCTCCAGTGGCCGCCGTCACGGTTCAATATCATGATGTCGACGTTCTTCACCTCGAGCGTCGCCGCATAGGAGAAAACGAGAAGCTGAATGATCGGCGGCCCGATCAGGATGGCGCGGCCCTTCGGGTCGCGCAGTACCGCGAGGAGTTCCTTGATGATCAGCGCTTTCAGCCTCGTCCACCACATGTCAGCCGATCCTCTTTCGGGTGCTGCGTGCAGCAAGCGCGAAGAAGACGCAGCCGATCAGCAGCATCACCGCGATCGCGCGCGCAAACATCGGCCAAATGTCGCCTGCCAAAAACACTGTCTGGAGGCTCGGGATCAGGTAACGTGCGGGCACGATATAGGTGATCCACTGGATGACCATCGGCATCGAGTTGATCTCGAACAGGAAGCCCGAAAGCAGGAAGGCGGGCAAGAATGCGGAGATCAGTGCAAGCTGTGACGCCAGGAACTGGTTCTTGGTCGCTGCCGAGATCAATAACCCTTGTCCAAGCGCCGGCATGAGGAACGTGGCGGAGAGCGCGTAAAGCGCTGCGACCGAGCCGCGGAAGGGCACGCCGAAGAGGAAGACGGCCAGCAGCACGCACAGCGTCATCGAAGTGAGGCCAAGAATGAAATAGGGCAACAGCTTGCCGGCCAGCAGCTCGGCGGCGGAAACGGGCGTCGCCATCATCGCTTCCATCGTGCCGCGCTCCCATTCTCGCGCTACGACCAGCGATGTCAGCAGCGTGCCGACTAGCGTCATGACGATGGCGATCGAGCCTGGAACGAGAAAATTGCGGCTCGTCAGCTCCGGATTGAACCAGAAGCGCTGTTCTGCGGCGATTGCCGGCGGCACGCCCGCGCCCTCGCCTGTGCGCTGGCGCTCCCAGTTGGCGACCGCCCCTTGGGCATAGTTCTGGACGAAGTTCGCGGTGTTCGGATCCGAGCCATCGACGATCACCTGGACCGCCGGGTGTCGTCCCGCCGCATGGTCGGCAGTGAACTCGGCGGGGATCACGAGAATGCCGCGCACGCGGCCGAGCACGAGATCGTCCTCGAATTCGCGACGGTCTTGGCCGTTTACGACCGAAAAATAGCGCGACGCCTGAAAGCTCGCGGCAAGGTCGCGGGTGAGCGGCGTCGCCTCCTCGACGACGAGGCCGACCCGCGTCTGCGTCGTGTCGAGCGAAACGCCATAGCCGAAGAGGAAGAGCAGGATCAGCGGCAGGACGAAAGCGATTAGGATGCTGCTCGGGTCGCGCACGACCTGATAGCTTTCCTTGCGCACGAGGGCAGCAAAGCGCCGGCCTTTGCCGGCACGCTGCTCGTTGCTCCCTTTTTTCGGCGTGATCTTCATGCGGCCTCGTTCGCCTCCGAATTCTCGACGAGGGCGATGAAGGCGTCTTCCATCGTCGGATCCGGAATGTCCTTGCTGGCGACACGCGCCTTCATCTCGTCCGGCGAACCGAGCGCGATCGATCTGCCGCGATAAATCAACGAGATGCGGTCGCAATATTCCGCCTCGTCCATGAAATGGGTGGTGACAAGAACGGTTACGCCCTTCTCCACAAGCCCATTGATGTGGGTCCAGAATTCGCGCCGGGTGATAGGGTCGACACCCGAGGTCGGCTCGTCGAGAAAGAGCACTTCCGGTTCGTGAAGTACGGCACAGGCAAGCGCGAGCCGCTGCTTGAGCCCGAGCGGCAGGTCCTTGGCAGACATATCGTGGATCGAGCGGAACTCGAATATCTGCGTCATGAGCTCGATGCGCTCGCGCTTGGCTAAGCGAGAGAGCCCATAGACGCCGGCAAAGAAATTCAGGTTCTGAATGACGCTGAGATCTCCGTAGAGGGAGAATTTCTGCGCCATGTAGCCGAGCCGGTTGCGCGCCTCCGCCGCGTCGCGCCTAAGGTCGAAACCGGCGACCCGGCCTTCGCCGGCTGTCGGTTTCAACAGGCCGCACAGCATCTTGAAGGTGGTCGACTTGCCGGCACCATTCGGACCGAGCAGACCGAAAATCTGCCCGCGCGGAATATCGAAGGTGATGTTGTCGGCTGCGGTGAAATCGCCGAAGCGCTTCGTCAGGCCCCGCGCCTCGATGACCGGCTTGCCGCCCTCGGCGGTGAAGGTTTTTTGCGTTTCGGCAAGCTTCGACCGCCCGCCCGGTCCGCCGCCGAGCATATCGACAAAGGCGTCCTCGAAGCGCGGCGCTGCGACGACGGCGTGGCTGGTGGCTTTGTCCCCGTCTTTCGCGGGCGAAGGAGGGCTCAGTCCCGGCTTCATTACGAGCCGGATGGCTTCGCCTTGAATGACACCATCGACGACGCCTTCCTCATCGAGCAAGCGCGCCAGTTGTTCGCGGCGGCGGCCGTCAATACCAGAGAGCCTATAGACCCGATCTTCGACGCGATCGGTCATCTCATGCGGAGGGCCGGAGAAAAGCAGCCTGCCCTGATTGAGCAGAAAGACGTGGTCGCAAGCCTCGGCCTCTTCGAGATAGGCTGTCGACCAGACAACGCCGATACCTTCGGCGGTGAGATTCTCCACCATCTTCCAGAGATCGCGCCGCGAAATCGGGTCGACGCCGACGCCGGGTTCATCGAGCAGGAGCAAACGCGGCTTACGCAAAAGTGCACAGGCAAGACCGAGCTTCTGCTTCATGCCACCGGAGAGTTTTCCGGCAAGACGTGTGGTGAAGCGATGGAGATCGGTAAAATCGAGCAGTTCGCCGAAGGTTCTTGCGCGCTCGGCCTTCGGCAGGCCACGCAGGTCGGCATAGAGATCGAGATTTTCTTGAACCGACAGGTCTTCATAGAGGCCGAAACGCTGCGGCATGTAGCCGATTGCTGCCTGAATGGCGGCCGGATTCCTGCGCGTATCGTAGCCGAGCACGTCGACAGTTCCTTCGTCCGGCAGCATGAGGCCGGTCATCAACCGGATCAGTGTCGTCTTGCCGGCGCCGTCGGGGCCGACGAGGCCGGTGATCCGCCCGCCGGCAATGGTGCCGTCGATGGCGTCGAGGGCAGGGGCTTCAGCGCCGAACCGCTTGGTGACGGCACTCAACCGGACGAACGGGTCCGGACCGAGGTCGGGGACAGGGCCGGGCGTCACGTCGCTTCCTCCGGGGTCGGCAGATGTACGGTGACCGGCATGCCCTGGCGCAGATCTACGCCGGGATTGTTGACGATGATCCGCAGCCTGTAAACGAGATCGGTCCTGAGCTCGGGCGTCTCCACCGATTTCGGTGTGAATTCCGCAACCGGCGAGATGAAGCCGATGGTCGCCTCATAGGGGCGGCTAGGGGCCGTATCGGACGTAATCTTGACCTTCATTCCGGGATGAATGCGGCCAAGGTCCGGCTCTGCTACATAAGCCCGGACCCAAACCGGTTCGGTCAGCGAAAGCACATAGACCGTGTCGGCCGGCGAGATGATCGCGCCGGTTTCCCGCACCCGGGAAAGGATAATGCCTGCGCTCGGGGCGACGAGTTCGGTATCCTTGAGCGACGTGCGGGCGCTCGCGACTTTCGCGGTCGCCGCATTCAACTGCGCCTCTGCGGCCGCTACGTCTTCCACTCGACTTCCCTCTTCGAGCAGCGCCAGAGCCTCACGTGCGGATGTCGCACGAGCGGCGGCCGCGGCACGCACAGCACTCGCCTGATCAAGATCGGCCTGCGAAATCGTACCGTTCGGCCGCAATTGCCGCGCGCGTTGATAGGCGAGATCGGAATTTCGGAGCTCTGCGAGACGCTCTTCATGAACGGCGCGCGCTTGTGCGATTTCGGCCGCGCGCGCGCCCGCCTTGACCTTTGCCAGCGTGGCACGCAGGGCTTCAGCCTCCGCTTCTGCGGCGTCGAGCGATTGCTGAAAAGGCTCGGCATCAAGCCTTGCGATGACGTCGCCGGCCTTGACTGTATCGCCTTCGTCGACGCGGAGATCGGCGATCCGCCCACTGACGCGGAAGCCGAGCGAAACCTGGCGAATATCGACATTGCCGTAGAGAACCGCGTCCCGGTTTTCCTTCGCAAAGCCGAGCCGCGCGGGCACATCGAACCACCAGCCGCCGGTCACGGCGACCGCGAAAAGGAGAACAAAGATGGCGACTTTCTTCATGACTGCCGGTCCTTCTCGGCACCGAGCACGGCCACGAGTTCGGCCGCGTGGCGACGCAGGGTCTCGAGCTCATTCGGCCCGGTCGTTTTCCATTCGAGTTGTGCGTAGACGGCTGCATGCGCCATTCGGAACACCAGAATGCTGCCGACGAAGGACAGCGTCCGCAGACGGATATGTTCCGACGCCGGGTCATCGCCGAGGATCGCGCCGATCAGCCGGCGCGCCATTTCGATCATCGGCCGCATGATCTTGCCGTAGATTCGCGTGAACGCTTCGGTCGGCTCCATCTGCTCGCGGATGATGAAGCGCGCCCAACTCTCCGATTGCTTGCTGACGAAGAGAACAACCATCCTTTGGACCATCTGTGTCAGGAAGTGGCGTGCCTCGGCGGCAGCCATTTGTTCGCCAGCCGCATCGAGTTCCGCGAAACGCGCCAGAATGATGCTTCGCAAATCGCCGACATGGCCGCTGATGATTGATGCCAGGTGCTCGGCCGCGGCGATATAGAGGCCTTCCTTGCTGCCGAAATAATAGGGAATCGCCTGAAGGTTGACCCCTGCCGCGTCCGCAAGCTTGCGCGTCGTTGCACCATCGAAGCCATAACGACCGAAGACGTCGATGGAGGCGCCGAGGAGCTTCTCTCGCGTGGCGTCGCCGCGATCGGCGCGGAGCGGCGGTGTGTAATCGTCATCCTTTATCATGTGCTGATATTATGTCATTCAGACGATTAAGTCAATCGAATGAATTGCGCTCGAAACCACAGGTCGCCGCTTGAGAGGCGTCCGGCTCCACCTTTGTGCTCCTGAAAAGAAGCAGGGGCGCTGTCAGCGTTGACGCAAGGGAGATTCGTCGCTGGTCAGGCGACGTCCCGCGATTCCTCGACTGCATCGAGCCGCCGCTGAAACAGGGCGGCGATGAGGTCGGACTGCGTCACAATGCCAACGACACGGTTGTCGGCGTCGACGACCGGCATGTGATGCAGTCCCATGTCCGCCATCGGCGGCACGAGCTTTGCGATCATGGTTTCGGGGAGGGCGGACTGGACGCGTCTCGTCATGATGTCGGAAACATAGCGCGGCGATTTCGCCGGCAGACCGATGATATTGCCGATCCGCTCGCGCAGGCCGACCTGAAGTCGCCCGTTCGGCGTCAGCGTCGCATGCTTCATGAAGTCCGTCTGGGTGATGATGCCGACGAGCCCTTCTTTTTCGGTGACGACCGGCAGCGCCTGGATGCGGTGCTCGAGGAGCATTTTCCAAGCCTTGCGCAGCGGGGCGTCCGGCGCAACGGTTGCGACATCGCATGACATGATCTCGCCGCAGGTGATCTCGCCGGACCGGCGGGTAAAGGCGCGTACCTGCGCCTGATGGATGAAGCTGTCCAAGTCCTCGGGACTGACATTGACGACCTCACCATACTGGGCAAGCACGGCTTGGAGGTCCTCGGGCACAACGCCGAGCCGGTGGCTTGGCAAGGGATCCTGCGTGTTGTGCGGGTTGGCGGCCGGGGCGAGATGCGGATAGCGGCGACCGGTGAGATTGTTGAAGATCAGCGCCACGACGAGGATAAGCAGCGAGTTGACGGCGACAGGAGACAGGACGAAGGCATAGCCGGCATCGCGAATTGCCGGACCTCCAAGCACCGCTGTGAGCGCGACGGCGCCGCTCGGCGGGTGCAGGCAGCCGAGGATCAGCATGGCGCCAATGGCGACGGCGACGGCAACGGCGGCGGCGATGACCGGGTCCGGAATGAGCAGCGCCGCTGTGACACCGACTGTCGAGGAAATAATATTGCCGCCGAGAATCGACCAGGGCTGGGCAAGCGGGCTCGACGGCGCCGCGAAGAGCAGGACTGCCGACGCCCCCATCGGCGCGATGAGAAGCGGCAGGCTGGCGCCGGCGCCGATCGCGAGCGTGCTGATGAATCCTGTCAGCAATATTCCGACAAGCGCGCCACAGCACGAACGCAAGCGCTCCCAATGGCTGACCGGCACCAGGGACGGGATGAAACGTCGGAGGAGGACTGCGGCTTTGGACATGGATGCTCGTGGGTCGAAGGAGGTGGGGGAAACGGGAGGAGTTGCACAGGCCCATAGCATGTGACCGGAGATTGGGCACGAAATCTGCATCCAAGAAAGTGCCTCGGATTAAAAAATATGCATCATGCCCACTAAATATTCGCACGGCGCGAAGCGGGGCTGGAATGGGTGTCACGCTGCCGCGGCGAAATCGATCGTGATCTTCGTGCCGCGGTCGCGCGCCGTGTCGATCACGATTTTTGCCTTGTGAAGCTCGGCGATCCGATGAACGATCTTAAGGCCGAGGCCGATCTGCCCCGAGCGCTTGATATAGCCGAGGTCTTGGTGGTGCTCCGGCAGATCGACAAGTCCTTTGCCATCATCTTCTACCGAGACCAGTGGTCCGGGTCCGCAGGTCACAACGATGTGGGTGCCGGGCGCATTGTGCTTCACTGCGTTCTCGATGAGATTGCGCAGCATGTTTTCGACAAGAGCGGGGATCACGGTTACCGATGCCGTGCCGTGGTCGACGAATTCGATCGACTTGTCGTGGTCGAAGATGAATGGCGCCGTCGTCTCCGCGATCTCCGCTCCGATCTGCGAAAGGCTTGCGCGCTGATAGGCCGCGGGATCGACGGCGTCGGCACGGGCGAGCGAGGTCAACTGCTCCAGGATATGTGTAAGTGCGTCGAGATCGCGTTCGGCATTGCGGGCGCGCGGATCGGCGATGCGGCTCAGCTCCATCTTGGCGATGGAAACGGGGGTGCGTATCTCGTGGGCGATCGAGGACGAGAAAACCTTCTGGGACTGGACGAGATCGGCAACGCGGGTAAGCAGGCGATTGACGGCGCTGACGAGGCGCTCGATCTCCTGCGGCATTCGGCTCGCCGGCAGGCGCGCACCGCTGTCGCGCGGATCGATTGCGTCCGCTGCCCGCACGGCCATGGCCACCGGCCGCAAGGCGCTGCGGATCGACCAGATCGTTGCGCCGATGACAAGGCAGAACATCAGCGTCATCGGCACAATCATTGAATCGAACATCTCACGCAGCAGGACCCTGTACATGAAGCCGTTCGGGTCTTTCAGGACCGCGAGCTCGACAAGAACCGACTCGCCGTCGCGTTCGAAGGAATGGCCGCCCGCGACACTGAAGGGCTTGCCCGGCTCGATCTGCCGCTTCCAGAAGGTCGGCGCGTTGATGGACAGCGGCAGAAAATGCGCAGCGCATTCGGTTGTGCAATTGGAAAAGAGCACGGAGCCGGAAGCCGTGCGCACCCTGAGATAAATTGCGCCCGCGCGCCCATGCGGTTCCAGATAACGCTCTCTCAACTCCTGATCGGGTTCGTAGGTCAGAACCCCGTCTCGCTTCCTGATCGCCCTCGACAGGTCTTCGGTTTCCTCCTGCAGCATCAAAACGCTGAGCTCATCGTCGTCGAACCAGTAGTCGGCGAAAACGACGCCGATTTGCAGAATCATGGCGAGCAGTGAAAAGGCGACGATGCGCCGCGCCACGATGCCAATCAGCGAGGGATTGGCCTTTTTCATACGGCGGTCCGCAGCAAATAGCCGATTCCACGCACCGTCTCGATCCGCACGCTCGTGTCGAGAGGCTGCAACCGCTTTCGCATGCGGGAAACGGCGAGTTCCAAAGCATTGGAACTGAGCTCCTGGCCATATTCCGACAGTGCGATCTCCAGCCGACGCTTCGGGACGACGCGGCCGACCTCACGCATCAATATTTCGATCAGGGAGCGCTCGCGCGGGGGCAGGGGCACGATGCTTCCATCGCAGGTGAGCTCCGCCGTGGCCGGATCGAACCGCAAGGCGCCGGCCTCGAGTACCGGTTGTATCGCCTGCGGATTGCGCCTGAGCATGGCCCTGCAGCGCGACAGCAGTTCGCGGTGATGGAAAGGCTTCACCAGATAATCGTCCGCCCCGGCATCGAGCCCCTGGACCCGTTCATCCACCGAACCGCGGGCGGTGATGATCAGCACCGGCAGGCCGGCGCGCTCCTGCCGGATCCATTTCAACAGATCGAGGCCGTCGCCGTCCGGTAGCCCGAGGTCGAGAAGGACGAGATCGTGCTCCTGTTCGGCGATGGCGGCCTCGGCCTCGCGCACGCTCGACACCGCATCCAACCGCCAGCCCGATTCCCGCATGGTCTCCCCCACAAGCTCGATGAGGCGGGAACTATCTTCGACGAGCAGTAGGCGCATGCGTTTTCCTGGTTTCGAGCTTCTTACGGCCAGCGGCGCTAGACCATATGAGCTTTTCCATGGGCTGCCAACTTCCTGCCAGACCAAGGCATGGAGCCCGCCAAAGCGCCATGCCGGAATTGCCGGCACGCGGTCTTGCCCTTCCATCTCCAAGCTGACGTTCCGACAGGAGTTCGACAGCTTGCCTGCGCTACTGGCGGATGTGTCGAGACGCGTCCGGCGAACTGCCTGCATCCCCCGCAAGTGGTCGATGACGGTCCGACGGTGCAACGGGGCAGTGAGAGCGACGAGCTCGCATCCTTGGAGTTAGGCTTTTGACTATGTTGAAGTTTCGCCGGCCGGAAATCGGCAGTATTGCGTTGAGTGCGATCGTCACCCTTTATTTGCTGCTGGTGACCAACAATTCCTTCTGGACCCATGCGGTAACCTATTTCGATCACGCTCGGCTGGGTTTGCTGTCGCTTGGCGCCGCGCTCGGTCTCACGACATTTGCGGTGCTGACGTCCCTATCGGTCAAATACGTGATGAAGCCGGTGCTGGTCCTTCTGATCGTCATATCGGCCGCGGCCTCCTACTTTACCGACAGCTTCGGCGTGATCATCGACAAGAGCATGATTGGCAATGCCGCCGTCACCACACAGGCCGAGGCGGGCCATCTGCTAACCGGCAACCTCGCTCTTCATCTCGCACTTTACGCCTTGTTTCCCTCGCTTCTGATCGTCTGGATCAAGGTCAGGCATCGCCGCTTCTTGTCGAAAGCGGCTGTCAATTTCCTGTTCGTCGCTCCTTCACTGCTTTTGAGCGGCGCTCTTATCTACGCCAACTTTGCCAGCGTCGCCTATGCTTTGCGGGAGCACCGAGACCTGATGGTCAGGTTCAACCCGGCCGGCCCGGTCACCTCCGCGGTGCGCTACGCACTCTCCACCTATCGCGAGCGCAATCTGGTCGTACAGCCGCTCGGAACCGATGCGAAAGAGGGGCCGCGAGTTGTCAATGCCGGAAAGCCGGTCGTCGTCGTCGTCGTCGCGGGCGAAACCGCGCGGGCGATGAATTTCTCGCTCAACGGCTATGGTCGCGAGACGAATCCAGAGCTGAAGGCACTCGGCGTCGTCAACTATCGTAATACGACGAGCTGCGGCACTGCGACCGCTGTGTCATTGCCCTGCATGTTTTCCGTCTATCCGCGCAAGCAATACAGCGACTGGAAGGCGCGCTCCACGGAAAACCTCGTCAACGTGCTGACACATGCGGGCATTTCCGTTACCTGGTGGGACAACAATACGGGCAGCAAGGGCATCGCCGACCTTATCAGTTTCGCCAGCATGACCCACCAGAAGAACAGCCCGCTGTGCAGCAATGGCGAATGTCTTGACGAAATCTTCCTGGATGAACTGGATAAAAAGCTCGGCGCCACGACAGCGAACAGCGTCATCGTACTGCACCAGCTCGGCAGCCATGGACCATCCTATTACCTACGCTATCCGGAGGCCTTCCGCCGTTTCACGCCCGACTGCCGCACGGCAGAACTGATGCGTTGCTCGACAGAAGAAATCGTCAACGCCTATGACAATTCGATCCTTTACACCGACCATGTTCTTGCAAGCGTTGCCCGCCTCATTGAAAAGCATCAGGATCGTATTGCCGGCGCCATGATCTACATGTCCGACCACGGAGAATCGCTCGGCGAGAGCGGCATCTACCTGCATGGCGCACCCTATGCGATCGCACCGAAGGAGCAGACGCAAGTGCCGTTCATCGCCTGGTTTTCGAAGCCTTATCAGGCCGCAATGGGGATCGACACCGGTTGCCTTTCCAAGGACGCCGATCAGCCGAAGTCGCATGACAACATGTTTCATACCGTGCTCGGTATGATGAACGTGCAGACGAAGGTCTATAATCGTGGTCTCGACGCCTTTGCCGCCTGCACGCGGCCCGACGTCGAAAAGGAGAAGATGGGGCCGGGATACCACGCCGCACAGGGCGCTGAGGGAACGGTACCAGCAGACAGGCGACCGGCCGCCAAACATGTGACGGACCTCCTCTGACGGTCACTATGGAACGCTTATGCTCGTTCGTACCCGCCAAATCTGCTAGACTTACCCCATGAAGCTGCCGGCCTGCCGCGCTGACCCGACTGTCGCGGCGTACCGGCGGAAGGAGGAACCGATGCAGGTTGCAGGGATTCAAGTTTATGCCGAGCGTGGCGGCAAGGCGGGTTTTACCGTCGAGTTCGTCGGCACAACCGGAGAGATCGTCACGATTACCTGCCCGCAGAATGCGGAGGGCACCCTCAATAGACTGAATGCCGTTGCGCGGGCGAAAGAAATTCTCGCCGCCGCTATCGAAACGGACGAGGCTCTGCTGGGCATTGCCGGCACGAGACGATCCCCTTGGACACCGGAAGGGGCGCTGGCGAACGCACGCCAGGCGCATGATCAGCGCGCAATGGAAGAACAACTGGAAGAGGGGCTTGAAGACACGTTTCCTGCCAGCGATCCGGTCTCCATCACCTCTTCGGCGATCCCGAAGGGCTCGTCGCGCGGCTAAGCGATCGCACGCCGGCTGCATTGTTCCTTAAATCGGAACCGACAGGATAAACCACGCAGCAAATAACATCGGCGACGCCGCGCCGGCGGAGCGGTTGAAATGTAGGCTGTAGCCATGCTTCATCGGGCGTGCCGCACCGCTTGAGATTTCTTGTTGGCGATTTTGCCCCGAAACCGATTCCCGTTTTGAAAATAATGCAGTAGAGCTGTTTGTCGAAGCTGGAGCTTTGCCGCGGCAATATCCAGACATGCCTTAAGACCAGTGACGGTCGATTCTCGTCAACAGCAAGGAGCCAGCCGTCTTGGACAGGCACAGGAGACCCGATTCATGAATGGCCGGCGTTTCACGTTCGCGGTCGGTGACATTCACGGATGCTTAGTGCAACTCGAAGACTTGCTGGCCAGCATCGAATCATCTGCGCCTGGCGGGAGGGTCATTTTCCTCGGCGACCTGATCGACCGGGGCCCGGATAGCCGCGGCGTGGTCGAACGGATCATGGCAGGGCCTCGCAACGCTGACTGGGAGTGGATTACTCTCAAGGGAAATCATGAGCAAATGCTGTTGGCAGCACGGAAGGGTTACGCCGAGATGAGCCATTGGCTCATGAACGGCGGCGACGAAACCATGGCGTCTTATGGCGGCGCCATACCTTTGAGCCACTTGGTCTGGATGGCGGAGCGACCGTCGCTTATCGTCGAACGGCATCGCATTTTCGTGCATGCCGGCGTCGACGAGAATTTACCGTTGGACCAGCAGGACGACGACATCCTTCTCTGGATGCGGACGGAGCCGAATTATTCCGGCAACTATTGGGGCAAGCATCTCTGCCATGGGCATACACCGAGCCTCAGCAATCCCCGAACGATCGGCAACAGGACCAATGTCGATTCCGGTGCGGTTTTCGGCGGCGTACTCTCATGCGCCATCTTCGATGATGAGGTTCCTGGCGGCCCGATCGGCTTCCTCGTCAGCGAGCACCCCGAGGGGCACGGCTAGGCGAATAAGGATTGTACTCCCATACCTCAGGCGATAGTTGTGCACCTGCGCTTCGTCATGTGAATGTTGGTTCAGGGAACGGGTTTGGATAATTTGTCTTCATCGATTTTCACGAAGAATTTCGCCGCCCTGCTATTCGACATGGACGGGACGCTGCTCAACTCGATGGCTGTCGTCGAAAGAGTATGGGGCGCCTGGGCGGCACGTAACGGGATCGATGCCGATCTCCTAATGAAATCCGTGCATGGGGTGCGTGCGGTTGACACAATCCGCAAACTGGGCCTGCCGGTTGATCCGGAACAGGAGGCGCGCGACCTTGCGGAGGCGGAAATCGCCGACATTGAAGGCATCGTCGAAATCCCCGGCGCCGTCGCCTTCCTCGGCACGCTGCCGCCGGAGAGGTGGGCGATCGTAACCTCGGCGCCGCTTGAGCTCGCAGTGCGCCGCCTGGCCGCGGCGGGCATTCCAATGCCGCGCCTCATGATAACCGGTGAAGATGTGTCCGCGGGCAAGCCTGATCCTGAGGGTTATCTTCTTGCAGCCGAAAAGCTCGGCGTCCGTTCAGAGGATTGCCTCGTTTTCGAGGATGCGCCCGCCGGCATTCTCGCCGGCAGATCGGCGGGGGCCGAGGTCGCTGTTATCACCGGAGCCCACACCGCGGCGGTCGGAACAACGCATATAACGCTGGCACACTACACCGACGTCGAAACTCGCCTCGGAGAAGACGGGTGGCTGTCGCTTCATCGGCGTCATTTCTGACGGCTTACCTGTCGCACTGACCTATAAAGAGCCTGCGAGGATCATTGCCTTGCCAGCCTCATCGCGCGTGCGTGCAACTTCGCGCAACCTGAGCCTGCGAGTCCGGGCCCCAGATACACATCTGGGGGTCGGTTCGGGTATGCGCGACACCCTACAGCGCCGTGCGTCTTTTCAGACGCACGAAGGTCGCTGTAGCACTTTGAATTGCTGCATGTTTTTAGCCTTAAATCGGCTCCGATTTAAGGAAACATGCAGTAAGCAGTTCTTTGTAGCAAATCCGGAAGAGTGTTGGTCGCCACAGCGGACGCTTGGCGAACGATTCTTGCGACGCGCGAGCGCGTCATTGCGTGACGGTTGGCGGAAACAGTGTCGCACTAACGGCAAAGCTGGCCGAACAGCCGATCTCGGCCCGGCATGGGCGGTCAGCCCGCTGCTGGCGCCTCACAAGGAGAATTGCCGCTATAAGACAGAAAGCACATTTATCATTAGTGGCCGCAACGCTCATAAAGCAACTGCTAAAGCAAATTCCCCTATAAAATCAGTGTGGTACAAAGACCACAACCTTCGAGCAAATGCCTTCTTGTCGCAATCTCCTGATGCGGAGGACGGAGTTTCCTGAAATACAGTCATCAGCAACTCACTTCCGTATCTCCTTAATGGTCCGGTCGAATTGCTCTGGGGAGAGCCGTCACTGGAGGGCTGACACCCAGCCGTGGCTGGCTGAGCGTCGAGAGTGGGTGTGCCGGGGATATGGGGTTCATGAGCAGTTCGGCTTCGTTTCCGATGGTCTCTCCTGATACGGCGCGGTCCGCGTCTCTTCAGCTGCAGGATGGCGTTGAACGTCCTTTGGAGAAATCCACGGGCACAAGTGGCCAGGCAGCGGCCGAGATGCGGCAGATTCTTTCGGAAGAGATCGGTCAAAGGGTGCGGTTGGCATTCCAAGCTTTGGAAACGCGTTACCGTGGGCTTCCCGAAGCCAAATGGGACATGTTGCTCGCCAACTATGTCTACGGCCTCACGGCGGTGGTCCTTGCCGGCGAAGCGCCCGCTCAGCACCTCAAGGCAATTCGCTCCCATCTCGAAGAGGTGATCCCGGCCGAGCGAGCCGCGAGGGCGCTCGAAACGGTGCCCGAGGAGAGCGACGCCTGGCTTGAGGGCGCGCTCGCAAGCGTCGAATCAATCGGCGGCAGGCATGGCCATGCGCTTCTGGCGCATGGCGTCGATGCCAGCCCCATCATGCCATCCTCGAACGGACACGCATCACCGGCAGGGCCGGGGGAGTCTGCCGCGATCGAGAGCGAAGCGGTACAGGAGGTACTCATCCCATGACATCTATACAGGGAACAATCGCGCAACGTGAACCGGCCCGCTTCGCCGCAAGCTGCTCTAGCGGTGCGCACAAGGGCAACCGCTCGCTGCGCCGTCGGCTGATGATGGCGCTGCGCCTGGCGCACCGCGTGCTTGGCCCGAGGCGAGATCGGCTCGGGTGCGGCATGCTCGGCATCGGCGGAAGCCTCGCCGGTGTTGCATCGGCGGCCGCGATGCTCGTGATCGCCACCCCGGCGCAGGCACAATATGCCGCCGGCGGCGGCACGGCGACAGCCAGCGGCTCCATCGCCATCGGCGCGCCCGCGACGGCCTCTCAGCTCAATGCCGTTGCGATCGGGACCCGATCCGTCTCGTCGACACAATATGGGGTGGCAATCGGCCAGGACGCGTCGGCCACAGGAACCGGCGGCGCCGTGGCGGTGGGCGGCGGTGCGATCTCAAACAACATCAATACGGTCGCGCTTGGCGTCAACGCCAACGCCATTGCGGCCGGGGCCAGCGCGCTGGGCACCGCCGCCTTGGCTTCGGGAGGGAACTCCACCGCGGTCGGCGTTGGCTCTACGGCCAGCAACAGCTTTGCGTGGGCCGGGGGCTACGGATCTGAAGCTAGCGGGGTGCGCGCCCTCGCGCTCGGGTTTCAGGCGACCGCGTCCGGGCTGGATGCCGTGGCCCAAGGCAATTCCGCCAGCGCAGGCGCCCAGAATGCCGTCGCTATCGGCTTCCAGGCGACCGCCACCACGATCAACTCCGTCTATCTCGGCTCGCGCACCGCTGCGGGAACAGGCGCCCTCGCACAGAGCGCCATCGCGATCGGCACCGATGTGACAGCGTCCCAGGCCGACACCATTGCGATGGGGCGCGCAAGCCGGGCGACTGCCGTCAACGCCACGGCGATCGGCCTTCTCTCCAACGCGTCGGGGTTGAGTTCGTCGGCGTTCGGCAGATCGGCCAATGCTTCGGCCGACTTCGCACTGGCGCTGGGTAACGGAAGCGTGTCGAGTGGAACCGCCTCGGTCGCGGCCGGGTCGGGCGCCCAGGCCACGAACGCCGCCGCCATAGCGGTGGGCAACAACGCCAATGCCTCGGCGCTCAATGCAATCGCGATGGGCACCAGCGCGGTCGCAAACTCCGCCGACGCGGTGGCGATCGGCAACGGCTCGACCGCGACCGGCGGCAAGGCAGTGTCCATCGGTTCGGGCAACGTCGCCAACGGCAATGGCGCGGTGGCGATCGGCGATCCCAACACCGCGACCGGCGACGGCGCCGTGGCGCAGGGCATGGATAACACCGCCACCGGCAACGGCTCGGTCGCCATGGGCAATACCAATATGGTCGGCGGCGGCGGACAGGCGGTCAGCACGCCCGGCACCGCGGCGCAGGGTGCCGTCGGCATCGGCTATCAGAACACCGTGACCGGCCAGGGCGCGGTGGCCATCGGCGACCGCAACATCGCCAATGGCGTAAGCGCCATCGCCATGGGCAGCCAGGCCAACGCCGCTGCCGCCAACGCGATGGCGCTTGGCGCCGGCGCAACCGCGACGCATGCCGGATCCGTGGCTCTGGGTTCGGGCTCGGTGACGGCCGTCGCGGTACCCACGCCGAACACCATTATCAACGGAACAACCTACAACTTCGCCGGCGCGGCCCCGACCTCGACAGTAAGCGTCGGCGCTGTCGGCGCCGAGCGCACCATCACCAATGTGGCGGCAGGCCGGATCTCCTCTACCTCGACGGATGCGATCAACGGTTCGCAGCTCTTCGCGACGAACCAGGCGATCACTGCCGTCGGGACCGGTCTCGACACGTTTGGCACGAGCGTGTCGACGGCGCTCGGCGGCACCTCTGCCTATAATCCGACCACCAACCAGGTAACGGCGGGGCTTGCGATCGGCGGCACGACCTATAACAACGTGCAGTCCGCCCTCACCGCGGTGAACGGCACGGCCTCGGCAGGCTGGAACCTGCAGGCGAACGGGGGTGCCGCGACGAACGTCGCCCCGGGCGGGACGGTGCAACTGCTCAACGGGCAGAACATCTCCGTCACGCGCAGCGGCACGGATATCACGATCGCCACGACGCCGGCCCTCACCGCCGACAGCCTGACGCTGTCGAGCGGGCAAGTGTTCAATGCCGCGGGCCTCTTCATGAACGGCACCGGCATCAGCGGCCTTTTGGACGGGACGGTCTCCGCGACCTCGACCGAAGCGATCAATGGCTCGCAGCTCTACGGCACGTCTCTCAGCATCGCCAACATTCTCGGCGGCGGCGCCATCGTGAACCCGGACGGCACCGTCAGCAGCCCGACCTACACGATCGCGGGCAGCAGCTACACAACGGTGGGCGGCGCCTTCACAGCCATCGACGACGCCATCAGCGGCGGCGGCGGGATAAAATATTTCCACGCCAATTCGACACTTGCGGATTCGAGCGCCGCTGGAACCGACTCGGTCGCCATCGGCCCGCAGAGCGTCGCAACCGGCAACAACAGCTTGGCCGCAGGCTTGAACGCCCAGGCAAGCGCCAACACCTCGCTCGCCATCGGCCAGAACACCCAGTCGACGGTGCTCGGCGGCGTGGCGCTCGGCTCGGGCTCGGTGGCCGACCGGGCGATCGCGCCGGCATCCGGCAGCATTCTCTCCGGAACCCAAATCATCCCGTACAACACGTCGGACAAGATCCTGCTCGGCGCGGTCTCGGTGGGCAACTCGACGTCCTTCCGGCAGATCACCAACGTCGCCGACGGCACGGAAGACCAGGACGCAGTCACCATCCGCCAGCTCAAGGGGGCACTGTCATCGTTCGCGGTGTCGTCCACCAATTACTTCCACGCCAATTCGACGGCTTCGGATTCGCTTGCTGTCGGCGTCGATTCCGTGGCAATCGGCCCGCGCACAACCGTCAACGGCGATAACGGCATCGGCATGGGCAACGGCGCCGTCGTCCAGATGACGGCGCCCGGCGGCATTTCGATCGGCCATAACTCGACCGTCAACCTGGCCGACGGCATCGCGCTCGGCACGAATTCGACCGCGAACGGCATCCAGGCGATGGCCCTTGGCGCTGGCGCCACTGCCAATGAACCGGGCAGCGTGGCTCTCGGCGCAGGCTCGACCACCGCGGCCGCAGTGGCGACCACCGGCGCCACGATCAACGGCGTCGCCTACACCTTCGCGGGCACCAACCCGACGAGCACGGTGAGCGTGGGCGGCGTCGGCAGTGAACGCACAATCACCAATGTTGCCGCAGGCCGTATCAGCGCCACATCAACCGACGCCATCAACGGCAGCCAGCTCCATGCGACCAATCAGGCCGTCGAATCCCTGCAGACGGGAATTGGCGATCTTGAGGAGGTCGCCGTCAAATATGACCAAAACCCTGATGGCACCAAGGCGAACTCAATAACACTCGTGGGCGGCGACCCCGGCGCGCCCGTTGTCATCCACAATGTCGGGGCCGGCGTGGCCGACACGGATGCGGCGAACGTAGGGCAGGTAAAAGCCATTGCCGGCACAGTGGCCGGCTCGAAGAAATATACGGACGACCGAGCGACCTGGGCGGTCGGCCAGGCAAAAACCTACACCGACGAGGTGGCAGGCACGACCCTGAACTCGGCCAACGCCTACACCGACTCCAGGCTCAGCCAGCTCAACACGGACTTGGGCGGCATCCGGAGCGAGGCTCGACAGGCGGCGGCGATCGGCCTGGCGGCGGCGTCGCTGCGCTATGACGACCGGCCCGGTAAGCTCAGTGTGGCGGCCGGCGGCGGCTATTGGCGCAACGAGGGGGCGTTTGCGTTCGGCGCCGGCTACACCAGCGAGGACGGCCGCGTTCGGGCCAATCTTTCCGGTACGACCGCGGGCGGTGCGTGGGGCGTCGGGGCAGGCCTCAGCGTGACCTTGAATTGAGGATCACGACGACATGGCAAGCGGCGGGCTCACGCAGTTTCGGAAAGCCCCTCGCTGCCCCGTTGATTGCCCTCCACTGCGAGATCGCGGCGAGTATTCGTCGCGATCTTCAAGCCCTGCGGTTCCCATCATGAAGTTCTTTTTTGTCAATGTTCCGTTCACTTGCTGAGCCCATCCGCATGCGAGACCGAGCTGCGGGGCGGTTCGTCCTGCTCGCAGCGGGTTGCCTGCTCCTTACCGGCGGCTCGCCCGTCGCTGGCCAGGAAACGGGATCCTACCGGATAAAACCGTCGGAGGTGGTGCCGCCGCAAGGCGTTCCATTGGGCAGCTATCGCCGGATTATCCAGCCCTTCGAGAACTGGAACCTGATCTGCGACGAGAATCTCAAGGCCAAACGCAAGGTGTGCAACATCAGCCAATCCTTCATCGATCAGAATCAGGCGCTCATCTTCAGCTGGTCTCTGGCTGCCGATGAGAAAGGCAAGCCTTTCATGATCCTGCGGGCGCCCGCGCACCTCGGTACGGGGAGCAAGATTTCGCTCGGGATCGCCGGACGGGAAAAGCCCGTCGACGTCCAACTGACCGCATGCGACAGCACGGTCTGCGTCGGCTACCTACCCGTCGGCCCGATTCTTCGACAGCAAATCGGCAACGAAGCCACCATCAATGTTTCCTATTCCCCGCCTTCGGGCGCGGCAGTCAGCCTGGATGCCCCATTCAAGGGGCTCAAGTCTGCACTGTCAGCCATCAACTAGCGAGAGACCACATGACCCGCCAATCCATCCAGGACAGAATATTGACCAGCTCGCAGGCCCCTGCACCGGCAGAGCCGATGGCAACTCCATCATCGGCACGATGGTCAGTTTGGCGGGTGGTGCGAAACGTCGCGCTGGCCGGCATGTTCGCCGTCGTGGTCGCCGCGGTGGTCGTTCTCTCATTCCATTTCTATCCCCCGCTCGGGAGATTTGTCGCGGAGACCGCCTCGGCCCAGTCGCAAGCGCCCGCTGAGGGCAAGCCCGCTGAGAGCAAGCCCGCGGAGAACAAGGCCGTGGCAGGAGGTGCAGCGGCGGCCGAGACGCCATTTCAAAAGCATGCGAACCAAGCAGGCGTCCACACCTGCGCCAAGGTCTTCGCCGCGCTGGGGGAGGCCCTGACCTTGGGGTCGACGTATACCGAACAAACGCAATGGAACACTTCGTCGCCCGATACCCATCCGGTGCAGGCCATTGCCGGAATGACTTATGACCTGCCCGACTATAAGGCGCAGGCGGCGGGTGTCGTGTTCGCTTCGCCCATCGGCCAGGGCTGCGAAGGCGGCTTCGTGCGGGTGGCGCCGTTCCAGAGGACATGCCAGGAAATCGTGCAGACACTTCCGAAGGGCAGCGTCCTGGCGGACAACCTTTCGAACACGATGCTTTTCAACCTGGCCAACGATGGCGGCCAGGCTCTTCTGGTCCCCACCGGAAACGCCTGCGTGGTCGTCTCCGTCGCGAGAATGGCCGGATAAGCACTCACGCTTGCGATGTATTCCTGATCAACTTCAGCTTGGAGCACGAACATGTGGTTCAGCCGTCGCCTTTGGCTCATACTGATTGCCGCCCTAATTGGCATTTCGCCCGGCAATGCCGCCGATTTGGTGACCCCGCAGCCGGGACCTGCGCCCGAAGAGAAGGGCATCTGGGGCGCGATTGCGTTTTCGCCTGTCGATGGCCGGCACGGCTTCTTCTGGGGCGCCGACAAGAGGACGGAAGCGGAAGATGCCGCGCTCAAGCATTGCGAGAATGCGGAAGGTGCAGCTTGCAAGGTGGTCGAAGTGTTCCGCAACCACCGCCATTGGGATGACGACGACGGCACGGGCTTTCCCTACGAGCATTGTGCAGTTCTGTCGCTAGGGGGGACCTCCCGTGCTGGAACCCCGTTCTGGGGCACCGCTTCGGCGACGACCCGTCGCGAAGCGGAACGGAAGGCCCTGAGCCTCTGTGGCGGCCAAGAGAACCAGTGCGAGATCCGCGAATGGGTTTGCACCTGAGGCAGACGGAACGCCGCCCATGCTTACCGCCTCGGCGCTTGAGTCGTGAGCGTTCTCGCCGACCATCCGGCGGCAACGCTTGTCCGGCAGCGCAATTGGAGCCGGCCGACCCTTGCCGACTGGCGTGGAGCGCTAGAGGAAGAGATCCTGAAGCATGACGCTGTCGATCTTGTGGCCCACAGTCTGGGATCCGTGCTGGTTGCGATGCTGGCAAAGCGGCCGACGGCCGAACGGGTGAGGAGCGCACTGCTGGTCGCGCCGTGTGATCTCGACGAGACCGAACGGCTCCATACGGGCGCAATCGATTTCGGTGCGATGCCCACAGACAGGCTGGCATTCCCAAGCCTCGTCGTCGGCAGTCTCAACGATCGCTACATGCGCTTCAACCGTCTAAGGTCGTTTTGCAAGGCATGGCGCAGCAATCTCGTCGATCTTGGTCATGCGGGTCACATAAACCCTGAAAGCGGTTTCGGTCGCTGGCCGGGCGGTTATAACCTGCTTAGGGTTCTGAACGATATTGCCCGCCGCAAAACATGCAGCAATTCAAAGTGCTACAGCGACCTTTGTGCGTCTGAAAAGACGCACGGCGCTGTAGGTGCCGCGTCGCCAGCATGAGCTTGGATCAGGCCTCAACCGGTTGAGGTTTTCTCTTGTTGATCAAACGCCTGGCAAGCCGCTGACCGGGCTTTTCGACAGCGAGAAAAGTCACGTAAGCAGCGGTGTAGACCAACGGGATCAGAGTGGCGGTGACCGCGGCAAACCGCGCGGGCGGTGTGATCGTATCGCCGAAAGCGCCGATGAAATAGGCAGCGATCGGCTGCAGAAAGATGAGGTGCCAGAGATAGGCGCCGAAGGACAGTTCCCCCAGCCAATGGAAAAACCTGTTTCCAAGCGATGAGGAAACGGCCCGAAGCCCCAGACCCAGTGCATCACCGAGCAGACGGTGATGCAGCAGGGCGAAAAAGATCGCCACAAGGATGACCCGCATCAGCATTTTCGTCGCCGTCATATCTCCGCCGATCGGCAGCAGCGCGAGCGCGAAGGCCGCTCCACCATAGAGAAAAGCCTTCGATGCGTCCGCGTGAAGAGCAAGCGCCAACAGCATTCCGCAGAGAAAGATGTGCATCTTCAACGGCAGGAATGCCGGCATTGGGAAGTGAATGCCCAGTAAGCTCGTCGTCGACCAGATCGCGACGGCGATGGCGGCCGTGAAAAGGGCACCTCTCACCCACCCGGCTTTCTTGAGCAAAAGCATGATGAAGGGAAAGGCCGCATAGAACTGCATTTCGAGCCCTATGCTCCAGTCCGGCAAGGGGGTCCGGTAGGCGTAGTCGGGGGAGAGGCCGAAAAGAAAGCTGACGTGCATCAGCCCGTTGGTGATGCCGTTGTCCAGAAAGCGTTGGGATGACTGCGGCGTTCTATCGAGGAAGGCGTCGATGACCATTCTCGTTTCGAACAACCAAGGGCCAAGCATGAAGGCAACAGCCAGTAGAAAATAGTAGAGAGGCGCAATCCTCAGAAAGCGTCGAATCCAGAAGCTTCTCCAGGTCGACGTCAGCTCCCATGGCTCCTTGCCGGCACGTAGCTGATAGTGAAATACCATTAGAAAGCCGGAAAGCATGATGAAGAGATCAACGCCGAGATCAGGCTCCGACAGAACCGGCAAGCGCCAACCGGTTAGCAAGAGCGCGTGGCCAATCATCACCCACAGTGACGCGAGCCCTCGAAGCCCATCCAGACAATCAATTCGAGTTATGCGGGGGTCGTACTCAGCCATCAGCAATCTTCGTCCTTGTTTCGCACCCAAGGTTACTGCCTGCAGTTGATGCTGCGATGCACAAGGGACTGCCTACAGGGTGACTAAGGCAAGACTAAGTAATGGCGGAGAGGAAGACGCAGCGATCAGGCGCTACCGGATGGTTCCTTAAATCGGGTTCGATTTAAGGACAAATCATGCCAGCGATTCAAAGCGCGACAGCAATTTTTGCGCAGTCTAATCGGACGCACGGCGCTGTCGGCTTGGAACCGGCGGTATGTTAGCTAAGGCACAGATAGTAAGCGGGAAGCCGCCCGGCCTTGCAGGGCTCGGACGGCGTAAGACATCGGTCGTTTTGGGCTAATCACGCCCGATCATGGATAGGACCTCGTGCTTTTTCAGCTCGTCGATCGCATCGAGCGCCTCATCGGCCGACCAGCCCGCCGATACCGCCGCTTCCAGGAGTTGGACTTCGGCTTCTTGTTCAAGTTTCATGTATAGCGGTTCGAGCGCTTCCTGCACCGTTAGGATGTGTTCATCCGGAGCGACAACAGGATGGCGTGACATAGGCATAGGCACAATCCTCCCTTGTATACGCGGACGCATTTTTATAATCCTTGAGCGACGTTTCTGTTCCACGCGAGAGGGAGACCGGCCGAGATCTACGGCTTCCAGGCGGAAAGACCCTGCGAGCATATGCTGGGAACGTCTCTGGATCAACAACGGCTACGTAGAGCTGCTGAAAAGGCGGCGATAGCATCGCATTCAGACAATACAGTGCGCGATGTTCTGCTAATGCAGTAGACCGTCGCGCGCTTGGAATGCGCGTGACGGGCTGCTTTCGTTGTCTTCAGATCCTCGGAAAGGAGAGTTTAATCAGCGACCGCTGGTCAAGCCGGACGGGCTGTCCAGCGCCGTCAATATCTGGTGTGCGGCCTTCACTCGTGCCGGGATGGGATAGTTCTTGTTCGCCAAGATCACGATGCCGATGCTCTTGGCGGGAACAAAGGCGACATAGGCGCCGAAACCGTTCGTGGAGCCGGTTTTGTTGATCAGCACAGCTTCCTGCGGCAACAGCGGTGGAGCCAGTCTGCTTACTGCATTGGCCTTAAGGATCACCCGGGAGGAATTCCCGGCAAGCAGCCGGTCAAGATCCGTTGGATAGGCATACATCTCCCATCCGAGACCCTGCGTCATGTGACCGACTTTGTAGTATCCCGTGTGCGTTGCGGCGATCGCGCGTTGGAGCGTTTCGTCCAGCTTTGAGCCGCTTATATTTGCCTCGACGAACCGGATCATGTCGGCCGCGGTCGTTTTCACGCCATAGGCTTCCGAGTCCAGAACGCCGGGTGTCACGCGAATCGGCTTGTCGTCTTTCGAATAGCCGTAAGCGTAATTGCCCATCTGGTCCGGCGGAACCCTGATGTAGGTACGGGTCAGGCCAAACCGCGGAAAGATCTCCTGTTCCATCAGATCATCGAAAGGCTTGCCCATGCTTCTGGCGGCGAGATAGCCGAATAGGCCGATGCTCGGGTTCGAGTAGAGCCGATAAGTTCCGGCGGCATAGGCAGGGCGCCAGCTCTTGTAATAGGCGACCATCTCTTCCCGATCGGTGACATCGCCTGGAAACTGCAAGGGTAGACCGCCCGCCGTATAGGTACCGAGATCAAGAAGGCGGATCCTGTCGAAGCTGCTGCCGGCGAGAGCTGGCAAATATTTGCTCGCATTGTCGGAGAGCGAAAGGGTTCCACGCGCCTCTGCGTAGGACGCCAGGGTTGCGGTAAAGGTCTTGCTGATCGAGCCGATCTCGAAAATCGTGTCCTCGGTAACCTTTTCTCCGCTCTCCTTTGAAGCGATACCGTAGTTAAAGAAATATCGCTTCCCCTGGACCGTAACCGCCACCGCCAGTCCCGGGACATTGTTCTTTTCCATGACAGGTCCGATCGCCTCATTGACGACGCGGTCGAGCTGCCTCCGGTCGTGATCGTCGGCGGCGTGGGCGGATGCGCCGAAGAACAAGGAAGCAGTCGCGAGAATTCCAAGCTTCGGAAGGGAAATATTTCTCATAGCAGATACAACGCCCTCGTGCTCGTGTGTCGGCCGCACTTGCAGCAAGCTGCGGTCGATATGTGTCGAAACCTGCGAACCGGCATCCGTTTGCGTCGAATGCAACAGGGGAGGCCCCGAACCAGTCGCGACGATATACGTGGTCCGTGCGCATGGAACAAACGACGATATTTTGCACGAGCCATTAGAATAACTTGGGCATCTGGATGGTTCACCTCATCTGCCCCCTGAACGCGCTTCGTCGGCACCAACAATTTTCTCCGACCATTCCCCGCCGACCGCGGATCAGGATTTCAGGGCTCCCGCAAGCCGGTGGATGTGGTGTGCGCCTATGCCACAGCAGCCGCCGATCAGGCTCGCGCCGGCGTCGGCCCATTGGCAGGCAAAACGGGAATAGTGATCGGCCGTCAAGTCATCGCGCGTCTCGTGCAAGGTTTCGTTCGCGGCACCATCATTCTGATTATCTTCAAAGGCGTTCGCATAGACGCCGATCTCGACCTTCGCATCCAAGCGGCGAAAGACGGAGGACGAAATCTCGACGGCTTTCGCCATCACTTCGGGCCGGCTGCAATTGAAGAGGAGGGCCTCGGCTCCGGAACCGGCGGCCCATGCAGCCGCCTGTGCGACATGCTCACCGGATCGCAGCTTGGGCTCGTCGCCGGCAATCGCCTGCGCATCATCAGCCAGGGTGAAGGAGATCCAGAGCGGCTTGCCGGTGGCCGCGACCGCATGGCGAACGGCATCGCCTTCGGCAATCAGGCTCAGTGTTTCGCCTAACCAGACGTCGACATGAGGTGCCAGGTTTTCGACCAGAACCGCGAGATAGTCCTGCACCCTTGACGGATCGAAGCGCTCGGGTTCGTAGGAACCGAAGATCGGGGGCAGGGACCCCGCGACGAGGACTTCCCGCTTTATTTCGGCATCCGCTGCCGCTCGCGCGAGCCTGCCAGCTAGGTCGATCAAGCCCGCAGCCTGCGCGTGGAACCGTTCTTCGCCAATGTGGAAGGGCACCAGGGCGTAGCTGTTGGTGGTGATGACATCGGCGCCAGCATCAATGAATTCTCGATGCACCCGCCGCACGATGTCCGGCGTCTCGATCAGCGCAAGAGCGGACCATTCAGGTTGCCGCAATTCAGCTCCGAGCCGGAGCAGCTCCCGGCTCATGCCGCCATCAAGGACATGCATTTTCTTCATGTGAGAGATTTCCTTACTTGTGGAATACGGAGGACAGGGCAAAGGCGGTCAATGTGTCGCGGACGCCGGCCAGGGCCAAATCTCCTGCCACACCAGTCGGATGCGATCGGCCCCCGGCGCCTCGACCCGCACCACCAGATCGAATTCGCCGCCCATCACGTCGCAGGAGACCACTTCGGGGATGCGACGCAGCGCATGAACGACGTCGCCGCCGCGCATCCGATCGTGCCTGTAGACAAAAATCAGCGCGGCAATGGCTCCCGTCTTGCCGATGGCGACACGACTCTCATCTGAAAGTTCGGTAAGTGCAGCCATTGCTCGCTCCGGAAGCCTCAGGGGCGAAGTGCCTGATCGAAATCTTCGATGAGGTCATCGACGGCTTCGAGGCCGACGGAAAGGCGGAAGACACCATCGCCGGCAAAGACGCGATAGTCCTCGAGTTGCGCGCCCTGCAGCCCATAAGTCGAACGCATCATCTCCTCGGTATCGAGAAGAACGACGATGCTGCGCTGGTGCCCGAGCGAGAATGCGTAATGGGCGACCTTCAGCCTTGTTGCAAGCTGGGTTGCGACTGCCTGCGGCGAGGTGGTCTGAAAGGTAATCATGCCGCCGAAGACCTGCATCTGGCGACTGGCAAGCGCATATTGAGGATGGGTCTTCAGCCCCGGATAGATCACTGATCGAACCGCCGGGTGCGTGGAGAGAAATTCCGCCAGCAGCATCGCGGATTGCGACACGGTACGGATGCGGG
The DNA here is from genome assembly GCF_029892045.1 of Sinorhizobium numidicum. Taxonomy (NCBI): domain Bacteria; kingdom Pseudomonadati; phylum Pseudomonadota; class Alphaproteobacteria; order Hyphomicrobiales; family Rhizobiaceae; genus Sinorhizobium; species Sinorhizobium numidicum. The sequence goes on from NZ_CP120367.1 coordinate 786,396, forward strand.
GAAGGAGCGTGTCGATGCCGCGCATGATCAGCCAGGCATTCTGCGCCGACATCGACGCACCGAGATAGACCCCGGCGCGCGAGCGAATTTTCTCAACCAGTTCCTTGCGGCCGCAGACGATGCCGCCGAGCGCGTCGCCATGGCCATTGATGAATTTGGTCAGCGAGTGAATGACGAGATCGATTCCAAGCGCGAAGGGCCGGGTTGCGACCGGTGTCGCCAGCGTCGAGTCGACGGAGACGAGTGCGCCTTTGTCACGCGCCAAGGCCGCGACGGCAGCGAGATCCGTCAACCGCAAGATCGGGTTGCAGGGGCTCTCACAGTGTACGAGCCGCGTGTTCGGCCGAAAGGCGGCGGCGATGTCTTCGATGCGCGACATGTTCACGGCGGTGATCTCGATGCCGTAGTCGGGCAGAATGCGTCGCGCAAGCTCATTGGCACCCGCGTAGCACACGTCGCTGACGATGAGATGGTCGCCCTTCTTCAGCAAGGTCAGGAAGGTTGCCGCGATCGCCGCGATGCCCGTTGCCGTTGCCAGCGCGTCGTCGGTTCCTTCGATCGCCGCCATCCGCTGCTCGAGCTGCCGCACGGTGGGATTGGTCCACCGCGCATAAAGAAACGGTAGCGCTGTCAGGTCGGGAACGCCGTCGGCGGAGAAGGCGCCGTCGCCGGGGACCAGCGTGTTGTTGACCGACATCGAGATGTTTGGCGCGATCGCTCTCGTGGTGGGGTCGATGACGAGACCGCCATCGACCGCCAACGTTTCCGCGCGCAAGGCCCAGTCGTTGACGCGGGACGTGCCAGAATCGAGCGCGAGTACCCCGGAGTTGGCCATGGAAAGCGATGCCTTCGGAGACATTGGAAGCCCTTATTGAGTTTGTTCGCTGCGACTTTATGCCGGTGACAGTGGGATCGGCGGCCAAATAACACCACGTCCCGCCGAAATTTGGCAAAAAACGGTGCCGATCCGCGCTGAAAAAGCGGGTCGCGCGGCGCCGCCGCTTCGCTCGGCGACGGCTGCGAGGCCGAGGCGCTCGGCCTATCGGCGAACCGGAACCTGGGCTTCGACCAGTTTGAAGGCGCGGGTCAAAAGCAGGGTCAGGAACACATAGAAAACGGTGACGACCAGAAGCGGTTCGTAGACCAGCAGCGTATCCTGGCGGACCTTGTAGGCAACGGCATAGAGGTCCATGACCGTCACCGTGAAGGCAAGCGGCGTGGCCTTCAGTTGCAGCACGATCTCTCCGGCGATCGTCGGCAGGGCGATGCGGATAGCGCGTGGTAGCCATATCCGCCTGAGCAATTGCCAGGACGACATGCCGAAGGACTTTCCAGCTTCCAGTTCTCCCTTCGGAACGGCCAGGAGAGCCCCGCGCAAGACTTCCGCCTCATAGGCCGCATAGTTCAGGGTGAAGCTAACGGCCGCAAAGAAGAAGCCCTCACGAAGGACCGGCCAGAGGAAGCTCGAGCGCAGGCCGGGAATGAGCGGCAGCAGCGAACCGACGCCATAGTAAAGCAGCCAGAGCTGGATCAGCAGCGGTGTTCCGCGCAGGCAGGTGCAATAGCCGCGGGCCAGCCACTTTAGCCAACGCGGACCACGGATCTGGGCCAATGCCAGGCCGATCGCCAGGATGAAGCCGAAGACAACGGATATGACGAGTAGCAGGACGGTCTGCACTGCGCCGGCGACGAGGAGCGGCCAATAAGAGCTAATCCAGGAAAAATTCATCGGCCTATCCTCAAGCGCTCTTCGGCTGGCCGCGGCGAAAACGGAATTCCAGCGCCCTGAAGACCATATTCGAAAGGAGAGTGATGCCGAGATAGAGGAAGGCGGCCGCAAGGAAGAAGACGAAGTAATGCTTGGTGTTGGCGGCCGCCAGTCGCGTTGCGAGTGCCAGTTCCTGGTAGCCGACGACCGCGATCAGGGCGCTGTCCTTGGTTACCGACATCCAGAGATTGGCAAGGCCGGGGAGGGCGTTCGGCATCAGCGCCGGGAGAACGATGCGTCGAAACCGCACCCATGGCCGCATTCCGAAAGCCTTGGCGGCTTCGATCTGCCCGACGGGGATAGCTAAGATCGCGCCGCGCAGGACCTCCGTCATATAGGCGCCCTGGACGATGCCGAGCACTGCGACCGCCGCAACGAAGCCGTTGATCTCGATCGGGGGAAGTCCGGCAGCAAGCAGCAAACGGTTAATCCCGTCGGTCCCCGCATAGTATAGCCCAACGATCAGGATCAGCTCGGGAATGGCACGTACGGCCGTCGTATAGAGATCGAGGCCGATGACGATCGGTCGACTGCCGGTCAGCTTTCCGAGCGCCCCTACCAGCCCGATCAGAATGCCGAACGCATAGGCTCCAAGCGAGATCGTGACCGTGGAAAGAGCTCCGGTAAGCAGAACGCCTCCCCATCCCGGAGGATAGGGAGCGAGCAGCTCCAGCACTGACTGCGTGGACGACATCGCGATGATCTACCTGAATGCGTGTGGTTGAAGGGCGGCAGCGGCGCTTCACGGCCGAGCGAAAGAAGCCCGGCCGCTTTCATGGTGCTCCCGATCGGTGATCATTTCCCGTACGGATCGAAGTCGAAGTACTTCTTGGAGATCTCAGCATATTTGCCGTTCGCCCGTATGGCGGCGATGGCCGCATTGAGCTTGTCGCGCAGTGCGGTATCTTCCTTGCGCACGCCGCCGCCGATGCCGACACCGAGAATGGCCGGATCATCGGCGACGTCCCCCACATCGGCGCAGCAATCCTTGCCGAAATCGGACGTCAGGAACTCCGCCAGCGGGATCGCGTCGCCAAAGACATAGTCGATGCGGCCAGCCGCAAGATCCTGAAAGGCCTCGTCGAGCGTCGCATAGGTCTTTTCCGAGGCCTTTTCGGAGAAGTACTTCTTGAAATATTCGGATTGGATCGTCGAGACCTGAATGCCGATCGTCTTGTCGGCAACGTCATCCGGCGCCACCCCGGTCGCCGCACCCTGGGTGCCGATCAGCTTGCTCGGGGTGTTGTAGTATTTGTGGGTGAAATCGATCGTCTTCTTGCGCTCGTCGGTGATCGACATGGACGACCAGATCACATCGAACTTCTTCGTCTGAAGACCGGGAATGAGTCCGTCCCAGGACATGTCGACGACGGAGCATTCTTCCTTCATCTCGGCGCAGACCGCATCCATCAGCTCGATTTCCCAACCGATCCACTTGCCGGACGGATCTTTGGTAAAGAAGGGCGGGTAGGCTTCGTTCATGATGCCGAAGCGAACGTCCGCCTCGGCCGTGGCGGCCGAAACGGCGAAGGCCGCACCGGCGAGCAGGATGGAAAACAACTTCATTCAAGTCCCCTTTTCGGTTGTCTGGTGGAATTGTGGGATCAGTTCGACAGCACGCCGGTGAACTCACGACAACGGCCACTCGTCGGTGCGCCGAAAATCTGTGCGGGCGGTCCTTCTTCCTCCACGCGGCCCTGGTGCAGGAACATCACGTGACTGGAAACATCGCGAGCAAATTTCATTTCATGCGTGACGAGCAGCATCGTTCGCCCCTCATCTGCGAGGTCTCGAATGACCTTCAGCACTTCGCCGACAAGCTCCGGATCGAGAGCCGAGGTTGGTTCGTCGAAAAGCATGACGGCCGGATCGACGCAAAGAGCTCGGGCAATCGAGGCGCGCTGCTGCTGGCCTCCCGATAGGAAAGCCGGAAAGGCATGCCGCTTCTCATAAAGGCCGACCTTCGCCAGGAGGCTCTCGGCCTTTTCGATCGCCTCACTGCGCCCGATGCGCAGAACGTGGACCGGCGCCTCGATGACGTTTTCGAGGACGGTCATATGAGCCCAGAGGTTGAAGCTCTGGAAAACCATGCCTAGACCCGTCCGCAGCCGCTCAATCTGCCGCCAGTTAGCAGGATGCGCGCGCCCATCGCCACGGGCTTTCATCAGCACTTCCTCGCCATTGATGACAAATCGACCACGGTCCGGGATTTCGAGGAAGTTGATGCACCTCAGGAAGGTACTTTTTCCGGAACCCGACGATCCGATGATCGAGATCACGTCGCCCTTCTGAGCCGACAGCGAAATGCCCTTTAGGACTTCATGAATGCCGTAACTTTTGTGAACGTCGTCCACGAGCAAGGCGGGAGCTGCCGTCGGCTTCATTCCTGTCGTTCCCCGAAGATTTTTTGAGATGTTTTCTTTGACTTTAGCGCGGCTGCGTGCGGAGACTCCGCGCAATTGTCCTGCTTTCTGCGGAATTTCTGCGCAACTGTTGCTGTAGTGCGGTCTATGTGCCGCGCATTGTCAGAGTGATGCAGATCACTCTGGGCTGGGTCATGTCCTCCCAAGCGAAGCGCACGCCCTCGCGACCCATGCTGCCATATTTGAAGCCGCCATGGAATCGAAGCGATAGTCGGAGGAGTCGTTGATCATCACCCCGCCTGCCTCGATTCGCTCGACCGCAGCAAGCGCTTGGGCGAGATTGTTTCGTGAAAATGCCTGCGTGCAGGCTGTATTCGGAGTCATTGGCCTTCGCGATCGTGGCGAAATCGATGAGCGCGATCCTGTATCGTGTCACGCCAATCCTCCGATGAACAATGCAGGAATGCTGAAGGACGGCAGGGACAAGGTGAAGATTGAAAAGCGAACGATATACACAAACAGGCGTGTTCTCGTTTATCTGTGCGGAGATCAAGCACGGTAGCGGCGATTCTCGACCGACCGCCGCAAGGTCAGATGATAATTTGCGGTGAAACAGCAATAGCAGGGACCAGATGCCGGAAACATTGGATCAGTTCGATCGCAACATTCTCGAGATCGTGCAGCGAGATTGCCAGCTCAAGGCTGAGGCGATCGCCGACCAGGTTGGTCTTTCAGCTTCCGCGGTGCAGCGGCGGCTGAAACGAATGCGCGAAGAAAAGATAATTACGGCAGAGATCGCGGTCGTCGACCGCAAAGTCGTCGGAAACCCGATGACCTTTATCGCCGGGATGGAAATCGAGCGCGAGAATTATGATGCGCTGGCGAAGTTTCGCGTTTGGGCAGAGAAGCAGGACCATATCCAACAGGTCTATTACGTGACGGGTTCCGTTGATCTGGTCGCGATCATTACGGCACAGGACGTCGGCCAATACGACGAGATTACGGCGCGCATCATGTCGCAAAATCCCCAAATCAAGAGAATTCACACGAACGTCGTTCTCAAGGACGTAAAGCTGGGAATGTTTGTCCCGGTGGAATCATGAAGAACCTCCGTGCTGCGCAGCTAGACACGGATCCAGCGACACGCAAAGCGCTCTGCGTGGGCATTCTGCCGCGGGCGACGGCGTTGGAGACGAAGGTCAAGCTGATTTGAAGCCGGCGCAGGTCCATCCAAACTGCACGCGAGGAGCTGCGCGAGGAGCGAGGCCAGATGAGGCCGCGTTCGGCAGACACATTGCCGAGCAGGACGCTCGGGGAAATCGAATGTTTGCGACTTCGTAAAGTTCGACCGAAGGCTGGCGCGCGCGAACACCGCTCTCAGAAACTCGTTCGCAATTGTCTTAATCAGGTTCGCTCACATCCAAGCCTTTCGCTAGTCGCCACTTTAAACATGATAAAAATACTCCTGTTTACAGGCGTCGAAACTCGCCAGCGGGGCAATCTCTGATGCTCAGCGCTGCGCGGCAAGGATTCTATCTGCCATGACGATTGTGCAAACTTCTCCCGCGGTCCAGGATGGGCCGATAGCGCGAAGCGCAGGAAAACTTTACGGGGTTCTGGGCGGGCTCTATCTCGCCCAAGGGATCCCGAGTTACCTGCTGCTAGTCGCCTTGCCCCCTCTGATGCGCGAGAGCGGCGCGTCACGCACCGCGATCGGCCTGTTCTCGCTTCTGATGCTGCCGCTCGTGTTGAAATTCGCGATCGCGCCACTGGTCGACCGCTGGGCGCTCTGGCCAAGTCTGGGCCACCGGCGCGGATGGGTGGTGCCGACGCAGCTTCTCGTCAGTGCAGGCATCGCTTCGATGGCCTTGGTCGAGCCCAGCCAGGCCGGCGCGCTCTTCGCGATCGGCATCTGCATCACGCTTCTTTCCTCGGTGCAGGATATCGCCACCGACGGTTATGCGGTGCGGCACCTGACCAGATCGACACGGCCGATCGGCAATGCCGTGCAGGCGGGATCGGTCGCGCTCGGCGTCATCATCGGCGGCACGCTGACGCTGGTCCTCTTCCACAAGATCGGCTGGCGGCCGACAATCCTCCTGGTCGCATGCCTGTCACTCATGCCATTGGCCGCGGCGATCTGGATGCGGGACAGGGCCGAGCCTAGCCCGGATGCGGCCCCGCGCAAGCGAGCAAGCCTTCTCGGCTTCTTCCACCGGCCGAACGCCTGGATGATCCTTGCCTTCGCCCTCACTTACCGCGCAAGCGAAGGTCTCGTGCGCGGCATGGAAGGGCCTTATCTCGTCGACAATAAGGTGCCGACCGACTGGATCGGCTACATGTCCGGCGGTGCTGCCGCGACCGCGGGGCTTCTAGGCGCCGTGATCGCTGCGCTGATCATCCGCAAGGTGGGATTGACGGCGACGCTCATCCTGCTTGGAGGGCTTCGCAGTCTCTGCTTCCTCGCCTTCGCGCTCAATGCGTTCGGCGTATGGCCCGGAATCGCCGTCGCCATGTCGGCGTCCGCTTTCCAGACCCTGATCCGCTACATGGAGCTGGTCGCGATCTACTCGTTCTTCATGGCGTCATCCTCAGACGACCAGCCGGGTACGGATTTCACCATACTGAGCTGCGCCGAGCTGGTCGTCTATCTGATAGGCACCTCGATCGCAGGCTACCTCGCCGACAGGCTCGGTTACGAAATGCTGTTTTCCTCGGCGACGGTCATTTCCGTGCTCGGAATCGGTTTGTCTGTCTGGATGCTGGAAAAGATCAAGGCGCGGCCTGCGCCTCTAGATCACGATGATTTTAGGTCGAAACGACTTAAAATCATAAAACGTGATCGATTCTAAAGAGTTAGAGCGGGATGCGGGCGGAAAACCGCGCACTTTTCTTCATCCCGCTCTAGTGGCAGGCGCCTGAATCCGCCGCCAGACCTCCCCGGAAAATCTTGAACGGAGTTGATCTCATGGATGCTTCCGCACGCGCCAGCAATGACTTCTATCTCGACCGGCAGGCGAGACGAGAGTCGAATGCCCGCAGCTATCCGCGGCGTTTTCCCGTCGCGCTGAAGTCCGCCTTCGGCTGCACGGTTACCGATGTCGAGGGAAGGACCTATCTCGATTGCCTCGCAGGCGCCGGAACGCTGGCGCTCGGCCACAATCACCCGGAGGTGATCGAGACGTTGCAGGACGTGCTGCGTTCCGGTCTGCCGCTCCACACTCTCGACCTGACGACGCCGGTGAAGGACCGGTTCGTTGCCGACATTTTCGAAACCCTTCCCTCTGGGCTTCGCGAAGGGGGCAGGATTCAATTTTGCTCGCCGAGCGGAACGGATGCTGTCGAGGCCGCCATCAAGCTTGCAAAGACCGCGACCGGTCGCACCGATATCATCTCTTTCCGGGGCGCCTATCACGGCATGTCGCAGGGCTCGCTTTCCCTTATGGGTTCGCTCGGAGCGAAGGCTGCCGTCGGCCAGCTTGTGCCGGGCGCGCATTTCTTTCCCTATCCTTATGCCTATCGTTGCCCCTTTGGCCGCGGCGGCGAGGAAACGGCAACCCTAGCCGCCGAGTATTTCGAGCGGGCGCTGCGTGATCCCGAAGGCGGCGTCAACCTCCCGGCCGCCGTCATTCTGGAAGCCGTGCAGGGCGAGGGCGGCGTCATTCCGGCCCCGGCCGAGTGGCTGCGCGCCGTCCGTCGCGTGACGCTCGATCTCGGCATCCCGCTCGTCCTCGACGAGGTCCAGAGCGGTGTTGGTCGCACCGGCAGCTTCTATGCCTTTCAGAAGGCAGGCATCGTTCCGGATATCGTCGTTCTGTCCAAGGCGATCGGCGGCGGCCTGCCGCTTGCGGTGATGATCTACCGCGAGGGGCTCGATCTTTGGAGGCCGGGCGCCCATGCGGGCACTTTCCGCGGCAATCAGCTAGCCATGGCTGCCGGGTCGAAAACGCTCGAAATCATAGAGCGGGAGGGGCTCGTCGAGCGGGCAGCGATCGCCGGGCGGAGGCTGCGCGCCAATCTCGAACGGATCGCGGCGTACACGCCCTATGTCGGCGAGGTGCGTGGCGAAGGCCTGATGCTCGGGGTCGAAATCGTCGATCCGGATGGTCGGCCAGATGCGCTCGGCCATCCGCCGCATGGACCGGAGATCGCCCGGATGATCCAGAATGATGTATTCCGTTCCGGCCTCATTCTCGAAACCGGCGGCCGCTACGGCAGCGTGCTGCGCCTTTTGCCGCCGCTCACGATATCCGATGCGGAGATCGATCAGGTGTCGAGCATCCTTGCCGCCGCATTCGAGCGCCTTGGACGCAAGGCCGCATGAATATGAATTTCGCCGCACTCAAAGCCGCGCCAGCCATCGAGCCGGACTACGCGGACCAGATCTTCAGCACCGATACCGCATCGCGTCGGGCGTTTCGTGACGCGATGCTTCAGGCCGTCGACCTTGTTTCCGAAGGCGCGGCGGCCACAAACAGCCTTTACTCGGGGACGAGCGTTCAGGGTCTGCGCGGACTTCTCGATGATCTCGACCCGCTCCCTGAAGTCGGAACCGGCATCGCCGCCGCGCTTGCCGACATCGGCAGGCCGGCGCTTGAACATGCGCTGGCGGTCGGTCATCCGGCGGCAATGGCGCATCTCCATTGCCCGGTCGCGGTGCCCGCGCTGGCTGCGGAAGTCCTGATTTCAGCCACCAACCAGTCGCTCGATTCCTGGGATCAATCGCCCTTCGCCACCCTCGTTGAAGAGCGGGTTCTAGCGCAGCTCACGGAACTTGCGGGATTGCCTGTCTCGGCAAGCGGCAACTTCACCAGCGGCGGCAGCCAGTCGAACATGACGGCGTTGTATCTGGCCGCTGCGCGCTACGGCGCCGAAGCGCGGAAATCCGGCGTTATTTTCACATCGGAGCACGCGCATTTCAGCATACGCAAGAGTGCAGCCATTCTCGGCTTTGCGGATGATGCGGTTATTTCCATTGCAACGGATGTGCAGGGCCGGATGTCGGTGTCGGCGTTCGAAGCCGGCCTGCGGCAGGTCGTCGATGTTGGTCGCCTGCCGGTCGCGGTAGTCGCGACGGCCGGAACGACCGACCTCGGCGCCATAGATCCCCTTCCGGAAATCGCCGATCTCGCTGCCGCGCAGGATCTCTGGATGCATGTGGACGCCGCCTACGGCGGAGGGCTTCTGTTTTCGCGCCATCGCGGTCGTCTTGCGGGGCTGGAGCGCGCCTATTCAATCGCGCTCGATTTTCACAAGATGCTGTTTCAGCCGATCAGCTGCGGCGCGCTTCTGCTGGGCGATCGGGCGCATTTTGCACCGCTTGCGAGCAAGGCGGACTACCTTAATCCGGAAGATGCCGTCTTTGCCGATGCGCCGAACCTCGTCGAGCGTTCGATGCAGACGACGCGCAGAGCCGATGCGCTGAAAATCCTAATGACCATGCGGGCCATCGGCCGCGACGGCTTGGACGAACTGATCTGCCAGACGCTGGAAAATACCCGTGCCGCGGCGGAGGCCGTGGAAGCCCGGCAATATTTGCTTCTCGCGCGGCCACCGTCGCTCTCGACCGTTCTGTTCCGTTACGTCTCCGCGGGCGGACCGGAGCTGTCCGACGCGATCACGCTGAAAACGCGCGCGGCGCTCTTCCATGCCGGCATCGCGGCTCTCGCGACGACCGTTCTCGACGGCCGCGTCCATTTCAAGCTCACGCTGCTCAATCCGCGTTCAACCCCCGATGTCGTCCACCGTGTCCTCGATGCGATCGGCGAAACGGCCTGCGAACTGGAGACCCACCATGCACGCACATAATGCTGCAACGCTTACCCTGCGCTCCCTTCTCAACTGCGTGGCACGCGAATATCCCGATCGTGTCCGCTGGTCGGACAGGTCGGGGCAATTGCAATTCACGCTGACATTCCCGGACGGCGGCGGAAGCCTCGATCTGCCTGCGCTTTACCGCTCGGCAACCGGTCATCACCTTTTCGGCGCGCCGGTGATGCTGACCGACAAAGATGGGCCGAAGGCGATCAGCGCGTTAGACGCGATAACGGCCGTTATCGAACGGCTGGAACCTTCCGCTGCTGCGAAGGACGGCCGGGCCGACCTGTTGAACCGTACACATTCGAGCCGTCTCCTTATCGAAGCGGCGCTTGAAGCGCGCAACCCCGACCTGGCCGGTCTCGCCGGCGACGAGGTCTCCTTCATCGCGGCGGAACAGGGGCTGATTGCTGGACACGGCATTCATCCCTGCCCGAAAAGCCGCGAAGGCATGACGGAAGCGGAGTCGCGCCGCTATTCGCCGGAATTCGCAGCCGGTTTTCCGCTGCGGTGGTTCGCCGTCGAACGCAGCCTTTTCCATACCGGCCATTCGCAGGGCTCCCCTTCGGCCGAAGAATGGCTGAAGGCGGCAATTGGAAGCGATTTCGACGCGATCAAGGCGCGTCTGCCCGAGGGGGACTTCGCATTGCTGCCGGTGCATCCCTGGCAAGCGGACCACATGCTGAAGGACCCCGCGGTGGCCGCCCTCGTGGCCAACTGCCGCCTGGTAGATTGCGGCGAGGCCGGCGAGCCATGGTTCCCGACGTCGTCCGTGCGCACGCTCTATCGCCCCGATGCGCCCTTCATGCCGAAGCTTTCGCTGGGCGTCGGCATCACTAATTCCGTCCGCGTCAATCTTGCCCGCGAGCTGCATCGCGGTGACGATATGTATCGCTTCCGCCGTCATCGGCTGTGGCAGGATTTTTCGCGCAGCTATCCCGGCCTGACGCTCGTCCCGGATCCTGCCTATATGGGCGTCAAGGTCGACAGCGTGGTGATCGACGGCCTTTCCGTGTCGATGCGGGAAAATCCTTTCATGGGGGCAGATGCTGACCGCAACGTATCGCTGCTCGCTGCCCTATGCGAGCATCTGCCGGATCGCGGCAGTCGGCTCGGCGCCCTGGTCCGCAACCGGGCGCGGTTGGAAGGACGTCCTCTCGATGCCGTTGCGAAGGACTGGTTCGAGCGGTTTCTGACGATCTTTGTCCGCCCGATCTTCGCGCTTTATCTGCGCCATGGCATCGCCATGGAGGCGCACCAGCAGAACATCGTGATCGAGATCGAGGACGGCTATCCGATTGGCGTGTTCTATCGCGATAACCAGGGATTTTTCCATCACGAGCGCGCACACAAGGCACTTGTCGAGGCCATGCCGGGCCTCGGCGAAGCAAGCGAATCCGTCTTCGGCGAGGAGCCCGTCGACGAGCGCCTCCTCTATTACGCCTTCATCAATTCGGTCCTCGGCATGATCGGCGCGCTGGGGCGGGAGGGGCTTGTCGGCGAGATCGTGCTGCTTGACATGCTGCGCAACGAATTGTTGCGGCTCGAAGCGCTGGAGGGCGCGAATTCTCGGCTCGTGCGCAAGATGCTGGCACCGACGCTGCAGTGCAAGGCGAACCTCAAGACCCGCATTGCACGGTTGGACGAACTCGTCGGTCCGCTCGAGACGCAATCGGTCTATCTCGAAATCGTCAATCCCCTGCTGCAGACCGAAAAGGCCTTGGCCGATGCTTGATCTCAGCAAGCCTGACACGCCTTTCGCCTACTCGCGCTACGATCCCGATATCGGTCGGACGATCAGCTTCCGGCTTCTGGAGAAAGAGCGCGATCTGGAGCTTTTGTGGCGGTGGATGAATCAGGCGCATGTGGTGCCGCAATGGAAGATGGCGAAGCCGATCGAACACATCGCCGCCTACATCGACGCCAATCTCGCCGATCCGCATCAGGACCCATATATCGGCCTCATCGATGGGACCCCGATGAGCTATTGGGAAGCCTATTGGGCGAAGGACGATATTCTCGGTCGGTATTATCCGGCCGAGGAGAAGGACAGGGGCTGGCATATGTTGGTCGGCGAACCTGATTTTTTCGGCCGCGGCATCGCGCCGGCAGTGATCCGTGCCTTCACCCGCTTCCTCTTTCTCGATGATCCCGCAACCCGGAAGATCGTCGGCGAACCGAGCGTCGAGGCACGGCGTCTGCTTCGCTATGCGCCGGTCTGCGCCTTCGAGGAGCAGGGCGAAATCGATCTTCCCGACAAGCGCGCCAAACTGATGTTTTGCCACCGGGGACGCTTCATCCAACAATTCGGATTATAACCATGATGGATCTCGATCTGGCGGGGATCGGCATCGGGCCGTTCAATCTCGGTCTTGCCGCCCTTCTCTCTTCCCACGAAAATCTCTCGGGCGTCTTTCTCGAGCGCAAGCCGGCGTTTCGCTGGCACGAAGGGCTCCTCCTTCCGGGGACGACGCTGCAGGTCCCCTTCATGGCCGACCTCGTCACTATGGCGGACCCGACGCATCCCTTGAGCTTCCTCAACTACCTTGCAGTGCATGATCGCCTTTACAAGTTCTATTTCTACGAACATTTCATGATCCCGCGGCAGGAATACGATGACTATTGCCGCTGGGCGTCGGAGCAACTTTCCTCGTGCCGCTTCGATGAGGAGGTGGTCGACGTCACCCACGAGGCGGCATCCGATGGCTTCTCGGTCGAAAGCCGGTCCGCCGCGGGCGGAAAGAAGCGATATCGAAGCCGCAACCTCGCGATCGGCGTCGGCACAGCTCCCTTCCTGCCGCAATGGGCGCGGATCAAAACGACGGCGCCCCTGCTGCACTCCAGCGAGTTCGGCAAGCGGCGCATGGAGCTTTCGAAACGTCGCCGCGTGACTGTTATCGGCTCCGGGCAAAGTGCCGCCGAGTGCATTCTTGCGCTCTACAGCGATCTGACGCCCGAGATGGTCGCAGCCGGCGCTTCCATTCAGTGGATCACCCGCTCGGCGGGTTTCTTCCCGATGGAATATTCCAAGCTCGGGCTTGAATATTTCACGCCTGACTACATGCGCCATTTCCATCAGATCGCGCCGGCCAAACGCCGCGAGATAGTCGCGAACCAGGGCCTGCTCTACAAGGGCATCAGCTTCTCGACCATCGGCGAGATCTTCGATCTCCTGTACGAACGGTCAGTCGGCGGCCGCGATCCCGGCCTGTCGCTCTTTTCCAATTGCGCGGTCGAAAAACTGGAGAGCGCAGGACCGTCAGGGTCTTTCCGCATCGGCATCAGCCATAATCACCTCGATGAGAAGGCGACCGTCGAAACGGACGCGATCGTTGCCGCGACGGGCTACCGGCATGCCTGGCCGGAATGGCTGGGCTCGCTCAAGGGCAGCGTTCTTCAAACCTGCGAGCAAGGCGACCTGATCGTCGGCGAGGATTTCCGTGCACGCCGCAGCGACGGCGGCAAGGCCAATGTTTTCGTCCAGAACGCCGAAACCTTCCACCACGGCGTCGGGGCGCCCGACCTCGGCCTCGGCGCCTTCCGCAATGCGGTCATCATCAACCAGCTTGTCGGTCGCGAGCATTACCGCGTCGGCGCGCCGGCGTCATTCCAGAACTTCGGCCTGCCTTCCGGCCAGACCGCCCGATCCTCGATTTCAGGAGATTTCTATGCCCATGCGTCATGACCCGCTTCTTCCCGGCGCCTTTTCCAAAGAGCTCTGGCAACAGGCATCGAGACGTCTTTTGGCCAAGGTCATTGAGGAATTCGCCTATGAACGCGTCTTCGGTGTTCAGGAGGAAAACCCGGGCCACTACCGTGTCGATATCGGAGAGGTCGCGTATCGCTTCAAAGCCAAGCGCTATGTCTTCGACAATCTCTCGGTCGATCCGACGAGCATCGCCAAGCGGCACGGCGATGCCGATGTGCTGCTTGACGATCCGCTTGCCTTCTGCGCCGAAGTGCTTCCGAAGCTCGGCGTCAAGCCGATGACGGTCGCGCACTTCATCAAGGAGCTTGGCAACACGCTCGTCGCCGATGCGCATATCGCCGCGCGGGCCACAAAAACCGGTGCGGAACTTGCGGAGTTGGACGACATTCGCATGGAGGGCGAGACCACCGGCCATCCCTGGGTGACGGTCAGCAAGGGGCGTATCGGCCTCGGCTATTCCGATTATCTCGCCTATGCGCCGGAAAATCGGACCGCGACGGAGGTGCTTTGGCTCGGCGTCAGCAAGGATCGCGCGTCCTTCGTCGCGGAGCAGAAGCTTACGAACGAGCGGCTCGTCCGCGAGGCCGTCGGCACCTCTCGTTTCGGTGCGTTTTGCGCCGTGCTCGCCGCGCGTGGCGGCTCTACCGAGACGCATTACATGATGCCGGTCCATCCCTGGCAGTGGGACCATATGATCGTGCCGCATTTCGCCGCCGATATCGCCTCCGGACACATGGTGCTGCTCGGCAAGGGAGACGATCTCTATGTGCCGCAGCAATCCGTGCGCACCTTGTCGAACATTTCCCATCCGGAGAAATCGACGCTGAAACTGTGCATGACCATCCTGAATACCGCCGTCTACCGAGGTATTCCCGGAAAGCGGGCGCTGACGGCAGCGCCGCTGACGACATGGCTCGACCAGTTGCTGGTCAAGGATCGTTTCCTGTTGGAAGAGTGCGGTCTCGTTCTTCTCGGCGAGCGCGCAGGGATGCACTATGTCCATCCGCAATTCTCCGGCGTCGAGGGCGCGCCTTATCAATTCAACGAGATGCTCGGTTGCCTGTGGCGCGACAGCCTGGCGGCGCATCTGAAGCCGGGCGAAACCGGCATGCCCCTTGCCGCCCTCCTGCATGCCGGCACAGACGGCAAGCCGGTGGTCCAGGCGTTAGCCGAAAAAGCAGGCATGACCGTATCGGAATGGATGGCGCGGTTCTTCGACGTCGTCATTCCGCCGGTTTTCCACCTGCTGGCGAAGCATGGCCTTGCCTTTTCGGCACACGGCCAGAATGCGACGCTCATTCTGAAGGAAAGCCGGCCCGAACGCCTGGCGCTGCGCGACTTCATCGACGACGTGATCGTCTGCGATCTGGAGTTTCCCGAAAGCGCGAGCATGCCGGATGAGGTCAGGGCCGTTCTTTTGTGCCTGCCTGCCGACTTTCTCATCCACTTCATCCAGACGACACTCTTTATATGCGTCTTCCGCTACATGTCGGTCTTGCTCGACCAGCGCTCCGGCCTCTCCGAAGACGCCTTCTGGGCCTTGGCGCGCGAGAGTGTACTGCGGTATCAGAAACGCTTCCCCGACATGGCATCCCGCTTCGCGACGTTCGATCTCTTCGGCGACGAATATCCGCGCCTTTGCCTGAACCGGGTTCGCCTGTTCACGCATGGTTATGCCGATGATGACGAACGCCCGGTGCCGGATTTCCAGGGCATGGTGGACAACCCGTTGGTTGCTTTCGACAGGCGCAGCAATGCGGCGTAGTCGCTCCTGAAGCTGCTGAAAAATACAAGGGGCCGCCACCCTTCCGGTGGACGGCCCTTCACATTCGGACATATCACGCTCTTCGTCAGGCGGCTGTCGCGGTGAGCCGGCGCAGGTCGGAGGGGCGCACGCCGTAGCGGCTTCTGAAGGTGCGGTTAAAATACGAAAGATCGTTGAAGCCCACAGTGTAGGCGATCTGGCTGATGGAGGTGGCGTCGCCTTCCGCCAGTATGAGCCCCTTGGCGAGTGAAAGCCGCCTTCCAAGCATGTAGCGGGAAAAGGTCGTTCCTTCCCGGCTGAAGAATTTCTGGATTGCTCTGGGAGTGACGCCCTCGGCCTCGGCTACGTCGGTGATCGAGAAAGCGCCGTTCGCAAGGTTTTCTTCTATCAGCGTCTTGATGGAGGCCATGCGGCTTTGGGGCGTGTCTCGCGGACCGATGTTGCCGACATGCTGAGCAAGCACTGGCAGAAGATCATAGAAATGGGCGACCATCATGCCGGCATGCTCCTCGCTTTGATATTCCTGTCTCAGAAGATAGCCGGCATAGTTCGTGAGTAGCTGCAGCGGCAAGCAGTCGGCAGCAAGTGGTTGCATCATCATTGGCTTCAAAATATCGCGCATTGAAGCAAGCGCATAGGCGGGGAGATGCGCGCAGTCGAAACGCCCGCCTTCCGGCAGCGTGATTTCAGATGACGCGTCTGCGGGAAGAAAGATGACATCCGCCCGTGCCGTCTCCACCTTGTTCCGGCGATGATGGATAACAAGCGGACCGTCCATGGCACGCATGATGACAATGCCGGCATCGCTTACGCCGTTTGCGGTGAGGCGAAGCGGTGCCTTGGGGAAGTAGAGCGTTGCTAGCGAAAGGGACACATATTTCCAGAACAACCCCGTCACGCCAGCTAGATCGCCATCTTCCACGGCAATCGTAGCCTCTCCGAGCATGTCCAAAAGGATGCTCCTGCAAACGAGTCTGCTTTCGCGATCAGGAAGCATCCCGAATTTCAGCGGTCGGATTATCTCCATGTCGTGAGCCAGCCTTTCCTGTTGACGTTCGCATCCGTCCAAATGAGGTTCGCCATTATCCAAGCGGCGAACACCCTTAGCTCATAAAACATGACTTAAATAGTCTTGTATTTGCAATTTGCTCGCTGTCCGCAGCGACAATTGTCTTCGCGCGCGCAGGGGGCGTTATGGGTAAGAATGAGAATGGCGGCGTAGGCTTTGGCCTCTTCGCCGTGGCGATGGCGGTCGGCACGAGCGCGGTTGCCCAGGAGGGCAGTTCGGCCGATCAAGCGGAAGCTGCGACGAGCCTGGAAGCGATCGTGGTTACGGGCAGCCGATCCCCTCAGCAGATTTCCGAAATCGCGCGCACTATCTACGTCGTCGAGTCGGCTCAAATCCAGACCGAGGCTCGGTCCGGCAAAACGCTGCAGCAGATTCTAGCTGACGCCATTCCAAGTTTTGATCCTGCGAGCGAGGGAGCGCGCACATCCTTCGGGCAGAATCTGCGCGGCCGAACACCGCTCATCCTCATCGACGGTGTCTCGATGAATTCAGCGCGTTCGCTCAGCCGCCAGTTCGATTCCATCGATCCCTTCAACATCGAGCGGGTGGAGGTCCTGTCCGGAGCGACCGCAATCTATGGCGGGAACGCGACGGGCGGCATCATCAACATCATCACGAAGAAGGGCAAGGACGCAGAGCCGGGGCTTCACGCCGAAGTCACCGGCGGCATGGGCAGCGGCTTCGCAGGCAGCCAGGACTTCGATCGCAATGCGGCGGGCGCCGTTACCTACGACAGCGACAACTGGGATGCCCGCTTCTCGATCGCCGGGAACAGGACCGGCGCCTTTTACGACGGCAGCGACACGATACTCATTCCCGACATCACGCAGACCTCCACGGCCTTCAACGAGCGCATCGACCTGATGGGGTCGATCGGCTACCAGGTCGACGAGGGCCGCCGCCTCGAATTTTCCGGGCAATATTTCGATAGCAAGCAGGATTCGGATTACGGTCTTTATTACGGTCTCAATTTCGCAGCGCTTGGAAATCCGAGCCTGTTTGAAACTCGTGACGGGTACGAGTCCGACTTCAATCCGCAAACCCGCCGTTCGATGTACAACGTCACCTACACCGATGATGACGTTTTCGGGCAGCAACTGTTGCTGCAAGGCGCTTACAGAAGCGAAAAAATCAAGTTCAATCCCTTTCCCGCTAGCGGCAACGCCGAAACCGGCACTTACTTCGCCGGCAGTTCGCAGGACACCGACTATTACAGCGTCAAAGCGGCGCTTGTCGCGGAGCCCACAGACCAGCTGAAGATAACTTATGGTGTCGATGCCGATCGGGATTCCTTCAAGTCGCGTCAGAACGTCTTCGACATGCGGACTGCCGCCGTCAGCGGGGGTCTCGATTTCGATACGGTTGGCATAACCGGCCTTTATCCCTCTATCGATGTCTCCACGATCGCCGGATTTGCGGAGGCCTCCTACGAGGCCACCGACCGGGTGACGCTGAACGGCGGCGTCCGCTACCAATTCGTCAACACCAAGGTCTCCGACTTCGTCGGGGCGGCGCAGCAGGTCGCCATCCTGCAAGGGAGCGCGACCTCCGCCGATGTCATACCCGGCGGCGAAGTCAACTATGACGCCGCTCTGTTCAGTGCCGGCGCGACCTACCAATTGACGAATACGCAGCAGGTTTATGCAAACTTCAGCCAGGGCTTCGAGCTGCCGGATCCGGCCAAATACTACGGGTATGGCCTCTATTCGCTCGCGGGTGGACATTACACGCTTATCAACAGCGTGAATGTCGGCGACTCAGCGCTTGAGGCCATCAAGACCAATTCGTTTGAAATCGGCTATCGTGTTGACGACGGCACCTACAACCTTGAAACCGCGGCCTATTACTCTCTTTCCGATCGATCCATCAATCTCAATCGCTCGACGCTTGCGGTCGAAGTCGTCGATCAGGAGAGACGAGTCTATGGCATAGAAGGAAAAGTGGGCGCAAAGCTTGACCATGGTTTCGATGTTGGGGTTTTGGGTCATTGGGTGAGAACCGAAGTCAAGGACGACGGCTGGGAGAAGGACTCTATTGGAACCGCAAGCGTCTCCAAGCTTGGCGGCTATGTCGGCTGGACTAATGACGCTCTCAGCCTAAAATTTTACGGCCAGCATGTCTTCGAGCTCATGGACGCCGATGGGTTTACGATCGACGACTATACGCTGTTCGATCTGACCGGCGGCTACACCTTCGAAAATACCGACACGACGCTGAATTTCGGCATCCATAACGTCTTCGACACCGACTACACGACGATTTGGGGCTCCCGCGCCAAAGCCCTTTATGGCGGATTGGCCGACGAATCGATATTCGACTACAAGGGCCGCGGACGCACATTCGCAATCTCGCTGACGAAGGTCTTTTGATGGACCAATCGCGTCAAGGACAGCGGGAAATGATCGGCGAGCCCCAAAAGACTGACGATCGAGACGGCGGCATGTTTCGATCCTTTCAGCTTCACGCGTGCAGGTCCGTCGACGTGCGCCAGGCTGGATCCATCCTGTCGGTTTCGGCGGTTAAGGATCACACGGCACGCTTCGAGCTTTCGGAGGGGGCACTGAGAATCGACGATCTCAGCACGGGCCACGCTTGGGGTTTTCGACTTGCTTGCGCCGTCTTCGAGTATCTGTTCGCGACAAGGAGAGACTTGGTCTCGATCGTGCTCGCGGGCGATGGCTGGAATCTCCTATTGCCGGAGTTGAAACGGCGTGGCCTTGTGATCGACGGCAAGGATGCACTCGCGCCAGCGGTGTTTGCGGAAATGTTCTGGCAGATGCCCGAGATCTGGATGGCCTCGCCATCATGTGCCCGTCCGCGACGCGACATCTTTGATGGCAAGACCGAACATCCTTTGCGGCCGCCGAAGCCGGCTGGATGTCTCTATGCCCGGTTCATTCCCTGGCTCTCCGGCACGCTCTCGTTCACCGTGGCGACACTTGAGGACCTGCCCGACATTCACCGCTGGATGAACGATCCAAGAGTGGACGAGTTTTGGAACGAAGCAGGAAGCGAAGCCGCTCACAGACGGTATTTGGATCGCATGCTGGCCGATCCTCACATCATACCGCTGATCGGCCGCTTTGACGAGCAGGCCTTTTCCTATTTCGAGATCTATTGGGCGAAAGAGGATTTGATCGGTACTTTCTGCGGTGCCGGCGACTACGACCGCGGCTGTCACGTCATCGTCGGGGAGGGGGCTTTTCGCGGGAAGCTGTGGTTCACGGCCTGGCTGCCCTCCCTACTTCATTTGATGTTTCTCGACGACCCCCGAACCGAACGGATCGTTCAAGAGCCGAGTGCTGCGCATCACCGTCAACTCCGTAACCTGCAGCGCTCGGGCTTCTCTCATACAAGAACCGTTGATCTTCCGACAAAACGTGCGGCGATCATGTCGATCTCCAGACAGCACTTTTTCTCGAACCGGCTATGGCATCCGGCCGTCCTTGCGGACAGGGCGGGCTCATGAGCGGGGGCGATGATACAACGTCGACAAAAGATACAAATTTGGCTTACCGGCTGCAGGCAAGCATCCTGACGAACAGCCCCGAATGCGTCTTGGAACGTCTTCACATCCACTTGCTTGAACACGACGTCGACAGCCACCTGTCCAGCGGCAGCTTGGTCGTCGAGTTGGCGGCAGTGTCAGGCATACTGAGGCTGATAGACGGTGGCATCGAGGTGGATGTTTTCGCCGCCGATCTCGAGACACTGTATTTCGTCAAGGTATGGCTCGAAGATGCTCTCGCGGATGAACCGGCCGCTCGAACAGCTCGGATCGAGTGGAGCAAAAGCTGTCTTCAACGTCATTTGCCGCCCAGCTTCTGCGTTCTGACGGTCGACAGTACCACCGACATTGCGCCCAGACTCCGGCGGATCAGATTTCGGACAGCCGACACGAGGTCCTTCGACACGTTGGACGACATACATTTGCGAATCCTGTTCAATTTTCAGGAGATCGCCGAACGACATGGGTCTTCGGAAAGTCAACAGCAGGTGCCTTCATCCGACATCAAGCCGATTTGGCGAGCCTATACAGTCCGTTTCGTTGACCCGGCAAACCATACGATTGCCGTCGATTTCGTGATGCACGACGACGAAGGTCCCGGTTCCAGTTGGGCAAGGCGCGCAGCACGCGGCGACGTGGTTGGTGCGGCTGGGCCGAGCGGCGGAGGATTCAATGACGCTCAGTGGTATCTCCTTGCCGGAGACGAAACTGCTCTACCAGCAATTTCCCGAATTCTGGAATCGCTCGATGAGACCAAGACGGCGACGGTGATAATCGAGGTTGGCACTTCGGCAGATACCATCTCCTTTACAAGCCGGGCGGCCGTTGACACCAAGTGGCTGTATCGCGACGCGAGCGAAGCCAGCTGTCGCCCCGGCCTTGCGCAGGCCATCGCCCACGTGGACATTCCGCATATTTCTCTGAAAAGATTTGCGTGGGTAGCCTGCGAAGCTAAGGCCGCAAAGGCCATTCGAGCAACCCTTCGCGATCGAGGGTTTGCGAAGGAAGAACAATCAGTAGCAGCCTATTGGCATACGATGTGAACAGTCGGAGCACATGCGAAAAGCGCGCGAGCTTGCAAAACTTGGCTCCACGCTTCCGCCCAATCGGGGACATCGTAGCTCGTCATGAGCCAAGGGGCCGAGAAAAGTGACCTTGGAAAATCTGCGCCAAGTGCAACGTGGGCAGGGTAGGGGATCAGCCGTTCGCGCAAAATGCGCCAGGAAGACCCGGCCGGTGTCCGATAGCCCAGACACTTTCGCGGTAGCGAGTTGAGGTGACGGGCGAGGGTGGCGAGCTGCGCTCGCGTAACGGCGGATAGGTCCATATCGCATGGCATGAAGCGGGCGAATGCGTCTATTGGCGTTCGCACAATGCTCATCCCGCCGCCGCGCACGCGGCCAGCGGACCAAGCTGCCCCCAAGCTGCCCCAGTGACGATTGCAAGCTCGCCCTCGAGCTACCGGCCTACGCCGGCGCCCGCTACACGATCAGGAAATCTCCCGTGGTCAGGCCCGGATGCGTCGAGAGCACGGCGAACTGAACGGCCGTGGCACCGGAAAGGCTGCCGTCGGCATCGTAGTAGAGCGCACCGGTCGTCGTGTCATAGATGATCCTTTGGCTCGTGTCCTGCGCTGCGGTTGCGCCGGCCGCCGCATAGAATTGCGCGCTCGCCAGAGAGCCGACGCTCAGCGTGGTGAAGACGCCCTTCGAGAGGGCGAGCTTGTCCCCCGTGGCGAAATCCGAGACCGTGTCGATATTCGTCGCTCCGAGCGCGAAATCGAACTGGAACGTATCGGCCCCTGCGCCACCGAACAGCGCGTCGCTTCCGCCGCCGCCCGAAAGGAGATTGGCGTTCGCGTCGCCCGTCAGCCTGTCGCCACCGGTCCCGCCCCAGACGTTCTCAATGTTGCGGATCGTATCCTCAGCCACGCCCCCGACGGTCACTGTCGAATAGGTGGCGCCATTGAGGGTGATGGAGATCGATACGCTCTTGTCGCGATAGTTCGCCGTGTCGACGCCCGCCCCGCCATCGAGAGTGTCTGCTCCGCCGCTACCCGTGAGCAGGTCCTTGTTGTCATTGCCGTCGAGCCTGTTGGCTAGGCCGTCGCCTGTGAGGGTGTCGTTACCCTTGCCGCCGAACACATTCTCGATGTTGCGGATGGTGTCTTCCGCGGTGCCATTGACGAAGACAAAGCTGTCGCTCCCTCCGTTGAGGGTCACGCTGACCGCGACCGTCTTCTCGCGATAATCTGCCGTATCGACGCCTGCGCCGCCGTCGATGAAATCGGCTCCTAGAGCGCCACGGAACAGATTGTTTGCGCCGTCGCCGACAAGCGTGTCGGCAGCGGATCCCGCGAGAATATTCTCGACGCCGCGGATGGTGTCCTCGGCTGCGCCGGCGACGAGGACGCTCGCATTCGCCGTGCCGTTGAGAGTGACGCTGATTGCGTCGGTCTTCTCGAGGTAATCGGCCGTGTCGATGCCGTTGCCTCCGTCGAGCACGTCCTTGCCCAGGCCGCCCTTCAGCGTGTCGCCGCCATCGTTGCCGCGCAACGTATTGGCCAAGCTGTCGCCGGTGAGCGTATCACCAGCGGAGCCGCCCGAGATGTTCTCGAAGTTCCGGATCGTGTCCTCATTCAGGCCGTTGATCTTGACGATCACGGTATTCGGCCCATCGAGCGTGGCGACGATGGTGTTCGTCTTGTCCCGATAATCGGCCGTGTCCACACCCGCGCCGCCGTCGAGACTATCGGCGCCCCGGCCACCGCGCAACGTGTTGCTGCCGCCGTCGCCGGTCAGCACGTCGGCGCCGGCACCTCCGAAGATGTTCTCGATGTTGCGGACCGTGTCCTCGGCCATCCCGCCGACGGTGGCGATCGCGTTCGCCGCCCCCGCCAGCGTCAGGACGATCGCGGCCGTCTTGTCACCGAAGTCGATGGTGTCGGAACCGATGCCACCGTCGATGACATCGAGGCCGCCTCCGCCCTTGAGGAGGTCGTCGCCCCCTCCGCCGACGAAGATGTTCGCCTGTGCGTCGCCGGTGATCACGTCCGACGCGGCGCCGCCCGTCACATACTCGATGTTGCGGACGGTATCCTCGGCAATACCGCCGACGAAGACCGTTGCATTGTTGGCGCCGTTGAGCGTGACCGCGATCGGCTTGGCCGACGCCGAATAGTCGACCTTGTCGATGCCGGCACCGCCATCGAGCACATTCGCAAAGGCGTCGCCCCGCAGGACATCGTTGCCCGAGCCGCCGAGGATGTTCTCTATGTTTCGGAGCGTATCCTCCGCAATACCGCCAACGAACACCGTGGCCGGGCTCGCGCCGGCCAGCGTGACGACCACGGACGCCGTCTTGTCGCTATAGTCGGCGGTATCGACGCCGGCGCCGCCATCCAACGCGTCAGCACCGAGGCCCCCGCGGAACGTGTTGGCGGCCGCATCGCCGGTGAGTTGGTCGTCGCCCGACCCGCTGATGATGCTCTCCATGTTACGGACCGTGTCCTCTGCCGTTCCGCCGATAGTCGCGACAGCGTCGGTGGCCCCGTTGAGGGTGAGGAGGACGGATTGAGTCTTGTCGGTGAAATCGGCCGTGTCGGTGCCGGCGCCGCCATCCAAGACGTCGGCGCCGAGGCCCCCGCGGAACGTGTTGGCGGCTGCATCGCCCGTAATCTTGTCGTCGCCCGATCCGCCGACGACGTTCTCGATCTTCGTGATCGAGTCCTCGGCAACGCCGCCCACCGCCACCGTGGCGAGATTGCTGCCGTTCAGCGTCACGGCGATGGCGGCCGTCTTGTCGCTGTAATCGGCGGTGTCGCTGTCCTCGCCGCCGTCCAGGATATCGGCCCCGTCGCCTCCCATCAGCCAGTCATCGCCGCGGGCGCCCGAGAACTTGTTGCCGGCGGCATCACCGATAAGCGTGTCGCCCGCGGACCCGCCGACGATCTTCTCGACATTGCTGACCGTGTCCTCCGCAGCGCCGCCTACGAAGACCGTAGCGGCATTGGCGCCGTTGAGCCTTAGGACGATCGCAGCTGTCTTTTCCCGCAGGTCAAAGGTGTCGCTCCCGGTGCCGCCGTCGACCGTGTCATTGCCGGCGCCGCCGAACAGGGAATCGTCGCCAGCGCCGCCATTGAGGGTGTCGTTGCCGACCTCGCCGCGCAGGACATTGTTCTGACCGTCGCCGGTCAGGATGTCGTCTCCCGAGCCGCCATATACGTTCTCGATGTTGCTGAGAGTATCCTCTGCGGCACCGTTGACGAAGACCGTGGCCGGCGTCGCGCCCGTCAAGGTGACCACGACCGATGTCGTCTTGTCGCTATAGTCGGCCGTGTCGATCCCAGCGCCACCGTCGAGCACGTCGTTTCCGAGGCCGCCCCTGAAGAGATTGGCTTGGATGTCGCCCGTAATGGTGTCGTCGCCCGAGCCGCCATAGACGTTTTCGATCCTGCGGAGGATGTCTTCCGCAATGCCGCCGACCGTCACCACCGCATCAACGCCGCCGTTGAGCGTGACGGTGATCCCTGCCGTTTTCTCCCGATAGTCGGCCGTGTCGACGCCCGAGCCGCCGTCGATGACGTCCGATCCTCCTAGTCCCTGAATGAGATCGTCACCGGCCAGGCCGTTGATCGTATCGTCTTGACCCGTGCCGATAAGAGTATTGTTTCCGGATGTACCGCTGATGACGGCCATGGATAATCCCCCTCCGAATCCCTGTGAAGACCCTGGCGGAACGCGCTGCGCACCCCGCGTCAATTTCTTGAATAATTGCTAACGTAAAGGCAGTCGGTTCCCGACCATTTCACTAATTTATGCTTTATGCAGGAATGTAGCAGATTTGCAGAGGCTATACCAACTGCAACGGGGGCGTGCAAAGAGTAGGGGCGTCACCCGCACTCGCGCAAATGTGCGGTGAAGACTTGGGCCGGTGTCCGATAGCCGAAGCACTTTCTGCGGAGCGAATTTCAGATAATGGGCGAGGTCGACGAACTGCTGCTGCATGACTTTCGGATAGATCCGCGACGCGGTGCATGAAGCGGCGGATGTGTTTTTCTGCCAGAATGAATTCGGGTCGCAGGACTAGCTTCTGACGCAGATCCCATTTTCCAGAACTCTGTACCGCGATCAAATGTAAAGCTGCGACGTGCAGCGGACGACAGGGCGAGAAGTCGAGGACGTCTTGTCCATGACAGATCGCGAGTGCCGGCTGCGGTTCTTGATCATCACCGCGAGGCAACGTTGGCTTCGCCCAGCTCGCGACAGAAGAGCGAAAGATCACCTTCCTGATGACAGAATTGCGAACGATCATTAATGAATTCAGGACGTTGGGTGATCCGGCAGTCAAACGGGATGAAGCTCCTGCGCGGTTTGATCCGCGACGACCGCGTCTGCGCCGCCCTTCCGGAAGAGGCCGATAGGAGCCGAGGGCGTAATTTCCCTTGCAGTAGATGAAGCGGTAGATCGTTTTCTGGCCAAATGCCGACGGCGCTGATGCCATCGGCAAGAAGGCGACCGACGATCTGTTCCGGCGACCAATGGGGCTTCAGCCGATCAATCACTAGGTCGCGCAGTGGATGACGACGTCTGAGCTTGTGTAGCCGCAGTTCCTTGCTGATGTCGTCCGCAACGCCGCCATAGGGTCGGTTCCGGTAGGGGCGACATGACACCCTAGGCGGCCATGATAACTTTGCGACGGGGATTTTGGCCGGTTTCACCATACAACTGTCGTGGGCGGGCACTTTGCGGATGGCAAAGTGCGACCCTGAGCCGACTGTCGGATAGTGTGCCCGCAAGGTCCGCATCCACCCGGTCAGCGCGTATTGCGCGAGATGGGCGTGGGCACGCTTTTAGAGCGCTATCTCGGGCGAAGTAGGGTTTCACCGTCTCTTCCGGCATATGGGCCCCCACCGCTCCTCGGCCAGCGCCGCATGCGAATACGGCAGCCCGCTTAGTCCGACTTGCCGAGAGCTTTTTGTATAAAGCGAATCTGCTCGCGCAGGCCTGCTTCAGTGTCTTCGCCGTGTTGAAGCCAGTGCTCGATCAGAACCGGATGGAAGAATGGCATGAAAGCGGCCATGACTCCTCGCGCGGCTTGCGCGGCATCTTCGACCTTGAATTCGCCCGCTTCGATGCCCTCGCGGATGATCGCCTCGAAGATCGTCACCATCCGCAAGATATGCGCCCTGATGACCGCCCAGTTCTCCTGCATGGCGGCGATAATCAGGTCATGCATGCGCTTTTCCTTGAGCCGTGTCACCTTGTTGTGCTGGTGAATAGCGGTCAGGAGCCGGTCGAGTTTCTCCGAGGCCGTTGCGTTCGTGCGTGCGATCGCAATGGCGATGTCAGCGACCTCGTTCACGACTCGCCTGCAGATGGACTCGTTGATCGCATCCCTGGAGGGAAAGAAACGGTAGACGTTCGCCCGGCTCATGCCGAGCTCGGAGGCGATGTCGGCCACCGACGTTTTATGGTAGCCGATGCGGCGAAAGTGCTCCTCCGCCACCTCCAGAATGCGCTGGCGCACCTCGTCGGGATCAGTTCCCGTTCGGACCGGATGGTTCACGGATGTCTCCAGGCCAGATGAATCGGATCTGCCGGGCTCGCCCTGCACGGTCATCAGCAAGCGGTAAGATCGTGCGGCTGGCCCTGCGTATGTTCGGGCAAAGCCAGCGCGCGAGAACTTGAACCGTCTCCGCCTGACAACCGAGCCCTACTCGGCAGCCATTGCTGTTCGCAATTCCGGTTCCTCCGTCGGATCCTCATGGACCTCATCTGCGGTCGGCTTGATCCGGAACCATGCCGCATAGAGCGCCGGAAGGAAGAGCAGGATCAGCACCGTGCCGACCGCCGTGCCGCCGATCAGCGTATAGGCCATCGATCCCCAGAAGACGGAGTGTGTGAGAGGGATGAAGGCCAGCACGGCGGCAAGTGCGGTCAGGATAACCGGGCGCGTCCGCTGCACAGTCGCCTCGATGACCGCATGATAGTCGTCGAGACCAGCTGCCTGGTTCTCCTTGATCTGCTCGGTCAGGATCAGCGTGTTGCGCATCAGGATGCCGGCCAGCCCTATCAGTCCGAGAATAGCATTGAAGCCGAAGGGCTGATTGAAGAGGAGCAACACTGGAACCACCCCGGCAAGACCGAGCGGGGCCGTCAACATGACCATTGTCATCGTTGACAGGCTGCGGACCTGGAGGATGATGACGATCAGCATGGCGGCAATCATGGCCGGGAAGATTTGGACAAGCGCCACATTGGCCTTTAGAGATTCCTCGATGTTTCCACCCATTTCAATGCGATATCCAACGGGGAGCGAGGCGATCAGCGGCTGAAGCGCCGTCATGACCTGCTGTGAGACCTCCGGGGGCTGCGTCGCCTCATTGATATCCGATCGGATCGTGATGACCGGGGTCCGATCGCGACGTTTCAGAATCGGTTCCTCAAACCGGATTTCGGAATGGCCGATCTGATCGAGCGGAACCTGTCGGCCATCCCTGCTCATCAGCGAGAAGTCGGCCAACCTTGCCGGATCGAGGCGACTCTCGCCAGCACTACGTGCGACGACAGGCACGTTGCGGATGTTCTCGCGAACCTGCGTGATCGGAATGCCGCTCAGCAGCAACTGCATCTGCTGGGCTGCCTCGGCCGGCGAAAGGCCGATGAGGTTCAATCGATCCTGATCCGGGATGAAACGGAGAACAGGTGTACGGTTGCCCCAATCGCGGTTGGCCTGCCGCACGTCCGGGACGCCCCGCATGATGTCGAGGGCCTTCTCGGAAATGCTGTACAGTTGCTCTGGATCAGGTCCCATGACCCGAAACTCGACCGGGAACGGCGTGTACGGCCCGAACACAAGCTGGGTGACGCGTACATAAGCCTCAGGTGCAAGCCCCTGTGACACCGCTTTGCGGAGCCGGTGCTTCAAAGCCTCGCGCGCCTCCGCGTCCGGTGTGAGCACGACGATCTTGGCGAAGGCGGGATCAGGCAATTCCGGCGCCATCGCGAAAAAGAAGCGGGGAGCGCCCTGTCCGACATAGCTGGTGACGATGTTTGCCTCGGGCTGTTCCTGCAGCCAGCGTTCGAGTCTCTCGACCGTGGCGGTCGTCGTCTCGATACTGGTGCCTTCGGGCATACGGACTTCGACCAGCACCTCGGGACGATCCGACGTCGGAAAGAACTGCTGTTTGACCGATCCCATGCCAACGACAGAAAGAGCCAGGGCGATGCCCACGACAGCGCATGTCATGAACTTGTGGCGCACGGCAAACTTGATGAGCCCCCGCAGGCGCCGGTAATTCGGCGTGTCGTAGATGGCGTGATGGCCGCCCTCGACTGGCTTGATCGCCGGCAGCATCTTGACGCCGAGGTAAGGCGTGAAGACCACCGCGACGATCCAGGAGACGATCAGCGCGAAGCCCACGACCCAGAAGATGTTGCCGGCGTACTCGCCCGCGGTTGATCTGGCAAAGCCAACCGGCATCAGCCCTATGATTGTCACGAGTGTGCCGGACAGCATGGGCGCTGCCGTATGGCTCCAGGCATATGCGGCCGCCTTGATGCGGTCCATGCCCTCTTCCATCTTCACCACCATCACCTCGATTGCGATGATGGCGTCGTCAACGAGAAGGCCGAGCGCCAGAATGAGGGCGCCGAGGGTAATGCGATCGAAGAACCGGCCTGTTTCCAGCATGATGAGAAACACGACGGCAAGCGTAAGCGGAACGGCCAGCGCCACGACGATCCCGACACGCCAACCGAGGCTGAGCAGGCTCACGAGCAACACAACGCCAAGCGCCATGGCGAATTTCATCATGAACTCGCCGACCGCAGCGTCGATGTTGACGGCCTGGTCGCTGACCTTGGCGAGCGTCATGCCGAGCGGCAGCGTCTGTGCGATCGCGGCAGATCTTTCTTCGAGCGCCTTGCCGAGTTCCAGACCGTTCCAGCCCTGCTGCATCACCGCGCCAAGCATGATGGCGGGCTCGCCCTCATGGCGGATGAGGTAGGTAGCGGGATCTTCATAACCGCGCCGCACATCTGCGAAATCGGAGAGCTTCAACGTGCGTCCGGCAGCGACGATCGGGGTATCGGCGATCGCCTGGACACTATCATAGGCGCCGTCGAACCGGATGAAGACCTGCGGGCCGCGTGTGTCGATCGAGCCCGCCGGCGTGACGGTGTTTTGCCTTTGCAAGGCCGCAGCGATGTCCTGTGCCGATACGCCAAGGGTTGCGAGCTTAGCATAGGAGAATTCGACGAAGATCTGTTCGGGCCGCTCTCCAAGGATGTTGATTTTCTTGACGCCCGGCACATGTAGAAGATCCTGGCGAATCACCTCGGCCCGCCGCACAAGCTCGCGCATCGGCATGCCTTTGGCCTTCAACGCATAAAGGGCGAAGCTCACATCGGAATACTCGTCGTTGACGAAGGGACCGAAGACGCCGGACGGCAGGTTGCGGGCTTCATCCCCGAGCTTCTTACGGGCTTGGTAGAACTCTTCCTCAACTGCCGTGGGCGGCGTGCTGTCTTTTAGCGTGACGGTCAGAAAGGCGTAGCCCGGCCGGGTTATGGTCTCGACACGGTCGTACCAGGTCAGTTCCTGGATGCGCTTCTCGAGCGGCTCGGCGACGAGATCCTGCATCTCGCGCGCTGTGGCGCCTGGCCACACGGCCGTGACCGTCAGGGTCTTGATGGTGAAGGAGGGGTCCTCGGCACGCCCCAGCTTGCCGAAGGCATAGACGCCTGCGGCAGCAAGCAGAATGATGAAGAAAAGGGTGACGGCTCGCTCGCGAACCGCGAGCGCGGAAAGATTGAAGCTCATTGGTTCGCCGCCTCTGCCTGAAGCCCGGTCCTGACGGGCGCGCCATCCCTGAGGAGATGCGCCCCGAGTGCAACGACCTGATCTCCAACCTCAATGCCGGTGATAGACGCAGTTTCTTCACCGAGCCGTTTGATCTGGATTGGAACGAAGCGCACGCTGGAAGAAGCTTGGTCAACAACCCAAACCCCGGTGCGGCTGCCGTCATTCAACACCGCGCCGACCGGGACCGCGACCTCCGACTGCCTTTCTCCGTTGGGGATTCTGATGGTTACCGTCGAGCCGAGCGGCGCCGAGGCGGCGTCGCCGTCGAGCACGTAACGCGCTTCATAGGTACGGGTTTGGGGATCGGCAGCATCCGAGATTTGTCGCAGGCGCGTTTTTCCGCGCCGCCCGTCACTTCCATAGACACTTGCTTCGGCTTCCGACCCAATTGCGGGACGAACGGTTTCGGGAAGCGCGACCAAGGCCTCGCGCGGGCCTGCGTGCGCCAGTTGAACCACCGTCTGTCCCGCCGCGACGACCTGTCCGGGTTCGCCGAGCGTCGCGATCACCGTTCCGTCCGCATCGGCCACCAGGACCGAGTAGGTCGCTTCGTTTTCTGCGACTTTGGCTTCCGCTTCCGCGGCGGCAAGCTGCGCCTCAGCCGTATCCAACGCGGCCTTGGCCTGCTCGTAACGTTGTGGAGTAGCGGCCACCCCGCCTTTGACAAGAGCGGCATAGCGCCTCTCGTCCGCGCTTGCCTGAACAAGGACCGCGCGGGCCGCGGCAACCGCATTGCGCTTCGCCGTCAGCGCAAGACGTAAATCGGTTTCGTCGATGCGCATCAGAGCTTGCCCCGCCTTGACCTGCTGACCGACGTCGACCACTCGCTCAACGATCTTGCCCGGCACGCGAAAGCCAAGATTGCTCTGCACCCGGGCGGCGATTGTACCTGTGAAGGCGCGCTCAGCTCTTTCCGGTCTTTTGGCTTCCACCAATTTCACAAGTGGTGGCGCGAGGCGGGAGTCTGCGGCCTCCG
Source organism: Sinorhizobium numidicum (assembly GCF_029892045.1). Taxonomy (NCBI): domain Bacteria; kingdom Pseudomonadati; phylum Pseudomonadota; class Alphaproteobacteria; order Hyphomicrobiales; family Rhizobiaceae; genus Sinorhizobium; species Sinorhizobium numidicum. The sequence continues at coordinate 817,238 of NZ_CP120367.1, forward strand.
CATCCCGTCCGGGCGTTTCGAAAACGAACGCAAACGCCGCGCCCCCGGCTGCTGCTAGGAGGCCAATGGATGTGAGAAGATATTTGCGGTTCATTGCAGTTAACCCTTGCTGACGGGCGTTGCCTTTATTAGATTGCGATATAAATCTAATCATGCTATAGATGTCAAGTGAAATCTAATCGGAGGTCGATTATGAGAGTTAGCCGCGCACAGGCGGAAGCAAATCGCGAAGCGGTCATCAACGCAGCGAGCCGGCTTTTTCGAGAGCACGGCTTTGATGGCATCGGGCTGAAGGATCTGATGAAGGGCGCCGGCCTGACCCAGGGTGGATTCTACAAGCAGTTCGAATCCAAGGACGATCTTGCGGCACAGGCGTCAAGGCGAGCGATGGAGCACGCGACCCGCAGATGGTCGGCTGTTGCTGCCGCAAGCCCTGATCCCCTTGAGGCCGTTATTGAGCTCTACCTTTCTCTGGGACATCGCGAAGAGAAGAGCGCCGGTTGTCCGTTGGTGGCGCTTGGCGCTGATGCGGCGCGTCAAAGCGAGGAGGTGAGAGCTCCATTCCAGGATGGCGTTCAAGCTCATCTTCAAATTCTCGACGAATTGATGCCGGAGGCCGAAAGCCCGAATACCTACGGCAAAGCCATGGCGATGCTGTCGCTCATGGTGGGTGCCGTGACGATCTCTCGTATCTTGAACGACGAAGAGATGTCGCAGCGGTTTCTCAACGCGGCTGCCGACGAAGCTCGGCGGATTGCGGCCTCCGCCGGGAAAGCATGAGATTCCCGCCATCCCCGTCGCGGCGTCGCAGCTGTAGGCGCTCCGACACAATCCTTGATTTCTCACGATCACCCACCGCAGTCTCGCGGACGGATCCAACAAAATGATAACTGGAGAACACATGCGCCGTATCGTTGTTACAGGCATGGGAGCAGTTAGCCCCCTCGGAGCCAATGTGGCGACGTCCTGGTCTCGACTCTTGTCTGGTCGTTCGGGCATCGGACGGCTTCCGGACGATGTGGTGGGGGACCTGCCGGCGAAGGTCGGTGGAACGGTTCCCTCCTTCGAAGAAGACCCCGAGGCGGGCTTCGATCCGAATACCGTCTTTGCTCCAAAGGATCAGCGCAAGGTCGATCGGTTCATTCTCTTCGCGCTGGCGGCGGCGGAAGAGGCGCTTGCTCAGGCGAGATGGAAGCCGGTCTCGGAAGCTGATCGGGCTCGCACCGCGACGATCATCGCTTCGGGCATCGGCGGGTTCCCCGCCATAACGGAAGCGGTGCGAACGGTTGATCAGCGTGGTGTCAGGCGTCTTTCACCGTTCACGGTGCCATCTTTCCTGGTGAACCTGGCAGCGGGTCAAATCTCCATCCGCTACGGCTTCAAGGGTCCACTCGGCGCGCCGGTGACGGCGTGTGCGGCCGGCATTCAGGCGATCGGCGATGCGGCTCGTCTTATCCGCGCGAATGAAGCCGACATCGCGGTGTGCGGCGGAACGGAAGCATGCATGAATATCGTCAGCCTCGGTGGTTTTGCCGCGGCACGCTCTCTTTCGACCGGCTTCAATGAAACACCTGATCGGGCCTCGCGCCCCTTCGACATGTTGCGCGATGGCTTCGTCATGGGCGAAGGCGCCGGCATCCTGGTTATCGAGGCCTTGAGCCATGCGCTCGCGCGTGGCGCGAAACCGCTCGCCGAGCTCGTCGGCTACGGCACGACGGCGGACGCTCACCACGTCACTTCCGGTCCCGAGGACGGCGACGGTGCGCGCCGGGCGATGGAGATCGCGATTGCCCAGGCCGGAATTTCACCGCGTGAGATTCGCCACCTCAATGCGCACGCGACCTCGACGCCAGTCGGCGACTTGGGAGAAATCGCGGCGATCAAGAGGGTCTTCGGCGCAGAGTTCAGCGTGGCTGTCAGCGGAACGAAGTCGGCGACCGGACACCTGCTCGGAGCTGCCGGCGGGCTTGAAGCCATCTTCACAATCCTGGCGCTCAGGGATCAGGTGGCACCGCCAACTCTCAATTTGAGCGCGCCTGATCCGGCCGGCGACGGAATAGACTTCGTTGCAAACCAGGCCCGGCCAGTGGAGATGGACTACGCGATCTCCAATGGCTTCGGCTTCGGAGGAGTCAACGCGAGCGCGGTGTTCCGGCGCTCAACGGACAAGCCGATCGGCGCCGGAGAGTCCCGTGACTGAAGGCATGCCCGGGCAGACGGGGCATCTCGACGTATCGCCATTCCAGTCGCGGGTGACCCGAAGGCGAAGGCCACTGTCATGGAACTCGTAGAGGCCAGCGGTTTTAACGCGCTGGACTCTGGAAGTCTCAGCGACTCCTGGCGTCAGCAGCCTGGTACCCCCGCCTATTGCACGGAACTGAAGACGAGCGAGCTGAAATCGGCGCTGCAATCGGCCGACCGGTCTCGCGCGCCCGGTAATCGCGACGCCCTCCTCAGGGAATTCATGGCAGCCGGCGGCAACCTGACCCACGACGAAATCGTCGCCCGCAACCGGGCGGTGACTGTGTGATCGGCGAAGCCTAAAATTGCTGCAAGGATAGACGAACGTCCACATCGCTTCCCGATCGCGGCAATAGACTAGCGAACTCCCGACGAGACCAAAGCGAATGATGTGGACAAACGTCCGAAGCAATCGCGAGGCGCAAAGACCGAAAAGGAGGAGACCATAACGCCAGCGGCATCGCCCGAAGGCATACAGTCCAAGCTCGCCGGCGGTCGCCTTCACCTGGGAAAGAAACACCCGGTAGCTCATTTTGGTAGGAGGCGCCGCGGTACAGCGCCCGCCTCCACTCGGCTCAATCTGCAACTATGTTAGAGAGATCGTTACTCCATACGGCAAGCGCCGCTACGGAGTTGATACGGCCGGTTGCACTCCCAGGCGTTACCGGAAGAATCGAGATGCGCGTTCTCAGGCAGCTTGATTTGCGAACATGTCGCTCCCTTCGTTTCAAAGCCTCGGTCACATTTCCATTTCTGACCGTAGGATGTCTCCACGAAGAATGCGTTGTTAGGAATCTCTACGGCAACACAGGCCTGGTCCTGCTGTTCAAAACCGCGCTCGCATTTCCATTCGTTCCCGCTGGTCGTCAGATAAGCATGGTCGGGAACGATCACTGCGACGCACTTGCGTTCGACAATCTGATAACCTCGTTCACATTCCCACCCCTCATCATACGTCGACTCCGTCAGAAATGCGTTGTCCGGCACCTTGATAAGCTCGCATCCCCGGTCGTTTTGGCGATATCCGCGCATGCAGTGCCAACGATCGCCATAGAATGGATCAAGATACGCATTGGCAGGCACCTGAACGGTAAGGCACTCGTTGCCCCTTTCAACGAATCCGTAGTGGCATTCCCAGCCCTTACCATAAGACTCGTTCGTCAGGAACGCGTGGTCGGGAGACTTTACCGCGAGGCAAGAATCGCCCTCCTTTTGGAATCCACGATTGCACTCCCAGCCTGATCCGAAGCGGTTCGCTTCGGCATTAGCAGGCACCGGCGGTGTCGCTTGGCCAAATGCATTCGGGCTGAATAACAGTATCGCACATAGAAGCATCGGCAGAGCCAATGCAGGGCGGTATGTTTGGGCCATGTCTTTATCTCCGGTTGAGCCTTTGCGCCGCTATCTCGAGGTATAATCATGTGTTTGGAGATACTCGGTCGATGAATGGGAAACGCGATGGCTCGTTGCTCTAGCGAGGGCGGGAGCGTCTTTTCGCAGCTCGTGCGGAAGCAATACCGTCAAGCCACATACTCGCAGCCGTGCGCGGTAGATCCTGGAGCGTTACGGGTCGGATAGCCTGCCTTGGACACTTTTCCAAATCCCATCCGTTTTCGGGGTGGGCATTGACAAGCATCTTTTGGAAATACAGCAGGATGGCAGGATGCGAGGAGCGGGAAGACATGGCGCCCTCCTTTTTGTCGGGGGGCTAGGGCTCGCGATAGGTCCCTCAGGCGGCAGCGCCCTTACCAGTTGCGGCCGACGTGGCACCATGAACCTCATTTCCCTGTTTAGCAAGGACACCCTGGATTTCTGCCCGACCCAGAGGACCGCGAATTGTACACCTCAAGAGCCACGTTTTTCAGCCTCTACGGCCAGCCGATCCCCCAGCTCAGTCGGCTGCTTGCGCACACTTGATTGTGAGCGTTTCCAGCCTCCTATTGGCTACACTCCAGCACATCGAAAGGGAACTGCCGATAAGTCTCACGGTCCGTTGCCTGCGTGTGCTCAGGCTCGATGATGTTCGGCGAGCCACCTTCGGATCTCCATGCGCTGATGGCGAGCGCTTGCTCTTCGTGTTTACTTTTCATCTGTAGTCCTCCTCTGGGCCTGTCGCCCCTCTGGGCCCGTCGCCTGTGCCACGACTGGTGATGCTCTTTAGTGGTGGGGCGGCATGCGCCATTCCATTGGCTCCAGATTGTCTTCGGTGGATGCGATATTGAGGCGAGTTATCCCTCAACCGGAGCTTTGCGGTGATGCGATAGGTTTCGGCTCAGTGAGACATTTCGTCGATCTCTGAGGCGAACGGGTACGCGATGATGGCGCATGTAATTGCCTTCACGACGTGGGCGAGGGTGAGATTTTGTGTTGGTGGCGATCAGCTGCGATTAGGCGGTGAAGCTCCTCACCTCAGGATTTATCGCTACCAGACGCATTCGATATTTGTTTTCGGCCGTGGCCGGAAGCTTAATGAAGATTGTCACGCGGCGATAGGCGGGCCATGAGAGGCCTTCTACTGCCTCTGACGCAGCAATATTCAACATGGTTGCAGAACTATATTAAACATATATGTGATTAATGAGACGATACTAAGATTTGCTAATTTAATATCTGGTCTCCGCACAAAAAAGTCTCCTGATAAAATGTTTATTTCTACATGCGTTATGATGCGCCGCCGAAAAATGTAATTTTCTACAAAAAAATATCCATGACTAGTTGTTGTAATAATTTCTTGGAAAAACATAACAATTGGATGTTTACATTAATTCCTTTAAAGCGCACTGTAATAAATCTGGATTGCTATTGGCTCATGGTCCGAGCGCGGGCCTGCAACGATCCCGATAATCACCTGATTAAAGGGAATTAAATCATGACACTCGATCAAATTCTTGAACGGACAAAACCCTACGCGATTGGTTTAGTCGTTGGGCTTATCGCCGCGCCGATCATCGGTTTCAATGCTGGATGGATTACCACCACGACTGCTAGCACTGAGGCGGTAGAGACGGCCAGAGTGGATGCGCTTGCGGGGATGTGTTCAACCGCGGCAGGCCGAATGGCTACTGCCAGGAGCGCCGACCTCGCAACATTTAAGGGCTACGACAACCGTGCGAAGCGTGACGAACTCGTAGCGGCCATTATGGCCGATATCCAAGTTCCAGCGGACGTCCTCGGCAAGGTCAGCACGAGCTGCAGCCGCTCACTGTCCTGAGGCGTAGCCGACGTCGTGCATTGGGCATCTCAACCAGACGAAAATTAGGAGGTCGCTATGAAAAGCTTCATTCCCGCCAGCTTCTATACCTACGATTTCTCGCGCCTGTTCGTATCGCTTGCGTTTACTCTGGCGATTGCTGTGATTGTCTATTCGTTCCTGTTCGGGAGCATCCTGTAGTCGTCTGATCATGCGTACATCAGCCCTATTAACCCGGAAAGTATCCTGGACGGACATGCGCGATGCAGCGCCTTGAGCGGAAACCGATAAGTTATCCCGACATTTGCTCTTCTGGGCGAGCTGAATGGGCTCGCCCAGGGAAGAGTAGGTCTTAAGACCGCGGGCATCTCCTATAAGGCAAGAAACCACGACGACCACGCTGTGTTGGCGAGGCCCAGCGCGAAGAGCGTGCGGAGCACCAGAACAATCCCCGCCGCAGCCTCGATGCGGAGGAACCAGACGAACGGCTTAGCAAGCCGATCTGCCGGTTCTCTCTGGGAAGCGTGAGCGGCTGGTGTTCATTCGGCAAACCGTTCCTGCACTGCGATCACTGCGATCGCGACGGGCAAGTGTTCCCTTTGGCTATCGCAAGGTCGGCACCTCATAAGTCCACACTCGGAACGACTTCAGGACGTGCGGGCCGAACGAGTTGATGAGCGGGACATCGGCCGCGTCACGGCCGCGCGCAACCACGATCCGGCCGACTCGCGGCGTATTGTTGCGCGGATCGAACGTGTGCCATCCACCGTCCAGGAAGACCTCGATCCAGGCACTGAAATCCATCGGATCGACGACCGGGACGCCTATGTCGCCGAGATGACCGTTGATATAGCGTGAGGGAATGTTGAGGCAGCGGCAGAGCGTGACGGCAAGATGCGCGAAGTCGCGGCAGACACCGACGCGCTCATGAAAGACCTCGTAGGCCGTCCGTGTCGACCGGGCGTGCATGTAGTCGAAGCGAATATGGTCATGGACGAAATCGCAGATCGCTTGCACGCGACCCCAACCGGGTTCGATCGCGCCGAACATGTCCCAAGCGCTCTGGCTGAGACGGTCGGTTTCGCAATAGCGGCTGCCCATGAGATAGGCGAGGCAATCGTCCGGCAACTCCGGCACCGTGAGTTCCCGGGCGGCTGGCAGCACTTTGTCCGGCTTGCCGTCGTCCTCTATCGTGGCATCGCCCCATATCGTCAGGTCGCCCGCCGGTGCGACAAACCGCCGGCATCGGTTGCCGAAGAGATCACGATAGGTCGACGTCGGCACGTCTGGCGCGGTGAATGTCGTTTCAGGGACCCGAATATCCGCCGCGCGATGCTCGTGGACCGACAGCAGGCATACCAACGCGGTCGGTTGCTGGCAGTTCAGCGTGATCTCATAACCGTAGCGGATCAGCATCTGGATCGGTCCTGCCGGAAATCGGCGGCGGTCAGCGTATAGAAATCGCGGCGGCCATTGGAATAAGCTTTGCGTGCGATATCGTAGATGGACAGGCGCAACGCGTCGAAAGCAGAAAGGAACTTCGATTCGGAGATTTCCGATCTGTCCAATTCGGCATTCGATATCGCGAGCGCGTCGGCCTCGACGAAGAACCTCACCTCGAACATACCGTCGTGGCCGATGAAGCGGATGGCGTTTCTCTTCTCATCGAAGCTGCGGCTCGGATTCGGAAATGACAGCGTCACAATCAGCGTGCCTCTGTTTCGCACGACGCGGGCCGCGCAGGTGCGGATAGGCTGACCCGCTCTTTCCAGCGCTCTATATTGCGACGGTTGAGAGACAACATGCCCTCGGTTGCGCCCGACCGGCTAAGTCCGACCATTGTGTTGCCGCCAATACGCGCCGGTACGCCTGTGAACACGTGATAGACCGTCCAGGAGCGGTCCGCTTCGATGCGGCGGCCGTATTGATGATCCGTCGTGTCGGGCGCTGGTGCTCCGCCTTCATCTTCCCAGATACTGATCGCAAGGGCATGTTGCCCGACTTCAGTTTCATTGCTGTGGGCGTTCATGGTGGTGGCCTTTTCATCAAAATTTTTCGGCGGTGTCGAGCCTGCTTGAATGGAGATTGTTCCCATCACCATCGATGATGGTCATGGCGTCCGGACGCTGCGGCATGTCGAGGGTCCGCAAAAGCTGCCGCGCAATCTCTCTCGCCTCGTCGAGATCGGCGGCTTCCGCGGTCTCGCGGCCGAGGACCGCATGCGCGTCGTCCGCATTCCGGATACGGTAGAACTCGATCACGATCTTCATCGCCATCCTCTCCGTTCTACAGAAGCGTCGTAGCTGTCAGTGCTTGCCCTTGCCGAGTGAGGCGTTGGCGTTCGTGGCGAGCTTAATCTGGTTGCCGAACTGGCTTTCAGGCTTGGGCGGAGCCTTTTCCTGTTTAGGCTTTCTCATTTCGCGATTGCTGCGTTTCTGTCCCTTGGCCATGGCTGAACGTCCTTTCGATGAGAGTGGCGCCGTCATCAGCAGACGACATGCGCACCGGTTCGAGGCCGTGCTGTGTCGTCACCCGTGCATGACGTTCGTCGTCGTTCCGGATGCGGTATTGCGGCGAACCTCCGCTTGGCGGGAGCGTTCCGGTGATGTGATAGATGTCCGCGGAAAGAGCCGGCCTACCAAACCCGCCCTTCAGTCGAACAGCTTGCCCAACGGCAAGTCCTCGATCGATTCCCCGCCACGGTCGACACGTTGTCTCCAGCAGGTTGCGGCGCATTGAAGCTGGGCAACCGGAAGGCGGACGTCTGCGTGGTGCGGTTGGTTATGGTAACGCCCCGCAGTAGCATGCGGAAGCGCTTGCCAGCGCCTCTTCCATCCGAACCGAAACGATTCCCAGGACTGCCAGTACATCCGTGGTCAGCGCCCGGGTGTCCATTCCAGGTTCGAACGAAGCGACATGCCGCGCCCGATCGGCGCTATCGAAAATTCGTGGTGAGTGGCGGGCCTCTGACACCGCGCAGCCAAATCGGCTAAATTCCAAATCGGCCGAATTAACAAGTTCTGTATATGGTTCACAATTGGGTTTTAAGCAAGGCGTTCGGCGTTTTGTTTTTGGCTGACATTAAGGTCGGGTCTCAATTGAATGCAATTGCCATACATACGGAATTCGTTTGGCCGATTTGGCTGCGCGGTGTCAGAGGCCTGCCATCCGCCGACCCCGCCGAATCTCAACGTCGCCAAGATCATAGATAGCGGTAACAGTTGCGAGAGGAACCAAGGAACATTGAGACGCGGGCAGCGTTTAGCCTCAGAGCCTTCATTCACCGGGAGGCGATGATGAGAACGCAATCCCGTAAGATACCGCCCGACGTGCGCGCGGCGATTGGTGCGTTTCTGAACGCATGTCAGAAAGAAGCGAGGCCATTCGCGACCCGAGAAGCCCTTGGTGCGGTGCGGCGCATTTTCCCTGATCTGGACATCTCGGATAAAGACCTCATGGATGCCATCACCAGCGAAGCATCCGTGGCGGGTTTCGATGTAGATCCCGCGGATACTGCTTCCGCGAGGCTGATAAGGGACGCTCTCGAAGAATGGGATAATAAAGGCGGCGCAATCGATAAACCGCCGCGCAGCGAAGCGCAGGGCAGGAGTGACGACGACACGGATGGCACGAGGCGGCGGGCAAGAGCGACCAAGGACCGGAATGAGCTGCTCTAGCACGGCTCCCTACCATGGCTGACCGCCTGCGGCGTCGCCATCTCTGTCAACCGGGCAGGGGCAGGCTGGCTGGCCAAAGGCTGGCGCGCAGTCCTGTTGACGCCGACCTGCTTCGGTCCAGCGGAAGAACGACTTCCCCCAGATTCTCCGGTTCCATGCGTCGTCGTCGACCGATCCGCGCGCAAAGGCGGAAAAGCGGGCTGAGAGCAACTGTTCCATTCCGATTTCAAGTGCCGGCCGGTGGCGTCGGCCGAGGCGAGATGCGGCAAGCCCCCGCACGGATCAGAATACGCCAAGAGAGCTGAGCAACGAGACGATGCCAACGATTACAATGACGATCTGGGCCATCTGCTTCATCGTCGAGTCAATCGGAAGTTTTTGCACGAGGTACAGCACCAGGGCGACAATAAGGACCGTGATCAGGATGCTGATTATGATGGACATGCCCCAGGTCCTTAGCCATTCCGGCAGTGAAGGCGTAGATATGGTTGAGTTCTGTAAAGGGAAGGGCGGCGTGGGCGCGGCACAGAGTGCTCGTGCCGATCCGTTCAGTGCGGGATCGGCACGTGAGCTCGGTCTCGTCGGTGTCGACGGCAAAGACGGCCAGCAGCTTCGCGGGTTCTGTCTTGCTTACATTCGCGCGCGCGTCGTGCCGGTCGCACGGAAACTCGGTGAAATTCTGGTCTTGGGTGAAGGTTCTGACCGGCCCGCCGTTGAGCTGCTTGAGCAGAGCATCAAGGACAGCCGTGTATATAAGCGCGGACTTCGCATGAGAATGGACTAGGTTCGCGGCGCCGCGCCTGTCGTGTAGATCATGCCGAGAGGTCTTGTCGGATCATTGAGTCCACCGAGCACGAGAAAACTTGTTGCCGCCCACCGCAGTAAGTCTCCTCTTGTGGTGGTGTCGCCGCCGGGGCGTTGCGCTTGGTGGACGCGATTGGAAGCGATTAGCGCGATTTGCCGCGGTCAAGCGTCAATGCGCGGTATGCATTGGTGGCGCTAGAAAGCTGTGAATTCCGTCACGCTTAATCGTAGCCAGAAATTCTTCAAAGGCCTCGCGATCGGTAGCGAACGAATCTTCCCATACGGTCGAGTATCCCTCTTGGTCGATGACCTCGAGCGTCCATTCTCCATTAGTATTGGCTGGCCGATATATGCCGATAATCACCATGACGCCGTCATCGACGAACTCGCCGGAGAATTCAGAAAACTCATATTGCTGTTCGCTTTCGGGCATCCTCGATTATAGCATGCGGAGGTGTGGCGGGCGAACACGGTTACTGGCTTGTCGGCACACGTGGACTGGGTGAAAAACACCGATCGCAAGAAGTTTGTCATTGCCGCCCTCTGGACAGCGACAACAAGCTGAAGTGACCAGTCGAACCGTGATGCGGGCGGCGGATTGCAGATAGACCCGACCGGGAAAGCGCGACCACCCGTGACCGCGGTCTACGCGCGGGGTGATCGCCCTTCATTGGGTCAAGCTATCAGACTGGTTGCTTTGATCTGCTGTTGGTGGCGATTCGTAGCCGGTAAACATGGTAGGCGTAGGCCGAAAAGCCCAAGTGAGCATGATGCTCATCGATACGAGGATTAGAGAGAACACAAGACGATACATGGCGCTTTCCTCCGTGATTGGAGCGCTGTGAATGCAGGTTTCAGCATTCGTCGCCATTGTCAGGTCAAGCATCTCTGGCGAGGAGACGCGCGAGAGCCTTGAGGCGGTCGTCGCATGGCAACGCGAACGGGAAGTATAGCACATTCCATGCTTGCAGTCCCGGGACATGGTCGCGCGGCAGCGTTGCGGCGTCAGATTATCAATTGGACTATATGGGAGAAGGGCGTCATCGCCCACTTGCCGCTATCATCCTTCGCCGTTTTGTAAATTATGAAGTCTCGGCCGACGGTGAACTTGCCGTGCATGGTGATCTCATTACCGGTTGAGAGAATTGCTCGAAGTTCGTTTGCGTGGGATTGCTCGATTTGGCCACTGATCAGGTCGGCGAGGACCTGATCTAAAGTGTCCGGTTTTGTGTCAGTCATTGGAAGCCCCAGAGCGTGTTGCGATTGACGGTGTTAATGGCGCCATAAACCGAGACCGTAGGCAAGGACTGCCGTCGATCTCCGGTCGTTATCTTGAGTGCGTCTTCGCCTTCACCCTGAGCAAGGAACTGGGCCAGCGCCGAGAGCAACGCTTCCGCGGCCTGCCAATCGAGGGTGATCTCAACGACCTCGTCTGTGTCTGTAACAAGCTCGAGGGTCGGGTCGACACCACGTCAATGTCATTGTCGTGGTGATGCGTGGTCAGGCGCCGTTACTCATCCTGATTCCTATTTAAGTGCTGCGTTGGGCCCGCATGATTGAGGCCTTCGTTTCAAGCTCGTTCACAAGTGGATGGTTCTCAACGTCAACGGGTAGCGTGATAACGTCGGTAAGGTCGAACGCAAGGGACACCGCGTCCGAGCGAACGATACTGCCAGCCACAACCTGGTAGTTAAAGTGCCGACCGCCAGACATCGAGGCGAGCTTGCCGCCGCGTGTCTCCCACACTGACTGAACTCCAAGCGTTTGGTTGTTGATGCCGTAGTGCACCCTGATAATTTCGTTCTGGTAATCCTTGGTGCTTTTTCTCGGCGGCATGGTGACCTCCTCGTTGGCCTAGAAGAACCACGTTACAGCGTCCTCCATCTCATCAAGACCTCCCCACGCTGACATCCGGTTCCTCTGGACCGTTGTCGCGAACAGTCGCAAGGGCCGCCTGCGCGCCCGGTCAGATGTCACGGCTCGGTTTCAATCTCGACAAGGCGGCGTTCTTTGATCCGCAAAGCGAGAAGCGGATCGCATGAGACAGAGACAGGAACGCTCAGTCCGACATCGTTATCATAGTTACGAAGCAGGATATACGCATGCCTGCTACTGAGACGGGTCGCCAGTTTTCAATGGAGATCAAAGCGACATCTAAACTTGATTAGCTGATTGCGCGTCTAACAAGATCCCAGTGAGCGGGGGCTTTGTGTGTCTGCTCTTCGACTGCAATGGCAATAACTTTAGTCGTTTCGGCAAAAAGGCTGATAGTGCATAAATCCGGTCTGTGTTCGTAGCATCGATGGGTCGCGATCGTCGCCGATCGCGACCACACCTGTTTTCAGATTTGTTTTACAAGCAATGCCGCCGTCGGGCATGCCGCGGACGGCGCCTGGCGCGGCGCTCCGGCAGATGGCGCCACAGCTTGATATCATGGCCATCTGCCGAGTACGCGAACTGGTAGATCGTCTCATGACTAACGGAGATCGGGATGACGCTCCAACCGCATCCGGCCAGCGATCTGTTGCGGCGACCAACCATGCATGATCCGCTCGACCACCGAACGGCGCATCTGCGAGAAGCGGACGAGCTTGCGCAGCTTGGCGCGACGCTCACGCGCCATCTCATTGGCGGTAACGCAAAAGTAGCCGCTGAGGTCCGGCATCTGCGGATCCTCGAACGCTTTGCGTCGCAAGTCGCGGAAAATCGTCGAGCGATGCCGTCCGAGTTTGTCGACAATGGCGTTGACGCTGATGCCTGCCATTCGCCATCGAGCAATCTTGCGGCGTTCATCCATATTGATCTGGGAGTAGATGGATCTCATGGGCCATTCCTTGCAACTGATGATGAACTCCGTCCGCCGTCCCGGTTGCGATTGCTCGGGTTTCTCCGTCGACAGGTTAATGCATCGGCGATTTGAAAGGGGGTTCATTTCCCGGTACACCATTTGACCTTTTACAAATCACATAAATATAATATATATCAGTACGTTATCTTTATACCTTAATTCACGATGTAGAAATTAAAACGTCATGAGGGATTGGAGAAGAGGCCGGGCATGCCACAGCGAGACACTGATCCTGCGAGGCCCTGTCAACCCGGAGCGACGCGTGCTAGATCAATTGCAACGGATGCGCCGGCGTGCGGCGTGCTCGCAATCTTCATCAGGCAAGGGCGATCACGATGAGACAACTCAGTGAAGAGGGCCGACGGATCCTGGGAGAGATTGCAGAGCGGTACGGGGTCAGCCTCGGCGCGGTGGAACACCTTCTGATGGCGATTATCGCCGGGCAGGGGGCACAGGCCCAGTTCAACCATCCCGATCTGGGCGGAATGGGGCAATGGTCGCAGGGCGGCATGATCATGGTCGGCGACATGTTCAACAATGCGCTGAAGGCGAACGTGGCCGGGATTTGTTCCGAGCTTGCGACCTTGGTGCGCGCCATGGATTTGCTACGCCCGCAGACGTCGCACCAGTCCCAATATCAAGGTCAGGGCGGCGGCGTCAGCCTGTTCGTGCCTGGCGCCCTGTCGGCTGGGAACTGGTGGCCCGAGGAGCTCGGGCATCCTGCCTCGACCGGGGCGCAGAATGACCTGCGCTATGCCTTTTTCCCGACAACCCAACGGCTGGCGATCGATATCGGCGGCCGGGTTACGGTCTATGACACGAAGGACCATCGCATTGGCGGGTTCTCGCAACAGCAAAGCGGCGACCAGTCGCTGAGCTTTACCTCTCAGTATGGGCTGGTGAAAATTTCGGAACTGGATGTGGTACGGCAGGGCGGCAAGGAACCGGCGGACACGCCGGCTACTGCAACATCCGCCGCCACGGCTGCGCCGTCGATATTCCCATCGTCCGCGCCGGAATCCGCCGGGCCACAACAAGTGGCACGTCCAGCACCGGAGGCGCTTCGGTCCGATGAGGACATCTTCGACAAGATCGAACGCCTCGCGGCACTTCATGCGAAAGGCATTCTCACGGATCAGGAATTCGAAGCCAAGAAGTCGGAGTTGCTCAGCCGACTATAGCATCTGATGAACGGGGCTTGCCACACGGAGGTCAATGGAAGGCTTCCATCGAGCCGCGCCGGGCGATCAGGACCGTCAATGACCTCCGACAAAACGCGATCCGCTGCAGGTCGCGCTCGCTCATCGCAATCAATCCCATCCGCAATCTCCCACGTCATTGAAAACGCGGGGAGAGTGACATTCTTACTTTGCAGGAACAGGACACTTTAACTTTGCGGCTACATGGCGTGTGGCGGCCATGTTGAAATGTCCGCTGTGGCGCAAAGTAGAAATGTCACTTTGGATACGTCTTCAGCCATTTAGAAATACGACACTCGGCATCTCCACTTGCGCTGAGGCAAGCCCCCGACCGGACCGGCTGGGCCGGGTTGCAAGGGAAGGGAGGGGGCGGCTGAAGGGCACCCCTTCGGCTTTAGCTTTCTCAGTTTCATTTATTGCGTTCCTGGTAGATGTTGCAGGCAGCTGTATGTGCTGGGCCAGGATCTCGCGATGCTTCCGGAAATCAGGCTGATGGGTGATGTCGATGTAGCCGCGCTGTCGCCGCTGCTTCGCGGGATGATCGTGACGATATCCTATGCCGACACTCACAATGGCATTGGATTAACAGCGACGGGCGCCATGAATCGCAAGTTCGTGCACTGGGCCGCCGTTCATTTCGATTGGCCCGGGTACACATTCGAAGACCTGTACAGGATGAATAAGGTCCTCAATGAAGCCGACATGCCGCCGCTCTGGGTGGTACGGGATATGGTCCGACATCTAAAGCTTCTTCGCCGGAAAAAAGACGTCCTGCTGCCCACAAAACGTGGCCAGGACTTTTTGGCGAGACCGCAGGCCTTCTTCGATCTGATCGCGACGGATTACCTTTATGCTTATATCCACCACGGGCAGACGCAGGAGGCTGTCCGCAATCGGATGCGTTGGTGGCACGTCTTTCTCAATCTTATCAATATGAAAGCAGAAACGGGCTGTTCGTTGGACGAACTGGCGAACGAGCTATACCCGAGCGAATCGTACCCGGAGCCAGCAGAAATGACTGTCGAAACCTGGGCGGAAAGGTCGGCGCTCCGCTACGATATCATTCGCCCGCTGTGCTGGCTGGGATTGCTGCACGAAGAACGCGAGGGGCTGACTATTTGGCAGCACGGAACCTACCACAAGACACCCTTGTGGCCTGCCTGTTTAAAGCTGGAATCAAACATGCATTCCGAGTTTATTCTCCATTGAACTGTGCCGGGTAGGGTTGCCCTTGCTCCACCGCACTTTGCTGGGAAAGCGCCTGCCGCCGCCGAGCAATGATCGCGGGATCGTTCATGAAATCCGTCCGCTTGCCCGGCTTGCGACCGCGCGGCGTGTAGCCAATCTTCTCGCTGTTGGTCTTCACCTTCGGCGCCGGCCGCTCGTCCTGGCGCTCCTTGATATAGGCCAGCACATCGGAAAGCCGCTTGTTCTCGGTGATCGCCGCATGCGTCACCCGCTGGTCCTTGTCGAACACCCGGCAGGGCAGGGAATGCCCCTTCCAGCGCACATCCAGCCGGCCATCGGCGAAAGCGTAGGTCTCGACATAGCGTCCGACCAACCCACGCGTCACCTCGTTCTCTTCCAGCATGATCCGCTGGCGCTCGTAGGAGAACGTCAGTTGCGCACCGACATAACGCTGCTCACGTTTGCACAGGACCTCGCGCAGCCGATCCGGGGCAAGGTTCATCGGCCGGTGCAGGTCATCAGGCCGGGCAGGGGAAATGGCAAACTGCCGGTTATAGCGCTCCATGAACCGAGGCAGGAAAGCGTTGCCGTCGTCCATCCCGCAGATGCCCTCCAGACGCAGATCCTTGATCAACCGATCCTGTAGCGTCCGGTTCATCCGCTCGACCCGGCCCTTCGCCTGGCTCGAGTTTGCGCAAAGAATCTCGATGTTTAGCTCTGAAAGCGCACGCCCGAACTGCGTCATGCCCTGGCCGCCCTTGGCGTCTTTCTTCGCCACCCGGAACACCGAATGCTTGTCGGAATAGAAGGCGACCGGAGCACCATGCGCCTTCAGATAGAGCTCCAGCGCCTCGAAATACGTAAACGCGCTTTCCGATCGTACGAAGCGCAACTGCATCAGCTTGCCGGTCGCATCATCGATGAACACCAGCAGCGAACATGGGGCACCGCGATCTTCGAACCAGCGATGCTCGGAACCGTCGATCTGCACCAGTTCACCATAGGCCTCGCGCCGCGGCCGCGGCTGGTGAAAGGTGCGGCGCTGCTTGCGCGACAGCCACAGACCGGCCGCCGCCATCCATTGGCGCAAGGTCTCGCGCGACACCGTCAGCCCGTCGCGCTCGGCAAGCTTCTCGGCCGCCAGTGTCGGACCAAAGTCCGCATAGCGCTCGCGCACGATCGCCATGGCATAATCGCGCACGCCGTCGCAAATCCGGTTGTTCGATGGGCGGCCGATCGCTCTGTGCCGGATCGATGCCGCACCATCCGTCCGGATCCGCTCCAGGAGCCGGCGAACCTGACGCGTGCTCAAGCCCAGGACATGCGCCGCCGACACCAGCGTCATGCGGCCGTCGACCACCTTCGACAAAACCTCAATCCGCTGCAGGTCGCGCTCGCTCATCGCAATCAATCCCATCCGCAATCTCCCACGTCATCAAAACGCGGGGAGAGTGACATTCTTACTTTGCAGGAACAGGACACTTTAACTTTGCGGCTACATGGCGAAGTCGCATAATGTACATTATGGAACTTCAACCGCGCATCGCACCGATGAAGTACGATTATCAACCGTCAGGATTTTGAGAGCAAAACTCCACGGTGGCGCGGCATGCAGCAGGTGGACAGGGTCTGGATTTGAACTGGAGACGACATATCGAGGTATGTTGCTTCTATCTACTTTACGAGATCACGAGCAACCGCGCATGCGCATCCACTCAAATCGTCTAGCAGTTCCGTCGGCGCTTCAAAGAGACTGAGTGCTTATCTGCACACTCATCGCTCTCGTGATGGGTATGCCAGCGATAGACCCAGGCGCTGAAGCGCGCCCAAGGCAACCGCCATTGGTTCCGGACTGCTCTACTCCGCCGTGAAGGTTGCGCTGCTCGCTGCGTCCACAACAATCGGCTGAAATAATTACGAACGGCGAATGAACTGATCGAGAACGAAATGCGACGGCTAGTACTTATGGGCTATGCTTTCGCCCCAGGGGTTAAGCCCGCTTGAGCTCCAGAGGTGGAACTTACCTCCTACGGCGGCGTTTATTCCGGCCGCTGTCAGTCGGAAGCATCACTGATCAGAAAACCGCAAAGTCGCATAGCGCGCTAAAACGCCCGCGTAGAAACAGCACGCTCAATCACTGATAGATGAAATGTGCAATTTGCGAAAATAGCCGCCAAAATGACGTTGAGGTGCCGTTACCCGACCGGTCTCTGACACTATCGCCTCACACACCATCCCAATTTTGACCACAGGCATGGGAGTGTATTCGCTCAGAGCACTGGATATTGTCGAAACCCACCCATGAGCTCTTCGTATACCAAGGTAATTGCGTGCACGTGACGCTCGACACTGAAGCGGGCGCGTGCTTCGATACCGGCTGTTTCCACGATGTGACGGTGATAGGCAGCATTGTTGAATAGTTTTAAACAGGCCTTGGCGAATTCGTCGGGATCATCTGGGCGAACGAGCATGCCGGTCTCTCCGTCTTCAACCACTTCTGGATTTCCACCTGAGTTGGCCGCGATGACTGGTGTGCCTAACAACATTGCTTCAACGAGCGTTCTTCCCAGAGGTTCATTCACGGCCGTTACTAGAAGAGCATCTAGCCCTGCCATCCAGGGTTCGCTCGGATAGCGAAAACCCATAAAGTGGATGGATCTACCAACTCCAAGCGCTTCGGCGCGCGACCTTGCAGCATCATCAAGTCCGTTGAACGCGTTCCCGAAGAACAGACCCGCAACTTTGATCTCTGGCGCCAACCGCTGTAGGGCCGCAATGGCCTCAACAAACAAGATTGGCCGCTTGCGATCCACCAAGGTTCCCACATATCCGAGAAGCCTTGTTTCGGGCGAACACCCAATCGCAGCTACCACTTTGTTGCGAGCGTCTTCGCGTTCGATGCCGGTCATTTTCATAACGTCGAATGGACTATGAACGACACTGCATTTGCCCGCAGCTGAGAAAAGCCCAGGGCGAGGCGATGCAAATTTCGATACGGCTACTAGACGGCTGGGCAGCCAGGGCGCAATGCGGCGCAACCCAAATGAAGATGCATCGCCGCGGTGGTGCCAGAGATGTTTCGATCCAGCGAGGCGTGCTGCAAGACCCCAGACGAGATGTGTACGACCGTCATTTGTGTGCACTATTGCGGTACTTTTGCCTTTCAAAAATCTCACAAGTGCAGGAACAGTTCGCGCTACATTGACAACTGCCGTGGCGTTGCGCGCGCCCGCCCGCTCCAAACGGTTTAAAACCGGAGCGGCTTCAAAATCGATACCCTCTCGACGAAACAGATCTGCAACTGGCCCATCCGTATGATGCAGCACAACCAATGGCACGAAGCGCGAGCTGGGGAGATTTCGTATTAAGCCAAGTGCGGACATGTGGCTCCCGCCAACAAAGTCTCCTATAAAAGGAAAGCACACAACCACTTGATTGCCGCCTTCCCTCATGCTTGGCGTTCTCCATCGGAAAAAATCGTAGTCGCTACGCGATACGGGCACCTGGGTGATCTTACCCAATTCAGTCTGGATGGTTTTTCCGACTTTTGCAATATATCGGGTCAACGAGTGTCGATCTTTGGTGCCATAAGGAAGTGTGGAACTCGGTCGGTCTGGCAAGCCGGCCAGAAAAGCCTCCATCCCGGAATATACAAGGTTGGCGTAGAGATTATAATGAAGTAAGTTCAGCACGATCGACAGCAAACCCGATCGGATTGTTAAGCTGACGTTGGATTGATATCTTTTGTTTCATTTATTTCATTCGTAGACGAGCCAGGGCAGGTACATAGGCGGTCAATTCGCGGCGCAAATGGAAATGACAGCTATTCGGTGCAGTCTGTGTGTCACGTCCTCGGTGAGGGTGTGACGACTCCGTTTCTGCCGATCCGGAAGAATCGAAGGCGGTGCGGCAGTAATTGGCGAGGCATTTGGATAGGACCGGATTATATTGGCGGCCACGGCAACGAATATTCGTGACGACCATCGGCCAGACATGTTTCGTTGCTGACCCGGGTAGCCGCGCCAGTGATCAGCAGGCGAAACATAAGAGTTATTCCGGTGCGTATGCCCAGCATCGCATGCGCACAGGCAAAGGAAATTGGAAGCCAAGCTCAACACCACGCAAAAGGCACTAGCAAGAGGAAGGCTGATATGATGCCCTCGCAATCAGTTCGCGCCGTCTATATTGCAGGTTACGGACGCAGCGGATCGACTATACTCGACATTGCATTGGGGCAGCATACTGCCGTGGTGGGAGCGGGGGAAATAACGTCGCTTACACGGCACGTTTGGCGCCACAATGAATATTGTGCGTGCGGCAAGACAACTCGCGACTGCTCCTTCTGGAGTGCAGTTTTACAAGAGTGGTCCGAAGGTTGGGATTCTGAACTTATGTCGGAGTATTGCGCACTTCAACAAAGGTTTGAAGGATTGCCCGTTTTCATAAAAGTACTTTATGGTATTGGGCTCGGAAAGCAATTTACGCCATATGCCCTTCACACAAAACGTCTATTCAACGCAATGCTGTCGTGTTCTGGCAAGCAGTTGATTCTCGACTCTTCGAAGCTGCCGGGGAGAGCGATGGCGCTTGCGCAGATCCCGGGAATTGACATGCGTGTCATCCATCTGGTGCGCGACGGGCGCGGAGTGGCCTGGTCATTGCTGAAAGGTTATGAGCGTGACACAAAATCGGGTTTGCAGAACGAGATCAAACCAAAATCTGTATTCAGGACAGCTTTGCGATGGAGCATAGTCAATCTGGCAGTCGAATATCTATCGCGAAAGTTAGGCCCACAAAAGGTCATGCGAGTGAGATATGAGGATTTCGCGTCTAATCCGGTTGCAGTTATGCAGCAAATCGGGACATTTCTTGAGCTTGACTTAAGTCAAATCGGTTCATCTCTGCAAAACGGGGAGCCCATGGGGCCGGGACACCAGGTCGCAGGGAATCGATTGCGTATGAAGCCATCGATCGCACTCACTAAGGACGAGTCGTGGCGAACACGCATGCCAGCCGGTCAGCAGGTTTCCTTTCAGCGGCTGTGCGGCTGGATGCTCAGACGCTACGGCTATCTTTGAGCAGTCGGCATCATCTCTTCGGCGGGGTGTCATATGCTGGTTGCCTATTTAGCGGTTTCGCGAAGATCTCGAACGACATAACAGCCAGCGGCGACATTCGTCGTGACTCTGCGAACCCAGCGCCTCCGAGCACCTGCCACTGGCGATTACACTCGGGAAAGATGAATTTTCAGCTTCGACTTGGTGGCACAAGGGCATGAGAAAAATGACTCAGTCGCGTAATGTAAATGCACATCGTTTAACGGTCGCTCGCTGTCTGATGTTGGCGGGGCTGCTCTGCGGATCATGGATCGGGCATCCGCGGGGAGCTATTGCCCAGGCTGCAACGGTACTCGATGAGCCTCTTTCAGCTACGCTTCCAGACGGTAGACAACGCGCCTTCCCTACCGCCGAAGGCTTCGGTGCCGGTTCTCTAGGCGGCCGAGGGGGAAAAGCGATCTATGTCACTAACACGAACGAATCGGGCCCAGGTTCTTTGCGTGACTGCATCCAAGCGTCTGGGCCGCGCATTTGTATTTTCCGCACGGGCGGTACCATTGTTCTTCGCGAGGCCTCGCTGGTTGTTCGAAATCCGTTCTTAACCATTGCCGGAGAGACAGCGCCTGGCGGCGGGATCGCTATCCGGAACGGTGAGACACAACTCCGTCCTTCAATTGAAATTTTGACCAATGATGTGATCATCAGACACATTCGACTTCGCCCTGGTCCGCATGCGCGTGAGACTTGTTGTTCCGGGGGCCTCGGACTGTACTCTGAGGCGGCGAAAAATATCATGCTTGATCATATCTCGGCCAGTTGGGGATCCGACGAAACGATCGATTCGGAAGATGCCACTGATTTCACTTGGCAGTGGGGAATTACGAGCGAGCCGCTCCTGCGAGGTGGGCCGGGGAAAAAGAACCGCGCCCGCAACATGTTGTTCACCAAGGGTGGCAACATCTCCGTGCACCACTCCCTCTTTGCTTTTGGCAAGTTCAGAAATCCACAGGTAAAAATGAAAATCCCCGGCGCAGTTGCCGATATCGTGAACAATGTTTTTTTCTCGCCAAAGTGGGAATATGTCGTAAGCTTTGGCGATGAATGGGGTCATATCCACGCCAATGTAATCGGCAACTACAAGATTGCAGGAGAGAAATTACTGGACGATCACATGGTGCATATTTTCGATGAAAGCGGGCTTGGGCACTCAATTTATCT
The DNA here is from genome assembly GCF_029892045.1 of Sinorhizobium numidicum. Taxonomy (NCBI): domain Bacteria; kingdom Pseudomonadati; phylum Pseudomonadota; class Alphaproteobacteria; order Hyphomicrobiales; family Rhizobiaceae; genus Sinorhizobium; species Sinorhizobium numidicum. The sequence goes on from NZ_CP120367.1 coordinate 838,660, forward strand.
CAAGGATAACTACGACGAACCTTATCGTACTGAAGCCGACCAGGATGACAGCTTAGTCGTAGCCGAGGATCAGAGACGGTTTGTTGCGGCAACACCATTTGATGCGCCGACGATCCGTACCTCCGCGCCTCTGAGTGCCTACGAAAGCGTCCTGGCGAATGCCGGTGCAACAAAGCCTGAACGCGATACAGTCGATAGACGCATCATTGAGGAAGTCAAAAATCGCAGCGGGCGATTGCTCAAAACGGATCCGAAGTTCGTCGGTGGATGGCCGGAGCTTGCTGGTGGGGTGCCGTATCCCGATGGTGATATCGACGGCATTTCAGATGATTGGGAAGTCAAAAACGGCATGGACCCGACAAACACGAACGATGGCCAAAAGGACAGTGATAGCGATGGATGGACAAACCTCGAGGAGTTTCTTCATTTCATGGCCGGTGATACTGAGAGGCTAACGACCTTAGATTGAAACTAGCTCCATACGGGGCCGGCGCCAGCTAAAGTACGCCGGTCATAGCCCGCGAGCCTCGATGTTTCTGGTCCATACGCTCGTTCGTTTCAAAAGCTACATGCCCGAAACCGCATCTTTTTGGAAGAAGCTCGGGATTGTTCGATAAGCTCCCCGGATTTCCTGCAAGGGGCCGCGCTCGCTGGGCCTCGTCATGTTCATTTCATGCGTGCCCGATCAATGCCCGTGGGTGGTCGGCCAAGGTCGAGGCTACAATCCGTAAGGCTGTTGCGAGTTCCTCGCGCGACGAGGCGCAGCCGATGTTTATCCGTACTGCGTGCTCAACGGGCTGACGATCACAGGCGAAGGCGCTTGCGGGCATGACGCCAGCGCCATGGGCACGCAGATTGGCGGTGAAATCTTCCGAACGCCAAGGCGCCGGCAAGCGCAGCCATATGAACATGCAGCGAGGATCGGCTGCGAAGGAGTGACCGGAGAGCAACGTGGACACCAGCGCGCCGCGGGCACGCAGTTCTGTGACCTGCGCTTTGAGGTCGCTTGCGCCGTACCGTCCTCTAGCCAACGGCTGGCTACGAGCAAGGACAGAGGCGCGCGCTCGCCCAGCATCGGCCCATCGACATCGCTAACGTTCAAGCTCGCCGAAGCAGTGCGGGTTAGCTCCGCTCCGAGAACCTGACTTAACGTCTCCGAACATAGGGCCCGAACATAGGGAATGACGGGATGTTCCGTGTTACCTCAAGACTGAACTAACACCGTCTTCTTAGACCAGAACCGCCAAAACGGCGCAGCAATCGCCCGGCTTGATCAGCCCCGGATAGTGGCGTGCGACCAAAAGGCCGTCCATCTTGGCGCTCACCTCCGACGGCTTGGCGCCCGTTCGTCCGGTCGGATAGATCCGCGCGATCACGGAACCGCGTTCGACCGCTTCGCCAAGGTCTATCATGAACTCAACCAGCCCGGCCTCCTCGGCAAAAGCGAAACAGTCATCCCCCGGCATGTCGAGCCATTGGCTCGATTGCGCCTCGACGTCGCCCTTGATGATGCCCGCGTGCCGCAGGACATTCGCCGTTCCGCGCTTGGCGATCGCTGCGGATCTGGCTGTTGCTGAACCGCCGCCGCCAAGCTCCGTCGTGATGAAGATCTTGCCCATCTCCTCGGCAGCGGTGTCGTACATGCCGACCGCATCGATTTCGTGCATCTTCATCGAATAGGGGGCGCCGAATGCCCGGACGAATTCGAAGGCCTTAGCCTCCTGAGCCTTGTCCGAGAGGATATGCGCTGCGCAGAAGGGCAGGAAATCGAGGGTCCTGCCGCCGGAATGGAAGTCGAGAACGATGTCCGCGAGCGGCAGCAGGACACGCTGGAAATAATCGGCGATCTTCTCGGTCACCGTGCCGTCCGGCCTGCCCGGGAAGCTGCGGTTCATATTGCCTTTGTCGATCGGCGATGTCCGGGTCTGCGCCAAGAAGGCGGGATAGTTCATCGCCGGTAAGATGATGACCCTCCCCCGCACCTCGGCGGGATCGAGCTTACGCGCCAGATCGAAAAGCGCGATCGGGCCCTCATATTCATCGCCATGATTGCCACCCGTCAGGAGGGCTGTCGGGCCCTCCCCGTTCTTGACGACGGTGATCGGGATCATCACCGAGCCCCAGGCCGAATCGTCGCGGCTATAAGGCAGGCGCAGGAAACCATGTTGCACGCCATCCGCTTCGAAATCGACGGTGGCGCTGATCGGCGATGGCCGCAAGTGCTGATCCGCCATGTCTCTCAGTCCTTGACCATCAACTTGCGCGGCACGTCGGCCAAGCATTCGACGCCGGTTTCCGTAATGAGAATGCTCTCGGTCGTCTCGAAGCCCATATCCTCAAGCCAGAGTCCGGTCATGAAGTGGAACGTCATGCCAGGTCTCAGTTCCGTCTTGTCGCCGGGCCGCAGGCTCATCGTGCGTTCGCCCCAATCCGGCGGATAGGAGAGCCCGATCGGATAGCCGGTGCGGTTGTCCTTGACGATGCCGTATTTCTTCAGAACGGCGAAGAAGGCATTGGCGATGTCCTCGCAGGTGTTGCCCGGCTTGGCGACGGCGAGCCCAGCCGCCATGCCTTCGAGTGTCGCCTTTTCTGCATCCAGAAAGGCTTGCGTCGGCTCGCCGAGGAAGACAGTGCGCGACAGCGGCACGTGATAGCGATTGTAGCAGCCGGCGATCTCGAAGAAGGTCCCCTCTCCCCTCTTCATCGGCCGGTCGTCCCAGGTCAGGTGCGGCGCCGAAGCCTCCTTGCCTGAAGGCAGCAGCGGCACGATCGCCGGGTAGTCGCCGCCGATTCCGTCGATCCCGCGGGTGCCAGCATCATAGATTTCGGCGACCAGATCGCATTTGCGCATGCCGACTTCGATCTTCTCAAAAATGCGCGCATGCATGGTCTCGACGATGCGGGCGGCGTTGCGCATGTATTGAATCTCGGTCTCGCTCTTGACCGCGCGCTGCCAGTTGACGAGCGCGGTTGCATCGGTGAAGCGCGCATTCGGCAAATGCTTCTGCAGCGAGGCGAAGGCGGCCGCCGAGAACCAGTAATTGTCCATCTCGACGCCGATCCGGAGCGAACCCCAGCCGCGATCCGCGAGGACGCCGGAGAGATAATCCATCGGGTGGCGCTCGGTCGACTGCACGTAGTGGTCGGGATAGCCGATGATGTTCTCATGCTTGAGATAGGCGGTCAGCTTGGCGCCGTTGGCGTCTTGGCCGCGACCGAACCAGATCGGCTCGCCCGAAGGCGGCACGATCACAGCCTGGTGCACATAGAAGGACCAGCCGTCATAGCCTGTGAGCCAGGCCATGTTGGAAGGGTCGCTGACGATCAAGAGCTCGACGCACTTTGCTTCCATAGCCTGTCGGGTCTTCTTGAGCCGCGCTTCATATTCCCCAAGGGAGAATTTGAGGTTGGATTGGATCATGTTTCTTCCCTCGTTTTTCCCGGCTGGGCCGGTCTCAGCTTTCGAAAGTCGTTCCGGCGTTTGCCGCATTGGCCCGCGCGAAGGCGAGCGTGGCGATAGCGGTGTCCTGAATGCCGGTTCCGGTCAGGTCGGCAATCGTGACCTGTTGGGTGTTCGTACGTCCGGGTCTTACGCCGGCGATCACCTGCCCGAGCTCCGCGAAATCCGCGTCAGGCGACACGAGGCCGGCGGCAATCCCGTGATGCAGCTCGCCAAGCCGGCGCGTCTGTTTGAGGCTGTCGGCGACATAGATGCTCCCGACAATCGCGGCCGGATCGATTTCGTTCTTGTGCTCTGCATCGGAGCCCATGGCGGTGACATGCTGACCCCGCTGCAGCCAATCGGCCTTGAGGATCGGCGCTTCCGATGGCGTGGTGGTGACGATGATGTCGGCGCCCGAGATCGCCACCTTCGGATCGACCTCCGCCTTCACAGCAAATCCGAGCCTGACGGCAAGCTCATGTGCTGCCGCTTCCGCCTTGACTGCATCGCGAGCCCAGATGCGGGCCTCACGTATAGGCCGCACGAGCGCCAATGCTTCGAGCTGGAGCTTCGCCTGCATGCCTGCGCCGAAGATCGCCGCGACGGAAGAGTCCTCCCGCGACAAATACTTGGCCGCAACCGCGCCAGCTGCCGCCGTGCGCACATCGGTCAAATAGCCATTGTCGAGCAACAGCGCCTGCACGAGCCCGGTTCGGCTCGACAGAAGCACCATCATGCCGTTGGTGCTCGGCAGGCCGATCTTCGGATTGTCGAAAAAACCGGGGCTGATCTTGATCGCAAAACCTTCTAGGCCTGGCACATAGGCCGTCTTCACGTCCACTTCGCCGCGATGCTCCGGGATATCGAGCCGCAGGATCGGCGGCATCGCCACGGCCTTCGTGGCGAGCGCGTGGAAGGCATTCTCAACGCAGGCGACCGCGTCGCTGTCGAGCGGCACGATCGTGCGCAGCTCCCTTTCGGTCAAGATCTTCATCCGTGTCACGCTGCCTCCTCGCGAAAGGGATCCGTTTCGCCGTTCATCACGCGCAGATGCAGGTCCATGTCGACATTGCGGCCGGAAAGGATCACGGCGACCGGGCCGTCAATGTTTTTGATCTTGCCGGCGAGGAGCGCCGCAATGCCGACGGCGCCCGCTCCCTCGACGATCTCCCGCTCCTGGCGATATGCATGGCGCATGCCGGCGGCGATCTCGGCTTCCGTGAGCAGAACAATGTCGTCGAGCAACGCATGGCACATTTGAAAAGTGACGCGATTGTCGAGCCCTATGCCGCCACCGAGCGAATCGGCGAGGCTTGGCCGTTCCTCGACGAGCACCGGTTTGCCGGCGGCGAAGCTCGCCTTCATCGCCGCGCCGCGCTCCATCGTCAGGCCAATAATCCGTGTCGTCGGCTTGCGCGCCTTGATCGCCGCGGCCACGCCGGCCCCCAGTCCTCCGCCCGAAACGGGTATGAGCACAGTGCCAGCATCGGGCATCTCATCGATAATCTCGAGTCCGAGCGTCCCCTGCCCTGCGACCACCGCCGGATGATCGAAGGGCGGTATCATGACGAGACCCTTTTCAGCGACGAGCCGCTCGACCTCCTCCTGCGCCTCGTCCTGGGACTTGCCGACGATACGAACATCGGCGCCAAGGCGACGGATCTCCGACACTTTGTTCTCAGGCACGAGGCGCGACATGCAGATCGTCGCCAGCGAGCCTTCGGCCTTGGCCGCATGGGCAAGCGCGCGTCCGTGGTTGCCGGTGGAGGCCGCAATCACGCCGCGTGCCCTCTCTTCGGCAGAAAGCGAAAGCACCGCATTCGTGGCGCCGCGCAGCTTGAAGCTGCCAGTCGCCTGGTGATGCTCGAGCTTCAACCCAACGGTGACGCCGCAGAGTTTGCTGAGCGATGCCGAAGCGACGAAGGGCGTGCGTAGCAAGCGGCCGGAAATGCGGCGCGCCGCAGCTTCGATGTCATCGATTGTCACGGGGAGAGAAACGCTCACGGCCATTCCCCCTCCAGCGGCAGTGCCATCAGCCGGCCGAGCGCCGGCCGCGCTTCCTGGTCGCCGCAGAGACGAAGGCAGGCCCAGGCCGTGGCGAGATTGCTGCTTACGACGGGTTTGCCGATTGCCGCCTCGATTTCGGCAATGACGCCCGCCGCGCGAACGGCAGTGCAGGAAATGAAGAGGGCATCGGATTCTGGCGCCGTCGCTTCCCTCGCAAAGGCGACGATCTCGTCGGGCGCGATCCGCGCCATCTCCCGGTCGTCGGCCAAGCCCAGGCAGGTGAACTTATCGACCTCGAAGCCGAGTGCGGCGAAATAGTCCGCCATCGGCCGGCTGGTCTCGATCGTGTAGGGCGTCAGCACCGAGATGCGCTTGGCGCCCAAGGCCCTCAAGCCTTTGACCGCCGCAGCCGTCGGTGTCACCACGGCCGCCTCCGGCTTGGCGGCATTGATCGCTGCGGCGATCTCCTTGTCACCAATAACCACGGAGGCCGAGGTGCAGGAATACATGACGGCGTCGAGCGCCTCACCTGGCAGGATCAGCGCTGCGGCCGCCGTCAGGGAAGGCTGCATCGCCCGGAGGTTCTCCGGCGTGACCGGGTTGGCGTAGGGGACGCGCGCGACATAGATGCCGATGCGATCCGACGCCACCAAACGCTGGAAGTCCACTTCCGTCGTATGGTCCGTGGCAAGAATGATGAGGCCGATGCGCTTGTCGAGCGGCCGATGATCAAGGCGCGGTGTGCGCGCCGCGAGCGAAAGGGCGGCAGGTTTTTCCATCATCAGCGTTCTTCCACCCGGGCGTAGCGCTCTTCCAGCCAGCGCAGGAAGAAGACCGAGATCAGACTCATGATCAGGAAGAACACGCCCACCAATGTCATTGGTTCGATGTAGCGATAATTGCTGTTGGCGATGCTCTTTGCCTGGTTCATGAGTTCGAGCACTGTGATTGCCGACAGCAGCGGTGTCTCCTTGAACATGGCGATCAGATAGTTGGCAAGCGCGGGGATCATCGGCGGGATCGCCTGCGGCAGGATCACATGGACCCATGTCTGAGGTGCGGTGAGATTCGTTGCCTTCGCCGCCTCCCATTGGCCACGCGGAACATTCTCGATCCCGGCGCGATAGACCTCGGCGGCATAGGTGCCGTAGTGGATGCCGAGGCCGATGACACCGGCAACCAGGGCCGGCAAACGGATGCCAATGTCAGGCAGCACATAGAAGATGAAATAAAGCTGCACGAGCAGCGGCGTGCCGCGGATGAACTCGACCGCAAAGCTGGTGGCACGCGCGATCGGCGCAGGCGCGGTCATGCGCAGGATCGCGAAGACTAGGCCGATTACCGCGGCGACAGCGGCGCCGAGTACGGTCGCAATGATGGTGATCTTCAGCCCCTCTATGAGGGTCGGCATGATCTGCCGGACGAATTCCCAATCCCATTCCATGATCAGGCCCTCACACCTTCGAGGCCGCGGCTCGCGCGCCGTTCCAGCCAGCGCATCCCGAGGGAAATCAGCCAGGCCATGACGAAGTAGAGCACCAGGATCGTGGCGAACGGTATCAACGTGCTGCCGGTTTGCGCACGCACCACCTGGGCCTGGAAGGTCATGTCGGTGAGCGAAATCAGGGAGACGACGGCGGTTCCCTTCAAAAGCTCGATCGCGTTGTTGCCGAAGGTCGGCAACATCAACGGCAGCGCCTGCGGCAGGATGATGTGACGCATCGCCTGGCTGCGCGTGAGATTGAGTGCAATGCAGGCTTCTCGCTGCTCTCGGCCGATCGCCTTCACCGCGCCCCGCACGACTTCCGCGCCATAGGCGCCAACGTTGAGGCCGAGCGCCAGCACTCCGGCCTGCAAGGGCGTCAGCGTGATGCCGGCAAACGGCAGGACGAAATAAACCCAGAAGAGCTGGACGAAAATCGAGGTGCCGCGGAAGAACTCGATATAGGTCGTGGCAAGCGCGCGAACCGCCATAAAGCGGCTGAGGCGGCCTAGCCCGGCTGCGAAGGCCACCACGACGGCGAGCGCCGAGCCCATCAGGGTTAACTGAACAGTCACCCATGCGCCCTGCAGGATCAATCCGATATAGCCGGACCAGTCGATCATCGTTCAATTATTCCAGTCGGATTTGTTTCGCTTGCGTGCCAAGTGCGCCTCCCTCCGCTAGTGCGAAGGGAGGGCAGATGGGTGGCTCAAACCTACTTCGCGGCGCAGAGCTTCTCGCGCGTGGTCGACATCGCGGCCTTGGCCGAGAAGCCGTAGGGTTCGATGATCTTCGCGAACTCACCCGACTCCTTCATCTTGGCGAGTTCGACATCGAAGGCATCGCGCAACGCCTCGTCGCCTTTCCTGAAGGCGGCGCCATCGCAATAGACCGGCGCACCTTCGACCGGCGCCACCACTTCGATGTTCGGATCATTCGCCTTGGAGACGAGGTCATTGATCGAGAGAACCGGCAGTGAATAGACGTCGATGCGGCCGTCCTGCAGCATCTTCAGTCCGCTCTGGCCATCCGGCACGACGATGACGCGATCGCGCGGCACGCCAGCTTCGAGCGCGAGCTTCTCCTCGGTACCGCCGCCGGGTGCGCCGATTTTCGCATCCGGGTTGTCGGCGATGTCCTTATAGCTCTTGAGCCCGAGCGGATTGCCCTTCTTCAGCGCAAAGGCCTCGGCATCGCAGAGGATCGGCTGGGAATAGGCAACGGCCGCGCAACGCTCCGGCTTCATGAAGAGACCGGCGGTGATTGCGTCGTGCCGGCCTGCCTGCAGACCCGGGATCATCGCGCCATATTCGGAGATGGAAGCGACGACGTCCGGAACGCCAAGCCGCTTGAAGATTTCTCGGGCAACATCCGGCGCAGCACCGGAGACCTTGCCGTCAGCCCCGACTGCCGTAAAGGGCGGCTCGTTGGCGATGGCGATACGCGCGAAGCCCTGTTCCTTCAGTTCCTCCAGCTTGTTTTCATCTGCCGCAGCAGGTGTGGCCGCAGCAACTGCCATCAACGCCGTGGCACCTGCCGCCATTGCCATGAATTGTCTCAGTTTCATTGTTCCCAACTCCTCTGTTGTTCTCTTGCTGTTTTGTTTTGAGGCAATGTCGGCCCTACGGTCAGACGCGGTGCCCTGCCGCTATGATCTTGCGCAGGAAGGTTTGCGTGCGCTCCTGCTTGGGATGCCGGAAAATATCCTCGGGCCTGCCCTCCTCGACGATCTTGCCGCGATCGAAAAAGAGCACCCGGTCTGCGAAATCATGGGCAAAGCCCATTTCATGGGTGACGAGAAGCATCGTCATATCCGTCTCAGCCGCAAGCTTGCGCATGACGTTCAAGACCTCCTCGACCAATTCCGGGTCGAGGGCGGAGGTCACCTCGTCAAACAGCATGATCTTCGGCGACAGCGCCAGCGCCCTGGCAATGGCGACGCGCTGCTTCTGTCCGCCGGAAAGCTGCGCCGGCATGCTCTTCGCCTTATCGGCCATGCCGACCATGTCCAGAAGTTCCATCGCCCGCCTCTCGGCTGCCGCGCGCGCCATGCCCTTCGTCAGCATCGGCGCCAGCGTCACATTGTCGAGCACGCATTTGTGGGGAAACAGATTGAAGTGCTGGAAGACCATGCCAATCTTCTCACGCATTTTATGAAGATGCCGCTCGTCGGCGGGCACAAGGCTGCCCCCCTTCTTGATGTGGTAGAGCTGCTCTCCATCGACCTGAATGAAGCCGTCGCTGATCGTTTCCAGCGTCATCAGAATGCGAAGGATGGTTGTCTTGCCCGAGCCGGACGGGCCGATGAGGGCGAGCTTTTCACCCGGCATCACCTCCATGGACAGGCCGTCAAGCACGGTCAGTGGACCGTACCTCTTGACGATATTGTCGATGCGGATGATCGGCTCGGGCATTCGCGTCTCTCTCCCTTTGAGACAGGCAATGTCCTAACGATGGTCCGCTTCCGAAATCATGTCAATTATAATAATAATATCATGACAATTATTCTGTCGATGCCCAAAGCTTGGGCATCGTCCTCAAATCACGAGCAGCAATGCCTCCGGATCGCCGAGTGCCAGTGATGCGACGATACCGAGACCGGTGCGCAGTTCCTGCTCGGTGGTCGAGCCGAGCGATATGCGGACTGCCGGGCGCCAGCCGCTGTCAGCGGTGCGGAAGGAGGCGCCCGGTGCGATTGCAACCCCGCGCAGACGCGCCTGTGAGACAAAGGCGTCCTCGGAGTGCCCCTCGGGCAGCGGCAGCCAAAGATGCAGGCTCTGCGGGTGGGTGCGATGGGCGAGACTGCCGAGCGTCTCCTCGGCGATCGCATGGCGAGCGGCAAGAGCCCGGCGCTGCCAATTGACGAGTTCCATCGCAGTGCCGTCGCTCACCCAGCGCGTGGCGATCTCGGCGATCGACGGTGTCGCCATCCAGTTCGATACGAGATGCCGGTTGGCGACGGCCGCAACGTAGCGGTCGGGCGCCGCAAGATAACCGATCCTGAGCCCCGGAACCGTTATCTTGGTGAAACTCGTAACATAGAGCGTGCGTTCAGGCGCCAGGGCGGCAACGGGTGGTAAGCGCCCTTCGACCAGCGGGCCCAGAATATCATTCTCGATGATGGCGATGTCATGCCGCCGTGCCACCTCCGCCAACGCGGCGCGCCGTTCGGCGCTCATGAGGGTCGCGGTCGGATTGATCACCGATGGCTGCAGGAAAATGGCGCGAATGACGCCTTTCCGGCATGCCTCGTCCAGGGCCTCGGGCATCATGCCGTCGTGGTCGATCGGCAGACCTTCCAGGTGAATGCCGAGATAGGTCGAAAGCGGCACCAGCGTGTGATGGCTGATCGCCTCGGTGGCGATTGTTGAACCCGGCGGTGCGACGCTCATCAGCGCCACCGTCATGGCCGACGTCGCGCCGTTTGTGAGGCTGATATTGAGCGGCGAAACATCAAGGCCGCAGCGTGAAAGCCATTCAGCCGCGACATTGCGGTGGCGCGGGAACACCATGTTTGGCCGGAAGGAAAGAGCGGAACTCGGCGGCAGGTTCTCCGCAAGCCAGGCGAACGCCTGACGCATCTTTTCGAGATGGATCTGTTCGCAAACGGGCTTGAGGATCGATAAATCGATCACTTCGCCGAGCCGCTCCGGCAGATAGGGCGGCTCCGGCTCCCGCGGCCGCGTTTGTACGAAGCTGCCCCGGCCAACCTCGCCCGAGATTAACCCCCGTCGGATAAGCTCATCATAGGCGCGGCTCACCGTCTGCACGGAGAGCTTAAGATCGTCGGCGAGCTTACGGTGCGTGGGCAGCCGCGTACCGTTCTGAAGCCTGCCCTCCTGAATGGCGCGGGCAAACTGTTCGGCCAGCGATAGATAGGCCGGGCGGCGCAACTGAGCGGTGTCGGGCATCCAATTTGTCATGATTTAAACACTGATGAAAATCAGCTCAATTGACAATGCAAAAATGAACACCCAATGTCTTTTCCCGAACTTTGACCTGAATGGGGATCGACGGAAGGCATCCGCATGAAACTTGACGCGATCGATCTGCGGATCCTGGAGGCGATCCAGGCTGATGGGCGCATCACCAAGCTGGCGCTCGCCGAGAAGGCTGGCCTGTCGCCCACGCCTTGCTGGATGCGGCTCAGAAAACTGGAAAAGGCCGGCATCGTCACCGGCTATCATGCGCGCGTCGCCCTGCGCCGGGTTGCACCAGTGGCCAGCGTGATGGTGGAGGTTACACTCGGCAACCACCGGCAAGCGGATTTCGACCGTTTCGAGCGCGCCGTCGCCGCAATTCCCGAGATCGTCTCCTGCTGGTCGGTCGGCGGTGGCGTCGACTATTTCCTCAAGGTCGTTACATCAGACATTGACGCGTATCAGCGGCTGGTCGACGAGTTGCTCGAGCGCGAACTCGGCATCGAGCGCTATTTCACCTACATCGTCACGAAGACGGTCAAGGAGGAGACCGTGCTACCGCTCGGCACGCTATTGCCGCTGACGCACTAGACAATCTCTCTCGCGAGAGACGCTTCTTTGGTCAAAGTCTCTCTCGCATAGCGACTGAATGGACAATCTCTCGCAGCGACGATGCCAATCTGTTCGCAACAGACGAGGAGATCCGAGATGAACGCCGTTTTCGCGCGCACCACCTTTCATGACGCCTTGAAGCACTTGAACGATCGGCAACTGCTGCGGGAGCTCGCCTATAGCGGCGGCCGCTGGATCGCTGGAGGTGACAGCAAGAGCCTGGAAGTGCGAGACCCGGCAACCGGCGCGACGCTCGCTTTCGTTGCTGCGCTCGATGCCGCCCAGACATCGCAAGCGATCGACGCTGCGGAAAAGGCGTTCAGATCCTGGCGCGACATGCTCCCGCAAGCGCGCGCTGCGATCCTGCGCAAGTGGCACGACCTGATGCTCGCGGCCCGCGAGGACCTTGCCCTCCTGATGACGCTGGAACAGGGTAAGCCACTCGCCGAGTCGCGCGGCGAGATCGATTACGCGGCCTCTTTCATCGAGTGGTATGCGGAGGAAGGCAAACGTCTCAACGCCGAAAGCGTGACGAGCCATCTCGCCGGTGCAGAAATGATCGTCCGCCGTGAGGCGCTCGGCGTCGTCGGCGTCGTCACACCCTGGAACTTTCCCTCCGCAATGATCACGCGCAAGGCGGCGGCAGCGCTTGCCGCCGGCTGCACTGTGGTTGCGCACCCCTCCTCCGAGACGCCGCTCTCTGCCCTCGCCTTGGCTGAACTCGGTGAACGCGCCGGCCTTCCGGCCGGTGTCTTCAACGTCGTCACCGGCAATGCCGCGACGATCGTCGGGCGGATGAGCGAGGATGCCCGCGTGCGCGCCATGAGCTTCACTGGGTCAACTGAAATCGGCAAGCTGATTGCGGGCCAATGTGCTCCGACGATGAAACGGCTGGTCATGGAGCTCGGCGGTCATGCGCCGCTGATCGTCTTTGCTGATGCCAATGTGGAGAAGGCGGCGGATATTGCAATTGCCGCGAAGTTTGCGACCTCCGGACAGGACTGCCTTGCCGCCAACCGCATCTATGTCGAGCGGCCGATCCTCAAATCCTTCAACGAGGCTTTCGCCGCGCGCATTGCTCGCCTGCAGGTGGCCTCCGGGCTTGAGCCAGGCACGGATATCGGCCCGCTGATGCACGCGCGCGCCGTCGCCAAGGTCGAGGAGCAGATAGCAGACGCTTTGAAGCGGGGCGCGAATCTTCTGGCCGGCGGAAAGCGTCATCCTGCAGGGCCGCTGTTCTTCACGCCGACACTGTTGAGCGATGTGCCGGATGACGCACTGATCATGCGCGAGGAGACATTCGGCCCGGTCGCTGCCGTCACCGCCTTCGACAGCGAGGCAGAAGTGATCGCCCGAGCCAACGATACCGCATATGGGCTTGTTGCCTATGTCGTTACGGAAAACGGGGGCCGCCAGATGCGGCTTGCCCGGGCCCTCGAATACGGAATGGTCGCGATCAACCGGGTGAAGATCACCGGCGGACCGATACCGTTCGGCGGATGGAAGCAATCCGGACTCGGTCGCGAGGGCTCCCGGCACGGCATGGAGGCCTTCACCGAACTCAAATATCTCTGCATCGACACCGCCGCCTGACCCTGATTTGACGAAAGGAAAGACCATGCTCGAAAGAAGCAACGAACTCACCGCCTGGGATCGCGATCACTTCTTCCATCCGTCCACCCACATGGGGACGCACGCGCGCGGCGAGACCCCGACCCGCGTCATCGGCGGCGGCGAAGGCGTTTACATCACTGACATTGCAGGAAAGCGGAGCCTTGATGCCTTCGCGGGTCTCTACTGCGTCAATGTCGGCTACGGCCGCCAGAAGATCGCCGAGGCGATCGCAGAGCAGGCAAAGAATCTTGCGTATTATCATGCCTATGTCGGCCACGGCACGGAGGCATCCATTCGGCTTTCAAAGATGATCATCGAGCGGGCGCCTCAGGGCATGTCCCGCGTTTATTTCGGGCTTTCCGGTTCAGATGCCAACGAAACCAACATCAAGCTGATCTGGTATTACAACAATATCCTCGGCCGGCCGGAGAAGAAGAAGATCATCTCGCGCTGGCGGGGCTATCACGGCTCGGGCGTGATGACCGGCTCATTGACCGGCCTGCAGCTCTTCCACAATGCCTTCGACCTGCCGCGCGCGCCGATCCTGCATACGGAAGCGCCCTATTATTTCCGCCGTCCCGACCGCTCGATGAGCGAAGAGCAGTTCTCCCAATATTGCGCTGACAAACTGGAGGAGATGATCGTCGCCGAGGGACCGGATACGATCGCCGCCTTCATCGGCGAGCCGATTCTTGGCACCGGTGGCATCGTGCCGCCTCCGAAGGGCTACTGGCAGAAGATTCAGGCGGTGCTCGAAAAATACGATATCCTGCTCGTCGCTGACGAGGTCGTGACCGGCTTCGGCCGTCTTGGGAGCATGTTCGGCTCCGATCATTACGGCATCAAGCCGGATCTCATCACCATCGCAAAGGGACTGACCTCGGCCTATGCGCCGCTTTCCGGAACGATCGTGTCGGACAAGGTCTGGGAGGTGCTGGTGCGGGGTTCCGACGAGCTTGGTCCGATCGGGCATGGCTGGACCTATTCCGCACACCCGATCTGTGCCGCGGCCGGCATCGCCAATCTCGAGCTGATCGACGAACTCGGTATCGTAGAGAATGCCGGTTCGACGGGTACCTATTTCCGGACGGAACTGCAAAGGGCCGTCGGCGATCATCGCAACGTCGGCGAGGTGCGTGGCGACGGATTGATGGCGGCGATCGAATTCGTGGAGGATCGCGACGATCGCAAGTTCTTCGATCCCGCCCGAAAAATCGGGCCGCAAGTGGCGACGGCGCTTGCCGAGCGCGGTGTCATCGGCCGCGCCATGCCGCAGGGCGATATTCTAGGCTTCGCTCCGCCGCTATGTCTGACACGGGAGGAGGCCGATATCGTTGTAAAAGCCGCAGCCGACGCGGTCCAGTTCGTACTCGGCCGCTGAGGAGAACGCACATGATGCATTCTGTTCCGAAGACCATGGCCGCCGTCCAATTGACGGGACATGGCGGACTGGACAAGCTTGTCTATCGCCGGGACGTCGCCGTGCCGGTTCCCGAGGCAGGCGAGGTCCTGATCAGGGTTACCGCCTGCGGCATGAACAACACCGATGTCTGGGTGCGCCAAGGCGCCTATGGGACGGAGGATGATCCGTCCGCTGTCTCGACCTGGCGGCGGCAGGGCAACACGCTCACGTTCCCGCGAATTCAGGGCACCGACGCCGTCGGACACGTCGTGGCTGTCGGTGACGGGGTCGACGAGGCCCGCATAGGCGAGCGCGTCATGGTCGATTTCTCGATCTACAACCGCGACGACGACAGTTTGGCCGACATCGACTACATGGGCCATGGCCGCGACGGCGGCTATGCCGAATACATGGCATTGCCCGCCGAGAACGCTCATGTGGTCGCAACCGACCTCACGGATATCGAGCTCGCGACCTTCTGCTGCGCCTACTTGACTGGCGAACGCATGCTGGAAAGAGCGAGGCTTTCGGCTGGCGAGCGAATTCTCGTCACCGGCGCATCCGGCGGCGTAGGTTCCGCGATCATTCAGCTCGCCCGCGCCCGCGGCGCCATTCCGATTGCCGTAGCGGGTCCCGGCAAGGAAGCCGCCATGCTCGATATAGGCGCCGAGGCCGTCGTTACGCGCGGTCGTGGCGATCTCGCTAAGGCCGTGCATGAGGCGGTGAGAGGTCAACCGATCGATGTAGTTGCCGATCTCGTAGGTGGTCCTCTTTTCAACGATCTCTTGAAGATCCTCCGCCCGGAGGGCCGCTACACCACCGCAGGGGCTATCGCCGGTCCTGTCGTGCAGCTCGATCTCAGGACGATGTATCTGAAGCAATTGGAGCTGCACGGATCAAGCCAGGGCAGCCGCGCCGATTTCCGGCGGCTGGTGCGATATATCGAGGAGAAAAAGATCCGCCCACTTGTTGGCGGCGTCTATCCCTTGTCGGAATTCCATCGGGCACAGACGGATTTCATGGCGAAGAACTTCGTCGGCAAGCTCGTGGTCATGCCGGACTGACGGTTTATCGCTCCCGGCTGCTCGTGCTTGCGCAGTTCACGTTGCTTCGTTGAACGGTATTCCCGTGCAGCGAAGCGTCCGTCTGCCAGATTTTCCTATCTGGCGCGAAACCGTGATAGCGACTTCAGCTCCGCTCCGTATCCGGACGGTGAACCAACAGGGCGGGCACACGTTTCTATCGCGAGATAGTATGCGCGCTACAAGCTTATGGTGGACAACAACCATCGGTCTGCTCGCCGGGAGGAAGAAGCGCCTGGTGCTTCGGCCGCCTTTCCGTATGACCGGATGACGATCGAGCGCTTTCGAGAGGCTTTTCCACGCGCGAGATGGAGTGACGAGCGCAAGAGCTGGTTCGTCCCGGGCAAGACCGCCGCTCGCAGAATCGAACGCTGGCTGGCGCAAGAGGCCGAACGGCTAGATGTGCATGGCGACCTCAAGGGCCGCGACGCCTATGCGTTCGATCCGATCACAAGTCCCTACCTCGAGATCGGCGAGGACCTGCGCGTTCGCACACCCTATTCGAAGAGGGTTATCGAAGAGCTGCGTGCCGTCCCCTTCGCCCATTGGGACGAGGAATTACGGGTTTGGCACGTGCCGTTTCGGTCCTATGAGGAGTTGCGCCGCCGTTGGAATAAGATCGAAGAGGCAGCTCGACGCAGCGAGCCTGAAGAGAGGCGAAGACGGCGCGAGGCGGAGAAGAACTCCGAAGCGCAGAAGGCCGCCCGGGCGCGTTCTGCCGAGCGCCGCCGCCATCGCTATCCGCTGCTCGCCGAAACACTGCCGCCGATAGATCGCCCCGTATCGACGGAGCGATACGGCATCGTCGTCTTCATCGACATTTCAGGTGAAGTGGCCGAATCCTCGGCGCTTGAGGCCTTCTACCCGCATACGATCCATGGGCTTGACTATGTGTGGGGGAGCTGGCGGCCAGCTACCCTGTCGGAGCTTGTCGCAACTTGGCCCGCACGCCGCGAACCAAACCCCTTGGAACGCTCGCGGGGTTGGTGGCAGCCGACGCTCCCTGAGCTCAGGGTGGCGCGACGCAGCGCGGTCGCTGGAGCGTCGCAAAAGAAGGCGCAACGCGTCCAATTACGGGATGACGGGCCGCGAAATCCGGAAATGATCGCGGCAGCTTGACCTCCGGCGCGTTGAAGACCTGCCGCTGCGAGACCGAATTCTCGCATAGGCAATTCAAAACGTTTATAAAGTTCGAAATAGCATCTCCCGGGAACGTCCGGGCGCCCGGAGCGTTTCCGATTGGTAGTGTTGAGGTGGCGAGTTGGAGTTTCCGGGAATGAGACCTGGAGTAACGGCCATGGAACAGACGAACGCGCGCAGATTGGCAGAGGAATATCTACGTCTCGGCGGCCATCGCCGGGTAGCGATCGACGATAATCAGGTATCCATCAGAAGCTGGGAGCCGGAGCCAGCGGAAGCCGAGGCGTTCTGGAAGAGGAACGTGGAGCCGCTTGCCCCCGAGAGGCAGCGCGAGGTGGAGCTATTTTTGCCGACGATCAATCGCGCATGAGGAAAAGCCGTAAATCTTGCATGGTCGACCGTACCTGGACCAGCAGTGGTGAAAGCCTCAGCGCGGATGCGGCGCGGCATTGCAGGGCGGTGGAACCGATGGGATATGAACGTATCGTTTGATCCGAACGTGGTTTTGAGCCTGCCTGTCGCCGGCGAATGGTGGACGCAGCACCGCGGTGATTCGCCCGTCGTCGCCACCGCGATCCATAACGGTCACGCGGCGCGGGACGAGGTGAAGAACCTGCTTGCCCTCTCCGACGAAGAGCGGCTGCGAGAGGAAGATCCATTCACCGAGTTCATCATTCGCGACGTTCCGAACCGGATCGTCGTTCATCGATCCCGATTTGAGGTCGACATCAATCGACCGCGCAGCGGAGCCATCTACGTGCGGCCGGAACAGGCCTGGGGACTGAACGTCTGGGCCGCCGACCTGCCCCCGGACGTGATCGAAGCCTCGCTTGCTATGCATAACGAGTATTATGCGATGCTGACATCGTTTCTCGCGGGGATCGAGCGGTGTCACGGACGCTTCGTGGTTCTCGACGTGCACAGCTACAACCACAGGCGCGCCGGCCTTGAGGCAGAGCCGACTACTGCTGCAGAAGCGCCCGATATCAATATCGGTACATTCTCGATGGACCGCCGAAGATGGGCGCCCGTCCTGGACAGCTTCATCGAGGCGCTTCGCTCCTTCGATTTCCCCGGTGGACCGCTCGATGTGCGCGAAAACATCGCCTTTCAGGGACGCGGCGAACAGGTCCGCTTCATCCATGAACGCTTTCCGAAGACCGGCTGCGCGATCGCAGTCGAATTCAAGAAATTCTTCATGGACGAATGGACGGGCGAACCGCACATCGAAGCCCTTGCAGCCCTCAGAAATCTGATTTTATTGACGCTGCCGGCGCTGGTCGAGGCTTTGGGAGCGCAGCGATGAAGCCGGCGAGCGCAGTCGCTTTTGCAGACGCGAGCCCGGATTGGCTGCCAGAGGTCTTGACGGCGATCGAAGAAGGCAAAGCCGTGCGAAAGGAGCTCGCAAACGGCGGGCGCCTCCATATCGATCGGGAGCTTCCCTTTATCTGCATTCACATTTCCAGCGACACGGGAGGGGCGGTCGCCCGCGAAATCGCTCAGGCGAATGCCTCCTATCTCATCGGGCCTGACGCGGCCACGGCCATTCCCATCGTGATTGCGGTCGGTAGGCTGCTGAGCCGTCGCCTCGGGGCATTCATGGTCCTCGAAATGGGTGAACTCGCCCGGGACGAACTTCTGACGGACAAGGCCCCCCACCTGCCGCCCTTCAAGATCGAAGTCACCGCCAGCGGGGAACCGGAGATCCGTGCCGCTGCGCGGGCGTTCGTCAACGCGGCCGAAGCGGTAAAGGGCAAGTTCCGGACGCCGCGCGTCGAATTCCGCGAATGGGCGGATAGTCCGCCAACCGACGTCGGAACGCTGGAGGTGCCCTTCCCTTACATGGCCGTGAGGTTTGCGCCGATCTACCGGCAGCGCGACTCCGGCGGAATCTATCCTGAGATACGCGAGCGCCTAATCGCCAGTATGTTCGATGCCGGCCTGCAAGCCTTCGCTGCCTTCGTCACGGCTACGGAAAGCATGTCGATTACGACGCATCGTGCGCTTGGAAGGAAGGCCTTCATCGATGCCGTGGTGCGCACCGATCGAAGCATCGATGAGGTGGCGTCGACCTTTGATTTTCTTCTGGCTGTCACGCCGATAAACGCCGACGCTGCCTGGAGCGAATTTGCTGCGGGCGATTATGAGCGTGCGCCGCGGTTTCTCTACCGGCCTTTGACGCTGCAGGTGGAGGCCGCGAAGAGAAAGCTCTTCTCGATCCCCTTCGAGCACCTCGAGGATCCCGTCCTCTATCATCTCTATCGTGAAAAGCAGCAAGAACTCGATCTGCAGCTCTCGATGCTTTCCGCCCGTGATACCGCAAAGTTCATCGAATTCGGCCGCGCCCTCTACGGACCCGTCGAGTCGGGGCTGATGCACACGGCAGACGACATTCTGGCGCGTAGCAGCGATGGCGCAGGAGAAGCAGAAACCGACGCGCGGCTCACCGAACGGCGTGCGGACTGCTATTTCGTCGAGAAACAGGCACGCGAGATGGTTGCCGAATATGGGCGGCGTTACGCCGGATTCGAGGCTTGCGTGGAGGTGCGCGACGACCTCCCCGCAGGGTTGCTAGTGTCGGGACAGCGGCTGTTGGTCGCCCGAAGCACGGTCATGGAGGCAGATCGGGTCGAAGCGATTTTAAGCCATGAAGTCGGCGTCCATCTTTTAACCTATTTCAACGGATCGGCCCAAGGCTTACGTCTTTTTCGTTCGGGTCTCGCGGGATACGAAGGCATGCAGGAGGGACTGGCGGTCTTTGCGGAATATTTGTCCGGCGGCATGACGGGCGAGCGATTGCGTCTCATTGCCGCCCGCGTGGTAGCCTGTGCTGCCATGCTCGACGGTGCGTCGTTGCCGGAAGCCTACCGTCTCCTGGTGCATGATCATGGCTTCCTGAAATCGGATGCCTTCAATGTGGTCCTGCGGGTCTATCGCGGCGGCGGCCTCGTCAAGGATGCGATTTACCTGCGCGGGCTACTTCAACTCCTCGAGCACCTGGCAGACGGCGGGGCGCTGGAGCCCTTCTGGATGGGGAAAATCGCCGCCTCCCATTTCGCAGTCATGCAGGAGCTGAACGCCCGCGGTCTGCTTGGTGGGCCGGCGGTGCGCCCTATATTTCTAGACTATCCGGAAGCGCCATCGCGGCTTGCCAGAGCGCATGCGGGAATGTCGCCGCTCGACATGCTGCAACCATAGGAGCCGCAAATGCGGATCGCCTTTTTCGTCAACTCCATTGAAGGCGAGACCACGTATTACACGACGACGTCGCTTGCCTTGGCCGCGCTCGCGCGCGGTCATGAGATCTGTTACGTCACGCCCGGAGATTTCGTGTTGCGCCCCGACGACGGTCTGCTGGTGCGCGCTACGACCTTGAGCGGTTCAAAACCGAAGAAGCCGGAGACATTGCTCAGCGCTCTGAAAGGGGAGCAAGCGAAGATCAGCACGATCGACATGCGCGACGTCCAGGTGCTTTTTCTGAGGAACGATCCCTCCGAGGATGCGGACAAACGTCCGTGGGCGGTGTACGTCGGAACCAACTTCGGACGCTTGGCCGCAGCCCGAGGCGTCATCGTTGTTAACGATCCCGACGGCCTCGCGCTTGCGCAAAACAAGCTTTATTTTCAGGGATTTCCCGAGATTGTTCGACCCACCACTTTAATTTCGAGGAGCATCGAGGAGATCCGCACCTTCATCGATGACCACCCGGATGGCGTTATGCTGAAGCCGCTGCAGGGGTCAGGCGGCAAAAATGTCTTCAAGATCAGGTCCAGCGGCGAGGCCAACCTCAACCAGATTTTCGAGGTCGCGAGCGGTGCGGGATATCTGATCGCCCAGGATTATCTGCCCGAGGCGGTTGGCGGCGATATTCGTTTCTTCCTCATGAATGGTAGGCCGCTTGAGCGCAACGGCATTCATGCCGCTTTCCGGCGCGTGCCGGCCAAAGGCGACGTCAGGTCGAACATGCATGTCAGCGGAACGGCGGAACCAGCCACGATCACACCGCAAATACTGGCCATTGCGGAAAAGCTCCGCCCAAAACTGATAGCGGATGGCATGTTTCTGGTGGGGCTCGATATCGTCGGCAACAAGGTGCTGGAAGCCAACGTCTTCACGCCCGGTGGATTTCCCGAGGTTGCCGCGATCCATGGGGTGGATTTCAGCGAAGACGTCATCATCTCGCTGGAAAACAAGTGGCGTATTCAGCAGCTCTATGGAGGAACGGTGCCGAACCGTACTTTAGCGACTCTTTGAGATGACCGCTTCCCCAGCCTGGAAAATGCATCCATCACACACTTGGCGATGAAATCAGCGGATGGATGATCTTTAATCTCAGATGTGAGTTTACAAAAGTAATATTATATGATTTTTTCTCCATGGCTGCGTGGAGAGCAGCTTTCTTTGGGAGGAAATCATGAAATTCGCCAAGGCACTTGCGAGTGCAACGATCCTTGCTGCCTGCACCTTCGGCAGCGCATCGGCCGCGGAGCTGGTCGTCGGCTTTTCCCAGATCGGATCGGAATCCGGCTGGCGCGCGGCTGAAACGACGCTAACAAAGCAGCAGGCAGAGCAGCGCGGCATTGACCTCAAATTCGCCGATGCGCAGCAGAAGCAGGAAAATCAGCTCAAGGCTATCCGCTCCTTCATCGCGCAGGGCGTGAACGCCATTCTTCTCGCGCCGGTTGTCGCGACCGGCTGGGACGAGGTACTGCAGGAAGCGAAGGACGCGGAAATCCCGGTCATCCTGCTCGATCGAACCGTCGACGCTCCGAAGGAACTGTATCTGACGGCCGTGACCTCCGACCTCGTCCATGAAGGCAGCGTCGCCGGCAAGTGGCTGGCAGAGACGGTCGCCGACAAGCCCTGCAACGTCGTCGAGCTTCAGGGCACGACCGGCTCGTCGCCGGCGATCGACCGCAAGAAGGGCTTCGAGCAGGCGCTCTCCGGCCACGACAACCTGAAGATCATCCGCAGCCAGACCGGCGACTTCACCCGCACGAAGGGTAAGGAAGTCATGGAAAGCTTCCTGAAGGCCGAAGACGGCGGCAAGAACATCTGCGCGCTCTACGCCCATAACGACGACATGGCCGTCGGTGCGATCCAGGCGATCAAGGAAGCCGGCTTGAAACCGGGCAAGGACATTCTCGTCGTCTCGATCGACGCCGTTCCGGATATCTTCCAGGCGATGGCCGCCGGCGAAGCCAACGCGACGGTCGAACTCACGCCGAACATGGCAGGTCCGGCCTTCGACGTGCTCGCGACCTACCTGAAGGACGGCAAGGAGCCGCCGAAGTGGATCCAGACGGAATCGAAGCTTTACACCCAGGCTGACGATCCGATGAAGGTCTACGAGGAAAAGAAGGGCCTCGGATACTGATCTCGCTTTGGGCCCGCGGCACGCCGCCGCGGGCCTTTCATACCCCGAGTGCCCGAGGCGCCTTTCGCGGGCTAAAGAACGCCTGATCCTTGGCGGAGGAACGCAGAGCGCATCCGTCAACTGAAGGTGCTTCCGCTGTCCCCGACGAGCGGGCGGCATTGCAGAGACGGTATCCATGCAGACCAGCAGCGACAATATTCTTTCGGCCGTCCGGATCGAAAAGGGCTTTCCCGGTACGAAGGCCCTGGACAAGGCCGATTTTCACCTGCGGCGCGGCGAGGTCCACGCGCTTCTCGGAGAGAACGGCGCCGGCAAATCGACACTCATCAAATGCCTGACCGGCGCCTATCGTCGGGATGGCGGCAGCATCCTGCTCGACGGCGCCGAGGTCGACCCGCGCGACACCTTTGAAGCCCAGAGGCTGGGCATTGGCACCGTCTACCAGGAAGTGAATCTGCTGCCGAATCTCAGCGTTGCCGAGAACCTCTTTCTCGGCCGGCAGCCGCGACGCTTCGGCATGATCGATACCCGAACCATGAACCGCATGGCGCGCGAGCTTCTGGCAGAGTACGAGCTCGAACTCGATGTCACGCGCGCGCTTGCAAACTATTCGGTGGCGATCCAGCAAGTGGTGGCCATCGCACGGGCCGTCGATCTTTCGGGCAAGGTGCTGATCCTCGACGAGCCGACCGCGAGCCTCGATGCACACGAGGTTGCGATGCTGTTCCGCATCGTCCGGCGCCTCAAGGCGCGTGGGCTCGGCATCATTTTCATCACTCATTTCCTCGAGCAGGTTTACGACATTTCGGACCGCATCACGGTGCTCCGCAATGGACAGCTCGTCGGCACCCGTGAAACGACGGACCTCAGCCGGCGCGATCTGATTGCCATGATGATCGGCCGCGAGCTTGCCGACGAGATTCATGCACCCCACGCGGCCACGACCGAGGGCGAGCTTCGCTATCGGTTCCGGAACTATGGACGGCGCGGACGCATCCAGCCCTTCGATCTCGATGTCAGGGCCGGCGAGGTCATCGGCATAGCCGGCCTACTCGGCTCCGGGCGCACGGAAACGGCCGAGGTGCTCTTCGGCGCCCATCGGGCCGACAGCGGCACGGCGCAAATCGACGGCCACTCGGTCGAGCTTTCCTCGCCTCGCGCTGCCATCCGCCAGAAGTTCGGTTTTTGTCCGGAGGATCGCAAGACCGCCGGGATCGTCGGCGACCTCTCCGTGCGCGAGAATATCGTGCTTGCGCTGCAAGCCAGCCGCGGCTGGACGCGGCCGATCTCGCGTGCAGAACAGAACCGGCTGGCGGACCAATATATTCGGGCGCTCGATATTCGAACCGCCGACCGCGAAAAACCGATCAAGCTGCTTTCCGGCGGCAATCAGCAGAAGGCCATTCTCGCCCGCTGGCTGGCGACCGAGCCGGAATTCCTCATCCTTGATGAACCGACGCGCGGCATCGATGTCGGCGCGCATGCCGAGATCATCAGACTGATCGAAACGCTGCGCGAGAAAGGCATGTCGCTGATCGTGATTTCATCGGAAATAGAAGAATTGGTCGCCTACAGCACACGGGTCATTGTCCTTCGCGACCGCGCTCACGTCGCCGAACTCGATGGCGACCGCATCACCGCGCACAAGATCGTCGAAGCGATCGCCGCAGCCAACGAGCGGGGGGCAGCATGACATCGATCGGCAGGACCTACCTAATGCGGCTGCTGCCGCAACTGATCGCGCTGGCCACCGTTCTGATAGGAATTTCAATCGTATTCCCAGGTTTCCTCAACCTCGAAATACAGAATGACCGCCTCTATGGCAGCCTGATCGACATCCTCAACCGCGGCGCGCCTGTCGTGCTCCTGGCGATCGGGATGACGGTCGTCATCGCCACAAAGGGGATCGATCTGTCTGTCGGCGCCGTAATGGCGATTTGCGGCGCGGTCTCTGCCTCCTTGATCACCTCCGGCCATTCGCTTGCCGAAACGCTTCTGATCACGCTTTCGGTCGGCGTCTTTTGCGGCATCTGGAACGGAATCCTGGTTGCAGTGCTCGACATCCAGCCGATCATCGCGACGCTCGTGCTGATGGTCGCCGGGCGGGGAATCGCCCAGCTCATCACCGAAGGCGCGATCCTCACCTTCAATGATCCAGGCCTCATCTTCATCGGCAGCGGCTCTTTCGCCGGCTTGCCCATGCCGGTGGTGACCTGGCTGATCTTTGGGATCATCGTCGCCTTGCTCGTCAGGCAGACGGCGCTCGGCATGCTGATTGAGGCGATCGGCGTCAATCGCCAGGCGAGCACGCTCTCGGGCGTATTCACCCCCGTGCTTCTGATCGCCGCCTATGTGCTATCCGGCCTGTGCGCCGCGATCGCCGGCGTCATCGCCGCGGCCGACATCAGGGGCGCCGACGCGAACAATGCCGGGCTGTGGCTGGAGCTCGACGCCATCCTAGCGGTGGTGGTCGGGGGTACCTCGCTGCTCGGCGGACGCTTCAGCATCGCTGCGTCGGTGCTCGGCGCGATCATCATTCAGTCGATCAACACCGGCATCCTGCTTTCCGGCTTTCCGCCGGAGTTCAACCTCATCATCAAGGCGGCGATCATCGTCTTCATCCTGGTGCTCCAGTCGCCCCGTTTCCGCAGCGCCTTCACATTCGTGAACATACCGAGGGCAGCCGGCAAACCGACCGAGCGAGAAGCAAAATGAAGCAGAGATATCTTCCGCTTACGGCAACGATCCTAATCTTCATCCTGAGCTACGCGCTTTGCGTCGCCCAATATCCGAACATGCTTTCCACGCGGGTGATCGGCAACCTTCTGACCGACAATGCCTTCCTCGGCATTGCCGCCGTCGGAATGACCTTCGTCATTCTTTCGGGCGGCATCGATCTCTCCATCGGCGCGGTGATCGCCTTTACCGGCGTGTTTCTGGCCGTCGTTCTCGAACATGGGGGCATGCACCCGCTGACGGCCTTCGCGCTTGTTCTCACCATCACCACGCTTTTCGGAGCGTTGATGGGAGCGATCATCCACTATCTCGAGATGCCTGCGTTCATCGTCACGCTTGCCGGAATGTTTCTCGCCCGCGGCATGGCTTTCGTGCTCTCGATCGATTCCATTCCGATCAAGCATCCGTTCTATGCGACGTTGAAGGGTCTCTATTACAAACTGCCCGGTGGAGGCCGGATCACGCTCATCGGCGGCTTGATGCTTCTCGTCTTTGCCGTCGGCATTCTGATCGCGCACCGGACCCGCTTCGGTACGAACGTCTACGCCCTTGGCGGCGGTGCGCCGACGGCGAAGCTCATGGGCGTCCCGGTCGCGGGCACGACGATCAGGATCTATGCGTTTTCGGGACTGCTCGCGGGGCTCTCCGGCATCGTCTTTTCGCTCTATACCTCGGCCGGCTATTCACTTGCTGCGGTTGGCGTCGAACTTGATGCGATCACGGCTGTCGTCATCGGCGGCACGCTTTTGACCGGCGGCTCCGGCTTTGTCGCCGGAACGCTGGTCGGCATCTTCATCCAGGGACTTATCCAGACCTACATCACCTTTGATGGAACGCTTTCGAGCTGGTGGACGAAAATTCTTATCGGCCTGCTCCTGTTTGCTTTCATCCTCCTGCAGAAGGGCATCATCCACCTGTCGCGCCCCGACCGGCAGCACGCATGACGAGGTGGAGGGCCATGTGAAATGCCTTCGTCAGGTTTCGTCAATCAACCGGGCAAGAGGACAAGCCATCGGCTCGTCGTAGACGAGTTAGGCCAGGCGGTCGTCGGCGGCGAATTCGCCGTCGGCGACATCCTTCCCGGTGATACGGAACTTGCCGCGCGCTTCAACGTATCCCGTACCGTCCTGCGCGAGGCGATGAAGACGCTTGCCGCCAAGGGGCTCGTGGTCGCCCGCGCGCGGATCGGCACGCGCGTCCTACCACGGGCGAGCTGGAATCTCTTCGACAGCGACGTGCTGGCCTGGCATTTCAATGCCGGTGTAAACGAGGATTTCCTGCACCATGTGAGCGAGGTGCGCCTGGCTCTCGAACCCTATGCGGCAAGTCTCGCGGCCCGCCGTGCGACGGATGCGGACATCGCCCGGATGATGCGGCTTGCCGTTGCGATGGGTGACGCCGACCACAGTGCCCAGACGCTGGCCAGGGCCGACCTCGAGTTTCACCTTCGCCTGCTGGAAGCCTCGCTCAATCCGTTCATGCGCACCGTCGGGAGCCTGATCGAAGCCGCGCTGGTGGGGGTTTTCAGACTGACGAGCCCCACCGCTGATGAGGCCGAGATCGATCGTGTCGCGATGGCGCACATCCGCATCGTCGAGGAAATCCGCCGCCGAAACGAGGAAGGAGCACGCAGCGCCATGGAGCATGTGATCCGGGTGGGGCAGGAACGTTTGATCCTGAATCTCCGAACGCAAACGACCTCTCCCTAGTCTAGGTCAGTCGCACCTCGAGGGGTCAGTCAGCCCCGAACGCATAAACGTGAGCAATTTCGAAAGTGAGGAACGGCGACATCCGCGCCGAGCGCCCACACGCGTTCTCCGTGATCGGGCGCTCGCGGCGGACAGCTATCTCGTCTCCTCTGCAAGGTGGAGACGCCGGATTGAGCCGGCATCGCTGCGGGCCTCGTTTGCTTCAATGCGCGTACCCGATTCGGCATCGAAGAAATGCAATTTTGCCGGCTCTATCGCCAGGCCGACGATCTCGCCGCTTGCGACATCCCGTCGCCCGGTCTCCACCACCGTCAGTTCCGGCTGCGTCGCGGAGGCGATGAAGGTCGCCGAACCGGTGGATTCGACGATGCCGACGGGAACGTCGAAGGCCCCCTGCCCGTCGGCGACGATCTTGATGTGCTCGGGCCGGATTCCGACGGTGATTGCAGTACCCGGGGGCAGCGCATCGGTGAATGGCAGCCTCGCCCGCGTTGCCCCGAAGTCGAGGATCACGTGCGTGCCGCCTTCACCGACGATCGCCGGGATGAAGTTCATCGCCGGCGAGCCGATGAAGCCTGCGACAAATTTGTTCGCCGGCCTATCATAGAGATCAAGCGGTCGGCCCTGCTGTTCGATCACCCCGTCGCGCATGACGACGACGTGGTCCGCCATGGTCATCGCCTCGATCTGATCATGCGTGACATAGACCGAGGTGGCGCGCAGGCGGTCATGCAGCGCCCGGATTTCCTTGCGCATGTGCACCCGGAGCGCCGCGTCGAGATTCGAGAGCGGTTCGTCGAACAGGAAGGCCTTCGGATGACGGATGATGGCGCGGCTCATAGCCACGCGCTGGCGCTGGCCGCCCGAGAGCTCGCGGGGATAGCGCTTCATCAGATGCGAGAGGCCGGTTGTCGCTGCCACTTCTTCGGCCGCCTTGCGCGCTTCTGCCTTCTTTACGCCGCGGATGCGCAGACTGTAGGTGAGGTTTTCCTCCACGGTCATGTGCGGATAAAGCGCATAGGACTGGAAGACCATCGCGACGTCCCGCTTGCGCGGCGGAACGTTGGTCATCAGCGCGCCGGCGATCTTCATGTCGCCGGTCGAGATCTTCTCCAGACCAGCGAGCGAGCGCAACAGCGTGGATTTGCCGCAGCCGGAAGGGCCGACGAGGGCGACGAAGGTCCCCTCCTCTATCGCGAGATTGATGTCTTTCAGCGCGTGAAAGGAACCGTAGTACTTGTTGACGCCGTTGAGCTCGATCTGAAGTGTCATTTGAGGGCTCCCGAAGTGAGGCCGGAAACGATGCGGCGCTGCAAGAGGACGAAGGCGGCGAGGATGGGCGTCACATAGATCGTGGCATAAGCCATGATGTTGTTCCATTCATTGGTGTTCGGCCCCATGAAGGTGTTGAGCCCGACGCTTGCAGGCTGTAACTCGACGGCCTGGATCATCGACTTCGAATAGACGAACTCGCCGAAAGCCTGCATGAAGATCAGGATCGCGCTGACCAGGATGCCGTTTCTCGCAAGCGGCAGGACGATATTGAAGAATGCGCCAATGCGCGAATTGCCGTCGACGAGCGCCGCCTCCTCGAGTTCCATCGGTACGTTCATGAAGGTCGCGCGCACCAGTACGACGAAGAAGGGCATGCTC
Source organism: Sinorhizobium numidicum (assembly GCF_029892045.1). NCBI lineage: Bacteria > Pseudomonadati > Pseudomonadota > Alphaproteobacteria > Hyphomicrobiales > Rhizobiaceae > Sinorhizobium > Sinorhizobium numidicum. The sequence continues at coordinate 866,837 of NZ_CP120367.1, forward strand.
TTTGCGGCGATCGCCAGGATGACCGCGAAGCGCGGCGTGTCGAGCAGGCCGACTTGGGAGAACCCGACGAAGATCGGCGTGATCATCAAGGAAGCGGGCAACACCTGCAGCATCAGGATCAAGAAGAGGCCGATATCCACCCAGATATTGCGATAGCGCGCGAGCACATAGGCGCAGCCGACGCCAAGCACCGCAATGAGCGACACGGCGCCAATGGCAATGACCAGCGAGTTCCACAGGTAACGCCCCATGTTGCGGCTTTCCCAAACGTAGGAGTAGATGCTCCATTGCGGCTCGCTCGGCCAGAATTTCGGCGGGGTCGCGAACATCGCCGAGCCGGTCTTCAGCGCCGTGATGTACATCCAGTAGAGCGGGAAGAGGTAGATGGCCGCGAGTACGAGCGCGACCGCGAACATCAGCCGATTGCGGAAATGATCACTCATCCTCGAACCTCATGGCGGGTGGAGCGCACATAGACGACGGAAGCGAACATGACGAAGACGATCATGATCACCGAGATCGTCGCGCCCTTGGCAAAGTCGTACTGCCGGAAGGAAAGATCCCAGGCCCAGTATTGCGTGACATTCGACGTGTTGTTGGGACCGCCCGAGGTGATCGCGGCGAAGAGGTCGAACTGCTGCAGCGTGAAGATCAGCCCGAGTGCGATGATCGCGCCGATCGTCGAGCGCATCATCGGCAGCGTGATTGTCCAGAAACGCTGGAGCGCATTGGCGCCGTCGAGTTCGGCCGCCTCGTAAAGATCCTTCGGTATGCCCGAAAGCCCGACCGAGAGCAGGATCATGTTGAAGGACGTCCCGAGCCAGATATTGGCGATGATCACCGCCCAGAGCGAATAGTTCGGATCGGAGCGCCAGAAGATGTTGCCGTCGATGACGCCGGTCTCGCGCAGGAGAAAATTGAGGACGCCGAAGTCGCCCGACAGGATCCAGTTCCAGATGGCGCCGACGACAAGGCCCGGCATGACCCAGGAGACGAGGAAGAGGCCGCGCAGCCACGAAGCGCCGGGGAAATTGACCCAGAAGAACAGCGCGAGCCCGAAGCCGATGAGGAATTGCCCGGCGATGGAAGCGCTGACGAAGAGCGCCGTGTTGAAGAGGATGGGCCGGGTTTCGGGCTGCGAGAAAAGATCGACATAGTTCTTGAAGCCCACGAACGGCCGCAAGAAGCTGCCGAGGCTGAACATGTCGACTTCCTGGAAGCTCATCACCACGTTGTAGACGAGCGGCAACCCGGACATGACGAACAGGAAGGCGAGCGGCAACACGACGAGGCCGATGTCGAAGCCCTTTCCGTCCGTCACACTGGCTAGAATTCTCTTCATTGGCGATCCCCTTCCCTGAGGCGATCTCGGCCGAAGCCGACGATCGCCTCCTCCGGGAGGAAACGAAGGCGGATCTTGATCCGCCGGTGAATGCCTACCGCCGCTGCGCAAGCGGCGGACTTCTCAACCCTGAACCGCCTTGATCTTCTCTGCCGCCTGATCAAGCGCTTCCTTGGAGCTCATCTGGCCGGTCAAAGCCGCCTGGATCGCGTCCTGGATCGCCTTGGAGATCTTCGGCCAGGCCGGATGCGGACCGCGGGGCTTGGCGTGTTTCAGTTGTTCGACAAAGACGTTTAGCGCCGCATCCTTCAACGGTTCGCCGGTCGGCGGAATGGAGATGTCGGAACGGGCCGGCAACTGGCCGAAGTCCTTGAACATCCTGTTGTCCTGCGAGACGAAATATTCGAGGACCTTGAAGGCTTCTGCCGGATGCTCGGTATTGGCGAAGATCGCCCAGTTGAAATCGCCCATCGCCGAGGAACGTTCGGCGCCCACTTCCGGCACGGGCAGCAGCGCCACGCCCCAGTCGAACTTCGCCTCCTCGATCATGCGGTCGAGTTCCCAGGGACCTGAGATCGCCATCGCGGCATTGCCGGAGTTGAAGGTACCGGTCGAGTCCCATTGGCTGCGCGTCAGCGTGTCCGGAGAAGCGAGCTTCTCGTCAATGATCTTTTTCCAGATGTCGAGCGCCTTGACCGCACCCTCGGCATTAATGTTGTCGTAGCTGCCGCCGGCCATCTGTGCCCAGGGAAGGAATTGGAACGTTCCCTCCTCGTTCGCCTTGGCGGAGAAGGTGATGCCGTAGACGTTCGCGGCGGGATCCGTCAGCTTGCGCGCGGCCTCCACGAGTTCGTCCCAGGTCTGAGGCGGCTTGTTTGGGTCAAGGCCTTTCGCCTTGAACATGTCCTTGTTGTAGTAGAGAGCGATCGTATTGGTTGCCTTGGGAATACCGTAGTATTTACCATCCCATGTCACGGAGGCGAGCGGCCCCGGAAAGTAGTTTTCCGGTTTTACGACTGTGGATTTCGCAATCATGTCGGTGAGGTCGAGAAATGCGCCGCGCGAGGAAAAGAGCGCATGCTCCGGATTGTCGACCGCGATGATATCCGGCGCCTGTCCCGTCGAGTAGGCCCGCATCGCCTCGCTGACGACGTCGTCGAACTGGATCTGGCGATATTCAACTTTAATTCCGGTGTTGAGCTTATTGAAATCCTTGATCAAGTTTGGCGCGGGCTGAATGTCTCTGTCCAACGACCAGACGCTGATCGTGACATCTTCCGCGCTCGCGGAAAAAGCCGACAAGGAAACGCTGGCAAGCGCCAGGGCGCCCAGAATTGCGGATCTGCGGATACCCATAATCTCCTCCTTTGTGGTTGTCCCGCGACCGGCATCCTCCATGCCGGTCGTCAGGCATGTCTCAAGCTGGATCGGTGACGAAATCGCCGCCGCGGCAGGTCTTCAGATAATTGAGCGCGTGTACCTGGCCGGTCATTTCGAGCGCATCACGATAGACTGGGTCGTGCCAGCCTTCGATGTCGACCGAACCGGACCAGCCGGCGAGCCGCAGTTCCGAGATGATGTCGGTCCAGTTGCTGTCGCCGAAGCCCGGCGTGCGCATGAAGACGAATTTTTCTTTGCCGAAGATGCCATGCTCGCGGATGACGTCCCAGCGAATGGTCGCGTCCTTTCCATGCACATGGAAAATCTTGTGCGCCCACTTGCGGATCTGCGGCAGCGGGTCAATCAGATAGACCATCTGATGGCAGGGCTCCCATTCCAGCCCGATGTGATCGTCCGGGGTCTCGTTGAAGATTAGTTCCCAGGCGTCCGGGTTATGGGCGATGTTCCAATCTCCCGTCGCCCAGTTACCGTCCATGGCGCAGTTCTCGAAAGCGATCTTCACGCCCCTGTCAGCGGCGCGCTGGGCAAGCTCGCGCCAGACCTTACGGTAGCGCGGTAGGCTATCCGTAAGCGGCCTGTTGCGGACGCGGCCCGTAAAGCCGGCGACGCAGGTCGCGCCGAAATGGTGGGCGTTGTCGATGCAATCCTTCCAGCCTTGCAGCGTCTGCAGGTCGAGGTCGGTCTCTTCCAACGGATTGCCGAACATACCGAGCGTCGAGATCGTGATATCGCGGTCGCCGATCGCCTCCTGGCAGCGCTTGCCGAGTTCGGCGAGATCCTGCCCGTTGGTGGTCTGCCAGAAGAAGGGCTCGAAACTTTCAAAGCCCAGGTCTGCGATCTGACCGATGCGCTTCGCCGCCTCGCCCTTGGTGGCGCTCACCATGGTGCCGATGCGGATGGATTTGGCCAGGTTGCTCATCAGGTGCCTCGTTCAGATTGTCACGCGCTGCCGGGTGCGGGCGCTCTCGATCGCAGCAAACACCATGGCCAGGCTGTTGATATTGTCGTTGCTCGCCGTCTCCGGTTTTTGGCCGGTGTGGATCGCAGCAACGAAATCGGCGATCACGCTGGCATGCCCATGCGTTTCCCGCGGGTCGGCCGGTTCCGGAACCTCGATCGGCGAAAGTTCGCGCAGGAAGCCATCGCTGCCGGCGACCTTATGGGCCCGAAAGTTCTCGGCTCCGTCCCAAAGCAGCGTGCCCCGGGTAGCCACGATCCGCCACTCGCTCTCCCAACTCGTATTGGCTCCTTCGGCGCACCACGAACCGCGATATGTGAAGGTCACATCGTCCGAAAGTTCGAAGATTGCCGTCGCGGCTGCGCCATGCTGATACCAGGAGCCGCGCGGATTGTTCTCATGGCAGTAGACAGCGAGCGGCTTCTTGTCGGCGATGAAGCGGGCGGCGTCGAACGTGTGGATCGCCATGTCCAGAAGCAGCACGTTATCCATCTCTTCGCGAAAGCCGCCGAAATGGGCGCCGATGAAGAAGTCGGCGTGGATGCCTGTCACCTCGCCAATCGCGCCGCTTTCGATGAACCGGCGTATGCGGCGCACGCCTGAAATGAAACGGCGGTTCTGGACGACGGCGTGCAGCTTGCCGGCTTCGTCGGCGAGCCGGATCAGTTCCCGGCCGGCCTGAAGCGAGATCGCCATCGGTTTCTCGCTGAGCACATGACATCCATGCCGGAGGCCGGTAGCGACCACATTGCGACGAGCAGCGGGAACGACGATGTCGAACAGGATGTCGGGTGTGGTTTCGGCCAAGACCGCATCGAGATCCGACCCGATAAGCGCATCCCCGATGTCAAAATCCGCGGCAAGCGCGCGAGCGGCCTCAGGGTTCACATCGACGAGCCCGACGATACGAATTGCTGAGTGAAGATCGCGGTTTGCGGCAATCGCCTTGAGCCAGCCTTTGGCCATGGCTCCGCACCCGCACAGAACTGCGCGCAAAATCAAGATTCTCCTCCCACGACCTACGATTCCGTCTTGTTTCGGCGACCGTAAACGTTTACGGAACTATGCGGAGATTCCGAAACATGTCAATAGGGATTCGGAAATGAGCGGGAGAGCGAAGGAGGAACCGCCCCGGATGAAAGGAATTCGGCGCCTTGCGCATCATCTCGACATCTCGATCGGAACGGTCTCCCGAGCGCTGAACGGTCGCCCCGACGTCAACGAAGAGACGCGCAAACGCGTGCTGCAAGCTGCCGAGGATTTCGGCTACGTGCCGAACCAGTCGGGCCGCAGCCTCAGGCAGGGAACGACCAACATCATCGGCTTCATGATTCAAACCGGGTCGGAGATCACGGGCCAGGGCGACACGTTCTTCATGAGCGTTTTCGACGGTGTCCAGGTGGTGTTTGCCCGGCACAAGCTTGATCTTGTCGCCCTGCTCTGCTCCTCCGAGGAGGATCCGGGCGACTATTTGCGCCGCGTCGTAGCGCGCGGGTTTGCGGACGGGCTGATCCTTTCGGCGACCCAGCGCCATGACCCTCGGATCGAATTCCTGGCGGAGCGCAACATTCCCTTCGTGACGCTTGGCCGAAGCCTGACGGATGCCGGCCAGCCCTGGCTCGATCTCGATTTCGAGGGCATGGCGCAAGCATCGATCGATCGGCTGGTCGCCCGTGGGCACCGGCGGATCGCCATCACCCGGCCGCACGACGATGTCAACCTCGGCTATGTCTTCGTCGATCGTTGCCGGGAGGCTCTGGCAGCGCACGGTTTGACGCTAGAAGACGACCTGATCTTCCGCTCGACGCCGAACGAAGCTGGCGGTTATCAGATAGGCCGTGACCTTCTCGCGCTCGACGACCGCCCGACGGCGATCCTGCTGATCAACGAAACGATCGCGGTCGGCTTCTACCAAGCACTTTCGGAGGCAGGGATCAGGCCCGGCCGCGACATTGCCGTCATCGGCCGCTACAGTCCGCACGCGCATTTCCTCTCGCCGCCGCTCACCTGCTTTCGCCTCTCGTTGCGCGATCTTGGTATTGCGCTGGCGGAGACGCTGCTCTCGAGCATGCCGGCTTTCCGGCATCACTACCCGCATGCGACAGCCAATCAGCTTTGGCCGATGGAACTGGTGGAAGGTGAAAGCGACGCTTTTCAGATCCACCAGTCCTGAGTGCTTGCTAACGCCTCATTGCAATCCGGAATTGTAATTGCTCCAACCTTCAGCTTGAAGACGTTAATTCGCCAGATTTGAAATGTAACGGCGGCTGGTGTGGATCAATTCGCTGGTCCGCGCTTTGTAGCATCAATGAACGCTGTCGGTTCTGGACCGTGTCTCTTGTTGGAGAATTGGCGACCGTTCCTTGTCGATCACGAGGGCTTCGTGTCCGGCTCGATCCGATATCGAGAACGTGGTCGATTCCAAGAGGTTAGAGCGGGATCCGGACCGAAGCTGTGTCCTCTTCGCCATCCCGCTGTATAAGGAGATCGCGATGCGAGTTTTCTTTGTGCTAGTCGGATTGTCAGTAACCACCTTTGCCTACGCCCATGACGCGCCCAGCGGCTGGAAATATCCGAACTCCTGCTGCTCAAATTTAGACTGTCGTCACGTAAGCCATACAGCCATAAGCGAACGTCCCCAAGGTTATATCATCGAGGCTACCGGCGAAGTGCTTCCCTATGCCGATAGAAGGGTCCGCATATCGCCCGACGGCGAATATCATTGGTGCTCCGCCGCGGGCGAAGACCATGGAAAAACAATCTGTCTGTTCGTGCCCGCAAGGGCCTATTGAAGACGGAGGATGTCAGGCGGCATCAGAAATAGATCGTCATGACGATGTCCTGATCGAAATCGCCGAAGCCCTTGCCGAAGATATTCAAGCCGCCAGGGTTTTCGGCCTTTTCGTCAATGCCGATGCGGAACCGGATGGAATGATGGTCCGGAATGCCAAGCGACGTTATCGTTTGGGTCGACACCATGGCGCCGTCGATCCAGGTGCCACGGTCGTCGATCGTCCAGGTCTTGAGCTTGCCGTATTGCGATCCGCTGAGTTTCCACCACGCCGGTGAATACATGCCCCGGCGATCGCCGAAATCGCCGGGCGAAGTCCAATAGCCGGCCTTGATGCCGTTGATCCAGATGGAAATGTCGGAAGGCCAGTTCGCGTTGGTCGCGGGCGTTTCGGAGCTCAATTCGGCGGAGAATTCGATCTTGCGGACCGGCCGGCCGCTGACCTTGGCGTTGTTCGGGAACTTGTATTCCACGTAACCGCGCGTAAACCAGAGCAGCGCCGCCTGCATGCGCTGCGGGTCGAGAAATACCTCTTGGACGTCCAGCATGCCGATGACGTTGTTTACGGAGCAAAGCCCGCACGGAGCCTCCACCTCGAACTCCGTGAAGAGGCCGATGGGCATGCTGACCGACACGATATCGTTCGAGAGATTGGTGCGATCGTCGAAGCGGATCAGAATTTCGCCATAGATGCTAGAGCAGATCTTTTGATTGCCCTTGGATGCCTTCATCGTATGCGTCTGAATAAGACCGGCCTTTTCAAGCGACTTCAGATTCGTTGCCGCAGTCGATTGCGGAATGCCCATATGGCCGGCGATATCGTTGACGTTCAGCGGCCCCTTCTGGCGCAGAAGATTGAGGATTTCGATCCGCGTCGCAGAGCCCAGCGCCTCCACGACCTCGACGTCTTTGATCGGATCCACTGTAAGAAGCTTCGTCTCCATTCGCTGCTACTGACACTCCGGCTTGGGCGCTGGTCGATCTGCGCTGATAACACGCCTATCCGCCAATTGTCGCATTGATTTCATTTCCAGATCCCGCTCCTCAACGCATGAGGCGCGGAGCGGGCAGGTTCGATCATCCTTTTATGCCCGACGACAACATGAGCGCCTGCGTTACGCGCTTTTGAAATAGGAGATAAGCAACCGCGACCGGCATTGCCGCAAGAATGGCGACTGCCATGTCGCGCGCATATTTCACGCCGAAGGCGTCGTCGACCTGCGTGATCCCTACGGTGACGGTCATCATGTCTTCCGAGTTCGTCACCAGGAAGGGCCAAAGGAACGCGTTCCAGGCCATGATGTAGGTGATGATCGCCAGCGCCGTGGTGATCCCCCAGTTCAGCGGAAGATAGAGCCGGAACAGGATTTGAAAATCGCCGCAGCCGTCGAGCTTTGCAGCTTCGCGCAACTCTTTCGGCACGGAGTCGAAGAACTGCTTGTAGACGATCACCACCACCGGAATGATGAGCTGGGGCAGGATGATGCCGCCCCAGGTGTTGATCAGTCCGAAGCGGTACATCAGCACGAACTGCGAGACGACGAGTGCCTGGGAGGGAACCATGAAGCTCGCAAGAATAATGCCATAGAGAAGTCTTCGGCCGGCGAAGACGATCTGCGACAGCGCATAGGCGCACATCACGCTGATCAGAATGACGATGACGGTGACGCCTATGGAGGTGACGAGCGAGTTTACGTACCAGGCGGCAAGGTTGGTTTCGAACAGTGCGAAATAATAGGCCGAGAAGTTAAAGACATCCGGGATGAACGTCGTCTTCGTGACGACCTCCTGTTCCGGCTTGATCGATGTCACCACCGCCCAATAGATCGGGAAGGCCCACATGCAGGCGACGCAGAGAGTGAGGACCAGGAGAAGGATGTTACCAATGGATTTGCGTTGCATCGCTCAGCGCCCCCTTACGCGCAGCAGCTGATACTGCAGCACCGAAACGGTGACGATGATCAAGAACAGGAAGACTGCCACCGCGGAACCGAGACCGCCATGATTGAGGCGGAATGCCTCGCGGTAGACGAGTTGCAGCAGCACGTAAGTCGAATTGAACGGACCACCTTCCGTCATAAGATAGACCTGATCGAAGATCTTGAGTTGCAGGATCAATTGCAGCGTCAGGACGAGTGCCGTGACGGGCCAGATCAGAGGCCAGGTGATGCGGCGGAAGCACTGCCACCGCGTCGCACCATCGAGAGCGGCCGCTTCGTAGTAGTCTGCCGGGATGTTGCGCAATCCGGCAATGAAGAGCAGCAGGTTGAAACCGTTGGTCCACCACACGGTAACGAGCGCCACCATCGGCATCGCCCAAATGGGATCGCGAAAGACACTGATGCGTTTGCCGGTGAAGAACTCGATTGCGTATTGGGCGATGCCGAATTGCTGATCGAGCACCCATTGCCAGATCTGCGTCACGACCGAAACAGGCAGAATATAGGGGAGAAAGAACAGCACCAGAATGAGGCTCTGCAGCCACCCCTTGAGGCGCACGACCATCAGCGCCAGCCCGAGCCCGATCAGCGTGTTCGGCACGACGGTGAGCAAGACGAAATAGCCCGTATTCCACACCGACGTGAAGAAGAGTTTCTGATTGAGCAGCTTGATGTAATTATCAAAACCGATCCACCGGCCTTCGCCGATCAGCGGCGCATCAGTGAAGCTCAAGGCGAACATTTTGTAGACGGGATAGGCGAAAACCGTCAGGTAGGTGATCACGAATGGCGCGATCATCAGAACGACAGTCAGCGTCTTGCTGCGTCTCTGCTCCGTCAACAATGTAATAGTCCTCCCACTGGCGTCTCTATGAGGGACCGGCCGCCCGAGACCGGCCGGTCCACTGGCGATAGCCTACATTTGGCTCTTCAGTTCCTCACGCATCTGTTCGATCGCGTCCTGTGGATCGAGCTGGCCGTTCAAGGCGGGTACGATGAAGTTCTGCGTTGCCTCGTAGATCGGTCCGGCGACACCGGCGAGCGGCGAGACGGGATCGAAGACGGCGGTGTCGGCGAGTTTGGCGTAGGTAGCGTTCGGCTGCATTGCCTTGAACTCGGCGCTTTCGGTCACGGGCTTATAGGCCGGAATATGACCCGCACCGGCCCATGAAAGGCTATGCTCGTTCATCCACCCAATGATCTGAAGTACGGCATTCAGCTTCTCCGGCGTAATCGGTTTCGCGTCGCTGTTCGGCACGGCAAAAGCGTGGGAGTCGGCCCAGGTCGCCGGCTGACCCATCAGCACGGGGATCTGAATCGCGCCCCATTCGAAGCCGAGATTGCCGTTCTTGGCGAGGTCGGCCATGGTCGGTACTTCCCAGACGCCGTTGATATGCATCGCCGCCTTGCCCGAGGTGAAAAGGGCGATCGAGGCTTCATAGGAAATAAGCTGCGGGGAATAGCCGGACGACACCCAATTCGCCATCGAGGTCAAGGCCTTGGCCCCGGCATCGCCGGGCAGAATTTCCTCTCCGTCGATGAATTTGCCGCCCTGCTGGGAAATGAGCGTGTAGAACACGCGCCACATGGAGCCGCCCTCGTCCGTGTGCAGCGAAAGCGGATATTGCACCTTGCCGGTCGCCTTGATTTTTTCAAGCGCCGCATTGAAATTGTCGAGACCATCCAGCCCCTTCGGCAAGCCGTCATCGCCGAGCAGGCCCGCTTCTTTCAGAATAGTCTTGTTGTAATAGAGGACGATCGAGTGGACGTCGAAGGGAATACCGTAGACCTTGCCGTCGGCGGTGGCCGAATTCCAGCTCGCTTCGACATAGTTTTCCTTCTTGATGCCTGCCGCCGCAAGCTCCTCGGGCGCCAACGGCCGGAGAATTCCAGACGGTATCGCCAGCGGGAAACGCGACAGATGATAGGTCATGATGTCGGGCTGCTGACCGACGGCCGCGGACGTCTGGATCTTGCTATAGAAGGGAACGCCCCACTCGAGCGTCGTCGCGTTGATCCGGATGTCCGGATGCGTATCGTTGAACTCCTTGATGAGCGCCTTCATACGAACGCCGTCGCCGCCGCTCAAGAAATCCCACCAGGTGATATCGGTCTGCGCATAGGCGGCCGCTGAGGGCAGGATCGCCAGCGCACCCGCAAGGGCAAGTTTCAATAGCTTCTTCATGTCTCTCTCCTCCTGTCATGACACCCAGTCTGGCGGCTCGCGCCGCATTGCTTCTTGCTCGGATTTCCTCCCATCCGAACAAGCAGGTCGCTCTTTCACTCAATCCGTGGTTTCGCTGTGTATCAGAATTACGAATATCAACGCAGTCGCTCTCCCTGCCCGCTAAAGGCGAACATCTCGCCAGCATTGAGCGTGAGGCGGATCGCCTGTTTGGCATGCGGCCGCTCGTCGCCGCGGCATTCGACGATCATCTCCTCACCTGTTGCCGTCAGGACATGCAGGTAGCCGGTTCCGCCGAGTTCCTCGATGAACTCCGCGGTGGCATTGAGGGGGACGCCTCCTTCCCGATCGCCGAGCGTGACGTGTTCCGGCCGCACTCCGACGAAGATTTCTTCGCCTGTAGGCACGTTCGCCCCCGCCGCGATTTCGAACGGGACGCCCGGCGCGTCCTTGAGGTCGACGGCCAGCCGGCCAGCGCCGCTGGAGGCGACACGGGCTTTCAGGAAGTTCATGCTCGGGGAACCGATGAATCCTGCGACAAACATGTTGTCGGGATTTCGATAAAGCTCGAGTGGGGCGCCGACCTGCTGGACCACGCCCGACTTCAACACGACGATCTTGTCGGCCAGCGTCATTGCTTCGACCTGATCGTGGGTGACGTAGACCATCGTTGCGCCGATCTGGCGATGCAGCCGGGCGATTTCCATACGCATTTTGACCCGCAGTTCCGCGTCGAGATTGGAGAGTGGCTCGTCGAAGAGAAAGACACGCGGCTCACGAACGATCGCCCGCCCGATCGCCACACGCTGGCGCTGCCCGCCGGAGAGCTGGCTCGGCTTGTGGTTCAGATAGTCCGTCAGCCGAAGAATATCCGCCGCCGCTCTGACCTTCGCCTCGATCTCGGCCTTGGGTCGCCGTGCGATGGAGAGGCTGAAGGCCATGTTGTCGAAGACGGAAAGATGCGGATAGAGCGCATAGGACTGAAAAACCATGGCCACGCCGCGCTTCGAAGCTTCCCGGCGAGTGACGTCCTCGGCATTGATCCTGATCTCACCCCCGGTCGTCTCCTCGAGACCGGCAATCATTCGCAGGAGAGTGGATTTTCCGCAGCCGGACGGACCGACAAAAACTGCAAACTCGCCCTGCTCGATTTCGATGTCGACATCATGGATCACCTTCACGGCGCCGAATGATTTGCTGACGCCCGTCAACTTGATTCCGGACATTGGACCTCCCTATAATAACGATTGGTCCGGGGAGACTCCTCATACCACCCCGGGACCAATGCCCGGCTCACGCTGATGCGACGGAAATCAGAACGAAATGGTAGGATTTCGGCGGCAGCGAGCCGACGAGCGAGCCAGCTTCGTCAATGGTAAGCTCCCTCCCCGCCTTCGGAACGATGCGGTTCTGATCCTCAACCGAGTTGCCCGCCTTCAGGTCCTCGCCCTCAAGCATGTGATGCTGCAAGATGTTGACTTGGCTGAAGCCCTGCAGATCGACCGTGATGCCGAGCGGTTCATCGAGGCTGCGGTTGATGGCGAAGATCGCGATCGATTTGCCGTCCTCCTGCAGCACCGCCGAGAGATCGAGATAGGGCACGTCCTGAGCCACCTCGCAATCGTAGGTGGGGCCGGATGCCGCCACGGTGAGCGCCGTGCCGCGGCCGTATTTCGAGGCATATTGCAGCGGATAATAGATCGACTGACGCCAGGCCGGACCGCCGGCCTTGGTCAGGATCGGCGCGATGACATTGACGAGCTGCGCCACGCAGGCGATCTTGACCCGGTCGGACCGGCGAATGAAGACGTTGAGCAAGGAGCCGACGAAGATCGCGTCCTCGAGATTGTAAAGTTCCTCGAGCAGCGGCGGCGCTTCCGGCCAGTCCCAGCTTGCAATCCGTTCGCCGTCCTCCTTGCGGTCGTGATACCAGACGTTCCACTCGTCGAAGCAGATCTTGACATCGCGCTTGGAGCGCTTTTTCGCCTTGATATAATCGATGACGCCGCCGATGGTCACGATGTAGCGGTCGAGGTCGATCGCCTTGGCGTAGTAGTTGAGCGTGTCCTGCTCCTCATTGCCGAAGTACTTGTGCAGGGAGATGTAGTCGACGCTGTCGTAGCTGGCGTCGAGAACCGTCGCCTCCCATTCCGGATAGGTCTTCATCTTGTCGTTCGACGAGCCGCAGACGACCGTCTCCAGCGTCTTGTCGAAATATTTGAAAGCCTTGCTCACCTCGTTGGCGAGGTGGCCGTATTCAGCAGCACTCTTGTGTCCAACCTGCCAGGGCCCGTCCATCTCGTTGCCAAGGCACCAGATGCGGACGTTGTGCGGCTCCTTGTAACCATGCTTCGCGCGCAGATCGCTCCAGTAGGTACCGCCCGGGTGGTTGCAATACTCGAGGAAGTTGCGGGCGTCGTCCAAGCCGCGCGAACCGAGATTCATCGCCAACATCATCTCGGTCCCGGCAAGCTTCGCCCAGTCGGCAAACTCGTTGACGCCGACCTGGTTGGTTTCGCGGGTGCGCCAGGCAAGATCGAGCCGCACAGGACGCTCCGCTCGCGGGCCGATGCCATCCTCCCACCGATAGGCCGAAACGAAGTTGCCGCCGGGATATCGCACGATCGGCATATCGAGGTCGCGCACCATATCCAGAACGTCGGTACGAAAGCCGTCCCGGTCCGCATTTTCGTGGCCGGGTTCATAGATCCCGGTGTAGACCGCACGACCCATATGTTCCAGGAAGGAGCCGTAAACCCGCTTATCAACGGTCGAGATGGTGTATTCCCGGTTAAGGGTCGCTTTCGCTCGCATGGGCTTCCTCATTTATTGAATTCGATTTTGCGTGAAGCTAATCTGTATGATTTTTCATTTCAAGTAGTTTGTTTTGTATCAAAAAAACAGATAAGCAAACACCGACTGCTCGTTAGCACGGCCGATAACAGCCCATAGATCGAGATGTGTTCGTGGACGAGCTGTTGCCGCGGCCCACGCTATACGCCCACCCCGCGCGGCCGGCGTTCGGAGCCGATGCAAATTCGTTCATGGCGGCGGAACGATCCGAGACTTCATTGATTTGGAAAGAAGCCCAGCTTTGGCGGGCCCACGCCGCGCGAAAGTGGTCGTTTATGGTATCAAAGCCGCCGCTGTCATCATAAACTAAACCCGTCGCCTAAGGTGAAGACAGCCGTTATTGGGCGAGCTCTCCGGAATACGGCGGGGCTGGAACCTGAAGCACGACGGGAGCATATCGCTCATGGGTTGGTCTTTCAGAATTGGAACGATCGGTGGAACCGCAATCCGCGTTCATGTGACATTCGCGCTTCTGCTCGTCTGGATCTGGCTCATGCACTATCGGATCGGCGGAACGCCGGCGGCCCTGGAGGGTATCGCCTTCGTCATGGCGGTCTTCGTCTGCGTCGTTCTGCATGAATTCGGCCATATTGCCGCTGCGCGGCGTTTCGGCATCAAGACGCCCGACATAACGTTGCTACCGATTGGCGGCGTCGCCCGCCTTGAACGCATGCCCGAAGAGCCCGGCGAAGAATTCGTGATCGCCATCGCCGGCCCGCTCGTCAATGTGGCAATTGCGGCGGTGATCTTTGCCGTGCTTGGCACCTCGGTCGGGATGGAGCAGATGGCCGGTGTCGAGGATCCGCAGATGAGCTTTCTGGCAAGGCTTGCCGGGGTCAACGTCTTCCTTGTCCTTTTCAATATGATTCCGGCTTTTCCGATGGATGGCGGGCGTGTGCTGCGTGCCGCGCTTGCCTCGCGCCTGACCTGGTCACGTGCCACTCAGATCGCAGCGACGATCGGTCAGGGGCTCGCCTTCGTCTTCGGCTTCGTCGGCTTGTTTTACAATCCGCTGCTGATCTTCATCGGAATCTTCGTCTATCTGGCTGCGACGGCGGAAGCGCAGAACGCCCAGATCCGCGAAATTTCCGAAAGTGTCATGATCGCCGACGTCATGATCACAGAGTTCGCGAGGCTTGAGCGTTCGGCGAGTATTGACGAAGCAATCGAGGCGCTGCTCGCAACCACACAGCGCGAGTTCCCCGTGGTCGATCCGGTCGGCCATTTCGAGGGTCTGCTGACGCGCGACGACATGATCCGTACTTTGAAGGAGAATGGTCCGGCGACACCAGTCGTGTCCGCGATGCGCCGCGACGTGCCGACGATCCACTATCGAAAGCGCCTAGAGGAAAGTCTGCGCCTGATGCAAAACGCGAATTCACCGGCCGTCGCCGTGCTGGACGGTTCCGGTCGTCTGGTTGGCCTGATGACCCACGAGACGATAGGCGAGATGATGATGGTGCGCGCTGCGGCTGCCGGTCGTTTCCGCTTCGGCCACTTGCGGCGCGGCAATTCGGATATCCGAAGCTAAGGAGGACCCGGCGCGGAACCGATTGTGAGCTGACGCGTTCGGCTACTAATGCGTGATTCCTTAAATCGGAACCGATCGAGGGGATCCATGCGTATTTCAAAGTGCTACAGCGTCTAGAACAACGCACCGCGCGGCAAGAAATTCGGATTCGGCGTCATGTTCGTGGCTTTGCAGGTCTTCACGATCGTGCTCGTGACAATTGCAACGGCGCTCGCTCTCGCCCACGCCCTTGAGTGGCCGGGCAAATTGCGTCTTACGAAAGAGCAGTATTTTGCCATCCAGCCAATTTACTACCCGGGCTTCACCATTGGCGGTGCGGCCGAGCCCTCCGGTCTACTCCTCGTCGCGGTGCTCCTCTATGTGATGCCGACCGGCACGCTGGCTCATTGGCTGACCGCCGCCGCCTTCGTCGCGTTGCTGGCGATGCATGCGACCTATTGGATCTTAACGCATCCGGTGAACAACTTCTGGCTCAAGGACACTAAGCTGCTGCGAGCGGGGGCGAGTTTCTTCAAACTTGGCGCTTCGCGCGCTCCAGATGCACGGGAGGACGTGGATTGGACTGCTCTGCGCGACCGCTGGGAATTCTCACATGTGGTGCGGGCGGGACTAGGCATGGTCAGCCTGGTCTTGCTCGTGACCGCGGTCGCGCTCTAACGAGACGCCCGGCGCAGGCCGCGGCGCATTGCTAGCAAGGATAGCATCGTGATGATCTCCCATTACGGCAATCTCGCAATCAACCTTGTGATCAGCCTGGTCCTGATGTACCTCGTCATGTTCACGATGATCGACGGCCTTGGCGATTTCTATAACAATCTCAACACCTTCTACATGGCGCTGATGATGGTCGCTCCGATGGCCATCCTGATGCTGCTTATGATGGGGTCGATGTACCAGAGCAAACGGTTGAACCTCGTTCTCTACGTCGGCTTCGTTGCTCTCTTCGTTGCCGCCTTCGCGTTCATGCGGGCGCAGAGCTTCATCGGCAACGAGCAGTTCCTGCGCTCGATGATCCCGCACCATTCGGGCGCAATCCTCATGTGCCGCGAGGCCACGGTCAGCGACCCCGAGATCGTCGCCCTGTGCGGCAGGATCATCGAATCTCAGCGCCAGGAGATCGTTCAGATGAAGGGTATTCTCTCTCGCTATTGACTGGGAGAAGCTGCCCCACTCCCGCGTTTATGCTGCGGACGTCGCGCTTGTCGTTGCAACTGGCCCTCATCCGTCGTGATCTAAGGCGCCCCGCCCGGCAGGCGCGGAGCCAGGAGGGCAACGCATATCGATGCGAAGCCCAGTATTTTTGCTGCCGCCACCATCATGTGGCCGGTCTCCCATCGTAAACGAACCGCTTCGAAATCGGGCGGAATGGGGCCGGGCGCCCAAGTTGCCAATATCGCATTGGCTGGCTCGACAAGCGTGAACCACGCCGCCAGCCCCGCTGCGAGGAGACCGGCGCCGGCGAGCGCGAACCAGAAAGCAGGTCTCTCGCTGGCAAGCAGATAGGCCAGGAAGAAGGCCGTCAATATAGCCGCCACGTCGAGTGGAGCGCCGACTTTCGGGAAAAGCACGAATTGGCCGTTGAACACCGTAGCCTCGCGCCACAACTCCGGCGACCAAACGACCAGTCGCGGCGGTGCTTCCAGCACATGGGCAAACGAGGGCCCAAGGCTCAATGCCGTGAGCAACAGCGACGCCAGGGCTGTCAGATAGAGCACCATGGTTCTGTCCTTCCCCAGGGAAACCGCAGGTACGGTAGCGATGGTCCCGAACTATAGCTCTCCGTGGATTGGTCCCGAAAACAACCGCAGCGAGCCATCGAGATCGAGCGCTGACAGCCCGGCTCTACATGCAGCAAAACCAACTAGCCCTGCAGACCGGGCATGGCTCTTCACGGAATGTTGTTGATCGTAGTGCCCACGTTGGCCTGCTTCTCTCTATACTGACCCGAGAGAAACGGGAAATCGACCTATGCGCGTGAAGACGCTCGGCGCCTTGCCATTCGCGTTCCTGCTCTTGCTCATGCATGGGCAGAGCCTTGCACTTGAGCCCCCTCGTTCGGGCCACCCGGTCTTCGATCGCGCCGTCGAGCTCGTGATCGACAATTTCTATGACACGTCCGCGCTCGATCGTTTCGCCGCTGCGGTACGCAGGGAGACCCACGACGAGGCCCAGCCGCTTGCCAAGAGCAGTCCTACGCCCCGTGTCGATGCGGCGATCGCGACTATTCTCGCAGGTCTAGGGGCGTCGCACACCGCCCGCTTCACATCCGACACGATCGACTACTACGAACTTGCGGACATATTTCGTTTCGCGATCCGAAACGATATCAAGCGCTTGTTCCCGCCAAATGGCGAGCCCAGCTATGCCGGCATCGGCATGGTCACGCGGCTGGAGAATGGTTCGCGCTTCGTCAGCGACGTCTATGACGGCGGGCCGGCAGAACGGGCGGGGATCCGGGTCGGCGACGAAATTCTCTCGGTGGACGGCGCCCCCTATCGGGAAATCACGTCCTTCCGAGACAAGGTCGGACGAACTGTCGACGTACGGCTGCGGCGCGACCGTGGCGCGCCGCCGATTACCATCACGGTCGCCGTCGAGCGCTTGAAGCCGCTTCGCACCTTTGCAAAGGCGATAGAGGAGAGCGTCACGCTTACCGAAAGCGAGGGGCGCCGCATCGGCTATTTGCGGCTCTGGACGCTCTCCTCGTCCGACGGCCTAGACATCGTCGCCCGCGAGCTTTCGCTCGGCCGCCTCAAGGATGCCGATGGCGTCATCGTTGACCTGCGCGGCCGCTGGGGCGGCGGTCCGCCCGACGCGGCAGACCTCTTCGTCGGCGGCGTGCCGACTTTCCGGCTGGTCTCGCGGGACGGCAAGGACATGCTTGCGACTGTTCGCTGGCGCCGGCCGGTGGTGGCCATCATCGATGAAGGCGCGAGAAGCGGCCTTGAGCTCTTCGCCTACGCGTTGAAGGCGAACGGCATACCGCTCGTCGGAACGCGCACCGCTGGCGCGTTGCTCGCTGGGCGCGCCTTTCTCCTTCCCGATGACAGTCTATTGGAACTGGCGGTCTCCGACGCGGTGATCGACGAGGGCCTGCGCCTCGAGGGGCGCGGCGTCGATCCGGACATCCCGGTGTCGTTCAGCCTACCCTATGCGGCCGGGCGCGACCCGCAGCTCGATGCCGCAACGGAGGAGATGCGGCGCATTCTCGCCAAGGGTTGAGGCGCCGCCGTTTGCCGCCCTTTAGACTAGCCCCTACTCGCTTTGGCGGAAGTTGCGGATCCGATCGAAGAGGACGGCGAGCACCGTGGCGCCTCCGATGAAGGTTCCCTGCCAGAAGGCGTTGATGCCGAGCAAGCCGAGACTGTTGCGGATCACCTCGATCAATGCCGCCCCGACCAGCGCACCGAAGGCAGTGCCGACGCCTCCGGCGAGATTGGCGCCGCCGATGACGGCCGCGGCGATGACCTGCAACTCCATGCCCGCGCCGATATTGGTGGTGACGGCGCCCAACCATCCGGTTTGTACGATACCGGCGATCCCTGCCGAGAGGGCAGAAATCATGTAGACGGCGACCTTTATCTTTCTGACCGGCACGCCTGTGAGCGTCGCCGCGTGCTCATTGCCGCCGATCGCGAAAATATAGCGGCCGAACCGGGTCCAGCGCAGCACGAAACCGGTAAGCAGCGCCAGCACGACCATGTAGAGCACCGGGTTGGCAATGCCGAAGAACCACGCGCCACCGCCTAACGCTAGAAGCAGGTCGTGATCCGGTCCGAACTGGAAGACGACCGTGTTGTTGGAGGCGACCATTGCCAGACTCCGCGCGATCGACAGCATTCCGAGCGTCACCACGAAAGGCGGGAAGTCTAGATAGGCGATCAGTATGCCGTTGAAGGCGCCGATGAAAAGCGCGGTCCCGATGGAGGCGGCGATCCCGACTTCGATGCTGTAGCCGGCATTCATGACGACCGCCAGCACCATGCTACACAAGCAAAGGACCGATCCGACTGAGAGGTCGATGCCGCCTGTGATGATGACCATCGTCATGCCGAGAGCGATGATCGCGACGAAGGTGACGTTCCGAGTGATGTTGTAAAGGTTCTTCGCGGTCGCAAAGGAGTCGGTCGCGAAGGACAGGAAAATGCAGGCGAGAATGACCGCGATCAGAACCCAGAACGTCTGGCTGCTCAACATCGCTGCAGCCCAATTCTGCTGCCTTTGCTCGATCGTTCGCTCGAGGGTAATTGCCATTGTCGAACTCCTGTCCTGCCGAACCCCTCAAGGCCGTTTGCGGTCAAACCTGCTCGATGGCGCCGGTGATGAGGCCGGTGACCTCTTCGGGTGAACTCGCGGCGATCTGCTTGTCGGCAACCTTTCTGCCCCGCCGCATGACGATGACGCGGTCGGCGACATCAAAGACGTCCGGCATGCGGTGGCTGATAAGGACGACGGCAATGCCGCGGTCGCGCAAATGCCGGATCAGGTTCAAAACCTCAGCGACCTGACGCACGGAAATCGCCGCCGTCGGTTCGTCCATCAAGACGATCTTCGCCTCCGACAGCATGGTGCGAGCGATCGCCACGGCCTGCCGCTGACCGCCGGACATCTGCTTGACGAGGTCGCGCGGCCGCGTCTCCGACTTCAACTCCTTGAAGATCTCCCCGGCGCGCCGGTACATCGACTTGTGGTCGAGGATGCGGAATGGCCCGGCGCCCCGGCGCAACTCGCGCCCAAGAAAGACGTTGGCCGCCGCCGTCAGGTTGTTGCAGAGCGCCAGGTCCTGATGGACGATCTCGATGCCGTGCTGCCGCGCTTCCACGGGGCGATGAAGCACGAGTTCCGCCCCCTCCATACGCATCGTGCCGTTGCTCGGGCGGAAGTTGCCGGCGATCATCTTGACCAGAGTGGACTTGCCGGCGCCGTTATCCCCCATCAGACCGACAACCTCGCCCGCTTGCAGCGTAAGCGAAACATCGTTGACCGCCTGGATGGCGCCGAAATGTTTGGAAATGTTGGCGAGTTCGAGGACCGCCACAGCCGTCTACCTTCCCGAAACCTGCAGGCTTGGCGCCGCTTCCTGCCGTGTGTGCCCTCGGCCTGAAGCCGTCGCGTGGCCGCTTCCCCCGATCTCCTCCCGGAGGAACGACCGCATCCATTTACGCAAAAGCACCCAACAGCGTCAATCAACTGCCCTGTAAATAAGGCCGGATATACGCGGAAAATCATATTGTAATACGAATATCCGTTGACGTTCGAAGCGCGCCGATATTAGCTATCGGCGGGAGGAGAGCATGCTGATCCTTGTCACCGGAGCAACGGGCAAGGTCGGGCGGCACTTCATCGCTGGGCTGCTTGACGATGCGCGTTTTTCCAAGGCGCGAATACGTGCACTTTGCCACAATCGCCCATACGCTGAGACGGACCGCGTTGAGGTAGTCCGCGGCTCGATCGCGGATCGCGACCTCGTGGCCCGGGCGCTCGCCGGCGTCACGCATGTCGTCCATCTCGCCACCTGCAAGGAAACTCCCGAAAGCGTCATGGACGTGACGGTCAAGGGCCTCTTCTGGCTGCTTGAGGAATTCCGCACGAGCGCCACTGCACGCCAGTTCATTCTGATCGGCGGCGATGCCGCAATCGGTCATTTCCACTACCGCCATGACAGCCCGATCACGGAGCGTGCACCGCACCAAGCCTATCCGGGTTGCTATGCCCTGTCCAAGGTCCTGGAAGAGGTGATGCTGGAACAATACGGCCTCCAGTACGGCCTCAACGCCTGCTGTCTGCGCGCTCCGTGGATCATGGAGAAGGACGACTTCAAATATTCGTTGTCATTCGGCGACGACGTGTTCGGCGCGCCGGACTGGAAGACCCTGGTCCCGGAGCCGGATGCGAAGCGCTATGCGAGGGATGGCACCGTGCCGCTGCTGCGCGACGCAGACGGGCGGCCGCTGAAACGCAACTTCGTGCACGTCGACGATCTGGTATCGGCAATCCTTGCGGCGATCGACAGTCCGCGCGCCGTCCGCCAACTCTTCAACATCTCAATGGATCGGCCGGTCGATTACGGTGAAGTCGCTGCCTATCTCGCCCGCAGCCGCGGTCTTGCCTCGGTCGACATACAAAGCCAGTTTCACTCGAACTGGATGGACAACAGCAAGGCTAAATATCTGCTGGACTGGCGACCCGGCTACGATCTCGAAAAGCTTATCGACTCGGCCTGGCAGTACGAGCGTTCGGAAAACGATCCGCGCATCGTCTGGTATCCGGGTTGATCTGTGCGCGGACATAGTGTCCGTTCGTTTCAAGGGAGGAAGGAATGAGGAAGGCATTATTGCTTGCCGCCGCCGTCCTGGCGTTCACTGCCGGAACGGCTCTGGCCCAGAAGAAGCAGCTTGTCATCGTCGTCAAGGGCCTCGACAACCCGTTCTTCGAGGCAATCAATCAGGGTTGCCAGAAGTGGAACAAGGAAAATCCCGATTCCGAATTTGAGTGCTTCTATACCGGCCCGGCATCGACGTCGGACGAGGCCGGCGAAGCGCAAATCGTCCAGGACATGCTCGGCAAGGCCGATACGGCTGCGATCGCCATCTCGCCCTCGAATGCCAAGCTTATTGCGCAAACGCTGAAGACCGCCAATCCGACTGTGCCGGTGATGACACTGGATGCTGATTTGGCCGAAGAGGACGCTGCCCTTCGCAAGACCTATCTCGGTACCGACAATTACCTGATGGGCTTCCGCATCGGCGAATACATCAAGAAGGCCAAGCCGAACGGCGGCAAAATCTGCACGATCGAAGGCAATCCCGGCGCCGACAATATTCTGCGCCGCGCCCAAGGCATGCGGGACGCGCTGACTGGTCAAAAGGGCCTCACGGAGCTCAAGGGCGAAGGCGGCTGGACGGAAGTGGCGGGCTGCCCGGTCTTCACCAATGACGATGGGGCCAGGGGCGTGCAGGCGATGACCGACATTCTCGCCGCCAATCCCGACCTCGACGCCTTCGGCATCATGGGCGGCTGGCCGCTCTTCGGCGCGCCGCAACCCTATCGCGACCTGTTTAGGCCGATGGCGGACAAGATTGCCAAGAACGAGTTCGTCATTGGCGCTGCCGACACGATCGGTGAGGAAGTTGCTATCGCGCGCGAAGGTCTTGTCACCGCTCTTGTTGGGCAGCGCCCCTTCGAGATGGGCTACAAGGCTCCGCAGGTCATGCTGGAACTGATCGCCGGCAAGCCGGTCGAGGATCCGGTGTTTACCGGTCTTGACGAATGCACAAAGGATACGGTCGACACCTGCATTCAGAAGTAGCGTATCACGGCAGACGGGCCGGCAGCCTCGCGTTGCCGGCCTCCGCAAACCTGCCTGCGTCGCTCAGATCTGCCAGTCGGGGTCGAGCGAATAGGCCTTGATGTAGTCGACCTTCATTTCCGCGCCGTCGACAAGGCCGTCGGTCGGCGTGCCCGCCATGCCTCCGACGGCGAGATTCACGAGCATGTACATCGGATCGTGCATGTCCGAGGGGGTGTCGGCGCGTGCGATCGCGGCATCATCGAAGTACCAGACGATCTCCTCTTCCGTCCAAAGCACGCCATACTTGTGAAAACCGCCGGTATCGGCAACCTTGACCGCGCTCGCGATGCTTGTCTGCGAACCCGTTTCGTTGGAGTGCACCGTAGCGATGACGGTATTCGGATCCTGTCCGCGCATCTCCACGACGTCCAGTTCTGGCGGCCAGGAACCATCGGCCGGCAGAAGCCAGAAGGCTGGCCACACGCCCTGGTCGTCCGGCATGTCGGCGCGGATCTCGAAATAGCCGTAGGTCTGGGCAAAGGACGAGTAGGTCGTCAGCATGCCGGACGTATAATCATAGCCGTTGATTTCGGCCTGAATCGCCGCTGACGCCGGCTTAGCGGTGATGGTCAGAACGCCGTTATTGACCGAAAACGGATTGGCAGCGGCGGTCGGCTGATAGGCCGGATTGATGTACCACTGCAGCTCACCGTTATTGGAGAGTGTCGCCCCCTTTTCGGGCGCCCACCAGAATTTGGCGTCCCAGACGCCGCTTGAGCCGCTGCGCAGCTGAAGCGTGTTGAAATCGTCCGAAAAAGTCTGCGTCAGGATGGAACGGTCCAGACTCAGCCTGAACTGATTCGCATTCAGCGCGTCCGCGGTGGTATTCGCGAACACCAGGCTCTCGCCGTCGGTGAGGCTAAGCCGCAAGTTGGCGCCCTCCTGGCGTAGATTGGCCTGGATCTGATCGAAGGAGGTAAATCCATAACCTTCGAGACGGACGATGTCGTCGAAGTTGAAGTCGGTGATAAGGTCGCTTCCATTACCGCGCGTAAAGGCAAAGATGTCGGCGCCGCCTGCGCCCCGCAGCACGTCGTTGCCGTCGCCGCCATCGAGCGTCTGGCTGCCGGAGCCGCCGGTGATGATGTTGTCGGCGGTATTGCCGAGTGCAAATCGTCCGTTGCCGGTAACCGTCAGGTTTTCGAAGTTCGCCGGCAGCGTGTAGCTCATCCAGGTGCTTATTGTATCGACGCCCTCGCCGGCGGCTTCATAGGCACGGTTGATTCCCGAATAGAGGTAATAGATGTCGTCGCCTTTGCCGCCGATCATGGTGACGTTGACGGAGCCGTCGCCCCACATCGAATCATTGCCGGCGCTTCCATAAAGCTGGGATCCCGACCCGGTTGCGGAAAACCATGCCGTCGAACTGCCACTATAATACAACGGCACTCCTGCGGCGTTCAGTACAGTTCTGCTCATCGAAACATCTCCAGTTTAATTGGTCGACCTCCTCCCCGGATCCGGTGCCCTCCTGCTGCCGCAGCGTAGCATCGTAGGTGGGCGAGGATCTACCGTATGTTTGTAGTGTTACTATGACGCATCACCGAGAGACCGTTTTGTCGCTGCACGTGCCGGCTCCGGAACAAACCAGCATCGATGGCGTTTTCCCGCGTTACGCAGCGCTTGCGGAGGGAATTATGAGCAGCGGGGAGGCTCTACCAAAAAGTTCCACAAATGAAATCAGTGCTGCGCACCCGCCGGATTTTCGGGCAACGCTCGATGCGCTTCCAGTGGCCATCTATACAACCGACGAAAACGGGATCATCACCTATTATAACCGTGCTGCCGCACTTCTCGCGGGACGAGAACCGGAATTGGGAAAGGACCGCTGGTGCGTGAGTTGGCGCCTGCGACGACCGGATGGTTCAGCGCTTCCGCATCATCAGTGCCCCATGGCGCGGGCCTTGAAGGAAGGGAAGCCGATCAGGGGAAAGGAGCTGGTTGCGGTCCGGCCGGATGGAACGACGGTTCCGCTCCTGCCTTATCCGACACCGATCTTTAACGCGTCGGGCGCGTTGTCGGGGGCCGTCAATCTGCTGATCGATCTTACCGAGCGCAAAAAAAGCGAGCTTCTCGCCAGCGAGCGCGAAGCCGAATGCCGGCGACTGGCCGAACGGGAATCCCGCTATCTGGCGGCAATCGTCGAATCTTCCGACGACGCCATCGTCAGCAAGGACTTGAACGGCATCATCACCAGTTGGAACCAGGGCGCCGAACGGCTGTTCGGATATATGGCCGACGAAGTCTTGGGAAGGCCGATCACTATTTTGATGCCGCCGGCCTACGAGAATGAGGAACCTCGAATTCTCGAGCGCATCCGCAGGGGCGAGCGCATCGACCATTACGAGACAAAGCGCCGGCGCAAGGACGGCAGCCTTATCGACATCTCGCTTACGATTTCGCCCGTCCGCGATGCGGAGGGACGGATCATCGGCGCCTCCAAGATTGCTCGCGACATCACCGAACGCAAGCAGGCCAAAGAAGTGCTGAGCATCCGCCTGCGCGAGCAGGCTGCCCTCTACCGCCTCACCGAAAAGCTTCACCGGGCCAAGGATATCGAGGAGGTTTACGAGGCGGCCTTGGACGCTATTCAAACTGCCTTGGCCTGCGATCGCGCATCCATCCTGCTTTTCGACCGGTCGCAGACGATGCGCTTCGTTGCTTGGCGCGGCCTTTCGGAGCCCTATCGCCGCGCCGTCGACGGCCATTCCCCCTGGACTTCCGAGGACAAGGATCCAGAGCCTATCTTCATCCGAGACATTGCCGAGGCCGTGATTTCCGACGATCTGAGAGCGGTTATCGAAGCGGAAGGCATCCGAGCGCTCGGTTTCATTCCACTGGTCACGGAAGGAAAGCTGATCGGCAAATTCATGGCCTATTATAACTTGCCGCATAGCTTCGCGGATGACGAGATCCGCATGGCGCTGACGATTGGGCGGCAGCTCGGCTTCAGCGTTCAACGCATGAGGGCTGAGCAGGCGAGACGATTGGCGGAGGAACAGCTGCGCCGCAACGAAGCGAATGAACGGGCGCGAGCGGCCGAATTGCTGGCCATCATGGAGGCCGTGCCGGCGTCGATATGGATCGCCAGGACGCCTGATTGCTCCGTCATCAACGGCAATCGGAGTTCGTACGAGCTTCTGCGGCTGCCGCCCGATTCGAATCTGTCGCTATCGGCCCCGCCTGACGAAAGGCCCGCCAACTTCCGCGTCTTTTCGATGGGCGAAATGTTGAAACCCGACGAGCTTCCCGTGCAGCGTGCGGCCCGGGGCGAGGAGGTTCAAAATTTCGAAGAGGAGATCCGGTTTGATGACGGAACGTCCCTATACCTCTTTGGCAATGCCACGCCGCTGCGCGATTCCGCTGGCGAAGTGGTCGGCGCTGTGGCTGCATCGGTCGACATAACCGAGCGCAAGCAGACGGAAGAGGCGCTGCAGGAAAGCGAACGGCGTTTGCAGCTTGCCCTGAGTGCGGGACGGATGGGCGCCTGGGAGTGGAATCTCACTACTGGCGAGGTGATCTGGTCTTCAGGTCTCGAGGCGCTTCACGGTCTGGAGCCGGGAGCGTTCGGAGGAACGCTCGCAGATTTCAAGCGGGACATCCATCCGGACGATCTAGTAGCCGTCGAGCATGATATCGCGAGTGTGATGGAGACTCGCGAAAACTATCATACCGTCTACCGGATACGCCGCGCCGACGGAACTGTCCGCTGGATGGAGGCATTCGGCCAGTTTTCTCCGCATGGCGGCGGACCTGAAAAGCTGGCTGGCGTCTGTATGGATATCACCGAACGAAAGCAAGCCGAGGCGCAGCGAAACCTTCTCGTTGCCGAGTTGAGCCACCGGGTGAAAAATACGCTGGCGACCGTCACCTCGATCGCGCGCCAGTCCTTCTCCACCAATCCCGACGTACATGATGCGCACCGCTCATTCGACGCCCGCATCAGAGCGCTCGCCCAGACACATACCCGTCTCGCCGAAGCCAGTTGGTCCGGGGTCTCCCTGGAAACCATCCTGTTCGATGAGCTGGCGCCCTATCGCGACGAGAATAGGGACAATGTGGCCTTTGCGGGACCGCCGACGATGCTGCCCCCGAGACATGCGCTCACGCTCGGCCTGGCAGCGCATGAACTTGCAACCAACGCGGCGAAGCATGGGGCGCTTACGGTAAGGACCGGTCGTGTCAGCGTCCGTTGGACTATAGACCCGCGGGACAACCGACTGCGAATTTGCTGGAGCGAAACCGGAGGTCCTTCCGTGTTGGAGCCAAAGCATAACGGCTTCGGGCGCCTGCTGCTTGAACGCGTCGTTGCTTCCGACCTCGGCGGCGAGGTGCGCCTCGAGTTCGCGCCGCGGGGGCTGATATGCACGATCGATGTGCCCTACCCCGTGGGAGTGTCTGAATGATGGGATCCGAGGGACGCCGCGTTTTTGTCGTCGAGGACGAATTTCTGGTGGCACTGCAGATCGAGGATGATCTCATCGCCGCCGGATACGCGGTAATCGGCCCGTTCACGACGCTCGACGGTTCGATTGCAGCTTCACGCGTGGAACACTTCGACGTCGCCACCCTGGATCTTAATTTGCGCGGCGAATTCGTCTATCCGCTTGTCGACGAGTTGATTGCCCGCAATGTGCCGGTGCTGTTGCTGACCGGTTATACCGTGTCGGATTTGCCCGAGCGGTTTCGCTCCTTGCCTCGACTGGCAAAGCCCTTCGACGGCTCGGAGTTGACCAGGAAGGTCGAAAGTCTCTTCTTGGCAAGATGAGGCGTCGGACGCCACCTTTACGCTACAGCGTCGTGCGTCTTTTCAGACGCACAAAGGTCGCTGTAGCACTTTGAATTGCTGCATGTTTTTGTCCTTGAATCGGAGCCGACTTAAGGAAACGTGCAGTGGGCGCCCCATCGCAGTGCCGCCGTGTCGACCGGAGCGTCCCAAAATGAAAGCTCGCGCTCCTCAAGGCGTGCGAGCGTTATCGAAAGACCCGCCATGTCCAGTGAGGTCACATAGGTCCCGACCAATGACCGGGCCACCGTCAGGCCCAGGCTTTCGCAGTGCAATCGGGCCGCGTTGTATGCGAGATAAAGTTCCGAGACCGGCGTTCCGCCGAAACCATTGACGAAGACAAGGAGGCGATCGTCCCGGCCAGGAAGCAGATCTTTGACGATCTCCTCGACGATCGTGCCGACAATCTCGTGAGCCGTCGCGAATTTGGCCCGCGCCCGTCCGGGCTCGCCGTGAATGCCGACACCCAACTCCATTTCATCGTCGGCGAGCACGAAAGTCTGGCGCTCGGTGTCTGGCACAGTTACGCCGCGGAGCGATACGCCCATCGTACGGATGCGCCCGTTCAGCTCTTCTCCAAGCGCACCGAGGTCATCGAGCAACCAGCCGGCTTCTGCCGCCGCGCCGAGGAGCTTCTCGACGACAAGCGTTCCAGCAACCCCTCGCCTGCCCTGACTGCGCCCCGAACCACCGGAATTGACATCGTCGCGTACGGTGACGGTGGCAATCCGATGTCCGGACGCTGCTAGCTCGGCGGCCATCTCGAAATTCATGACATCTCCGTCATAGTTCTTGACCACAAGCAGGCAGCCGGCGCCGCTGTCCGTCTCATCGATCGCGGCCACGATCTGGTCGGGCGTGGGTGACGTAAAGACATGTCCGGTGCACGCGGCGTCGAGCATTCCTTGGCCCACGAAGCCGATATGCATCGGCTCGTGCCCGGCGCCCCCGCCGGAAATGAGAGCGACCTTGCCAGGTCGAAGGGTTCGGCGACGCACGAACTTTCTGTCGGCGCCAAATGTCACCAGACGTTCGTGCGCCGCGACAAAGCCCGCCAGGCTCTCGGCAACCAGCGTCTCGGCGCTGTTCATGAATTTCTTCATCGTGCCCCTCCTACGACGGCGCGCAACCTCCCGGACGCGCAAGGATCGCCGTAACACCTCGAATTTGGCACATCGCTCGCCCGCCCGGTCCGACTTCGATGGTCATGCCGCAGGCAGCGATGCACTCAATCATACCGCGCCTGTCTATTCCACCGCTCCAACCAACTTTGCCATGGTCCGGACAAATTCCTCGATCGCCTCGTCGAACAATCGGTTTTTCTTCTCGTCGCCGAGATCGGGAACCATCAGCGAGAGCTGGCGCAGCTTATCCGCAGTTCCGAAATCCGGCAGCTTGCCGGGGTGAGCAGCCTGGTAGGCCTGAAGAAAACGATCTTGTTCGGCGGGGCTGAAGTGGCAGACCCGGAAGATCGTTGCAAGATGACGCGCCGGCAGGGGCGTCGAGTAGGCAGGGCTCGTCACCTGCGTTACGAAACTGCGATGCTTGCCGAGCGCCGCGGCCAGCCGCTGACGAGTGCCCGATGGACGATTGTCGATAATCTGGACCAGGATCGTCTTATAGGCCGTGATGGGGTCTTCAACCATTTCGCGAGACATTCATCCCTTCTGCGCGCGGCCGTCTGACCGCAAACCCGCGATCACCGATCGTACGTCCGCGATACGGTTCGGCACCACGGAAAAATGGCGAAGTCCTGCAGCCAATAATCCCGGGAGATGCCGCGGCTCGGAGGCCATTTCGCCGCAGATTCCGATTGGCCTGTTCATAGCCTCTGCCGCGGCCACGCCTTGCACGATGAGGCGCAAAACCGCCGGCGCAGCGGCGTCGTAGAGCGTCGCGACAGTCTGGTCCTCCCGCGCCGCGGCCATCAGATATTGCGCCAGATCGTTTGTTCCGAACGAAAAGAAGGCGGAACGCGAAAAGCGGTCGAGCATCAATGCCGCGGCCGGAACTTCGACCATTACGCCGATCTCCGGCATGTGCACCTCCACCCCCCGCCTGATGAGAGCGTCCGACTCCGCTTCAAAAATCGCGCGCATCGCCTCGAGCTCATCCGGAACGGTCACCATCGGCAACAGCACGTCGAGAGTGCCGCGTGCCGCGGCGCGCAACAAGGCGCGCGCCTGAATGCGGGCAAGCTCGGGTCGTGCCAGCAAAAACCGGATGCCCCGTAAGCCCATGGAGGATTCGCCCGTCTTGCCGCCGACACCCGGCAAGGGCTTGTCGCCGCCGAGATCCAGCATGCGGATCGTCACCGGCGCGCCGCCAGCCCAGCGCAACGCCTGTCGATAGATCTCGTAATGTCTCTCCTCGTCGAGCGCCTCGGCAGGCGAGGTCATCAGAAACTCGGTGCGCATCAGTCCGACACCTGAAAACAGTGCAGGATCGATCAGCGCGAGCTCTGCGGCATCATTGACGATCGCCGAGAGACGAATAGCGATGCCGTCTGCGGTTCGTGACGTCGCCGTCATCGGCTCACTATCGGCGGAGTACATGGATGGTGCCGTTCTGTTGGCTTCGCGAACGCGTCCTTCATCAGGCGCGACGACGACACGTGCATCGGCCGCTTCGACGAGTATGCGTTCGCCGTCCTGGATTTCGAAGCCCCCGGTTGCGACGACCATGGGTATGGAACGGGCGCGTGCGAGCATTGCCACATGACTGGAGACGCTGCCATTAAAGAGGACGATGCCACCGCCTGCCGTCCAGTCATGCGCGAGGAAGAGGCTTGGTTCCAGGTCCTTTCCGACGAAGACCGAGCCCGGCGGAAAGTCATCGGCCGGGCGGCCGGTCAATGCGCGGAGAACACGATTGCGGATGTCGACAACGTCGATTGCACGGGCCCGGAGTTGCTCGTCGGCCGATTCCTCGATCCCAGCAATATAACGATCCAAGGCCTCGACCCAGGCGAGTGCTGCGCCGTCACCGGCCGCCATCCGCTCCTCGGTCATCTCGGCAAGAGCTGGGTCGAGCAGCATTTCGATCTGGAAATCGAGGATACCGGTGCTCTCCTCGTCCGATCGCTCGGCCAGAGCCTGCAGCTCCGCGACTGCAGCCATGATGGCTTGCTGCAGTTTTTCCCGTTCGGTTGCGACGGAATCGTTTGGCGGGACCACGCCTACAGCGGTCTCTGCAGCAACGTGAGCTCTCCCGACGGCAACGCCTGGCGAGGCGCATGTGCCGGTAATTTCAAGCGCTTCGGCCATGCTTCTTTTCTTCATCGAAGTCGCGCTCGACAAGTGCCTTGAGCGCAGCGATGGCTTCCGAGGCGCGCAGCCCGCGCGCACGGATTTTCAGGATCGAACCTGTTCGGATTCTTGCGCCCATGATCTTGACGATGCTCTTGCCGCTGAGCCACACGCCGCTGTCATTGACCTCTATCTCCACGGTGCAGGGGAACGACCTCGCCAATCGGGTGAAGGTGACCGACGGACGCGCATGCAGCCCGAAGCCATGCGTCACTTCGATCTGCGTCTGGCAATAGCCATCCGTTGTTTCCGGCGTCTGCTGTCGCGGCTTGTGGTCCATCAAGGCGAGAGCTCCTCCGCGGTTGCCACGACACGCGCGAGGGCGGCGCCGCCGGAGGCCTCTGCTGCAGCGATCACTGCTCCCTCGACCAACGGCGCATCGCAGATCACGACCCTTCCGGAACGCGGCTTTCCGAGCAGTTCGATCGCCATTTCGCTGTTGGTCTCGGCCCCGCCGAGATCAACGAAAACGGCAACGCCGGCATCCGACCATGCCCGCTCGATTGCCGCCAGGATGCCGGCCGGATGCGTTCCAAGCCCACCTTCGGCATTGCCGCCGGACCAGGCGAGAGGCACACAATCGCCGACCATCTGACGCACCATGTCGGCGGCACCCTCAGCGACGAGGGGAGAGTGCGACACGATGACGATGCCGACATTTGCAGATTTCAGGGTCATGCCGGACCTTGCTCCTTCAAGAAACGACAGATCGCCGTGGTCAACAGCGCGCAGCTTTTTGCGCCCGGATCGACATGTCCGATCGACCGCTCGCCCAGAAAGGCGGCACGGCCGCGCATCGCCTTCATCCCGAAAGTGAGGCCGGCTGACCGCTCTGCCTGTTCGGCGATACCCATCAGGCCCGCGCGCCTTACCACTTCGGCATGCACCGGGTAAAGCACGTCGAGCAGCGTCTTGTCGCCGGCACTTGCTCTGCCGCGGCGGGCAACGGCCTCGATGGCATGCTCAAGCGCCTGAGAAAAATCGGCCTGCGCCGTGCCAGCCATCCGGCGCCCGATCTCCATCAACAGGGTTCCGTAGAGAGGACCGGCCGCGCCGCCCACGCTCATGACGAGGGTCAGGCCGATTTCTTCCAGTGCCTTCGGCAAAGGCAGCCGGGCGAGCCTGTCGCGCTCGGCGTATACCGCCTCGCAGCCGCGACGCATGTTGGTGCCGTGATCTCCGTCGCCGATCGCCCTGTCGAGCTCCGACAGGTGATCGGCATTGGCCGTTATCACAGCGCGGCAGGCTTCGATCAGCCCGCCTATGAGCGCTTCGCCTGCAGGCAAGACCGACATCGTTTCCCACCCCCCCAGTCACGACGATTTGGATTGTACCAGCCGAACATCGGAAACGTGAACGATTTTCATCAGTTATAACCGAATGTTCTAGCGAATTCCGGCCGCAACCTCGAATGCGGCGGCAACTGCCATCGCACCCGGATCCGGCACACCGTCGAGGTCCCGCTCGCCAATATAGGATGCCCGTCCCGCTTTTGCCTTTTTCATGTCCCTGGTCGCGTCGGCGCCGGCACGTGCAGCGGAAGCCGCAGCGGAAAGACCGCCGGTCTTGAGCGCGCGCAGCGCCGGGTCCAAAGCGTCCACCATTGTCCGGTCGCCAACTGCCGCGCCGCCGTAGAAGGTCATCCGATTGAGACCAGCAAGCAATGCGCTCGCCATGTCTTTGGTGTCGGCATAGGCCTTGGCGGCTGCCGTGAAGAAGATCGACAGAAGCACGCCGCTCGATCCGCCCATGCTGGTGCTCAGGATGCCGCCGATGGACGAGAGGGTCGCGGCAACGTCCGCCAGGGGCAGCCGCGCGATCTGGGCCAGAACGCTGCGCGAGCCGGTCGCCACGGTCGAGCCGGTGTCGCCATCGCCGGCTCTTGCGTCAAGGTGATTGAGCTCCTCTTCGAGCGAAAGAAGATGGTCGCAAATCGCTGCGATCAGCCGATCGGCGGCGGGCTCGTGGCTTGCCGGCGCCGTTTGCACGGGAGACATCCGCTCAGCCGGCACGACTACTACCTCGTGGCGATCGACGCTAGGCATCCAGGCGTGCGGCGCGACAGGGGACTTGAGCGCGGCCTCACGTTCGGGATCGAGCCGTATCAGCGACAGAGAGAAGCCATTCATGTTGAGCGCGGTCATCAACGCTGCCGGACCGATCGTCAGCTTTACGCGGCCGGCGAGCGAAGAGGCGAGGACGGTGTTGGCGATCAGCCCCATTTCGAGCGGCGGCACCGCTCCGAGATTATTGATGAGCAGCGCGTAGTCACCCCGGCTCGGCAGCGCTGCCGAAAGGCGTTCGGACATGAGGGCGACGATGCTTCGCGCCTCCTGCAGGGCGATGCGTTCAGCGCCGGGCTCGCCGTGAATACCGAGCCCCAACTCGCCCTCGCTCGCCCCCAGGCGTTCCGCATGGGCCTGGCCGGGAATGGAGCAGGATGAGAGCGAAACGCCGAGGGAGACGATGTCGCCGGCTGCTGAACGAGCGGCCGCCGCGATCGTCTCGAGGTCGGCATCCCGCTCGGCCAGGTGTCCGGCGACCTTGTGCACGAAGAGCGTTCCGGCGACGCCACGCGGCTGAGCGAGTTCCGGCAGCGCGATGTCGTCGGAGACGATCACCATCTCGACGCGAAAGCCCTCGACACGCGCCCTCTCGGCGGCGAGACCGAAGTTCAGGCGGTCGCCCGTGTAGTTCTTGACGATCAGCAGGCAGCCCCTCGGGCCCGTCACGGCACGGATCGCGGCCAGTACGGCATCGACGCTCGGCGAAGCAAAGATTTCGCCGGAAACCGCTGCAGTCAGCATGCCGCGGCCTACGAAGCCGGCATGCGAGGGCTCGTGGCCGGCGCCCCCGCCCGATATCACTGCGACCTTATCCTTCTCCCAATCGCCGCGCATGACGACTTTGATGTCGGGATAGGCGTCAAGACGCGCGAGACTTCCGGCCGGCGACGTCTGTAACAGGCCTTCCAGCGCTTCCGTGACGATGTTTTCCCTGCGGTTGAAAAAGTGCTTCATTGTTTTCATCCAGTTGCCTTACTCGAACACTCGCAAATGTCGGACGGCCGCCGTCATCGCAGCCGCTCGCCGTCCATGCCGAAATAGAGGGGCTGTCTTAGCGTGAGATTGATGCGATCACCCGGACTGACCGACAGATAGGGATCGGCGAGCGTCACGATTTTGTGGCCCTTGACCCGTATGTGGAGGTGGTTCTGATCGCCCAAGTGCTCGATCCAGTCCACTTCGGCATTGCCGACAGCGCTTGTCGCAATCTCCAGGTGTTCTGTCCGCGCGCCGATCGTGCAGGCCCCAAAGGGTGCTGTTGCACCCGGCAGGAGATCGACTGGAAGCAGGTTTATGTGCGGCTGGCCGAGACGCGCGGCCACGTGCAGATTGGCGGGGTTTGCGTAGATCTCCCGCGCCGTCCCGATTTGCACAAGCCGGCCTTCCGCGAGGATGCCGATGCGGTCCGCCATCGTCATGGCTTCGACCTGGTCATGCGTCACGTAAAGAAGCGTGGAGTTCAACTCATTCTGTATTCGCTTCAGTTCAAGGCGAAGCTCCGCACGTAGCTTCGCATCGAGGGACGAAAGCGGTTCATCCATGAGGTAGATTGCGGGGCGGCGTACGAGCGCCCGGCCAATCGCCACGCGCTGCATCTCGCCGCCCGAAAGCCGTGTCGAGCGGTTTTGCAGCTTATGGTCGATTTGGACCATGCGGGCAACGTCCCGCACGCGGCGGTCGACGTCCTCGTTGCTCAGCCGACGCGCCGGAGAGCGCAGCGGAAAGGCGAGGTTGTCGTAGACGCTCAGATGGGGATAGAGCGAATATTGCTGAAAGACGAAGGCCACGTCCCGCTCGGCCGGCGACTGCCGAGCGACGTCGCGCCCGGCGATCGTCACCTGCCCGCCGTCCGGCCTTTCAAGACCGGCGATGAGGCGGAGCGCGGTGGTCTTGCCGGCACCCGTCGGCCCGAGGAGCACAACGAACTCCCCGTCCCTGATCGTGAGCGAAAGGCCGTCGACCGCGATTGTCTCGCCGAACGCCTTGCGGATGTCTTGAAGAACGACCTCAGCCATGGCGAGCCTCCGGGTAAAGGGACGACGTTATTGCCCTGCCCGATCGGCAATCGAAGATAGCGAGCTTTGCGGGATTGAATTCGAGCCCCACGGCCTCCCCGATCCTGAAGCTCCGGTCAGCCGGGACCCGAGCTTTTACGATGCCGGACGCCGTCTCCACCGCGACGATCTGGTTCGTGCCGAGGTACTCGCTGCCGTAGACAGCGCCGCGAAAACGGGAGGCGTCGTTGAAGCGGATATGCTCCGGACGGACCCCAAGCGCCAGTTCCCCCGGCGACATGTCCTGGCCAAGTTCGGGCACTGCGACCTCGATGCCGTCGAGAACGACCGATCGCGCGCCTCTATGGAGTCCTGAATGGAAACGCAGGAAGTTCATAGGCGGCGAACCGATGAAATCGGCGACATACATCGAGACTGGCCGGTTGTAGATTTCCTGCGGTGGGCCGAACTGCTCGATGACGCCGTGGTTCATGACCGCGATCTTGTCGGCCATGGCCATAGCTTCGTGTTGGTCATGGGTCACGTACATAGTGGTCGCATGGATGCGATTGTGCAGTTCGCGCAGTTCGTGGACCATCACCTCGCGGAATTCCGCATCGAGCGTGCCGAGCGGCTCATCCATGAGGAAGCATTTTGGCCGCCGGATGATCGCGCGCCCGAGCGCTACCCGTTGGCGGTCGCCGCCGGCCAAGCCCGAAACCGACCGATCGAGAATGTGGTCAATGCGCAGGAGCCTTGCGGTTTCCTCGACGCGGGCGCGGATTTCTGACTTGGGCACGCCCTGCGACAGGAGCGGAAAGCCGATGTTCTTGCGCACGTTCATATGCGGATAGAGTGCGAAGAGCTGGAAGACGAAGGCGATGTCGCGTGCACTGGCACGGTTGAAGGTGACATCCTCGCCGTCGAGATAGATCTGGCCGCTGGTCGGCAGCTCAAGTCCGGCAATCATGCGGAGCGTCGTCGTCTTGCCGCATCCGGAGGGGCCGAGCAGCGCCAAAAACTCTCCGTCGGCGACGGTAAAGCTTGAATCCTCGACGGCAGCAAAGTCGCCGAACTGTTTGCGAAGGTTCACTATTTTGATCTCGGACATTACTCACTCCGGGAACTTCGAAACGATGATGAACATGACAGTTCCGGCGAGAAGCGCGGCGAGCGAATAGGTGTAGAGCGCCAGCAGGAACGGTTGAAAGAGCATCAGGAAACCTGCAGCAATGAGCATTGTGGCAATATTCTCCATCGGACCGCGCCGAACAAAGAACGGTCGCCTCTGCCGGGTCCGCCTAGCGGGTTCTTGTCGGTTCGTCATTTGCGGACTGCTCCGAAGGTGATGCCGCGCAGCAGTTGCTTGCGCAGGATGATGGTGAAGACGAGGATCGGCACCAGGAAGATCGTTGTGCCGGCGGCGACGGCCGGCCAGTCCTGGCCCCCTTCTCCGATGATGGTCGGAATGAAGGGAGGCGCGGTCTGCGCCGAACCGGACGTCAGGAGCACCGCGAAGGCATATTCGTTCCAGGCAAAGATCAGGCAGAAGATCGCCGTCGCGGCGATGCCGGTCGTCGCCTGCGGCAGCACGACCTTCCAGAAGGCCTGGAGGCGGGTATAGCCGTCGATCATCGCCGCCTCCTCGTATTCGCGAGGGATCTCGTCGATAAAGCCTTTGAGAAGCCACACGGCGAGCGACACGTTGACGGCGGTGTAGAGCAGGATCATGCCGAGCGCCGTGTCGGAAAGCCCGAGCTGGCGATACATCAGGTAGATCGGGATCGCCACGGCAATTGGCGGCATCATGCGTGTCGAGAGAATGAAGAACAGGAGGTCGTCCGCAAGCGGCACGCGGAACCTCGAAAAACCATAGGCGGCGAGCGTTCCGAGCGAGACGGCGAGGAAGGTCGAGCCAAAGGCGATCAACAGCGAATTGCCGAAGCGCGGCCAATAGTTCGATGGACCCGCGATGACCATGTTGCGGCTGCGGGTGATCTCGTCGCACGTGCCGGTCGGCGGCGGCAGCGACTGGATATAGTCCGGTGTTTGCCGCGTGCGTGTGGTAAAGAGGTTGCAATAGCCTTCAAGCGTCGGGGTAAACACGATCTTCGGCGGGTAGCTGATCGAGTCCGGCGGCGACTTGATGCTCGTCAGGAAGATCCAGGCGAGCGGGACCATCGTCACCAGCGCGTAGAGGATGACGATCGCGCCGGCGATGCGCTTGGAGGTGGCCGTCGGCTCGACCACGGAATGGGCGGTGGTATTGACCGAGCTCATCGCTGTTTCACCTTGTTCAGGGCTTTGACGTAGACGTTCGCTAGGCCGAAGACGGCGACGAAGAGGATGATCGCGAAGGCCGAGGATCGCCCGGTGAGCCAGCTTTCGAAAGCCTCCCGTTTGAGCGTGATCGAGGCGACCTCGGTGGTCGATCCGGGCCCTCCCCCGGTCAACAGCATGACCATATCGAACATCTTGAAATTCTCGATACCGCGGAAAAGCACCGCGAGCATGATGAACGGCAAGGCCATCGGTACGGTGATCGACCAGAATTGCCGCCAGGCGGAGGCGCGGTCGACCTCCGCCGCCTCGTAGATATAGTCCGGTATCGATCTGAGGCCGGCGAGGCAGATCAGCATCACGTAAGGCGTCCACATCCAGGTATCGACGATGATGATCGCCCACGGCGCCAGCGTGACCGAACCGAGCATCTCGAAGGATGACGGCGCAATGCCCGAGAAGAACGAGACGATATAGTTGAAGAGGCCGATCTGCGGCTGGTAGAGGAAGCGCCAGAAATTGCCGACGACGGCGGGCGACAACATCATCGGAATGAGGATGACCGTCGTCCAGAAGGCATGGCCGCGGAATTTGCGGTCGATGAGGTAGGCAAGGGCGAAGCCGATCGCTGTTTGCAAGAGGATCGTCCAGAAGACGAAATGCGCCGTCGTCTGCATGGCGATCCAGATATCGGGATCGTTCAGCACGCGCTGATAGTTGCGCAGGCCCACACCCTCCACTTCGGCGTTGGGGCGATTGGCCCGGAAGTTCGTGAACGAAAGATAGACTGCCCAGATCAGCGGAAAAATATTGATCGCAAGCAACAATGCGATGGCGGGCGTGATGAACAACCAGGCAATGGCGCGGTCCGAAAGGCCGCGTACCTGTATCGCGATCGCCGCGGGCGTGGAGCGGGCAAGCATATCGGCGGATCGCTCCGCAACGGTGGAAGGAGCATCGGTCACTGACGTCACCTGAATTGAGGACGAATGGGATTTTCGGTCGCGGGCGACCCGGACGATCGGTTCCGGGCCACCTTCTCCGAATGGCTTAGAGCTTGCCTTCGTCCTCGAAGATTTCCTTCCAGTCATTGGCCAGTGCATCCAGGGCTTCCTGTGCAGTGCCCTGGTCGGCCACGACGTAGTCGTGCAGGCGCTTCTGCATGGCCTGCATCAGGATGGCATAGGAAGGCTCCTGCCAGAAATCCTGCACCTGGTTCATCGCGACCAGGAAGTCGGCCGCGAAGGGCTGACTGTCCTTGAAGGATGGATCGTTCAGGACGGAGTTGTGCACGGCGTAGCCGCCGAGCGACCACCATTTCTTCTGGACCTCGGGCTGTGCGAACCATTTGATGTAGGCGAGCGCGCCGTCCATATTGTCGGTGTTGGCAACGACGGAGATCCCCTGCCCGCCGAGCGTCGAGGCAGCAGTCTTCTGCTTGGGATTGACGAAGAAACCGATCTTGTCGCCGCCGACCTTCTCGTCCTTGTGGAGACCGGGGAAGAAGGCGAACCAGTTCATCGCCATTGCCACCTGTCCGGATTTGAAGGCATCAAGCCCCTCGCCCATGTAGCTGTCGGTGTAGCCGGGCGGCTGGCAGCACTTATAGAGCGCCTTGTAGGCCTCGAGGCCGGCGACGGCGTCGGGCGAGTTGACCGCGCCGTCCATGTCGTATTTGCCCGATGTCTTCTCGTATTTGAAGCCGTAGGGATAGAGCGCCGAGGTCGCGCCCATGGTGATGCCCTCGGAAGCCCGTTCGGTGAAGATCGCGGCGCCGTAGACCTTCTGACCGTCGACATCGCGACCGGTGAAGAACTCCGCGACCTGCTTTAATTCATCCCAAGTCTGTGGCGCGGCAAGATCGCGGCCGTATTTCTGCCTGAACTCGGCCTGCAATTCGGGCTTGGCAAACCAGTCCTTACGATAGAACCATCCATTGGCATCGCCCATGGCAGGCAATGCCCAATAGTTCGGCGTGCCCTTCGGCCAGGTGGAATAGGCGTTTACCGCAGCTTCAGCGAAATCGCTCATCTTGATTCCTTCCTTGTCGAAGAAATCGTTGAGCTTCACGTAATAGCCGTTTTCGGCAGAACCGCCGATCCACTGGCTGTCGCCGATCAGGAGATCGCAAAGCTTGCCGCCGGAATTGAGCTCGTTGAGAATACGGTCGGCGAAATTCGGCCAGGGTACGAATTCGAATTTCATCGCGGTGCCGGTTGCGGCGGTGAAATCCTTGGAGAGCTCGACCAGCGCATTCGCCGGATCCCAGGCTGCCCAGCACAGCGTCAACTCATCGGCCTTCGCTATTTCCGGTAGCGCCGTCGACAGCACGAGTGCCGACGACATGCCCATCAGGGCCTTCGTCATCTTCCGCATGTATTCCTCCCAGATACGGAACCGGCCGGAAGCCGATTTCGGAAAATTCTCCCTTCATCGCATGCCCAGCCACGTCACTCCTCGTGTTGAGCAATATGTTTAGTGATATACTTTTTACTAAACACATCAAGCGCAATTCGTCGCTGCAATGCACCATGAATGCATCAGGACGCAGGTTATTCGGCCAACACACCACCGCGGCTAGACCGCTGGCGGTTGCCGATCCGTAAAAATGGGCGGTTTTCGCGTGGAGTAATGGGGCGCAGAAGCGCTGCGGCTCTACATGCCGGGATAAGGCAAGCGCTGTCGAGCCGCGGGCTTAGCGCTAAGAATGTCAGGGAGACGAGCTGTGATTCGGGCCGGCTCCTTATGCGAGCCGGCCGGAAGCAATTTACAGTTCAACGGTCAGGAAGTCCGAGAGGGGTACTTGCAGAGCGCTTGCGACGCGCTTCAATTTTTCTGGACTGCTGTCCATCCCGCTTTCGATTCCGTTGATTTCAACAATGGCGAGGCCGCACGTGACGGCAAGATCCTCGATACTGTAGCCAACGGCTTCTCGAGCGGCCTTGACGCGAGCGGCCACATCATTGCTGACGATGGCTGCGGCTTGATTATCACCAATATTGGAGGGTGAAATAGACATAAATGTCTCCTTCTCTTCGCATCAAATTCTTGCGAATCCGCTGTTGAGTGTGGGTGACACGCGTCGTAGGACGGCGGTAACGTTTTATGTCATCGTTGTAACATGAACAAGCTGAAATCGTCTTTGCGCCTGTCCGCTTTGGCTGAACGCGAAAACGATGCAGTTTCGGCTGCCGCACCCGGCGCCGACGCCCAGTTCGACAGCGCAAAGCAAGCGCTTTTCGCGAACCAGTAACGTTGCAGCCTCTGGCGCGACCGGCATGATCCTCGACATTTCTGTCTGTTTCCGGGCGGTGAGCGGCGGCTGGGCTTACTTCGCAAACGTAATGATGCATCACGTCACCGCATTTTACTGGCGGCACACTCGAAATCTGTATCCAGCAGGCGCCGTTGCCCATAAACTGTGGGCATGGCTGTTTTTAGTCCGACTGCATTTCAGCACCTGCAGATGTTTAATGGCATACTTGTTTTGCATTGGTTGCTGCTGCGAGACGGGGATGTGGCGTCGCAACAGCAGTCCTGGGGGTTACTCCGGATCTCGGCCAAATGGACGTCGAACGTGGGTTCGACATCATCACGAGATTGCTTGCGCCGTGGAGACGAGCGGGGTCAAAAGATCCTCCAATCCTCTGTTGGTGTTCCGTGCCGCGCAACGGACGGGGTCACGATGATTTTGGTTTGAATGGGTCCAAACTCACAGGGTGATCGATTCTAATGATTTAGAGCGGGACGTGGGCGGAAAACCGCGCACATTTCCCTCATCCCGCCCTAGGCTTGTCGACCGTTCAAACAGGTTTGACGGTTGGAGCTCTGAAAGGGAGAAACTGATGATGACGAATCAGACCGGCAATAAGGCTGCATCCGAGCCGTCAGCCGCGACCCCGGAAGGCAACAGTCTCGCACAGCAGTTCGACATGATGCGGAGCGCCTTTATTTCGTCGCCGGTTCTGAAGACGATCCTCTGGCTTTCATCCGGCAGTTTCGTCATCATCATCGCAACGGCCATCGGACAGATTGTGCTCAATCGCTGGTACAAGCCTTTTTTCGACGCGATCGAACGGCGCGATCTGAACACCTTCTTCTATCAACTGCTGCTCTTCGTCGGAATCGCCGGCGGCCTTTTGGTGCTGAACGTCACGCAGCAGTGGCTCAACCAGATGGTCCGGCTGAAGCTGCGCGAAGGACTGACACTGGACCTCATCGGCGAATGGATGCGGTCGCGCCGCGCCTTTCGGCTCGCCAATGCCGGTGCAATCGGCGTCAATCCGGACCAGAGGATGCAGGAGGATGCGGGCCACCTCGCCGATCTCACCACCGATCTCGGGTTCGGACTGCTGCAATCGTCGATCCTGCTCGCCTCCTTCGTCGGCGTACTCTGGTCGCTGTCAGCGGGCTTTGTCTTTCACTTTGGCGACAGATCGCTGGAGATTCCTGGCTATATGGTCTGGGCCGCGATCCTCTACGCCGGGTCGGCGTCTTATCTGAGCTGGCTGGTCGCGCGTCCCCTCATTGTGTTGAACGGCGAGCGGTACGCCCGCGAGGCCGAATTGCGTTTCTCGCTGATGCATGTCAACGAGCACATCGACGCCATATCGCTGGCTGGGGGTGAAGCCGGAGAGCGGCGGCGGTTGGAGCTCGATCTCGCGTCGGTGCTCGGCGCCATGCGCAACATATTTCGCGCACAGGTCAACCTTGCCTGGGTCCAGGACGGCTATGGTTGGGTGACGGTCGTCGCGCCGATCCTGGTTGCCGCGCCCGTCTATTTCGCCGGCAACATCAGCTTCGGCGGTCTAATGATGGCGGTCGGCGCCTTTAACCAGGTGCACACGTCGCTTCGCTGGTTCATCGCCAACATCAGTGCCATTGCCGATTGGCGCGCGACGCTTCTGCGCGTCGCTGCCTTCCGCCGCGCACTGATCATGACGGACGCGCTGCACGACAAGGAGAAACGGATCTCATTCGCCGAGAACGAGGGCGACAGCCTGACCTTCGACAACCTCGAGGTCGCCTCGCCGTCCGGGCGTACGAGGCTCGCCGAGCGCCATATCGAGATCGGCGCCGGCCAACGTGTCATCATCAGCGGTGATCCCCGCGCGGGAAAGACGCTGCTGTTTCGCGCCCTCGCAGGGCTTTGGCCCTGGGGCGGCGGGCGTGTCGGAATGCCGGCGCGCGAGGCCGTCGCTTTCATCCCACGTGCTCCGTATTTCCCTCGAGGGCGGTTGCGCGACGCTCTCGCTTATCCGGAAGCGGCGAGCTTCCGGGATGGCGACATCGTCGCAGCGCTCTCGAGGGTCGGCCTCGATCAGCTTACGACGTCACTCGACCGCGAAGCCCGTTGGGAGCGGGAGCTCAGCGACGACGAGCAGAGGCTGCTTGCCTTTGCGCGGCTTCTCCTGCAACGGCCGCGCTGGGTGATCATCGATGAGGCACTCGAGACCATGGACGGCGAGGCGCTGAAACGGGCGCTGTCGATCTTCGAGACGGATCTTCGGGATACCGCAGTCGTCAAGATCGGCCGAACGCCACGGAACGGAAGCCTGTTCTCCCGCGTAATTCACCTCGTAAAGGATCCCGAGGGGCCTGCGCTGAAGCCAGTTCTGCTCGGAGGAGGCATCGCCGAGAGAGAAGTGGCAGCACGCGGCGCGCCCTGAAACATTTCAGATCAAGACGCCGTCGCCTGGTAAAGCTAGACACCGCGCTTATTGCCCCAGAGCAGGACATGCAACTGCGGCAAAACATGCGCCCCGAACCACTTGTCCTCGGTGACCCTGCCGACAAGCCAGCGCATGCGGTCCATCAAGCCTTCGATGTCGATCGACGCCTCGTCGTCGTCCGCAGGGGGTGGCGTATGGTTTCCGGGCTGCAGGTAGACCGGCAATTGCCGGTAGCGCGCTGCGGCCGTTTTGGCATAGGCATAATCCGCCTCGTCGAAGACGACGATCTTCAGCACGGTCCGCGGCTTATCCCGGGACATCCGCAGGCAGGCGTCGAATGCGTCCCAATCTGTTTCCATTCCGCTCGAAGGCGGCTTTGGGCTCAGTACCAGTACATCGAGGTCGGCGAACCAATCGCGGGCAACCGACCCTTGGGTCTCGAGCGCAAAACGATAGCCCTCGCCGTGACCGCGCCTGATCAAGTCCCCCAGAGGCTGGATCGCCGGATTGCCGCCGGAAAGCGAGACCATGACTGGCTCTTCCCCGGACAGCTTGGCGATCTCCCGCCACACTTCCTCGGTGGACATTGCCCGCCATTCGTCGCGGTAGCGGCTGTCGACGGCATGCAGACTGTCGCACCAGGAACAGCGAAAATCACAGCCGCCCGTCCTCACGAATACCGTCGGCAGACCGATCAGCACCCCTTCGCCCTGAATCGTCGGCCCGAAAATCTCGCTGACGCGGATTTCGGCGGATCTTGCCCCAGTCATGGCCGATATTCCGCCCAGGTCTTTGCCGTCTCGCTGACGCGCACGGCTGTCGTCTCCGGGAGCCGCGCCTTGCACCATATGTAGAAATGTTGTGCCAGACATTCCGCCGTGACCCGGTCATGGCCCAATACGTCGTTGAGGTGGCGATGATCGAAGGTCTCGTCGATATACTGTTTCAGCGGTGCGAGTTCATGATAGTCGCGTACGAAGCCGTGCTCGTTCAATGCTTCGGCCGAAAGCTCGACTTCGACGATATAGTTGTGCCCGTGCAGCCGTGCACATTGATGTTCGGGCGGCAGGCTCGTCAGTTGGTGCGAGGCGGAGAAATGGAATTCCTTGGTGATACGGAACATTACTTCACCTCCTCGGCGGCGAAGCCACCGGTGGCCGCG
Organism: Sinorhizobium numidicum; assembly: GCF_029892045.1. Classification (NCBI taxonomy): domain Bacteria; kingdom Pseudomonadati; phylum Pseudomonadota; class Alphaproteobacteria; order Hyphomicrobiales; family Rhizobiaceae; genus Sinorhizobium; species Sinorhizobium numidicum. The sequence continues at coordinate 910,457 of NZ_CP120367.1, forward strand.
ATCCAGAAGTCCGGATCGTCATAGTCTGTCGGATCCGCCACACCCGCCAGATGGAAGGCCTCGCGCCGTTCGACGCAGGTGCCGCAACGCCCGCAATGCCGCGCCCCGCCCTTGTAGCAGGACCAGGTCTCGGCAAAGGGGGTGTTGTTCTTCGCCCCGTCCTTGACGATGTCGGCCTTGGAGACATTGACGTAGGGCGCGTACAGGGTGACGTCCGCATATCCCTCGAGCGCATGGTTCTGCATCGCCTGAAAGGCGCCGATGAAGCCCGGCCGACAGTCGGGATAGATGAAATGGTCGCCGCCATGTACGGCGGTGGCCACTGCATCGGCCTTGCGGGCGGCGGCGACGCCGAAGGCGATGGCGAGCATGATGGCGTTGCGGTTAGGCACCACCGTCACCCTCATCGATTCTTCCGCATAGTGCCCGTCCGGCACGTCCACTTCGTCGGTGAGCGCCGAACCGCTTAGATGGCGGCCGATCTCACGGATGTCGATGATCTGGTGAGAGACGCCGAGACGTTCAGCGCAGGCAGCGGCGAAATCCAGTTCCTTGCAATGCCTCTGGCCATAATCGAATGACAGCAGGCCGAGAAGCTGATGTTCCGCCGCGACCTTGTGCGCGAGCGAAACGGAATCCAATCCGCCGGAGCAGATTACGATGGTCTTCATGATAGGTGTCCTTGTTTTGACCGGGTAGGCTGCGACCGGAGTTTTACCTGCGTGCTCTTTAGGCCAAAGAGGACGTCTTGTGAATGGGCCGGCCGGTCAAACGGGAATAAAAACCCGCTGCGCGGCCGGCCATTCCTCAATCGCAACCCGGTCAACCGTCGTTGAGGACGAGGCCCTTGGTCAGTTCCAGCGCCTGCCGTTCGAACAGGCTGCGATAGATGCCGCCCTTCAGGCGAATAAGCGTACCATGGTCGCCTTCTTCCACGATGCGGCCCCGATCGAAGACCAACAGCCGATCGAGCGCCCGCACGGTGGACAGCCGGTGGGCGATCACAAGTGTGGTGCGACCCATCATGAGCCGCTCCATCGCCTGCTGGATCAGCACCTCCGATTCAGAGTCGAGGCTCGACGTTGCCTCGTCCAGAATGAGGATCGGTGCGTCCGCAAGGAAAGCTCGGGCGATGGCGACACGCTGGCGTTCGCCCCCCGAAAGCTTGACGCCGCGCTCTCCCACCAGGGTTCCATAGCCTTTCGGCAATGCCGTGATGAAATCATGCGCGCTCGCAAGTCTTGCAGCTTCCTCGATCTCGCGCTGTGTCGCGCCCGGCCGGCCATAGGCGATGTTTTCCGCAAGCGACCGGTGAAACAGGATCGGCTCCTGCTGCACGATGGCGATCTGCTGGCGCAGCGACGCCTGCGTCACGCCGACGATATCCTGTCCGTCGATCCGGATCTCGCCCGCCTTCACGTCGTGCAGACGCTGGATCAGCTTGACGAAGGTCGTCTTGCCCGAGCCGGAATGCCCGACGAGGCCGACACGTTCGCCGGCACGAATGGTCACCGAGAAACGATCATAAAGCGGTGCGCGGTGCGCCCCGTAGTGGAAAGTCACGTCGCGGAACTCGATCTGACCGTCGGTGATACGGATCGGCCTGGCATCGGCTCGATCCTCGACGCCGACCGGCTGGCTGTGGATATGGACGAGTTCCTCCATATCGTTGATCGAGCGCTGCAGATTGCGGATGTGCATGCCTACTTCCCGCAGGTAGCCCTGCAGGATGAAAAAGGACGTGAGGATGAAAGTGATGGCGCCGGCGCTCGCCTGCCCCCTCGCCCATAGCAGCAAGGCAGAACCGATCACCGCCGCGCGCAACACGAGCAGCATCGCGCCTTGTACCGTGCCGTTAACCGTACCGCGCGTCCAGGTACGGCGGGTGCGGTGCTCCCATTTGCCGAGAACTTTGGCGAGGCGAGCGTCTTCGCGCTGCTCTGCGCCAAACCCCTTGACCACGGCGTTGCAGCTCACCGCGTCAGCGAGCGCGCCCCCGAGCTTGGTGTCCCAGCTATTGGCGAGACTTGCCATCGGCGCCACATAGCCGAGCGACAAGGTGACGGTCACTGCGATGAAGGCGACGGAGCCAAGCCCGACGATCACGCCCATGATGGGCCAGTGCCAGGCCATTAGTGCGGTCGATCCCGCCAGCATGACCACCGAGGGAAACAGGGCGACCAGCAAAGTGTCGTTGAGCAGGTCCAGCGCCCACATGCCTCGGGTCACCTTGCGGACGGTCGAACCGGCGAAGCTGTTGGCGTGCCAATCACTGGAAAACCTCTGAATGTGATGGAACGCGGCGGAAGCGATATCGGTCATCATTTTCAGGGTGAGGCTGACAATGCCGATGAACGTGATGTGCCGTAGGACGATGGCGCCCAGAGACAGAGCCATCAACATCATAAAAGCCGAAATTGCGGCGTTCCATGCGAGGGTATCGGTCGCAGCACCTGACACGACCGCGTCGACCAGCTTACCGGAATAGAGCGGCGTCAGCACGTCGGCGAGCGTGGAAAGAAGCACCGCGCCGAGAATGGCCGCAAGCCGCAGGGGCTGCCTTTTGCAATGGATCCAGGAGAAGCGGAAAACGCGCCGAAACGCGCCGTCGCGCGCAACAAAACGAGTAAACGACATATGGCTTGCCCGGCGACGAGCGCACCGGCCTCAAAATCTGCACAGAAGGGGAATGCCGCCAGACAAAATGAATCAACGCGGCATCAATGAATCAGCGCGGTCTCCAAGGGAGACGGCGCGACGGTGACAATCTCAATCTGCTATCGAAAGGCGCGGGCGCCCTCGCTCACAGGGTCAGGATCGTGGACCACCGTGGAGGGAGAAGGAAAAAACTGTCATCATGACCTCCCTGATTCCGATTGCCGGATGACTGCTTATAGTTGAAATCCGAGCAGACGCCAAGCGCCTATAGTGCAGCTGCGCGCCGGAGAGAAGCGGAATGCTGCATCCTTGCAACAGTTCCGGTTGTCAGAAGCATGACTGACCCGGCGGCAACGAAATAAGCGATCCTTTCAACGAAGCAGTTGAAAACGCCACCGTTTTGCAGAACTTTCACAATGTGTTGGAAATTTCGCCGCTATTCATGGCCAAGCGTACAGAGTTCTTACCGAAGTTTTAGAGATCCTTGAGGTTGCCCGTGCAGAACAACAATATTCTCGTCGTCGGTGGTGCCGGCTATATCGGTTCCCATACCTGCCTCCAACTTGCTGAAAAGGGTTATCGGCCGATCGTTTACGACAACCTCTCGAATGGCCACGAGGAGTTCGTCAAATGGGGCGTGCTTGAAAAGGGGGACATCCGCGACCGGCAGCGTCTCGACGAGGTCCTGGCGCACCATCAGCCGCGCGCCATCCTGCATTTTGCGGCCATGATCGAGGTCGGCGAATCCGTGAAGGACCCGGCCGCCTTCTACGACAACAATGTGATCGGCACGCTGACCCTGCTGTCGGCAGCACTCGCAGCCGGGATCGACGCCTTCGTGTTCTCGTCCACCTGCGCGACCTATGGTCTGCCAGACAGCGTGCCCATGGACGAAAGCCACAAACAGGCGCCGATCAACCCCTATGGCCGGACGAAATGGATTTGCGAGCAAGCACTGAAGGATTACGGCCTCTATAAGGGCATGCGCTCCGTCATCCTGCGCTACTTCAATGCCGCAGGCGCCGATTTCGAGGGCCGCATCGGTGAATGGCACGAACCGGAGACCCACGCGATACCGCTGGCGATCGAAGCGGCGCTCGGTCGGCGGGAGGGCTTCAAGGTGTTCGGAACCGATTACGACACCCGCGACGGGACCTGCGTGCGCGACTATATCCATGTCCTCGATCTTGCGGACGCGCATGTGCGTGCAGTCGACTATCTCCTCGACGGCGGTAAGAGCGTCGAGCTCAACCTTGGAACCGGTACCGGAACAACGGTCAAGGAACTGCTGAGCGCGATCGAAAAGGTGGCCAAACGGCCGTTCAATGTCGGCTATGCCGGACGACGCGAAGGCGACTCGACGACGCTTGTCGCCAACAACGACAAGGCCCGCGAGGTGCTTGGCTGGGAGCCGCAATACAATCTCGCGGCAATCACCGAGTCGGCCTGGAACTGGCATTCACGCAGAAATCAGGGCGCGTGATTCCACCAGGCGTGGCGCGTCTGAATAGGCGCGCCACGCCGTACGATGGTTTTATTCTCGTGCGAACTTGAAGCGTTTACGTGCAAAAGAAGACAGATTTCGTCAGTCGCGCTGATCTATTCGCCTGCGCGGCCAACAAGGCCGGGTACGGCTGGCTGAGCGCGCCCGCGCTGCAGCAGCGGGCGCTCCAGCATCGCATAGCCGGCGATCCCGACAAGCGTTCCCGAAAGCACGGCTACGGCCATTGATATCAGTGGATCGAGACCCAACGCAAAACCCATCTTGGCGACCACCGAAATCGCAAAAGTGTGCCAGAGGTAGATCGAATAGGATGCGTTGCCGAGAAGGTTCGGTAATGTCAACGCCCGGACGCGGCCGTGCGCCTCCAGCGAAAGCGCGCCGACGACGAGCAGCACGGCCAGCGGGCCTGTCGTCAACTCGTCGAATGGCAGGCGCAGGAGAGCGATAAGAGCAAAGCCGCCGACGGAACAGCCAATCAGCGCAGAACCGATGGTCACCGAAGGCACCCTGCCCCTCAGCCAGAACTCACCGACGATCATGCCCGCGACGAATTCAAGAATGACCGGCCGCGTATAGTTGAGCATCACGGCATTGTCGAAGCGGATGGCCAGGCCCGCTGCCACGAGCAAGAGGAACAGACTGCCGATTGCCGGCAGGCGCGAGCTTCGCGGCAGTAGCAGCGAGATCGCGAACACCGCGTAGAACAGCATCTCGAAATTGAGCGTCCAACCCTGCACGAGAACAGGCCAGATTTCGCCATTGCTCGGAGATCGAACCGGAACGAAGAAAAGCGACGCGAGCAGATGTTTCAAGGTCAGAACCATGTTGGGAAACAGTCCCGCGAGCGCGCCGGCAACCATGATAGCCGTCGCGAGCCAATAGACAGGCACGATCCGGCGGATGCGGTCGGCAATGAATCTCGCCGGCGTCAGCGGCCGACGATCGCTGACAACCCACATGATGAAGCCGCTGATGACGAAGAAAATATCAACACCGGCCGCGCCGATCGCAAAATGATGTCCGGTCTTTTCTGCGGCATGGAACAGAACCACGGCTAGTGCCGCTGCCGCGCGGAGATACTGAATTACGTGGATCGTCTTCACTCGGTCGCCTCCGCCCCTGGCGTCATCCGCTGACGCGGGCCTCGTAGGTGACCGGCCGGCCCATTACCGGCCATAGCTGAGGCGCGACGATCCGGCGACGCGGGAGCGTCAGTTTTCCGGCGGTGAAATACAGCAGGAAGGACCCGACATGATAAGGGTTCATAATATCGATTTCGACGAAAGCGCGAATGAAGAGGAGCATCGCGACGCCGAAGAGCACGAAGGCTTCAGGATCGCGGTCCAGGAAAAGCAGCCGCTTCAGGTTGCCGAAAACCGCGATAAGCAACAGCGTGCTCAGCAACACAAGGCCGACAAGTCCTGTTTCGACGGCGGCCTCGATGAAGGTGTTATGAAAATGGAAGCCGCCGCGGGCAGTGATATAGAATTCTTCCCATAGGCGCTCCGCCTCGGAGAAGCCCTGGACCCAATAGGCCTGGTAACCGAGGCCGAAGATGGGCGAAGCCTTTGCCGCCTCTATGCCCTGTTGCCACAGATAGGTGCGCCCGGTGAGCGTCGAATCCTTGCCGAACGCGCCGAGGATCAGATCGATGCCGCCGGCATAGATCATCGCTACCGCGGCCACGCTGCCGAATACCGCGGCGCCGAGGAAGAGGCTCTTGCGGCTGGCGGGGCGCAGTGCCGATATCAAGCGCATGCCGAGGCAGAGCCCGATGATCGCGACGGTCGTCAGCACCGATGTCGCCGATTGCGAGGCGAGCAGCGAATAGGCGGCGATCGCCCCGGAAACGCCTGCCGCCGCCCGCCAGATGCCCCGCTCACCGAGCGTGAAGACGGACACGAAAGCGAAATAGATGCCAAGCGAGGCATAGAAGCCCAATTGGTTCTTCGAGGCAAATGCGCCAACGAAGCTGTATGTGCCGTCAAGCGGATCGTAATGATAGACGCCGAACAGCAGCGAATAGACGAGCACAATGGCGACGCCGACAATGGCACCCCGCGCCAAGGTACGTATGTCGATTGTCCGCATGGCGATCAGCGCACAGATGATGTGACTTAGGTATTGGATGCCAGCTCTTAGCGTTATCGAGGGCGCCGCCGACCAGAAGAGGCTAACGCAGGCAAACACGGCGAAGGCAAATATCCAGAGATATTTGCTGTAACTGCCGAGGACCCTACGATAGTCGACCGCGACGAGGGGAAGCCACAGGCCGTAGTAAAGCAGAATGGAAATCGGGCCGAAGCGGGTCGAATAGGCGAAGACGAAAAGCGACAGGGCGACGGCCGCAATGCCGTACAGCTCATTGGCCCCGGGGCTGATCAGGCTCGCCTTCGATATTCTCATGCCACCCTCACCGCATCGCCGGTGCAGCGGTCACCTTGATGACGTCTCCGGGCAGCACTGGAGTGTTCTCGTCCCCCGCAATCTCGGTCGGCTTTCCGTCTTTTTCGCGAATGATCGAATAGGTGATGCTCGCGCTTTGCTCTTGCAACTGGGCCGCCTCTGCCGACTGTGCCAGGGCTTCGGTCATCAGGTCACGGCTGGTGCCGAGCTTCAGCGTCAGCGTGTCGAGTTCGGCTTCGGTGTTCTGCAGTTCCTGGGCGAGCTGCGCGTCCCAGTCATTGCGAAGATTGGTCTCGTCCTGCGTCGCCTTGCTCATGTCCTGTTTTGCCTTGAGCGAGGCGGTGTCGATGTCGAGCAGTGACGACTGCACATCAGCCACCCTTTGCTCAAGCGCAAGCTTGCGCTGGCTGAGAGCCAACCCTTTTTCCGCTAGGCTGTCGACCTTGTCGCGATCCTCCATGACGAGCTCAAGCTGGCGTGCTTGCGTCTCGGATTTCTTCGCAAGCGATTCTATTTCGCCTTGAAGAAGGGATTTGAGATCGGCGAGAGCAGCCAACTGGCGTTGCTGCCGCTTGTCGCGCGATTCCATCAGCGCCTCCTCGCTGGCAAGCAGCTTGTCGACGCCGGGGAAGTCTTTCAGCTCTTCAGGCAAGGTGATCTTGTCGCGTTTCGCGATTTCCGCCTGGAGCCGGGCACGACGAATGAGCAGCCGGCTGCGCTCGGAAACATGCACCGCGGAATCGCCGCTCGCATTGATATAGTCCCGAGCAAAGCGTTGACCGTTCTCGGCTCGCCGCAAACCTCCTCCCAGGCTGACGGCTTTAAGCACCGTCAGGTTGGGCGCGTAGGGGTATTCGCCGGGCGTCTCCACCTCTCCGTAGAGATAGACAGGGCGGTACTGGGCCATTTCGACCGACGCGGAAGGTCTGTCCCGTAGACCAAAGAGCTTCTGCATCTTTATGCCGATCTCTTCGGCGACCTCCGCCGTCGTCCTGCCCGAGACGGGCAGATCGCCTACGAAGGGCAAGGAAACGTTGCCGGACGCGCCTACCGTGTATTCGCCGCTGACGGCAGACCAGTCGCGGACGGCGCCCTCGGCTGTCTGCCACTCGGCGACGCGAACGCGGAGCTTGTCCATGACGCCGAGCCGATACTCATCTGCCCGGGCGAGGACCGGCCCGGAGGCGGTCATGATCGCGATGATCGCGATGCGGGCGAAATAGGTAAGCTTGCGGGAACCGGCGGACTTCCCTGAAATTCTGATGGATTGCATGTTTGGGATTTCCATTGCCTGACGTTGTCCTGACCGTTTGGTCAACGCCAGGGTTTCAGTAGCTGCCGCGGGAGAAGCAGACGGCGGGGATTGTTCGGGCGACAATAACAAGGTCGGCAAGGAGCGACCAGTTCTGAACATATTGCGTGTCGAAAGCCACCCTGGCGGCGTAGGACACATCGTTGCGGCCGCTGATCTGCCAAAGGCCGGTAAGGCCGGGGCGCGAGCGCAGGTAGTAGACTGCAGCCTGATCATAGAGCTCGAGTTCGTCTTCGACCACCGGTCTCGGACCAACGATACTCATTTCGCCGCGAATGATGTTGAGCAGTTGCGGCAGCTCGTCGAGGCTGAGCTTGCGAAGAACGCTGCCGATCGCGGTTACGCGCGGATCGTGCTGAAGCTTGCGCGTCGCGCGCCATTCTTCATAGGCGGCGGGATTTGCCTTGAAATACTCTTGCAGCACCCGATCGCCGTTTTCCATCATCGTGCGGAACTTCAGGCACTTGAAAGCCTGACCGTTATGCCCGATGCGACGATGTCCATAGAAAACGCTGCCGCCGTCGGAAAACCTCACGAGCGCCATGATGAGCAGGAAGAGCGGGCTGAAGAGGACGAGCGCCAGAGAGGCGGCGAGCACGTCGAAACTTCGTTTTGATATTCCCCCTATCGGCCGGAATACTCCGGTCTCTTCGGTGATAAAAAACGGCGAACTGGCCGAGCGAGTCGCGGACTTCATAGAGGTGACTCCATTTACGTTGGCGATTGTCGGTCCCGCAGGACTTACGTTGGCGATTGTCGGTCCCGCAGGACGCGGGCTGATCTAGCGCGAGTGTATGGTGAGATTTTGTTTTTTGAAGGCGAAATGATGGCGGCCCTTGCGGACGCCCATCCAAAGCGTTTTGGAGGCGTATGCCTGTCACACTATTACGGACATTTAATTATAACGGTCCAAAATTACAGCTAGGATAGTTCGTCACAAGATTGCCACGTTGAAACATCGGCGGGACTTCATTATTGCATGTCCTAAAGTATTGTAATTCACGTATCATCGTTTCACTCAAATACGCCGCAGCGGCGGCCGAGCGGAATTGGCGCGGGGCAAGTTTCCACCAGTTTGTTGCATTGCATCATTATGTTGCGCTGCACATTTGCTCGCCCATTTGGCATCTGCTCTGTAACAAAAGTTGATCGCGGAAAATCGCTTTCGGCGAGCCGAAAGATGCAGCAATCAGAATAAGTTCGCCTTTCCCCCCTGCTAATTTAGGGGATTGTGTCGCGAGTCAGTAACCACTGAAAACGCGCGGAAAACTATTATTGGCGCGCTCTTCATAACCGGGGATTGCAGAAGGGAACCACTCCAATCACTTTGGAAGGGATTCGTTAGCGATGGGCTTAAAGGCAGCGGAAAGGTTTTTAACGTAGAAACAATAGTGACAAAGTTGCGTTTACATGTTGAAGAAAAAAGCGTCTCCTAATATAGTGGAAACACAGGAGGGAGGCCTGAGAGTCCGATGATAGTTCCGATCGACATTTTGAAAGCGGGATAGCGGTATGTTCGCACCACGCTTCCTTGTAAGCATGATTGGCGCTCTGGCAGTGTTCGCCATCGCGACCTACCTCCTCAATGGTTCACTGGCTTCTACGGCATTACAGACCTTGATCTGCGCCGTGCTCATGCAAGTCGGGTACTTCCTCGCTGTCCTTTTTCTCGTTTGGAAAGAGGCCCGCGATCGCCGCAAGCTCGAGCCCAGTAAGGTGCCGGTAGTCGTCGAGCCAGCGAACGACGACAATCAACCCGGCAAGGTTCGCCTCCGCGGACTGAACCGGCCGCGGCATTTCAATTTCTGATGGCGTGAAGCGCGACTGTCGTCGTCCCTTTCGCACTTGCAAAAAAATTTCCCGTTTGACGCGTTTGCGACATGATCGCCCGGCATGATTCGCGCGTCCGGGTGAAACTCGTTTCGCACCGGCGCATCCGATGACCCGCTGGAGGCCAGTATGACCGCAGCCGCGCGGACGAATGTCTGCATTATCATTGCCGCAAAAAACGCCGCCGACACGATCACCATCGCAATTGCCTCGGCTCTTGCCGAGCCGGAAGCGGCGGAAGTCGTCGTCATCGATGACGGCTCGACCGACGATACAGCTACCGTCGCGCGCGCTGCCGATGACGGGACCGGCCGGCTGAATGTCGTTCGCTTCGAAGAAAACCGCGGCCCTGCGGCGGCGCGCAATCATGCGATCTCGATTTCGCAATCGCCGCTTCTCGGCGTACTAGACGCCGACGATTTCTTTTTTCCCGGTCGGCTGCGGCAACTGCTATCTGAGGACGGCTGGGATTTCATCGCCGACAACATCGCCTTCATCGATGCCGCTCAAGCCGCAAGCGCCCATGGCAAGATCGGTCGCTTCACGCCAAGTCCCCGCCTGATCGATCTTGTCGGCTTCGTCGAGGGAAACATCTCGCGGCGCGGAGTGCGGCGCGGTGAAATCGGCTTTTTAAAACCGCTTATGCGGCGCACTTTCCTCGATCAACATGGGCTTCGCTACAACGAGATGCTGCGCCTTGGTGAAGACTACGACCTCTATACCCGGGCGTTAGCGAAGGGTGCCCGCTACAAGATTATTCACAGTTGCGGTTACGCCGCCGTTGTTCGAGGCGATTCGCTGAGCGGCAGCCACCGAACGATCGACCTGAAACGTCTCTACGAGGCCGATCGTGCGATCCTCGCCGAGAGCCGCCTGAGCCGCGAGGCGGAGGCCGTCATACGCTGGCACGAACGCCATATTCGGGACCGCTACGAGTTGCGGTACTTTCTCGATCTTAAGAACAATGAAGGTTTCAAGAACGCGATCGCTTATGCCTTGACTCACCCGGGCGCCCTTCCCGCCATCGTGGGCGGAATCCTTGCCGACAAGACCGAGCGTTTCCGACGCCCCCGCTCGCCGGCCCCGGTCGCGCTCGGGGGCACGGGTGACGTACGCTATCTGCTCGAAGGATTCGCGATGGAGCGGGGCGAATAACGTTTAATCGGATCTAGTTCGCTGAAACCCGCTATGAACGAAGCGGCTAGCTTGTAATTTTCGTCGCGGGTTCCCATCTAGCGGTCAACAGATTGCTTGGAGAGACGTGTCGGCGCATCGCGCCTGATCTTTTTCCGGGCAGAATTCGCGCTTGGCCGCTGACCACGGATGTACTGGCAGGGCAGAGCAGCGAATGTGAAAAGGTCGGGGAAGCCCGGCCTTTTTTGTTGCCTGCCTGATCAGCCGGTCAGGAACACTTTTGCCTGCTCGGTGTTACCGCTTCAGTGGCAACTATCGGGATTGGGAAGATGAAAGGCATCATTCTCTGGCTGATGGGCGTTCCGCTCATCGTTATCATCCTGCTCTACCTCTTTGTCTTCTAATCGTGAGATCGCGGTCTTGCGCGAAGTTTAGCAAATCCCTCCTGCCGCAACCGAGGCGCGCCGATCGTGATCGATAGGGCTTCGATGTCGACTTTCACCCATAGTTTTGAAGGATGCGGACCGCGGTCGACCTGAGTTAGGCTGATGGGGAATGAGGGTTGCACGGGAATGGGGCATGTTCGGCATCGAGTTCGCTGCAAAGGTCCTCGGAAAAGGACCCTCGTGTCTCTCGTCACGTTCGCGAACAGCAAGGCGGAAGATCAACGCGGTGTTGGCTATGCTTTTAGTCGCCAACGGCGCCGAGGCGGCCGAACCGATCGTCGGACCTGCGTCCACCATCGACGGAGATACTATTGAAATTGCCGGCGAACGCATCCAACTTAACGGTGTGGACGCGCCGGAGGATTGGCAAGTCTGTCTGGATGAAACAGGGGCGGATTACCGGTGCGGTAAGGAAGCGACCTTGGCCTTGGAGGCTTTCCTGTCGGCGTCCCGCCCGACCCGGTGCGAATTTGCCGGGCGCGACCGTTATCGCCGTTTTATCGGCACGTGCTTTCGGGCTGACGGGAGAGATGTGAACCGCTGGCTTGTCGAGACCGGCAATGCTATCGACTGGGAAAGATACAGCAACGGCCTGTATGCCTCAGCGCAGGAAATGGCGAGATCGGCCAGGGCCGGCATATGGCGTGGTCAGACCGACCGATCCTGCCCGGTACGCGCCGGACGCGTGAATGGAAAACCGATCTGTTGAAGGCAGCGAACGAGAGTCAATGATCATCGAAATCTGGATTTTGTGCGCCATTGTTACCGCGGTCATAGCGGCAATGAGGGGCGGTCACAGCCTTCGCTGGCTTCTGATCGGTTGTATTCTTGGTCCGCTGGGGATCGCTGCGGCGGTGCTGATGCCCTCGCTGAAATCACGAGAGCCGAGGGTCGCAGCAGAGCGACAGGCCGAAATCGACGAGATGACCAGACCCTTCCGGGAAAACGAGACGAAGACGATCTCCGTAAAGCCAAAGGATCAATAGCTCCTTCAGACGCGCCATGAACTCCTGGGGGTGGTACGGATTGGCGGTCGATGCGAGCATTCGCTCGCCAATCAAAAAAAGCCCGCCGGTTTGTGGCGGGCTCGGATGGTACTGAAACGACTAAAATATGTGCGCACTATTGCTCGGCGTCGCACGACTTTCCAGTAACATTTTAGGGCTTATCGCCGCGTCGCAGCCTTGCGCTCCGGACGCAGAGGCTGCCTGCTTCCAATTCCACCGAACGAACGTCCATGAATGCCGAGCTCATAGCCGCCCGGCGTTTGCTTGCATGATCGCGCCCGCTTGAACGATTTGGAATGGCGATTGCGAATCTCGCTGTCGGTATGGCGGGCTGCTTTTGACTGCGAAGGCTGCCCAAAGCTTGCCTCATTTCGGGATATCGCCACCTGGGACGGGTTTGTTCCACCAAAAAATTCACGCAATTTAAAAAAATCACAATCCCGTTGTTCAATTTTAGGTTGCCCCAAAAATTTGCGGGGCACAATTTCTGCAACGTGCGGCGAAACCGGGGTTTTTCTCCCGCGAGCATGGCCGGTCTGCCATGGCTTCCCATGCGATAGCTCGCCACTTAGGTGCAGTGCAGCATGACACCATTCAATTTTCTGCTGCACTGCCATATTTTTTCTTTGAGATTGCCCTAGTTTGACTCCCGCGGGCTCAAGTCTGCTCCGTTGAAACGGCTGCCGCAGAGGCGCTGCCCGATAGGGGATGACTGACATCATGAATATGGACGCGAACGTCTCGTCGCGCAGCAATCTGATGCCGATCGTGCTGATCTCGGGCACCATGTCCGCACATGTGCCACTCGGCGACAGGCCGACCAGCACCAACGGGCTGAGTTTCTGCGCACAACTCCCGCTGCTCTTCTTGTTCTGGATGATCTGGAACCGCACCGGGTCCGCACTATATCCGCTCTTCTATTTTACGGCGCCGTTCCTGGCGCTCGCGATTCTCGTCGCTTCGCACAGGCTTATGAAGCGTTTGGCGCCCGTTCGCCTCGGCAGCCTTAGTGGTAGCCGAACAAGTGCGAAACACAAAGGTAACAGGACATGAAATCCGATCGTTATGGCCGCTTAAGTCGCCTCGCCCTCATCGCAATGCTTCCTCTCGCTGCAGCCGGAGCCGCGGCGGCACAAGAGGGCGCCAATGGCACCTCCTTCATGGATGATTTCGATAAGCTCGATACCCGAGTCTGGTTTGTCTCGGATGGGTGGAACAATGGTCCGCACCAGAATTGCACCTGGTCGAAGAAGCAGGTGAAGATTGCAAACGGCATTTTGGAACTGACCTTTCAGGATCGAAAGGAAGGCGAGCGGAATTTCGTTTGCGGTGAAATCCAGACACGCAAACGTTTCGGCTATGGCACCTATGAGGCAAGGATCAAGACCGCAGACGGCTCCGGGCTGAATTCAGCCTTCTTCACCTATATCGGTCCGGCCGACAAGAAACCGCACGACGAGATCGATTTCGAGGTGCTCGGTAAGAACACCGCAAAGGTGCAAATCAATCAATATGTCTCCGCGAAGGGCGGCAACGAGTATCTCGCCGATGTTCCAGGCGGCGCGAACCAGGGTTTTAATGATTACGCCTTCGTCTGGGAGAAGGACCGGCTGCGCTATTATGTCAACGGCGAGTTGGTCCACGAAGTTACGGATCCCGCGAAAATACCGGTCAATGCACAAAAGATCTTCTTCAGCCTCTGGGGAACGGACAAGCTTTCGGACTGGATGGGAACCTTCTCATACAAGGAGCCGACGAAGCTGCAGGTGGATCGCGTCGCTTTCACGGCTGCCGGCGACGAGTGCCAATTCGCCGAGTCAGTGGCCTGCCGCCCTGAACTGAGCGGAAACTGAGCAGATGACCAATTGCTGAGCAATTGCAACCGCTTGTTGCGATACACAAGAAATCGAATTAAGCTCGGCGGGGGCTGAGCAGGGAAACGGACGTTTTCATGCTGCAGATACTTTATTTGGCACAAGATCTGGCCGACCCTGCGGTACGGCGCAGGATTTTGACGCTCGTCGCCGGCGGCGCAAGCGTAACGCTTGCGGGATTCCGCCGCGACAGCAATTCTCTGGCCGCGGTTCACGGCGTCGAACCGGTCGAACTCGGGGTGACGGCGGACGGCCGTTTTGCGCAACGGATCGGGGCCGTTGCCTCGGCGTGTCTGTCGCTCAAGAGCAAGCTCGGAAACGTTCGAAAGCCCGACATCATCATCGCGCGCAATCTCGAAATGCTCGCTGTCGCCAAGCGGGCAGTCACGCTTTTCGGCGGCGAGGTTCCGATCGTCTACGAATGCCTCGACATTCACCGGCTGCTGCTACGCAAGGACGTTGTCGGGCGGGCGCTTCGCGCCGCCGAGGCTCATTTCGGCAAGGACGCGCGCTGGCTGATCACCAGTTCACCGGCCTTCATCGAGCACTACTTTCGTCCGCTTTCGGGGCTGGAGGCGCCGGCGTTGCTGCTTGAAAACAAGGTGCTGGAAATCGACGGCTGCGCAGACCGAAACACAATTTCGGCAGAGTATCCAACGCCCGGCGCGCCGTGGAAGATCGGCTGGTTCGGCGCGTTGCGCTGCCGAAAGTCTCTCGCTCTTCTCGCCGAATTCTCGCGGAAGATGGAGGGGCGCGTCGAGATCGTGCTCAGAGGCAGGCCCGCTTATTCCGAGTTTGAGGATTTTGGAGGCTTCGTGCGCGACGAGCCGTTCATGCGCTTTGAGGGATCCTATCGCAATCCGGAAGACCTCGCCGGCATCTATGGCGATGTCCATTTCACATGGGCAATCGACTTCTTCGAGGAAGGTCAGAATTCCTCCTGGCTACTGCCGAACAGGCTCTATGAAGGCTGCCGCTACGGACGGGTGCCGATCGCCATGAAAGGCACCGAGACGGCGCGCTTTCTTTCCGTACGAGGAATTGGCCTCGTCGTCGAGGAAGCGAGTGCCGACAGCCTCGTCACACTCATCGGCTCCATGACAGCGGACCGCTACGTCGAGGCCGCCGATCGCGTCGGCCAGTGCAACCCGGCGACCTGGGTGTTCGACCGTGCCGACTGCGAGGCACTGGTGCGCCGCCTTGCGACCCTCACCGTCGAAGAGCCGCAGACCATGCCGGCCGGCGCCGTATCGGAGCCCCGTCACAATGAAGGTGGATTGCTATGAACACGGATGGTCTGACATCCACGTCCAGTCTTATCGTGATACCCTGCCTCAATGAGGCGATCCACATCGAAGCGCTGGTCGAAAAGCTGCGGCCGTCGCTGAAGCCCTTGAACGCAACGATCGTCATCGTCGACGGCGGCAGTACGGACGGTACGCGTGAGATCGCTCGCCGCCTTGCCGCCGAGGACCCCCAGGTGCTCGTCCTCGACAATCCGCAACGCATACAGAGCGCTGCCGTCAACCGCGCGGTGGCCGCACTCGGTTCGGAATTCGACTACCTGATCCGCATCGACGCTCACGCGACCTATCCGGATGATTATTGCCAGCGGCTCGTCGAAGACGCTCTGGCGACGGGCGCCGACTCCGTCGTCGTCGCCATGCAGACCGTCGGGATCAGCACGTTTCAGAAGGCGACGGCCTTCGCGCAGAATTCCAAGCTCGGTAACGGTGGTTCCAAGCACCGGGCCGGTGCGGCCGGCCACTGGGCCGAGCATGGCCATCACGCGCTGATGCGTATCGCCGCCTTCAAGGCGATCGGCGGCTATGACGAAAGCTTCAGCCACAACGAGGATGCCGAATTCGACTATCGCCTGAGAAAAGCCGGCTACCGGATCTGGATGACCGACAAAACGAGCATGGTCTACTATCCGCGCGCGAAGGTCGTTCCCCTCTTCCGCCAATATTTCGGCTATGGCCGCGGCCGGGCCAAAAACTTCCTCAAGCACCGTGCCATGCCCGGCATCCGGCAGATTCTGCCGCTCGCGGTGGCGCCCGTAGCCTTCGGCGCCCTCCTCGCAATCATCAACTGGGCTGCCGTCATTCCGGCGGGCCTTTGGGTTATCGCGTGCCTTGGTTACGGCGTCTGGATGGCGCTCGGTCAGCGAAATCCCTACGGGCCGCTCGCCGCCTTTTCGGCCATGGTCATGCATTTCGCCTGGTCCGCCGGCTTCTGGCGGGAGCTTCTCGACCTCCGCCGCCGGGTGGTCTGATGACGAACGAGAACCTCAAGATCGATATCGCCGTCTGCACGTTTCGACGGCCGGAACTCGCTGAGACGCTCCGTTCGCTCGCGACCTTGATTGTGCCGGAAAGCGCTGCGATCCGCATCATCGTCGCGGACAACGACGTGACGCCTAGTGCGAGCGCGCTGGTCGACCGCCTTCGACCGGAACTTCCCTTCGACGTTACCTACGTTCATTGCCCGGCATCGAACATTTCGATCGCGCGCAACGCCTGCCTCGACAACGGCACCGGCGACTTCCTCGCCTTCATAGATGACGACGAGGCCGCTTCGAAGGAATGGCTCGTTCGCTTGCTGGAAAAGGCTCGGACCACCGGCGCCGATGCAATTCTCGGCCCCGTCCGTGCGCATTACGGCCCGTCAGCTCCTGGTTGGATGCGCCGCGGCGACTTCCATTCGACGCTGCCCGTCTGGGTCGCTGGGCAGATCCGCACCGGCTATACCTGCAATGTCCTGCTCAAGCTCAAAGCGCCTTCGCTCATTGGGCGTCGCTTCAAGCTCACGCTCGGCCGGAGCGGGGGCGAGGATACGGACTTCTTCACGGAGATGCATGGCGCTGGCGGAACAATTGCTTTCGCGCCGGAAGCCTGGGTGCACGAGCCGGTTCCCGAAAACCGGACCTCCTTCTCCTGGCTGTCGAAGCGACGCTTCCGCTCCGGACAGACGCACGGCCGCCTTCTCGCAGAGAAAGCAAGGGGCTTGCGCAAGCCTTTGAACCTGGCGCTCGCTGCCGCCAAATCGACCTATTGCATATTCGCCACACTGCTCGTGCTGCCGTCACCCGTTCGCCGTCATCGCTTTTTATTGCGCGCCATCATGCACGCGGGCGTTGTCAGCGGCCTTCTCGGGCAAAAGGAACTCGAACAATATGGAACCGCCGAGGTGACATCACCATGAGCGAGCCGACGACCAATCTCGTTCCCGAGGTAACCTTTGTCGTCGCCGCCTTCAACGCCGCGGAGACAATCATGCGCGCCGTCGAAAGCGCGCTCGGTCAGGAAGGCATCACCGTCGAAGTTATCGTTGTCGATGACTGCTCATCGGACGCCACTCCAGCCCTCGTCTCGGCCATCGCCGATCCACGGGTTCGCCTGATTGCGCTTGAGCGCAACCGTGGGCCTGGCGGCGCCCGCAATGCCGGCCTTACCGCGGCACGGGGCAAGTGGATCGCGATTCTCGATTCGGACGACACGCTGAGACCGGACCGGCTGGCGCGGATGATCGCGCGTGCCGAAAGGTCGGGAGCGCAGATCGTCGTCGACAATCTCGATGTCGTCTCGGTCAACGGCTGCAGCGTAAGAATGTTCTCGGAGGCGGAGCTCGCCGCGCAGCCGCTGCTCACACTTTCCGCTTTCATCGAGTCGAATGTCCTTTTTCGCTCGCAGCACAACTTCGGCTACATGAAACCGATATTCGGGCGCCGCTTCCTCGAAGACCATGCCCTCCAATTCGACGAGGCGTTGCGGATCGGCGAGGACTATATACTGCTTGCCTCCGCGCTTGCCTCCGGTGGCCGCTGCGCGATCGAGCCCTCTGCCGGCTATATCTATCACATCCGCGAGGGATCGATTTCACGGGTGCTGAAGCTCGAACATATCGACGCCATGATGTCCGCCGACGAAGCGTTCCTGCGCCGTTACCGGCTCGATCCGAGGTCTGAAGCAGTGCAGCACAAGCGCAGCCGCGCCTTCCGCCAGGCGCGTTCGTTTCTCGTCCTCGTCGAACAGTTGAAAAACAGATCGTTGGCAGGCGCGCTGAAAACCGCGCTCGCCGACCCTCTTGCGCTTCGGCATCTGCGCATGCCGATCGCCATCCGGTTGCGCCGCCTTGCGGCGCGATTGGCACCTCCCGCCCCCGTGACCGCAGCGGCTGAGCCATCCCCGCTGGGCAACGACTCTCACACAAGTAAAGGATGATACTATGGACCGTATCAGGACCGTCAGAAAAGCAGTGATTCCCGTTGCCGGAAACGGAACGAGGTTCCTTCCGGCGACGAAGGCAGTGCCTAAGGAAATGTTGACGATCGTCGATCGGCCCGTCGTTCAATATGCCGTGGACGAGGCGCGCCAGGCTGGCATTGAACACATCGTTTTCGTAACCAGCCGCAACAAGCAGGCGATCGAGGATCACTTCGACGATACGCCGGAGCTCATCTCTTCGCTTTCGCGTTCGGGCAAGAATGCCCAGATTTCCGAACTTGAAAGCATGTTGCCGGCAGCCGGCTCGGTAAGCTTCACGCGTCAGCAGGCCCCGCTCGGTCTTGGTCACGCGGTTTGGTGTGCCCGCGACCTCATCGGCGATGAGCCCTTCGCGCTTCTCCTACCGGATATGGTCTCCTTCGGGACGCGCGGCTGCCTGGCAGGCTTGGTGGATCTTTATCGCGACGTGGGCGGTAATGTCGTCGGCGTAGAACAATGCGCGCCCGAAGAAGCCTCGAAATACGGCATTGTCGGCAAGGGCGAGACCGTGCGGCACGGTTTCGCCGTGACCCAGATGGTCGAAAAGCCTGCGGCGGGCGAAGCTCCGTCCAACTTCTATCTCAACGGCCGCTACATCCTCCAGCCGGAAATCTTCTCCATTCTTGCCCATCAGCCGCGCGGTGCAGGCAATGAAATCCAGCTCACCGACGGCATGCTCAAGCTTTCGGCGGACCAGACCTTCCATGCGCACCCCTATGACGGCCGAACCTTCGACTGCGGCTCGAAACAGGGCTTCATCGAAGCCAACGTCGCCTTCGCGCTTGCCCGGGCGGATATCGGCGAGACCGTCTTCGAATCCGTTCGCGAGATGGTCCTGTCTCACGAAAGCCGCATCCGGGCGGCATAAGCGAACGTTCCTGGCGGCCAAGGGAGGCCGCCGGGACAAGGACCGGAGAAAAAGATGAACAGAACGGCCCCCATGAAACAGAGAAGTGTCCCATTGAGCACCATCATGCCTCGCGAAGAGCAGTCCGACGGCTTCATCGATCTCGATCGGCTCATGGCTGTCGTCTTTCGCCGAGCCAGGCTCGTCGCAGCCTTCGTTGGTCTCTTCATCGTACTGGGGGTCGTCTACCTGCTATTCGCAACACCACAATATACGTCCCTGACGCAGATTCTCCTCGACGAGAACCTGTCGAAATACGCCGAGGAAGAGCCGGCGCCTGCAAACAGTCAGATGTTGGACACGCAGATTGCGAGCGCGGTCGAAATCCTGAAATCCGGCGAGCTTGCTCTGCGTGTCGTCGACAAGCTCAACCTTTCGGAGAACGACACGATCCTCAATCCTCCCCAGTCGCCGGTCGCCGTCGTCAAGGATTGGCTAAAGACAGCAACCGGACTGTTTTTGAGCGGGCCGACCGTCTCCGAAGAGGCGGCGCGAAATGGCCGGCGAAAGAAAGCGGCCGCCCTTCTCCAGCAGGCGCTGACGGTTGAGCGGGTCGCGCGAAGCTCGGTGGTGGCGCTTGCTTACCGTTCACCCGATCCACAGCTCGCCGCAATCGTCGTGCGTGGCTACGCGGAAGCTTATCTTACCGATCAATTGAACGCCAACTTCGAGGCGACCGAGCGCGCCTCTGTGTGGCTGCAGGAGCGACTGACGGATTTGCAACAGCGTTCGCAAGCCGCAGCGCTCGAGGTCGAAATGTTCAGAAGCGAAAACGGGCTTACCGCCGCTCGCGGCGAGCTGATGTCCGAGCAGCAGCTGTCCGATCTCAACAGCCAGCTCATCGTCGCCCAAGCGGACACCGCCCAAGCGTCGGCGCGCTACAATCAGTACAAGTCGATTGTCGATCAGGGGCCGGAAAACGCGGTGAACAATGCCACCGTTTCCTCCAAGGAGGGCGACAATTCGGTGATCCGCGACCTCAGAACCCGCTATCTCGCTGTCGGCAAGCGCGAACAGGAAGTCACGCAGAATTTTGGCGCCGACCATCCGCAGGCTGTCTCGCTCAGAGCCGAGCAGAGCGATGTCGCCCGGCAGATCTATCAGGAACTGCAACAGCTTACGGCGAGCTACAAGAACGAATACGAGGTCGCCCGCTCACGCGAAGCATCTTTGCGCGAGAGCATCCAAGGCATGGCGGGCAAGAACTCGGAGGCCAGCAAGTCGCTCGTTCAGTTGAGGGAGCTGGAGCAGCAGGCAGCTGCGCTCAAGACGCTTTATGAATCCTATCTCGGCCGCTACGAGCAGGCGACGCAGCAGCGCTCCTTCCCGATCGCCAAGGCACGTGTCATCTCGGAGGCCGGCGTTCCGGTTTCACCGTCGAGCCCGAAGAAAACCATGGCGCTTGCTCTATCGGCCGTGCTCGGCATGATGGTCGGCGGCGCCTATGCAGCGTTTCTGGAGTTTCGCGAAAGGACTTTCCGTCTCGAAGAGGACGTGCGCTCTCTTCTCGGGCACAGAGCGCTCGGCTATGTTCCGCTCATCGGTTCCCGGCCGAAGAAGACGGCGCAGCTCGTGCGCGCTCGCTTCGGGTCGGATAGGCAGCCGGACGACGCGAGCGATGGTGCCATGCCGTTCCAGCGGCTCTCACGCATCGTGCTCGATGCACCGCGATCGGCATTCGCCGAGACCTTCAGGAACGCCAAACTCGCCGGGGACCACATGCTGCCGGGAAATGAAAGCCGTGTAATCGCGATCATTTCCGCTCTTCCGGACGAAGGAAAGTCAGTCATCGCGGCGAATTTTGCGGCTCTTCTGGCAGCGAGCGGCAAACGCACCCTCTTGATCGATGCCGACATCCGCAAGCCGGGCCTGACCCAGATGATCACGCCCGCCCCGAGGACCGGACTGGTAGAAACGCTGACGGGAGAAGCCACGTGGCCCGCCGGGATCAAAGTGGACCAGCGGTCGAAGCTGGCGATCCTGCCCGCCGGCGGCGAGGCATCGCATCACCAGCGGCATCATAGCAATGAACTGCTCGCCTCGCCGGCCATGGCGGGCCTGATCGAGAACGCACGCAATTCGTTCGACTATGTGGTCGTGGATCTAGCCGCCCTTGCTCCGGTCGTCGATGCCAAAGCCTTTGCGCCGCTTGCCGACGGCTTCCTCTTCGTTGTCGAGTGGGGAAGAACGCCGTCACGGCTCGTGCGCGATCTCCTGAACGCCGAGCCGCATATCAATTCCAAGGTGCTTGGTGTGATCCTAAACAAGACCGACATGAATGAGCTCGGGAAATACAGCGATTTCGGCGGGGCTGAAAAATACCGGCATCGCTACGGCAAATATTATATCGAGCAAGGGACTCCCGAAAACCGGTATACGGCCGCCTGATCCGTAAACGACCACAAAGCACCGCGCGTCCGAGCAGACGCGCGGTGCTGTCGCCCCGGGCGCGCACTTGTCAGCGGTGATAAACCTTCGCCGGTTTTCGATCGACCCTGATGAGCCAGGCCACGATCATTAGAACGATCACGGCCGCTAAAACGAGCAGCGACAGCATATAAAAAAGGAAAAACTCGACGAGGCTCGAGGCAATCAGGAACACCCGCCATAGAGCCTTTGGCGACCGCGGCCAATCCGGCAGTTCGTCACGGTTGAAAGCCTCCAGCCGACGGGTAAGGAAGTGCATATGGTGGCTGCCTCGATGAACCGGCTACTGCTCATTAATCAAGTATAAAATGATGCTGCGGCGCAACCGTGGCGATAACGAGGCATCGCGAGCGGTGCCATCCTTGAAGTTGGCGCCGCCGCCTCGAAGGCGTTGACGTAGTCACGATGAAAGCGGAGAATCAGCTGGTCGATAGTTGACAGAGAAGGGGCGCAGATTCTCCTTCAGCGAATAAAAATGACTGACGCCGTCGAACAGACTGAGCAACCCCGTGAGCCGACCCGACGGGATTTTCTTTACCTTTGCACGGGCATGGCCACTCTCGTCGGCGGCGCGGCATTTCTGTGGCCATTTATAGACAGCATGCAGCCGTCGGCAGACGTGACTGCGATGGCTTCCGTAGAGTTCGACATCTCCCTCGTTGAGCCGGGACAGCGTGTCACGATCAAATGGCGCGGCAAACCGGTGTTCATCGTCCGTCGGTCGGAGCAAATGATTGCCCAGGCGCGAGAAGATGATGACAGCCCCGCGCTCATCGATCCCGTTGCAGACAGCGAACGTGCTCCGCGACCCGAATGGCTCGTCCTGGTCGGGGTGTGCACACATCTAGGCTGCATACCCTTGGGCCAGCAGGACGGCGATCCTCGCGGCCCCCATGACGGCTGGTTCTGCCCGTGCCACGGTTCGATCTACGACGTCTCGGGACGGGTTCGCAAAGGACCGGCGCCGCGCAATCTTGAGGTCCCGCCGTACAGCTTCACGGCTGACAACAGAATCATAATTGGGTGATCGAAGAAGAGATCACGCCCGCCACCAGCGGTGGAAGTGGTGCACGGGTCCCCGCCCTCGCCCCACCTTCAACTCGTCGGAGGCAGCAATAGCGCCGTGCAGATAGGTCTTGGCGGTGCGCACTGCCTCCGTTAGTGGCTGCCCGAGCGCAAGACCGGCGGCAATCGCGGCTGAGAGCGTGCAGCCGGTGCCGTGATCGTTGTGCGTTTCGACCCGCGGCGCCGGAAGCCGGATCAGACCGTCGCCGTCGAAGAAAAGATCGGTAGCCTCGCCGCTCTTCAAATGCCCTCCCTTGACCAGAACCGAATGCGCGCCGGTTTTCAAGATCGCTTCTGCCTGACGCGCCATCTCCGCTTCATCCGCGGCGACCGAGCGACCGGTCAGCAGAGCTGCCTCGGCCAAATTGGGAGTGACGACGAGCGCCAATGGCAGGAGTTCCTTCACCAAAGCCTCAAGCGCATCCGGTTGCAGCAGCCGATCGCCGGAGGTCGCCACCATAACCGGATCGACGACAGCCCGCCTGCCGAACCGCTGCAACGCGTCGGCTATTGCGGCGATCGTCTCCGAGCGCGAGACCATGCCGACCTTTGCTGCTGCCACGTCGAGATCGGAAAACACGGCATCGATTTGCGCCGCGACCATTTTCGGAGAGATATCCTCGACGGCGCTTACGCCCTTCGTGTTCTGGGCCGTGATCGCAGTAATGACGCTGGCGCCGTAAACGCCGAGCGCCGAAAAGGTCTTGAGATCGGCTTGGATGCCGGCGCCGCCGCCCGAATCCGATCCGGCTATGGTTAAAGCGATTGCTGTCATGCGACCCTCCCCTGCGCGTTTCAGATATCGCTGATGGTGTCGTCAGCATGCTCACAGGCACCGAGGCCAACAGGTTCTCCATGAACTTCAGCGACTAAAACTCGCGAACCCAGTTCCCGCAGGAATGGCAGGAATGGATTATTTTGCTCGAGTGCCATCGCAACGGCCACTGGCACATGCGGTTTTATTCCCTTGCGCCATGCTGCAAGACCAATTTCAGCAAGAGCATTTACGTCATCGGACCGGGCGGAACGGACCACTATCATCTTGGCTTTCTTTCCCGGGAGGTTCTTCTTTCAGAAGCGGCATGCTAGGCTCGATAGGGGCCATTTATCAGGAACAGACCGCTTGCAGCTACTGCTTTTTACCCGAAGCGGTGGATGATATGTTGGACCCGGTTCGCTTCACCGAGGCTTTCGTCGAGGAGCTTGACAGGCTCTGCAGGATCTCTCGCCCTTGCCATTCTTTTTACGATTGGCGATCGCGTGTTTCCTCCTCGAAAGTCTCGCGGTTGCGCGATCCTTAGCGAAATTTTGCCGAACCGAAAGGAGCAACCCATGAGCCTCCGCATCAACGAGACTGCCCCAGATTTCACCGCCGAGACCACGCATGGCACGATCAATTTCCATGAATGGATTGGCGATGGCTGGGCTGTCCTTTTCTCCCACCCGAAGAATTTCACGCCCGTATGCACCACCGAACTCGGCGCCATGGCCGGCATCGAGAACGAATTTCGCAAGCGGGGCGTGAAGATCATCGGCATCTCGGTCGATCCGGTCGAAAGCCACGACAAATGGAAGAGCGACATCAAGCTCGCAACGGGTTTCGATGTCGATTACCCGCTGATCGGCGATCGCGATCTCAAAGTCGCCAAGCTCTACGATATGCTGCCCGCCGGGGCCGGCGACACCTCGGAGGGCCGCACGCCCGCCGATAACGCGACCGTGCGTTCGGTCTATGTCATCGGTCCTGACAAGAAGATCAAGCTGATCCTCACCTATCCGATGACGACGGGCCGCAACTTCAACGAAATCCTGCGCGCCATCGACTCGATCCAGCTGACTGCCAAGCATCAGGTGGCAACTCCGGCGAACTGGCAGCAGGGAGAAGATGTCATCATCACCGCGGCCGTGTCCAACGAGGACGCCATCCAGCGTTTCGGTTCGTTCGATACCGTTCTTCCCTATCTGAGGAAGACCAAGCAGCCGACGGCATAAGGCAACGGAGCGGCTCGTACAGCGCGCCTGGGATTATCGAAGGGAGCCGGTCACACCCGCGAGAAGTCGACACCACGGCTTTTCGCGGGTTTTCGCTTCGACAGGATCAGGAGGTTCGTGCCACCGCGATAATCTCCGCCAGCAAGCCGTGCAGAGTGTCGCGGTATCCGTTACGGGCGGAGGGTTCGTTCTCCTCCGACGTCATGACGACGGTGAGCTTCAGCGACGGCACTATATAAAGCATCTGGCCGCCATATCCCCAGGCGAAGTAAACATCCTCTCCAGCAATCCGCCGGTTGAACCAGCCGTAGCCGTAAGCGTCGCCGGAAAAGCGCGAAATCGTGTGCGCCTGCCACGAACGCTCTATCCAATCCGCGGGAACGATCTGCTGGCCGGCAGTCGTGCGGCCGCTGTTGCGGTAAAGCTCACCGAAGGCAAGGAGCGAGCGGGCGCTCATCGCCATCTGGTTTCCGCCAAGGTAAATGCCTTGTGGATCGCGATCCCAGGCGCCGATCCGGAAGCCCTCGACCGGGTCGAGCCAGTCACGCGCCAGAGCCAGGGTTGATTTGCCACTCACTTTAGTCAGGATCGCCGAAAGGAGATGGGTCGATGCTGTCGAATAGAGCATCCGTCCTCCCGGTTCATCGTCGAAAGGTTGGGCAAGGGCGAAGCGCACCCAATTGCGGCTGGAAACCCAGCGACCGTAATTCGGTCCCGACATCCGGCCTAGCCCCGCCTGCATCGAAAGCAGGTTGCCAATAGTGATCTCGTTTATCCTCGCGTCCGCCGATGGCGGCAGATCGGATTTCAGGATAGGCGCGATCTTCTGGTCCGGACCCTCGAGTAGACCCTTGCTGATCGCTATTCCGACGAGCGCCGATACGATCGATTTCGATGCGGATTTAATATTGGTCGATCCCGAGGGGCTGTAGCCGCGATAACCCTGCTCGGCGATGATCTTGCCGTCGCGCGCAACGATTACAGTTTTCAGCGTCCTCAGATCGCCCCGAGTTGCAACGCTCTTCAACAACGAAGAGACTGAGGATGTTTCCTGCGCGGCGGCAGGCGACAAAAATACGATGAACGACAGAAGAGCGGCTATGAGGTTAGGCATTCCTCCCACCTAGAGCGAAGGGGCGGGGAAGTCATCAGCCGCGGCCGAAGGTCACGATGATGTGAACCCAGACGGGGTTTGAATAACGTAGAGCGGACCGTTGCTTGCGTGGTGTAGAGCGTGCCCCGTTATTGGCGGATCGGCCGAGTGAAATTGAGCATATTTCGCGAATTCGCAATCTCACTCACGAAATACAAAGAACTGATAGACAGCATGTCAAGTGGGGATCATCCGGAGACGAAGAGAGATGCATGAGATTAATGATACGAGCCAAGTCGAGATGGTCGTCCTGATGACGCCCGACATGGCCAACTTCAGTGGTAACGTTCACGGCGGAGCACTCCTCAACCTGCTGGACCGGGTCGCCTTCTCCTGTGCATCGCGTTACTCAAAGCAATATGCCGTAACGTTATCCGTCGATCAGGTCGTGTTCCGTCAGCCGATCCATGTCGGCGAACTGGTGACCTTCCGAGCCTCGATCAATCACGCCGGCCGCACATCCATGGAAGTCGGCATCAGGGTTGAAGCGGAGAATATCCGGACGGGCGAGCGGCGGCATACGAACTCGTGCTACTTCACCATGGTTGCCGTCGATGCGCAGGGACGTCCAACGACGGTCCCTCCATATGTACCGGAGCCCGGCGTCCGGGAACGTCGCCAGCGCGCCGCGGAGGTGCGGCGGGCTCTGCGGCGGGAGTTCGAGGAGCGCTTCAAGGCAGCAGGTTCTACGACGGAGGGTTGATGCCGGCTCGAGAGAATGCCCGTCGGGCAAACACTGAGAGGCCGAGAGCCGGGTGCATCCTTGTCATCGGACCGGCAAGAAATTGAGCTTGTGCCCGGTCAGCACGAGGGAAATCCGGTCGCCATCGGTAGGCTTCGGCGGCTCGGCCGCTTCCAAGTAGAATTTCGCCGGCGCCGTGAGAGCGAACCACAGGCCTGCTCCGACAATAAAATAGGCCGCCTCCTGATCCGCCGCTTGCATGACGAGCGAGAGGAACGGCGACACGAGCAGCACGGTCAGCCGCAACGACCACTCCGTCTCCCTCTTTAGCAGCGCACGCGCTCGAAGCGCTTTATACGAGTGGAAATCGTATTCATGACCCTCTCGCCGCGATGAAGGCAGAAGCCTCCACGCCGACGGGATTGCCAGCGCCACGAGTGCAAACTGGCTGAGCAAAAGCGATCCGTTGTCGAGGATTAGACCGCTGGCGATCAGCAGACATGACAAGACCGCAACGTTCCAACACGGCTCCAGAATTTCCGGCCTTAGGCCGGTTCGCGAATGCCAGGCGTTCAATGTCCGAGCCGCACAATTCAGCAAAGGTTGATCGATGTTTCGGTCGATCCATCCCATATATTCGTCCCCCGTCAGTCCGCGAAGCACAAACCATCGAATTTAGCCCGTCCGATGGCGGAGTGGGTCGAGGAACCGATTATCCGACAAAAAAACGGCGAGCACCGATTGCTTTGGGAACGTCGAACCTCATCACGCTCGTCCCCTCCCCGACGACAAAAGCCGATGAGCGAAAGCGCCGTTAGCGGCTCACTGCACGAGCCGCTTGAGGAGCGCTCACAGGGCGAGCGACATCGACAAGAGTAAACTGACTGCAGAGGCCCAGGCACAATCCTCCTGATCACCCCCTGTTGCGGCAACTTAGAGCTGTCTCGCAGCGCAACCATCTTGAACTTTGGGTTGGCAACCCAAGGCGCCTCGCGCTGGCCTGTAGGCCGTTTGCCGACGATCGGCCGCCGACCACCCATTTTGCCGGATCCTGGCAGACGTTTCGATTAGCTTTAACAGCCATCCCAACCCCTCCCATTCTGCGCTATCGAGCGGGTCGGCAAAGGCATCGGCGCGTTGTCTGCGCTGCTGGCGCAGGAGTTCCCTATATAAGATCGTCCAATCGAGTAGCATTGTCGTTTCTCCTGGAAGTATCGCGGCACCCAGGAGGTGGTACGTGACCAACGGCGGATGTAGACGCAGAAACGAAAGGCATCTTTCACCAATGAAAGTCGAAAACTGGGAAGATCTTCGCCTGTTCTTCCACGTGGCCCAGGAAGGCGGGCTTGCGGGTGCTGCCGAGAAGACCGGTCTTAGTGCACCGACCATCGGGCGGCGCATGCTCGCGCTTGAGCGCTCGACTGGCCGGGCGCTCTTTGTGCGCGCGAGGACGGGATACGGACTCGCACCCGACGGCCAGATGTTGCTCGACCGCGTCTTGGCGATGCAAGCGGCGGCACAGGATATCGCCAACTGGCACGAGAAGGTGCTTTCAATGCCAATCGTGCGGGTTCTCTTAGACAGCGCTCTATCGCACTTCACGGCAGAGAGGTTGCGACACTTTTGGACGCCCCACGACGAATTTCGGATGTGCTTCAAGAGCTCCGACGAGGACATCCATCTGACCCACCGCGATGCCGATATCGGTCTCTGCGGTCAAAGGCCGAAAACGGGCAACGTCGCGGCCCGCCGATCGGTCGCTGTCGCTTATGCGCCTTATTGTGCACAGGGTTTCGACCATCGCCGTCACTGCAATTGGGTGTCGCTCGGAACGGATGTCGCCAATCAGCCTTGGATGCGCTGGGCATTCGAGCAGTCGGACCGGTGGATCACGAACTGGGTGAACACACCGCGAATGATGTTTGATCTGGTGAAGGCTGGAGCGGGAATTGGGGTTATGCCCTGTTTCATCGGCGACAGCGACCCCAGCTTCGTCCGGGCGGGGCCGGTCATCGAGAAGCTCAGCCATGACCTATGGATTGTGCTACATGATGACGAACGGTCCCGAGAGGACGTGCGCACGGTTGCAGACCGGCTTTCGGCGCTGCTGGCAGCGAACGCCTCGCTCTTTTCCGGAGGGGACGGGCGCGATCCGTTGTAGTGGCGGGCGGGCCTGGGGTGGCGGCCGTCCGAACCGCTGCGGCCACGGCGCCCGCTAATGGCGGCGCCCTGCGCTATCCGGCGGGCGAGACGCTCGAGCCGATTACAACGCAAGGGTCTTTCCTTCCATTCCTTCTCCCATAGGTAAGCTTTGTAGCCAAACCTCTTCAACAGGAGCGGAGTATATGTCCCTACTGATTAGCGTGCTCGTGACGTTTCTCGTCGTCGTTCTGGTGCTTTATCTCGTCAATCGGCTTCCGATGGACGGACGCACGAAGCAAATAGTACAAGTCATCGTCATTATCATCGGCGTCCTGTCACTACTGAGATATCTGGCTTTGTTCTGACTGCTGATCAGGTCTTGATGGGCACATTGCGCGTCATCAAGATCACTCATCGGCACGACACCTCCGCAGGTGATTGCGTCTGGTCTCACCCCATGAGGTCTTCCATGGTCGTCGGCGGAGGAGATCCGCTCTCGTCCCGAAATCTATTTTGTGGTGATGCCGTGATCTGGGGCACCGTCACTCGACCAGCAAGAGCAGGGAACGCCTGCCGGACCGGTGCCGTAAAAGCATTTGGTCAAGCGGGTGGTGCACTGGCGCGGCGTGTCTTCCGCAGCCGCCGACTTTGGCGTGCTCATATTTGGCTTGGTGCTTGCGGGCTTGGCGCCATCGGTAGATGCCGTGCATCCGGTGACGAATAACGCCAGGAGGGTTATCAGAGGCGGGATACGCTTCACACTCATATGATTGTCCGTTGGTTCGGTTACAGCCGCGGCTAGAAATCGGGAACCCTGCACCCGTATTCAGGACAAGGCGCGTCGTCAATTGGGAGCCGGTCTCAGCAATCGTGAAATTTGGGGCGAGAGGGTATTACCCAGAGGGGAACGTGATAGACAGGAACGTGATGCCGCGCTGCTATCGAGCCACTTGGCGCCATGCGTGCAGCCACGGTTATCTGGCCCGGCGACGAAAAACGGTGAGGGAACGGCAGCCTTCGCCGTTAGGAAAACGCACGATTCGAGGAGTTGACTTGGTGCTCTCGCCGCATCACCCGCGCGGCCGAAATCGCGGACGGAAACGATGCCCTCGAAGATTCGGCAATAAAGATGGCCCAAATTTATGCGCAGCAGCGCCTGAGAGGTCAGATCGCTGCCGCTACGCGAGACTCGTGGTGGAGCCCCGATATATGACCGCCGCTCCTCGGCTCCTCCAAGGCTTAGCCTATTCGCGGGCAACCTCGACGATTTGCGAAATAGACCGTCGTGTAGTTACCACGACGGCTAACGCCATCGACGACAACCTGTCTCCGCGTCACGTCTTGTACCTCTGGGTCGCGAATTCCAAGCCTATAGGCACGACGAATCGCTTGCCGCTCGCTACAGCGCCCGCGATAGTCGTCGTCATCATAGTATCTTCGGGGGGATTCGCGAAAATCCAGATCCGGGCCGCCCGGTCCAATGTATAGGTCCAGCCCCTGCGCCGACGGCACAGACGGCAACGCGATCATGGTGCCGACGCCGACCAACACCGTTGCTAGAACCTTACCGATTGTCCTCTTCATGGCTCTCTCCTCTGATCGATTATTTAAGCGAGAGCTAATGCCATCTCAACGAAATGATCACCAATAGGTTCCCCAGACCACGGCGCTAATTCGCAGGCGATTGCCAGCAGGTCTTTCGGTGGCAATCGCCGTCGCCGGCATTTGCGGCGTGCCTCATCCTCGCTGAAGGACATTCTTATAAAGACGATGCAATAGACTGGGATTCATCCATCTTTTCTTATGGAATGCTCTGCTCACTCCCGGATGCTTCGCCTGGATGCCAGAACGTAGAGTCCGCTGGCAAGCGTTGCGGCGGCGCAGTAGGTGATCGCACCAAGCGGCCCGAAGCCATCCACGAAGAGACCGCCCAGAACGGCCCCGCTGGCGATGGCGACCTGAAACGTCGCGACGATCAGGCCGCCGGTGCTTTCCGCATGGTCGGGGGCAGCGCGCACCATCCAAGTCTGGACAGCCACCGGCAATGCTCCGAACGCGAAGCCCCAGAGCGTCACGGAAGCCGCCGCGACGATGTCGTTCGCTCCAAAGGCCACCAATGCGAGCGCCATTGCCGCTATGAGCAGAGTGCCAAGGCTGACGGCGGCCGTGATGCTGCGCTCGATGACAAAGCCGCCTGCGAGATTGCCGAAAAAGCCGCCGACGCCATAGGCCAGCAGGATCAACGAGATCGATTCGATACCGAATCCAGGCACCTTCTCCAGGAACGGGCGGACATAGGTGAAACCAGCGAAGTGGCCCGACACGAAGAGCAGGACGGTGACGATGCCGATGCGGATGCTCGGCCTGCGCAGGAGGTCGAGCAGAAGCTTAGGGCTCGGCGCCGATTGCGGCGGCAGACACGGCACACTCGTAACTTGAACCAGCAGCGTCACCGCGCCGAGCGCAGCGGCCACCCAGAAGGCGGCGCGCCATCCCCAGAGATCGCCTATATAGGCGCCGACAGGCGCGGCGCAGACCGTCGCAAGCGATACGCCGGTGAAGATGATCGACATGGCACGTGGCACGAGACGCATCGGCACGAGACGCAATGCGATGGCCGCCATCATCGACCAGAAGCCGCCAAGTCCGATGCCGAGTACGATCCGGGCGGCAAGAAGCATCGTGAGATTGGTGGCAAGCGCCGCGAGCAAGCTGGAGACGATCAGCGCAAGGCTGAAGCCCCACAGCACGAGCCGGCGATCAAAGTTGCGCGTGAAGATCGCAATGGTCGGCGCCGCGATGGCGCCGACGACAGCGGTCGCCGTGACAGCTTGCCCGGCCGTACCGTCGCTGATGCCGAGATCGGCCGCCATCGGCGTCAGGATACTGGCCGGGAGAAACTCCGCGGTGACGAGACCGAACACGCCAAGCGCTAGCGACACGACGCCGGCCCAGGCGGGATCGCTTCGCTCTTCGCCCGCCGCCGGTGAAAGTCCGGCCTCCAGGATTGTAGCTGTTTGTGACATATGAGCAGGCTCCGCTATGGGTCTGCTTTAGATAGGCCGTGACGCATTGGACATTCCATGTTAGAAATTCTGTAATGCTTGATCATTCGTCCAAATATGCGGCTGACTCCTCGGGAGATTCCCTGACCGACATGCTGAGGGGCCTGCGCCTTGACGGCGTCGACTACGGCCGCTGCGAACTGGCCGCGCCATGGGGCATTTTCTTTCCGGCGCAGGAGGCGGCGCGATTCCACTTCATCTGCGGCGCCTGCTGGTTGCGCGTTCCGGACGGCGAATGGATCGAGTTGAAACGTGGAGACGCCGTGCTTCTCCCACGTGGCGGCGAGCACGCGTTGGCGAGTTCACCCGGTGAGAAGCTGTCTCCTCTCGAGGCATACTCGGTTCAAGAGGTGTGCAAATGCGTCTACGACGTCTGCGGAGGCGGGCGAGGACCGAGCACAATTTTGTTCTGCGGGAGCCTGAAGTTCAATCTGGATGCCATGCAACCGCTGTTGCGCATGATGCCCGAGGTTATGCGCATCGACGCGCTCACCGCCAGCGAGCCGGCGATCCCGCACCTGCTCGATGCCATGGCGCGGGAGGTCGGCGCCAGCCGCGTCGGCTCAGGCGGCGTACTGGCGCGGCTTGCCGATGTGCTGGCCGCCCTGATCATACGCTCCTGGGTGGAGAACGGATGCGGCGACACGAGCGGCTGGATGGCGGCGGTGCGGCATCCAGGCATAGGGCGCGTCATGGCGGCGATTCATCTCGATCCCGAGAAGAACTGGACCGTAGGCTCGCTCGCCAAAGTGATGGGGGCCTCCCGCTCCGGCTTCGCCCAACTGTTTGCTTCGGTGGTCGGAGAGACGCCGGCACGCTACCTGACGCAAGTGCGCATGCACCAGGCGCGGCAGTGGCTAACCCGCGATCGCATGCGCATCTCCGTCGCAGCGCGGCGTCTTGGCTATGACTCAGAAGCAGCCTTCAGCCGCGCCTTCAAGCGCGTTATCGGCGTGCCGCCAAGCCACTATCGAAGCGCAGAGCCTTCGGCACCGGCAACATTCGGCATTGGTGCTGATTGATCTTCGACGGCTCCAATCGGCAAACCCGGGCGATCTCAGGAACTGCAGCCCTTCGATGCTTGTCCGGTCTCATCTACCTGTTGTTAAGATCGGTCCCCCTACTGCATGTTCCCTTAAATCGGAACCGATTTAAGGGCGAAAACATGCAGCGATTCAAAGTGCTACAGCGGCCTTAGTGCGTCTGAAAAGACGCACGGCGCTGTAGGACAGCGGACCCTGGCTGCGCGTCGGCGCGCTAGGTGACGATGACCACCACCTCTCAGTGTCCAAGGCTCGATGATAACTATTCGGCCGTGCGCCAGCACGAAGAACAAATAGCCCTCATACGCCGGCACGATCTCTGGGTTGCCCCACCTTGAACATCAGGCTGCTGCTGCTGGTCAGGCTGTTGCCCTGTTCCATGCCAGTTTGCGGGCATTCCGCACCACAAGCCGGAACTTACATTGCGTTGGGTTTTGCACGTTCGATTTTGCAGGAAACATGTGCCGCCGCACCTCTTCCGGCCAGGGACAGTTGCATCGATTCTGTTTGCTTCGCCTATTTGTACGCATCCGGCCGGCAGACCAGCGAACCGTACTCCAGGGACGGAACAAGAGTCGCTCTCGACAATTGTCTCAACAGAACTTGCGTATAAACGGAGGCACATGGCGGGCTGCTTCCCTCGATAGGAGTTTTCGCAATGAAGATTGCGCAGATTGCACCACTTGCGGAGCGAGTTCCGCCCAAGCTTTATGGAGGTACTGAACGAATTGTTTCCTATCTCACCGAGGAATTGGTCCGGCAAGGTCATGACGTAACTCTCTTTGCCAGCGGCGACTCGCTCACGAAAGCCAAACTGGTGCCATGTTCCGAGGTCGCACTGAGGCTCAACGCGGCCGTAAGCGATCCGATTCCTCATCTAGCCGCTATGATCGAGGAGGTTCGCCGCCACGCGCAGGAGTTCGACGTGTTGCACTTCCATATCGAATTTCTGCATTTCCCTTTGATCAGGGATTTCGCCGATCGCACCGTCACGACGCTTCACGGCCGTCTCGATCTGCCTGACCTTCAGCCCTTCTATCGCGCTTTTCCTGAAATTCCGGTGGTGTCCATTTCGAATGACCAGCGGCAGCCGATGCCCCCCGTCAACTGGAGAGGAACCGTCTATCATGGCCTGGACGAGAATGTCTTGCCGTTCACCGAAAAGCCTCACAGCGGCTATCTGGCGTTCCTCGGGCGCATTTCGCCGGAGAAGGGGGCCGATCGTGCCATCGAGATCGCCGATCGAGTCGGGATGCGCTTGAAGATCGCCGCGAAGGTGGACACGCAAGATAAGTGTTATTGGCAAACCGTGATCGAACCCATGGTGGCGAGCCATCCCAACGTCGAATACATGGGCGAGATAGACGAACGTGAGAAAGCCGACTTCCTCGGCAATGCAGCCGCGATGCTTTTTCCGATCGATTGGCCCGAACCGTTCGGCCTGGTGATGATTGAATCGATGGCATGTGGCACCCCTGTGCTCGCCTTTCGTTGCGGTTCGGCGCCAGAGGTGATCGACGACGGTGTCTCGGGAATCTTGGTCGATACGATGCCCGAAGCGATCGAGAAGCTGGAAGCGGTGCTAAGCCTCGACAGGCGAAAGGTTCGCGGTGCCTTCGAAAGGCGCTTTACCGCCGAGCGCATGACCCAGGACTATTTGGAAATCTACCGCAACCTCCCTGGCGTTTGCAGGCAGGCAGCCGCGGCTCATGCGCCTGAAGAAGAAAGTATCGCCCTGAAGGTCGCGTGGTGAGCCGTCAAGGCGCAATGGAACCGTTGTTTGCGACAGTTGCGATTCGCTCTCGCAGCCAGCGCTGAACCGGGTGCGTCGTCGTCCTGTCGTGCCAAACCATAGCTATCTCGAAGCCCGGAACGGCTATCGGCGGCTCCAGGATCTGCAGCTGATCCGAGCGATCGCGTGCAATTCGATGGGGAACCAGCGCGATCATGTCCGACCGTACGATGATCTCCGGAACAATAAGAAAACCGGGAGCGGATAGAACGACGCGGCGGCTACGGCCTGCTGCTTCGAGCGCCACGTCGGTCGCCCCGATAAAACCACCGCCCTGAGGGGAGACAACCACATGATCGAGTGCGCAGAATACATCGAGGTCGATGCTTCCCTGCACGACCGGGTGATCGGAGCGCGCAATCGCAACGTACCGTTCACGAAACAGTTTTCTCATGCGCAGCAGTTCAGGCGCGCTCTCCGGCGTCATGAGCGCCAGATCCACTTCGCCTCGCTCCATCTGAGCCGTTAGCGCCGATGCATCGATGGTCCGCCAAACGATCCTCACTCCTGGTGCCTCGGTCCGAAACACTCGGGCAAGACGCATCAGGATTGAATACTGGCCATAGTCACTTGCTGAGATCGTTATCGTAGCGACCGCGCTGGACGGATCAAATGGGGTGCCTTCCGCGACGACCCGGCGAACTGCTTCCAATGCTTCATGAAGTGGCGCCTGCAGCTCCAGCGCGCGTTGAGTCGGCACCATGCCGCGCTGGGCCGGCAACAGCAACTGGTCCTCGAGGATCTCCCTCAACCGCGTGAGCCGCGCAGATAGTGCCGGTTGGCTCAGGTTCAGCCGCTTGGCGGCACGCGTGACGTTTCGCTCGGCGAGCAGCGTGTCCAGCGTGACGAGCAGGTTCAGATCGAGCCGTTCGATATCCATGAAAATTATACCAACGCATCAAAACTTCGATTTCAGAAATAGCAGTGGGAGGCCCACATGATCAATCCTGGGATTCAAGGGTGACGAGGCGGGTGCATCGCCATCACCAAACCCAACCCAAAGAAACTGATCGAGGAACATACTGAATGAGCAACATTCTCATCGTCCATGCGCATCCGGAACCGAAATCGCTAACCAGCGCGCTGAAGGATTTGGCTGTCGACACCCTCACCGCCCAAGGGCATACAGTGCGGGTCTCCGATCTCTATCAGTCCGGCTGGAAAGCGGTCGCGGATCGAGGGGATTTCATCGAGCAAGGTCGACCGGACCGTCTCAGCTACGTAGCCGAATCGCGCCATGCTTTTGCTTCAGGTACCCAGTCCCCTGACATAGATGCCGAGCAGCGAAAGCTACTATGGGCGGACGCCGTTCTATTGAGTTTTCCAATGTGGTGGTTTGGCATGCCTGCCATTTTGAAAGGCTGGGTTGACCGGGTCTTCGCATATGGCTTCGCCTATGGAGTCGGTGTCCACGGCGGCGAGAGATGGGGCGATCGCTACGGAGAAGGCGTCCTCAGCGGACGCCGCGCCATGCTCACCGTGACGATTGGCGGCCGCGAGCCTCACTATGGCGCGCGCGGAGTGAATGGCCGACTCGACGACCTCCTTTGGCCCATTCAGCATGGCGTTCTCTTCTACCCGGGTCTTGAAGTCGTTCCGCCCTTCGCCGTTTACCAGAGTGATCGGCTGGCGGACACCGAATGGCCAGCCGTCGCTGACGCCTATAAGCGCCGCATCGCCGGCCTCTTCAATGACAGGCCAATCGCGTTCCGCACTCAGAATGGCGGCCACTATGATGGCCAGCAGGTCCTGAAGCCGGGTCTGGGTGCCAGCGAGAGCGGCACGCGTATCCACCTCGTTCAGCCAGGCGATCCCGAGGAGGTTCTCGATGGCCCTGTACCGGACCGCATTGCACTCGGCGCCCGATAATCAGGGGCGAAAGATGCTGGCGCGGGACTGACGGCGCCGCCTTCGACCTAAAACACGATTGAGGTCGCGGGAAGTCATGGTTTCTGTGATGATGTAAGAAACTATACCTCCCGCCACTCTCATCGTATCCTTCATGCTGTTCATCCCTTTTCCCTTCGTTGTTGCCATCCTGCTCCTCGTTCTCTTCGTCACCATGGTCAGGCGGGAGGATGAAGCGTCGCCGAACCTGCCGTTTCTGGCGCTGATCCTGATCAGCGCGTTTCAATCGCTGCTTTCAGGTCTACGCTGGGGTTACGGGGTCCATGGCGTCATGTACGTCGCACCCGTGGTCGCGGCGACAGTGCCGCCGCTTGCCTACGGAGGCGTCTCGAGACTGGTGCGGAGGAGCCGCCGATCCTGGTTGTCGCGGATCGGACTGCACGCCCTTCCAGCGGCCGTCATCATCGTACTCGTGGCGGCATGGCGGGACGCCATCGACGTCGCATTGGTCCTGATCTTCGTCGGCTATGCCGCGGCGATCCTCTTCCTGATGCGGCCGGGCGCGGACGCGCTTCGCCTCGCGCCTTTCGAGGGAGCGGTTTCCGCCTATCGCGCGATCATATTCACGGCGGTGGGGCTGCTCTTGTCGGCGGCGGTCGATACCTTCGTGTTTCTCGATCTGGCATGGGCCGATGGCGAGCGTGCGGTGACGGTCATCACCTTCGGGAACCTCGCGGCGCTGCTTATCCTCGCAGTTGCGGCCGCCGCGGCGAGCCGCAGCCGCACTCCTGTCGAAACTATCGACATCGCACCAAAGCCCGAAACAGCGGAGGACAAGCAAACCATCGCCATGGTTCAGGCGCTGATGGAGACGAAGCACATCTATCGCGACGCCAATCTCAACCTCGAGCGACTGGCCCGCAAGGTAGGTATCCCCGCACGGCAGATCTCGGGAGCGATAAACCGGGCGACGGCCAACAATGTCTCTCAATACGTCAACGAGTACCGGATCGTCGAGGCATGCCGTCTGCTCGCTGAGTCGGAAAAATCCGTGACCGAAATCATGTTTGACGTCGGCTTCCAGACCAAGTCCAATTTCAACCGCGAATTCCGTCGCGTCACCGACATGACGCCGTTGGAATGGAGAGAGAGGAAGGCGCCGCAGTCCTGACGGCGGCTTGATCGTGCATCGAGTATCAAATCGCGATCAAGCACGATCTCAAACGCGTTCCAAGTCGCGATTTCAGCCGGGCCGGCCATCCTGTCGGCATGAACACGACCACTGAATACGACCGCAAACTCGCCGACACGCTCAGGTCGCTTTCTCTTGAGCCTGTAACAGACGAATTCGAGCCGCCGAAGCGAAGCTCCCGGCGGCTTCTCATCCTCGGTTGCGTTCTTGCGCTGGTAACCGCCACTTCTTTTGTTGTCTTAGCATTGCATCGGCCGGATGCGGCCGAACGTATCAAAACCGTTCTCTTCGCCGCGCCGAAGACGGCGGGGAATCCGGCGGTGTCCTATAAAGACGCCGACGCGTCATCTGAGCATGCGAAGATGCAGCAGAAGGCGCGTGAAGGAGCGCAATCGGCCGTTCCAACTTCAGTCCTCGTTACTCGAGACGTGACGGGCTCAGGCTACGTGGTCGCGCCGCACTTCACGACCGTCTATTCCAAATATGAAGGCAGGATCGTCGGCGTCGCCGTCGACGTGGGTGATAAGGTCGAGGCTGGACAGGTGTTGGTCACCCTCGACGATGCCAGCGCTCGCCTTTCTCTCGAGGAGGCGAGAGCTGCGAACATTTCGGCTGAACTGGTGCTTGCCTCCAGGCAAATCGATCTGGCGCAGGCACGCTCCTCGCTTGATCGCGTCAAAGTTCTCAGTGCCAGGGACGCTGCGTCCAAACAGCAGCTTGAAGACGCATGCGCGGCGTGGGAGCGCGCAGCGAGCAATGTCATCGCGCCTCCCTCCGGTATCCGCCCGAACATGGCCGCGCGTATCCGCATTCCCGTCATCCTCCCAAACCCCGATGACCACCATGGAGACACCGTAAAATGACAGTCACCGGACAGGAAGAGCCATATATCGAGCTGAAAGGCGTCAGCAAGGGATACAGCATCGGCGGAGAGACGATATCGATTTTCTCAGACCTGAACCTGACGATAGCGCGCGGCGATTTCGTCGCCGTCATGGGACCATCCGGATCGGGAAAATCTACGCTCCTGAACATGTTGAGCGGCATCGATGGTCCTGATGCCGGAGAGCTGCGCATCGGCAGGAACCGCCTCGAACGAATGGGCGAAAACGCCCGGTCGTCCTGGCGGGCCCACCACATGGGCATCGTCTTCCAGTTCTACAACTTGCTGCCTATGCTCAACACGGCGGACAACGTCAAATTGCCGTTGCTGCTCAAACCCTTATCCCACAAGGAGCGGCGGATGCGGGTCGACAAGGCCCTCGATCTGGTAGGGCTCGCCGGCCGACAGACGCAATATCCGGCCACTATGTCCGGCGGGCAGCAGCAACGCGTCGGCATCGCCCGCGCCATCGTCGCCGATCCTGGCCTGTTGCTCTGCGACGAGCCGACCGGCGATCTCGACCGCAAGTCGGCGGACGATATCCTGGAGATGCTGCGGCTCCTCAATCGCGAGCTGAACAAGACGATCGTCATGGTCACGCACGATCTGCAAGCCGCCCTCTCCGCCAGACGCACGCTGCATCTCGACAAGGGTGAGTTCATCGAGCAGGAGAGGTCGGCGCAATGACATTCTTCAAGCTTGCAAGGAAGAACGCCTGGCGAAAGCCCATACGAACTATGCTCGTCATGTTCTGCGTCGCCGTCGCCTTCCTGGTCTATGGCCTGACCGCGAGCTTCCTCGACGGGACGCAAGGTTCTGCGGGTGCGAGCGATGACATACTCGGCGTGATGAACAGCGCGGGGCGAACACAGCCCTTGCCCATGGCCCATATGACGCGGATAGCCGCGACTCCCGATGTCGCCGCGGTTGCCTACATGGCGCGCATGCGCGGCTTCGTGGATGTCGAGAGGAATGTCGTCGCCATAAGCGCCGCCGATCCCGCGTTACTGGCAGCCGTCAACGGCAAGGAACTGGGCCTGACGTCGCCGCTGCTTGACGCGATCGGCGAGGCTCGCGATCGGGTGCTGGTCGGGCGCGCACTCGCTAGGACGCAGGGCTGGTCCGTCGGCCAGCGCGTCGCGGTGGCTGCGTTCCAGACCGTGAGGGAGGATGGCAGCCGCAACTGGAGCTTCGAGGTCGCCGGCATCTTCGAGGGCGAGAGTGCGAGCACCGATACCTATTTCATGATCGCCCGCTATGACTACGTCAACGCCGCCCGGGCGCGGGGCAAGGACACCGTGGACGCCTTCATCGTCCGCCCGCGTGCAACAGTCTCACCGGGATTGCTCGCCGCCCGCATCGACGCGCTCTTCGCCAACTCGGCCGCGGCGACGAAGACGCAGTCGGAAAAGCAGTTCCTCGAAGCCTTCCTCCGCCAATACGCCGATACCGGCCTGATCGTCGGTCTGGTCGTCGGCGCGGCTTTCGTCACCATCCTGATGATCGTCATCAACACTATGGTCTTCGCCGTGCGCGAACGGACCTTCGAGATCGGCCTCCTGAAGACGCTGGGCTTTTCGCGCCTGCGGATCATGACGCTGGTCCTCGGCGAGACGCTGTTCATATTCGCCGTGGGCGGATTTGCGGGGCTCGCCGTGGCGAAGCTTGCAACTTTGTTGGCCGGTCCGACGCTTGGACTGGTTTTCTCCGGCCTGGTGCTCGCGAAAGCCACGGCCATCATCATCGCCCTTGGTCTCGCGACCGGCGCCCTCCCGGCCTTCAACGCAATGCGAACTCCGATCGTCACCGCCTTTCGAACGAGGTAGCCCATGTCTTCGCAAATCAAACAGACGCTCGTGATGATCCGGGCCAACCTGTCGAGCTTACCGCGCCGTTTCTCCATTTCGCTGTCAATGGTTCTGTCGGTCGCCCTGGTCGTTTGCGTCCTGAGCGGTTTTCTCTCCATGGCAAAGGGTTTCGAAAAGGCGCTGACCGGCGCCGGCTCACCTTCAGTCGCCGTGATCCTCGGCGGTGGTACAAACCAGGAGGCTGGTTCGGATGTGCCGTCCGATGCGATCCGGCTCCTCAAGGCGACCGCGGAAGATATTGGCGTCGTGCGCGATGCGGCCGGAAATTTGGTCTCGTCCCGTGAAATGGTCGTACCCGTTGACGTGAAGCAACCGAAGCCTGGCGCCGAGCGGACGCTGGCGCTGCGCGGCATGGATCCTTCCGGTCCTACGCTGCGTGACAGCGTGGCACTGGCCGC
Source organism: Sinorhizobium numidicum (assembly GCF_029892045.1). Classification (NCBI taxonomy): domain Bacteria; kingdom Pseudomonadati; phylum Pseudomonadota; class Alphaproteobacteria; order Hyphomicrobiales; family Rhizobiaceae; genus Sinorhizobium; species Sinorhizobium numidicum. Next base: position 951,350 of record NZ_CP120367.1, read on the forward strand.
GGGGCGCCTTTTCTCGGCGAGCTCGCGCGAAATCGTCGTCGGAGCCCGTATTGCGCAGGAGTTTCGCGGCTTCGGCATTGGCGAGCGGGTGCGTCTCGGCGCGGTCGACTGGACCGTGGTTGGGCACTTTTCCGCCAGTGGCAGTGCGTTCGAATCCGAAATATGGGGTGACCTCGAAACCGTACAGTCCGCCTTCGACCGGCAAGGCCAGACGCAGGCTCTGCGTCTCCGTCTGACCAATCCCGCAGCGCTGAAGACATTGCGGGATGCGCTTGGCTCCTTCCCGGCCATGCCGCTCGTCGCCGTTTCGGAAGCCGATCTCTATGCGTCGCAGTCGGAGCGCACCAGCAGCCTCATTCGACTTTTCGGCTGGCCGATCGCGCTGCTGATGGCGACCGGCGCCGCCGCCGGCGCACTCAACACGATGATGACCTCCGTTTCCGACAGGACGGTCGAGATCGCGACGGTGCGTGCCTTGGGCTTCAGCCGTCTCTCGACATTTCTGGCGACATGGGTCGAGGCGATGCTGCTCTCCGCAACGGGCGCCGCCGTCGGCATCATCGCGTCATGGCTGGCCTTCAATGGCTGGCAGGCGAGCACCATAGGGGCAAACGATGCCCAATTGGCGTTCCAACTAGCGGTGACCGGCGACGTGATGCTGGCAGCTGGTCTCATGGGCCTGTCGATCGGGATCATTGGCGGGGCGCTTCCCGCCATCGCAGCGACACGGCTTCCGTTGACATCAGCGCTAAGAGCGCGGGGGTAACGCCAGGCTTCTCCCAGTGACTTTGAGCCTTTCTACGCGTCCAGTCCCAATCGTTGAACCCGAACGGTTCTAGGACCTGCGTTGACGTCGAGCGGTTGCGCTCGCCTAGTGGGAGACGTGGCTCAGGAATTCGGGACTGCCGCGGAGCGTGTTGCTGACAGTGCAGATCTCATTTTCCGCGGCCTCGGCGATGGCGTGCCGCACCGTGTCATCGAAATCGCCCTTGATGACGAAGTCGACGTTGAAGCGCACGATGCGGGAGGGCTCGTCATGGGCTTTCTCGCCGGTAACCTTGGCTGAGACTTCCGCAAGCCGGTCGAGCACGCCGAAGCGGCTCGCCGCAATGCGCGCGCTGAGCACCAGACAACTGGCGAGCGAAGCATAGAGAAGATCGAGCGGTCCGAATCCTGGCTGCGATGGGCTGGTGATGATGTCGAGTTCGCCGCCCGTAACCGATTTCACGTGCGGAACGCCTGTCCGTCCGACGACGGCGGTAGCCCCGGTCTCCCTCGCCCTCACCTTCAACCCGGCCATTGCATCTCTCCTTCGCCGTTCCAGCCTGAACCCGGGCCGTACCGTCCTGACAATTTTCGCAAGTACGCCGTAGAGAACCTCGTCAACGGCCGACAGCTTCGCCCGTGCCCTTCAGGAACAGATGCATCCGCGCCATATCGATCGGCACATCGATAACGTCGTCCGGCGAAATGGGTGCCCCTGCATGCACCTGGGCAGTGAATGGCGCCGGGCCTACCTTGCCGATTGCGAGCGTATGAGGGCCGAGCGGCTCGACGTCTCGCACCTGCATGCTGATCCTTGGCAGGTTCGTCTCCGTCGCCATCGTATGCTCGGGCCGAATACCGAGTATGACTGCCTGGCCTAGGTAGGCGCCGAGTTTCTTCGCCCTTTCGTCCGGCAGCGGCAGCGTGACATTGCCGGGCGCACGGAACCAGAGCCCACCCTCACCACGCTCGAGGATACCATCGATGAAATTCATGCTCGGGGCGCCAATGAAGGCCGCGACGAAGAGATTGGCGGGCGCTTCGTAGAGAGTGATTGGATCGGCAGCCTGTTCGACACGGCCCTGGTTCATCACCACAACGCGGTCGGCCATGGTCATCGCCTCGACCTGATCATGCGTCACATAGACCGCCGTCGTCTGAAGACGCCGGTGCAAAAGCTTGATTTCGGTGCGCATTTCGATCCGGAGTTTCGCGTCGAGATTCGATAGCGGTTCGTCAAAGAGAAAGACGTCCGGCTGGCGCACGATCGCGCGGCCGATGGCGACGCGCTGGCGCTGGCCGCCGGAAAGCGCGTTGGGCTTGCGGTTGAGGTAGGCGCCCAGGTTCAGAATGCGGGCGGCTTCGGCAACCGACCTCTCGATGTCGCTCTTGGGTGTGCCGCGCACCTTCATGCCATAGCCGATGTTTTCGGCCACGGTCATATGGGGATAAAGCGCGTAGTTCTGGAACACCATCGAGCAGTTGCGCAAGCCCGGTCTCAGTTCGGTCACATCGCGTTCGCCGATCCGGATCGTCCCCGAGGAAGCTGTCTCCAGGCCGGCAATCATTCTGAGCGTCGTCGTCTTGCCGCAGCCCGATGGACCGACGAGAACGACGAACTCCCGGTCGGCAATCGAAAGGTCAAGGGGCGGAATGACGGTGATGCTGCCGAAGGATTTTGTAACTTGTTCCAAGCGGACCTGGGACATACTGACGCCTTTTCTGATGAGGCCCGCAGGTGGCTGCGGGCGAAATGCGACGGCAAAAATGGCGAGTTGAGCCGCCATTCTAAAAAAGCATACCCGCTTCGAAAAGCTCGAAGCGGGTATGCTGGGCGTGGATTACTTCGTCGGCAGACCCATGGATGAGCGATAGGCGGCGAGTTGCTTGTCGCGGCCGAACTCATCCGTCAGCTTGTTCCATTGTTCGGCAACGCTATCGAGCGCCTCTTGCGGCGTGACTTCACCCGCCAGTGCCTTGGACAGCTCGATTTCAAGCACTTCCGTATAGGAGAAGTAGCCCGGAAGACGCATGTCGAGTGCGACATTCTTCGCGGTGACCGCCTCCTTCTGGGCTCCAAGATATTCCTTTGCCTCACGCTCGGTAAAGATCTTCGACCAGAGATCGAGATTGGTCGTGTGCGAAATGCGATATGGGTTGACGCCCGTACCGCCGGTGATAGCGGCCTGACCGGAAACCTCTGGACTCGTCAGATACTGGATGTAGTTCCAGGCCGCTTCCTGCTTGGTGGAAGAGCTCGGCACCGCCGCCTGCCAGCCGCCGAAGGCCATGAACGAGGTCTGCACGACCTGATCGAACTTGTCCCACTTCTTGGTCTTGTAATTCCAGATCTCGTCCGAGCCCGGCAGCGACGCCGAGCCGACGTTACCGGCAACCTTCGACTGTTTGGAATCGGCCGCGATAACGCCGGTGTCGCCCCAGCCGATCGATTCGGCTACCTGTCCGCCGGCGAAGGCGGCGTTGACCTCCCCGAAGGAGAAGTTCAACGCGTTCGGGGGCGCGAGCTTCGACGCGCGGATGTATTCCTCGAGCCCCTTCACCCAGCCCGGGTTGTTGACTTGAGCATCCATCGTGTCCGGGTCGAAGAACATGCCGCCCGGATTGTCCGGATGGCTGGTGTAGCCGGCGACGTGGCTGAACAGGAACCAGAATTGCTGGCCGCCGCGTCGGAAGGCTTCCGCCGTGCCCCAGAGGTTGTTCGCCGGCTGATTGAAGAATTCGGCAATGTCCAGATATTGCTTCCAGGTCTTTGCCGGCGCGAGGTCGTAGCCGTATTTTTCCTTGAAGGCTTTCTGATTGTCCGCGTTCTCGAAGAGATCGATGCGATAGGTGTAGGTATGGGCGTCGCCGTCCATGGTCTGCGACAGCACCTTGCCGTTCCAGACCATCAATTGCTCGCGGTAGACCGGTGCGATATCCTCCCAAGCGGCACCCTTCTGCATGTCGGCCGGCATTTCCGACAGGAAATCGGTGAAGTCCGGCGCCCAGGCAGGGGCGAAGGCAATCACGTCAAAGGCGTCCTCGCCGGAGGTCAGCGAGGTGACGATCTTGGGGTAAAGCTCCGACCACGGAAATTCGACGACCTTCACCTTGCCGCAGGTCTTTTCCTCCCAACCCTTGGCTGCAAGCTGAAGCGCCGAGGCGATATAGGGCCCGGTCTGCGTCGTAGCCGTCAGTTCGACGCCTGAATAGTCCGGATCGCAGGCAAAGGCCGTTGTGGCGCCGCCAGCGGCCAAGAGCCAGGCGGCAGTCGATGCGAGTAGCAGCTTTCTCATTCTTTCCTCCCTCTGAATGAACCTTACCAAAAGAGACACGCAGTCATTTGATCGCTCCGAGAAGCAGGCCCGACCGCATCAGCCTGCTCAAGAGTCCTGCCATCACAACCATCGGGATGATTGCGACCAAAGCGGCGGCGGAAATCGACCACCATTCATCGCCGCGCTGGCTGTTCTGACCGGCGACGAGGATCGGCAGCGTCTGCCATTTCGAGCTGGTCAGAAAGAGCGCGAAGAGGAACTCGTTCCACACGAAGGCGAGCGTGATCATGAAGGTGGCGATGAGACCGGGCTTCGACATCGGTAGGACGATGCCGAAGAAGATCCGCCACGTCGGCACGTTATCCACCATTGCCGCCTCCTCCACCTCGACCGGCAGGGCCTCGAAGAAGTCCCGCATCAGCCATACGACGATCGGCAGCGAGAAGGCGATATAAGCAAAGGTCAGCCCGATATAGCTGTCGACGAGTTTGAAGCCGAGCTTTCCCACTTCCGTGTACATGAGATAGAGCGCGAAAGCGGCGACGATCGGCGGGAACATGCGCTGGCTGACGAACCAGAATACGATGTCGTTGTTGCCAAGCTCAGGTCCCGGCAGACGGAAGCGGCTTGAGATGACCGCAAGCGCGAGCGCCGCGATGAAGGCATAGATCAGAGAAATTCCCTGGCCGAACCCGAGCACGTTGCGCCCCAACAGAAAGCCTCCAAAGGCGATGACGACGAAGATCAGCGCCGACAGAAGCCGGAAACGGAATGTGAAGCGAACGAGCGCATAGGCTGCCATGGCACCGATGCCGGTGGCGAGCACCGCTGCCGACAGACTGACGATCAGTGATGCAATAAAGGTATTGTAGAATTGCCCGCGCTGACCGGATACCAGCTCATTCCAAGCCGTCAGGCTCGGCTCGAAATCGCCGAATGGCAAGTAGGTCGGACCACCGACGACAGCAAGCGGCGTTTTGAACGAGGTGATCGCCACCCAGTAGAGCGGAAACAAGGTGAAGGCCAGCCAGAGAAGACATCCGCCAAGCGCCAGCCAGCGGCGATTTCCCTTGAGGGTGCGCACGCTCATTTGTGCTTCTCCAAATAGGGCTTGAGGATGGCGAGGTAGACGAGCCCAATAACCGTGATGAAAATCAGGAAGAGGAATGACAGCGCCGAAGTGTAGCCGAGATTGAACTTCTTGAAGCCCTCCTGATAGGCGAACAGGGTCAGCGTCTCGGTCGAGATACCCGGCCCTCCTCCGGTCATCACAAAGACTGTATCCATGATCTTGTAGCTTTCGATCAGGCGGATGAAGACGACGGCCACCGAGATCGGCAGCAGCATCGGAAAGGTGATGTCGCGGAATTGCTGCCATGGAGTTGCGTTTTCAAGGGCGGCCGCCTCGTAGACATCGTCCGGCAAGGTCTGGAGGCCGGCGAGCAGCATCAGGATCACGAACGGCGTCCATTGCCAGACCTCGACGACGATGATCGAGCCCAGCGCCCAGCTGGTCCTCGTGAGAAACGGAAGGTTCGGAAAGCCGATAAGGCTCATGAACTCGTTCAACGGCCCCATGGTCGGATTGAGAATCTGGCGGGCGACCAGCGCCACGGCGACCGGCGCAACGAGCATAGGCAGCAGGAAACCGACGCGGAAAATCCCCTCGCCCGGCACGCGTGAATTGAGGGCAATGGCGACGGAGAGTCCGATGACATATTGCAGCCCGACGGAAATGAAGGCGATCAACGTCGTCGTGGTCGCGACATGCCAGAACCGCGGGTTCTGCAGCAGATCGGCATAATTGCCAAAGCCGACGAAGCGTGCCGGGGTCGGTGGGACGAGCCGCATGCTCATGAAGCTCGTCGTGAGCGAATAGATCAGCGGAAAGATCGAAATCAGAAGAACGATGATCAATGCCGGCCAGATGAAGAAGTGCTTGATCGGGTCATTGCGTGTCACGCTGCCGCCCCCTTGTCGAGAAGAGCCTCGATCTCGGCAAGCTTTGGCATAGCCGGCGCCGTTCCGCGGCGTGTGACAGATATGCCGGCGGTGGCGCAACCGAAGCGTACCGCCTCGACGGGCGCCAGCCCCCGCGCCAGAGCGGCCGAAAATCCGCCGACGAAGGCATCGCCGGCCCCAGTCGTGTCGACCACCGGCCCGCTTGCAATAGCGGGCACCAGAGCCGATTGGCCATCGGTGTGGTAGAGCACGCCGCGCTCGCCAAGCGTGATGAGCGCCGTCTTGACACCTTTCTTCAAGAGCACGTCACCGCCGCGACGCGCGTCTTCAAGCGTTGGCAAGGCAAAGCCGACAATTGCTGCCGCTTCCGTTTCGTTCGGAACGATATAGTCGCATAGCGGATAGATGCTCTCCGGGAAGGGCTCCGCGGGCGCAGGGTTGAACACCGTCGTGACACCGGCGGCACGCGCGATTTGCAGCGCGCTTTCTGCGGCCTCTGCCGGCTGCTCGAGCTGGGTTACGAAGACGCGCGAGTTCTCGATCGTCTCGCGTGCCGCCTCCACGTCGCCCACATCGATCGAGCCGGCGGCACCTGGATAGACGATGATAGCATTCTCGCCGTTCTGGTCGTTTACGTAGATGAAGGCGGCGCCCGTCGGCAAATCGTCCATTTCAACGATCTTGGGCGTCACGCCCGCCTCGGCATAGGTCTTGAGCGCCATCTCGCCGAACGTATCGCGTCCAAGCCTGGAGATGAACGAAACCTGGCTGCCGGCGCGTGCCGCCGCCACCGCCTGGTTCGATCCTTTGCCGCCCGGGCCGACGGAAAATCCGCTGCCAGTGATCGTTTCGCCGATCAGCGGCATGCGCGGCGCCAGATAGGCCGTGTCGGCCACGAAGATCCCAAGGATCGAAACACCCGTCTTCATGCCTAGCCTCCCCTCAAAAAGCAGTCGATTGAATGTTTCAGGCCGATTCCGGCGGAATGACCCCCTTAGTAAAAAGGAAGCAGCCATAGAAACGCGTTTCACCCGTGGTGATGACGCAATAGGCCTTCTTGGCCTCTTCGTAGAAGGCAAAGCGCTCGATACCGTACATGGGTGTCGGCTTGCCTTCGGCGCGATCGATCTCCGCCTGGACTTCGCGTTGGACGGCCGGAATCTCGTCAGGCGCCCCCATGATTTCCATACGGCCGGCCGAGGGCTGAAGGGGCGTGTCGAGCGGCATCACCGAAAGGATCGCCTTCACGGCACGCGCGGCCGAGACGTTGTCGATGTGCAGCAATTTGCCCAGTCGCGTCTGCCGAGCGATCGCGTCCGAAGGGAAGTTGGTGTCGGAGATCACCAGCGTGTCGGCATGCCCCATAGATCGAAGCGCGTGCAGTACGTCCGCGTTCAGGGCGGGGTCGATATTCTTGAGCATGCCTGTCCTCCTCCAAAGCATTATGCGTGACTGCCGACGGCGCGATAGCGTGACGCCGCATCCACGCCTTTACAATCTGTCTCTGCTTCCTTCACTCCACCGGCCGGCTCCCTCCGCCCGGAAGAATGCATGGGATCCCTTACTCACCGTAGGGAATCCAGATGTTCTTGACGTCGACCGCCCGGCGCAGGAACGGCTGACCCTCGGCCGCGGAACGATCCATCCAGTCGAGTGCCTTGCCGTAGTCGACGAAGGTGCGCTTAAGGTTGCCAGCCGAGAGCTTCTCGACCAGCGTCGAGAGTTCCGCTGTACCGAAGGCCCAGAGCGCATCCACGTCGTTGTGAGAGGCAAGCGTCTTCGCCAGTTCCATTGTCGATCCGGTAACGATATTGATGACGCCGCCCGGCACGTCCGATGTTTCGATGACGGAATAGAAATCGGTTGCGGCGAGCGGATGCGGTTCGCTCGGAACGGCGACCACGCGATTGCCGACGGCAATCAGCGGCGCGACGAGGCTGACGAAGCCGAGCAGCGGTGCTTCGGGCGGGCAGATGACGCCGACGACGCCTTGCGGCTCCGGCATCGCCAAGGCGACCCCGCGCAACGGCGGCTGGTGTACGACGCCCTCATATTTGTCCGCCCAGGCGCCATAGGTGAAAAGACGCGCGATCGACGCATCGACTTCGGCCCTCGCATTCGCCGCCGAGGCGCCGGTCATTGCCGCGATGCGTTCAGCGAATTCGGTCACGCGGCCGCTGAGGTTTTCTGCGAGGTAATAAAGAATCTGCGCACGATTGTGCGCTGTTGCCGAAGACCAGGCCGATGCGCCTCGCGCGGCGACGACGGCGTTTCGGATGTCCTTGCGGTTGCCCTCCCCGACTTCGCCGATGGCCTTGCCTTTCGCCGACAGAATGGGCCGCGAGTAGTTTCCATCCGGCCGTGCCTGTTTACCGCCGATGAAAAGCTTGGCTGTGCGGTCCAGCACCGGCATCGCGAAATCGCCCGCCACCGATTTCGTGACCGGCTGAACCGGCTCGGTACGGGCCTTGCGGCCGAGCCAGGCCTTGGGCTTCAGATATTCATAGCAACCCTCGCGCCCACCTTCGCGGCCGAAGCCGGATTCACGCTTGCCTCCAAAGCCGGCCGCCGCGTCGAAGAGATTGGTGGCGTTGACCCAGACGACGCCGGCGGCAAGCTTTTCGGCAATGTGCAGGGCCAGCCCGATGGTTTCGCTCCAGACGCTTGCGGCAAGGCCATAGCGCGAATGGTTGGCCAGTTGAATGGCCTCTTCCGGCGTGCGGAAGGTCATGGAAACCGCCACCGGCCCGAAGATTTCTTCCGTGGCGACGATGGATGTCGGCTGGACATTGGTGAGCAGTGTCGGCGGATAAAAGCTGCCGCCCTTCGGCAACTCGATCTTCGGCTGGTGCAGCGCGGCACCCTCGGTGACGCCTTGCACGACGAGGCTTTCGATCCGTTGCAACTGTACCGGCGCGACGATTGCGGCCATGTCGATCGCCTTGTCGAGCGGGTGACCGACGCGCAGGGTTTCCATTCGCCGCTTCAACCGCTCATGAAGGAGTGGTGCAACACCCTCCTGCACGAGCAGACGCGATCCGGCGCAGCAGACCTGCCCCTGATTGAACCAGATGGCGTCTACCACACCTTCGACGGCCCCATCGATATCGGCATCATCGAAGATAATGAAGGGCGACTTGCCGCCGAGCTCCAGCGTCAGCGATTTCCCCGTGCCGGCGGTCTTTTCGCGGATCAGGCGGCCGACCTCCGTCGAGCCGGTGAAGGCGATCTTGTCGATGTCGTCATGCTCGACGATCAGCGCACCGGTCTCCCCCTCGCCTGTGACCACATTCAGGACGCCCGGCGGCAGTCCGGCCGCACCAGCAAGTTCGGCAAAGAGAAGGGCGGTGAGCGGAGTGAACTCCGCCGGTTTCAGAACGACCGTGTTGCCAAGAGCGAGCGCCGGCGCGACCTTCCACGCAAGCATCAGGAAGGGGAAGTTCCAGGGAATGACCTGCCCGACAACGCCGACCGGCACCTGATCGGCAAATTCCGTTTCCTGAAGCTGCGCCCAACCGGCGTAATGGTAGAAATGGCGGGCGGCAAGGGGAATATCGATGTCGCGCGTTTCGCGGATCGGCTTGCCGTTGTCGATCGCTTCGATCACCGCGATCAGGCGGGCATGGCGTTGTATCATGCGGGCAAGTGCGTAGAGATGGCGCGCACGGGCATGACCGGCGAGCTTCGCCCACGCGCCCTGCGCCTTACGTGCCGCGACAACCGCAGCGTTCACGTCCTCGCGACCGCCCAGCGCGATTTTTGCGAGCAGCGCGCCGGTGGCCGGTTCGTAGCTATTGAACGTCTTTCCCGAGGTGGAAGGGACGAAGGCACCATTGATGAAGTGGCCGAACTCGCCATTGTGACGCGCAAGCCAGGCGCGCGCCTCGGTATCGGCTTCGGGTGCGGGACCATAAGACATTTCGTCAAAAAATCTGGCGACGCTCATCGGATTATCCTATCGGGTGTCTGTTGAGGGCCGAGTAGGCGCCGCTGACATGATGCTCGAGCTGGCGCTCGATATCGGCCAGCAGGCTCGATGCCCCGACGCGGAAGAGATCCGGCTCGAGCCATTCCCGACCGAGCTCATCCTTCATCAGGAACTGATAATTGAGTACATCCTTTGCCGCCGAGATGCCGCCTGCCGGCTTGTACCCGACCTTGAGACCGGTCCGTTCCCGATAGGCCCGGATCATGCGCAGCATGACAAGCGTCACGAGCAGCGTCGCGTTGACGCCCTCCTTGCCGGTCGAGGTTTTGATGAAGTCGGCGCCGGCCATCATGCAGACAAGGGAAGCCCGCGCGACATTGCGCAACGTTTTGAGGTCGCCGGTTGCCAGGATCGCCTTGACATGCGCATCGCCGCAGGCGGCGCGGAAATCGCGCATTTCTTCGTAGAGTGCCTGCCAATTGCCGGTCAAAACATGCTCGCGGGTAATGACGATGTCGATTTCCCGGGCACCGTCGGCCACCGATGCTTCGATTTCCCTGAGCTTCACATCATGCGGGACGAGACCGGCGGGAAAGCCGGTGGACACCGCGGCAACCGGAATGCCGGAGCCCTCAAGCGCCTCGACCGCCGTTGACACGAAACGATGGTAAACGCAGACCGCGCCCGTCGTGATCTCGCGCCCGCCCATGCCGAGCGCATCGAGAATATCCTGACGCACCGGCTGGCGCGCCTTTGCACAGAGCCGCTTGACGCGCTCGACTGTGTCGTCGCCGTTGAGGGTGGTGAGGTCGATGCAGGTCACCGCCTTGAGCAACCAGGCCGCCTGCGCGTCTTTCTTGACCGTGCGCCGCCCCGGCAGCGTCGCCACGCGCCGCTCGGCGGCGGAAAGATTGACGCGCGCGTCGACCACCCACGAAAGGTCGAGGTCGACGCCGTCGTTGCGCGGCCAGTTATGGCCTGCGCCGACGGGATGAACAGACGTCACCGGCGCGCCCTTTACAGCAAGATCTTCCAACCGGCCTCTCCTCGAGCTCCCTGCTATCGCCAGTTGCCCGCGTCAGGGCTCTCAGCTTAGTGATTTGTTATTTTTCTTTCTATTTTTTGTTATCGTTCCATCATGTCCGCAGGCTGTCAAGCGAAGACATTCGCCTTCGCGCAAATTGTCATAGTTTTCGGGCCCTACATCAAGCGGCTGAAAGCATCGTTTCGCCGTCCTCGGTGATTACCGAGCGGAACACGCCCATCGGCGCAAAGAAGGCAGGCTTCAGCCTACCGATCTTGCTCTTGTCAACGACGAGGTAATTTTCGCGCGCTAGCGCAATGACCCTCTGCTTGACTGGAACTTCGTGGAAATGAACGCAAGTCGCGCCCCTTCCTGGATCGACGCCGGCCGCCGAAAGAAACGCCACATTGATGCCGAGGTGGTTAAGCGTCTCAAGGCCGGAATTGCCGGAGAACGAAGCCGACGACGGATGATAGACACCGCCCAGCATGACGATCCGTACGTTCGGTTTGCGCGTCAGGCGCTCGGCTACGTTCAGGGAGTAACATACTGCGGTTGTTGAGTAATTTTCAGGGATCAAGTCGACGAGATATTCAAGCGTCGTGCCGCAATCGATGAAGATCGTCTCGTCCGGCCTGATGTGCCGGGCGGCGTGAACGCAAGCCTCCCGCTTCGCCGCGGCATGGCTGTCGGCCGCGCGCGCAAGCTCGTAAGGTGCATCGCCCTCGAAATCGGCGGCAGGCACGATATGCCCGCCGAGATAACCGAAAAGCTCCGGATTGTCGGCGACGTCGCGCCGGACCGTCATTTCCGACACGCCCAGCAGGGCTGCTGCGTCTTTGAGGTGCAGAACCCTCCGCGTCGACAGCGCGTCAGCCAATGCAATGATACGTGTTGCCCTGCGGTTTGCCATGTCTTGCGGGTCCGAGACTTGCGAGCCTCGCGCCAAACCAACGGCGAGCCTCTATCTACCATAGTTTTGTGAGAAATATCACAACTTCCGCCCTGCAAACAAGAGCATTCACAATTTTCCGGATACGCATTCATGGAGAGCCGTCCATCGAAGTAGCCCATCGGAAGGGCGGAGCCTGAGGCTACCGTGATCTTGTACTCGCAGGCTCTGCTGTGGCGTTACAGACGAAGGGCGTCTTTCAGATCGGTGCCCTTCTTCGCCCCTCGAAGGTCGAGGTCCGCTTCGATATGGTCAATGTGATGGATCATCAGCATGCAGGCCGCTTCGACGTTTTTCTTTTCCAGCTCGTCGACGATCTGCTGGTGCTCAGCGTGGCCGCAGCTTGAGATCACCGACTGCCCGTAGAGCGCTATCACCAGAGAAGAGCGAGCGACGAGCTCATCCATGAAGCGCTGGAGGATGGCGTTGCCACTCATGGCAGCGACCGCCAGGTGAAAATCGCCGGAGGCCTTGATCTCGGCATGGCGGGCAGATTTTCCACGCTGATTCGTCAGCCGTTCCTCTGCAGCGAGCAGCTCCCGCAACTCCTTGATCTGCGCCTTTCCGATATGGCGCGCAGCCTCGCGGAGAATGCCGGGTTCCATGAGACGGCGCGTCGCGAAGATTTGCCGCGCCTCAGCGATGGAAGGATAGGCGACGAAGGCACCGCGATTCTTCTCGACATTGACGAGCCCCTCGTAGGAAAGGGCTTGAAGAGCGGCGCGGACAAGCGTGCGGCTGACATTGAACAGGTTGCCGACGTCGTTCTCGGAAAGCTTGGTTCCCGGCGCGAGGCGCCGCTCGACGATCGCATCACGGATCGCGTCACGGATGTGCTGGGCGCCGATGTCGACGGCGTTTTCCGCCCGGGCAAGGTTGGGTGAAGTCATGAGGCTGGTAATCCAAACGGTTGCGAATACTGTAGCGTGGCGCGCGCCGGAAGTTAACCGCTATTTGTGCTCAACCTATCTTTTCGATTGTATACAAATATAGGCACGCTTTGATGACGAAAGCCTATAAAATGTGCAGCTAATCCGAGGCCGGCGCGGCCGGCTTGGATCGATCGAAAAAGTTCTTCACAAAATCATGCCTTTAGCAAACTGGCACGCTTGATGCTTCTCCTCTGGCGCAAGGAGAACATCGCATGTCCAAAGCGGCAGAAATCGATATCGCTTCCGTTTCCAAGGTTTACGGCACGACGACGGCCGTTCAAGCCATCAGCCTGAAGATTCCGGCCGGTAGCTATTGCTGCTTCCTCGGGCCGTCGGGCTGCGGCAAGACGTCGACACTGCGCATGATAGCCGGCCACGAAAGCATCTCGTCCGGCGACGTTCGCCTCGGCAATGTGGTGGTCACGGATTTCCCGCCGGCCAGGCGCGGCACGGCGATGATGTTCCAGTCCTATGCCCTCTTCCCTCATCTCGATCTCGTCGACAATGTCGCCTTCAGCTTGAAGATGAAGGGGATCGACAGGGACGAGCGGCGCGCCAAGGCATTGGAAATGCTGAAGCTGATGCAGATGGAAGCCTATGCTACGCGCCGGCCGGCGCAGCTTTCGGGCGGCCAGCAGCAGCGGGTGGCGCTGGCCCGTGCGCTCATCACCGACCCCGAAGCGCTGCTGCTCGATGAGCCGCTTTCCGCGCTCGATCCATTCTTGAAAATCCGGATGCGCGCCGAACTGAAGAAACTGCAGAAGACGCTCGGCATCACCTTCGTCCATGTCACGCATAGCCAGGAAGAGGCGATGGCCCTCGCCGATCTGATCGTCATCATGAACAATGGCCGGATCGAACAGGCCGCCCCGCCACGCACTGTATTCGAGAAGCCGGCGACTGCCTTCGTCGCCCGCTTCATGGGCGACCACAATGTGCTTTCCGGCCGCGTGACCGCGATTGAGGACGGCATCGTCACGCTCGCCGTGCCTGTAGGCCAGACATTCTCGGTCCGCGACATCGCACAGGAGGTCGGCAAGCCGATCGACATCGGCATCCGGACCGACCGCGTGCGGCTCGAGGCGCCGTCTGAAAAATCGCTCGGCTTCGAGGGGATCGTATCGAATGTCGAATATCGCGGCGCCTCGGTGAAGGTCACGCTGATCGGTGCCGGCAGCGACGATTTCACGCTGATCGTCTCTGACGCCGAGTACTTCAAGAAACCCGCATCAGTCGGCGATGCGGTGTCCTTGAGCTGGGCCCTGGAGGATGTGATCCCCCTCGGCCGCGTATCAGCCTGAAGCAGGGTGAGAAGAAGCGGCTGTCCGCCCGACCTGCTGAAAGACCCATCCAATCAAGCGCCACCAAAGGGGAACGAAAGCATGAGTACTGAAACAAAGACTGTCACGTCCGAAAAGGGCATCTCGCGACGCACGCTGCTAAAGACCGGTGCGGCCGCCGTCGGCGCCATTGCCGGCTCGGGCGCGATCACCGGCTTCCCGACCATCTGGGCGCAAAACCCGATCACGCTGCGTCAGTTCGGCACCGGCGTTTCGAACATCAATGCGATTGCCGAAAAGTGCAAGGAAGACCTCGGCATCACGCTGGAAATGACGGCGACCGATTCCGACGCCGCCGCCCAACGCGCCGTCACTCAGCCGGACTCCTACGACATCGCCGATATCGAATACTGGATCGCCAAGAAGGTCTTCCCGTCGGGCGTCATGCAGCCGATGGACGTCTCCAAGATCAAATACTACGACAAGATCGTGCCGCTCTTTGTCGACGGCAAGCTGAAGCCGGATAGCGTGATCGCACAGGGCACCGCGCCACACACGGTCGGTTTCGTCGACGCGCAGGACTCCAAAACCTTCGCCAAGGAGCCGACGCAGTGGATGACGCTCATCCCAACGATCTATAACGCCGACACGCTCGGCATCCGCCCGGACCTCGTCGGCCGCGAAATCGGCAGTTGGGCCGACATCATGGACCCCGCCTTCAAGGGCAAGACGGCAATCCTCAACATTCCGTCGATCGGCATCATGGATGCCGCCATGATCATGGAGGCGATGGGCAACATCAAATATGCCGACAAGGGCAACATGACGAAGGCGGAAATCGACCAGACGATCGATTTCCTGATCAAGGCCAAGCAGGACGGCCAGTTCCGCGCCTTCTGGAAATCCTTCGATGAGAGCGTCAACCTCATGGCCTCCGGCGAGGTCGTCATTCAGTCGATGTGGTCGCCGGCGGTTGCGGCCGTGCGCTCGAAGGGGATCGCCTGCAAATACCAGCCGCTCAAGGAAGGTTACCGCGCTTGGGGCGGCGGCCTCGGCCTTGCCGCCCATCTTGAGGGTGCCCAACTCGACGCAGCCTACGAATATATCAACTGGTATCTCTCCGGCTGGGTCGGCGCGTACCTCAACCGCCAGGGCTACTATTCGGCCGCCATGGAGACCGCGAAAGGCTTCATGTCCGAGGACGAGTGGGGCTACTGGGTCGAGGGCAAGCCGGCAAAAGGCGACATCGTCTCTCCGGAAGGCAAGGTCATGGAAAAAGCCGGTGCCGTTCGCGACGGCGGCTCCTTCGAGGAACGCATGGGCAAGGTCGCCTGCTGGAACTCGGTGATGGACGAGGATCGTTACATGGTCCGCCGCTGGAACGAGTTCATCGCCGCGTAATGTGGATTGCCCCTCACCCCAACCTCCCCCCGCGGGCGCGGGACGGTAAGCGCGCCGCATGTCCCTTCTCCCCGTCTAGCCGGGGAGAAGGTCCCGGCAGGGGATGAGGGGGCTATTTTGCATGCTGCAAGTTCGAGAGGATAGACGATGACGGCAATCGCAGTTTCAGGAGAGGTCAACGCAGCACCTCGCGGCCTTGCCGCGCCGCAATGGCTGATCGCCTATCTTCAGGCCTTGCCGCTCATCTTGATCCTCGGTTTCTTCTTCATCCTGCCGATCCTGACGATCTTCGTGGTCAGCTTCTGGGACTACGACTTCGCGGGCCTCTATCCCGATTTCTTGACGATGAACTATAGCGATACGCTCGGCTCGTGGGTGACCTGGAAAACCTATCTCAACACGCTGAAATTCACGGCCATGACCTGGGCGCTGACGCTCTTTATCGGTTTCTGGGTCGCCTATTTTCTCGCCTTCCATATCCGCACGACAACGATGCAAATGGTGCTCTTTCTCGTCTGCACGGTGCCGTTCCTCACCTCCAATATCATTCGCATGATCTCCTGGATTCCGGTGCTCGGCCGCAACGGCCTCGTCAATTCGACGCTGATCGAGCTCGGCATCATTCCTCAACCGATCGAGTGGCTGCTCTATTCCGATTTCGCCGTCGTGCTTGCCATGGTTCATCTCAATACGCTCTTCATGGTGACGCCGATCTTCAACACGCTGATGCGCATCGACCGCTCGCTGATCGAGGCGGCGCGCGACTGCGGCGCGACCGGCTGGCAGATCCTCTGGAACGTCATCCTTCCTTTGGCGAAGCCCGGCATGGCCATCGGCTCGATCTTCGTCGTGACGCTGGTCATGGCCGATTTTTCGACGGTGCAGGTCATGTCCGGCGGACAGAGCGCATCCGTCGCGCTGATGATGAAGAACCAGATGTCGCTGCTGCAATATCCGGCGGCAGCGGCCAACGCCGTCGTCCTGCTCGTCGTCGTGCTGCTGATGGTCGCCGCAATCCTCAGGGTCGTCGACATCCGGAAGGAGCTCTGACATGAGCCGCGAAACGCGACCTATGGAATTCTACGTGCTCGCGGCCTTCTTCGCGCTGTTCGTCCTTTTCCTGTACGGACCGTTGTCGGCCGTCCTGATCCTCTCGTTCCAGGGTCCGGACGGCGGCCTCACCTTCCCGCTGAATGGCGTATCGCTGCACTGGTTCTATAATCTTTTCGAGAGACAAGCCGTCGGCGACTTCGGCGCATCCTTCCGCCGCTCCTTCACGCTCGGACTGATGGTGATGCTGGTGAACGTCGTCGTGGCGCTGCTTGCCGGCCTTGCCTTCCGCCACCGTTTCCGAGGTGCGACCACACTCTTCTACATGACGGTCGCGAGCCTCGTCGTTCCGTCGATCATCATCTCGCTCGGCATTGGCGTCGTCTTCCAGCAGTTCGGCCTGAAGCCCGCCTGGTATTCATCCGGTTTCGGTGCGCATCTCACCTGGACGCTGCCCTTTGGCGTCCTCATCATGTTCGCCGTGTTCAACCGCTTCTCGCCCGCCTACGAAGAAGCTGCGCGCGACCTTGGTGCAAGCTCGTGGCAGACTTTCCGGCACGTGGTCCTGCCGATGATCGCACCCAGCCTGATCGGCGTGGGCCTCTTCGGTTTCACGCTTTCCTACGACGAGTTCGCACGCACGCTGATGACCTCCGGCACCTACAACACGCTGCCGCTCGAAATCTACGGCATGACAACCAATGTGACGACGCCGGTGCTCTATGCGCTCGGCACGGTCACGACGCTCTTCTCCTTCACCATCATCCTCGTCGCACTCGCCGTCATTCTGGTCATGCGCCGCCGGCAGGCAAAGATAAGCTAACTCCATGCACATTCTGATCGTCAATCCGAACACCACCGTCTCGATGACCGAGAAAGCAGCTAAGGCCGCGCATGCGGTCGCCGGGCACGGCACCAAAATCATCGCCGCCACGTCGAAGAGCGGACCTGCCTCGATCGAGGGGCACTACGACGGAGCGATTGCCGTACCCGGTCTGCTGCTCGAAATCCGCGAGGGTCAAGCAGCAGGAGTGGACGCCGCCATTATTGCCTGTTTCGACGATACAGGATTGGAGGCGGCTCGCATGCTCGCCGATATTCCCGTGGTCGGGCTTTGCGAATCCGCGGTGATGACCGCCGCACTCCTCTCCCAACGCTTCACGGTCGTCACCACGCTGGAGCGCTCCCGCGTTCTCATCGAAGACCTGGTGCGCCGCCGCTACGGAATGGGTGACCGGGCGAAGGTACGCGCTGCGGATATTCCGGTTCTCGAACTCGAGGACAAGGCCTCCGGCGCGCTACTAAAGCTCAAGCGCCAGATCGAACTGGCGCTCGAAGACGATGGCGCCGAGGCGATCGTGCTTGGTTGCGCCGGCATGGCCGATCTCGCGCAATCCCTTCAACGCGAATATCGCGTGCCGGTCGTCGACGGCGTCTCGGCAGCGGTCAAGCAGGCGGAAGCGCTCGTGGCGCAGGGTCTGACTACCAGCAAACGCGGTTCCTATGCCTCTCCTCTGGCGAAAGCCTATGCCGGTTCGATGAGCGCCTTTGCGCCAGCATCGGCGTAGGTCCCGCTCTTCGCGCCTTGCGTCGGTCTGCGAAAGCCCGTCAGAACGGGCAGCCCGAAGAGGGGAAGGGAGTTGCACCGTTCCGCCGCGGACCTGACTTAGCACCGAAATGAATATATTCTGCGCCATCGCCTGCCCGGGGGAGCCAGCATGTCACGTGTCATCATTCTCGCCGTCGCTCTCGCCATGCTCTCGGCTCCGGCCGCAGCGCGTTCCAAGGCAGCGGAATACCTGGTTGCCGAACAGATTGCCGAGGGCTGCGGCGGGCCGGGACAGATCGACCCCGGCGCGGTGATCGAGCGCGACCTGACTGGCGATGGCAAGGCCGATCTCATCATCAGCCACGAAGGCATGAACTGCGGGAACGGGAAACGTAGCAGCTTTTGCGGAGCGCAGGTTTGCTCGGTCCTGATCTATATCCGCCGCGAGGCTCTGCTGGTGCTCGCGCGCGAAATGCTCGGGGCCGGCGTCACCGTCAGCGGCGGGGCAATCCACATGTCCGCTCATGGCGGAAAGCAAGGGACTATCAAGTGGAACGGCCGGGAGTTTCGCTAGCTCGGAACCGAACGGGCGCTATCCGCGCGGCTGCGTGGCCGCTTCGATCCGCCATATCGGCGGCGAGTTTGAGGAACAGCTCCTTGCGCTCTGCCGGATCGATCGGCAGCGTCAGGCGTATGATCGTATAGGCCTGCTTGATGAGCCCGGCGGTGATCGTGCCGTGCGAATATCCATCCTCGAGCGCCAGCTCGACGACGTTCTGCAACATCGTCTGTCCGATCCGGTCAATGTTGCGCATCGTTTCCGCGTCATGCAGATCGTACATGGCCTTGCCTTCCATAAATGCCTGCGGTTGCAGCGCCGATTTGTGGCGCCTGCACGCTCCTCGCCGTCTCCTCGGTTGACAACGCCTGGTGAAGATTGAAAGAGTGATCACCAATCGAGGCGGGCAGCGTTGGGAGGACTTAATGTCTATGCGCGCGTTCATCGGCCTTTCCACTTTCCTTCTCATGCTCGTTTCCGTTGGTACACCTGCCGCGGCGGCTGACTCTGGTCGAAGGATCGAGATCACCCGGGATGGCGACTATTTCGGCTTCGACCTTCGCACCGAACAGAACGTCTCGCTCGAACAGTGCCAGACCACCTGCGTCGCCGATCGATCCTGCAGGGCCTTCACCTACAATCCAAAGGTGAAGTGGTGTTTCCTCAAGTCCGACTTCAACCAGCTGAATACGTTCAAGGGAGCAATAGCCGGGAAGATCGTCGAGAACGTCGGCAACGGCCCTGACATCGGTGCGCCGCCGCGCCTCTCCTTCGTCTCGGACCAGCTCATGCAGGATGCCCGCGACGTAAAGGCGAACCTGGCGCTCGCCGAGGATCAGCAGGGCTTCGGCGTCAACGGCCTTATCGAAGCGGCGCGCAGCGAATTGACTGCCGGCAATGTCGAGAACGCGCTGAAAGCATTCCGCGGAGCGCTCGCGATCACGCCCGACGACGGCGAATTGTGGCTCGAGACGGCGCGCGCCGCCAATCGGATCACGGGCAATACTGAAATCGCCGGTCAGGCCGCCCTTGCCGCTCTGAACGGCTATCAATTGACGCGCACGACTGAGAGCCGGGCGAATGCACTCGCCGTTCTCGCCAAGGCGCTCGAGAACATGGAAAACTACCGCGCGGCGCTCAATGCCTATAAGGCAAGTCTCGAGCTCGCGCAGGCAAAGACCGTGGAGACGGCCTATCTCGACCTCAAGGCGCGGCAGGGCTTCCGCGTTACCGATCACACGATCGATGCCGATAGCGCCAGCGCACGCGCCTGCGTTCAATTCTCCGAACAACTCGTCAAGAACGGGCCTGACTATGCCTCGTTCGTGACCCTTGACGGAGCGGCACCCAAAGCCGTCGAAGCAAAGGGAAGCGAGATTTGCGTCGAGGGCCTGACGCACGGGCAACGCTACAAGCTCGTGCTCCGCCAAGGGCTGCCCTCCTCCGTGGACGAGGTGCTCGAAACGCCGGTCAGCCTCGACATCTATGTCAAAGACCGCTCGCCGATGGTCCGCTTCACCGGCGACAGCTTCGTGCTGCCGTCGACCGCGCGGCGCGGAATACCGATCGTCTCGGTCAATACCGAGAGCGCAAACCTGAAGCTCTACCGCATCGGCGACCGCAGCATTTCGTCACTGCTGACCAGTTCGCAATTCCTCACGCAGATCGATGCCTACAGTGCGCAGCGCATCGAGGACGAGAGCGGCGAGCTCGTCTGGCAGGGCAGCATCGACATCGAGACCGAGCTCAACAAGGAAGTGGTCACGAGCTTCCCGGTGGATGAGGCGCTGCCGAAGCGCGAGCCCGGCGTCTACGTGCTTACGGCGGTCTCTTCGACTGGCGTCAGCCAGGAATGGGATGCGCGCGCCACCCAATGGTTCGTCGTTTCCGAGATCGGCATCTCGACCTATGCTGGCACCGACGGGCTCTCCGTCTTCGTGCGATCGCTCGCGAGCGCCAAGCCGCTCGCCGGGGTCGAACTGCAACTGATCGCCAAGAACAACGAAGTGCTCGGCACCGCGACGACCGATGCGGACGGACGCGCGACCTTTGCGGCCGGGCTGATCCGTGGCACCGCCAGCATGACGCCGGCTGTCATCACCGCGAGGAAAGGCGCTGACGACTACGTCTTTCTCGACATGACGCGCGCCGGCTTCGATCTGTCCGACCGCGGCGTCACCGGACGGGCGGCGCCCGGCGCTATCGACATCTTCGCTTGGACGGAACGCGGCATCTATCGCGCCGGCGAGACGGTCCATGCCGCCGCGCTCGCCCGCGACGTCAATGGTGCGGCGATCGAGAACCTGCCGCTCACCTTCATTTTCATGCGTCCGGACGGTGTCGAGGATCGGCGCCTCGTCAGTAATGGCGGCAAGCTCGGCGGACACACGCTCGATTTGCCGATTCCCGAAAACGCCATGCGCGGCACCTGGACGATGCGGATCTTCACGGATCCGAAGGGGTCTGCGATCGGCGAGAAACAGTTCCTCGTCGACGATTTCGTGCCGGACCGGACCGAGTTCGACCTCACCAGCGAGGCAAAGTCGATCGAAATCGGCACACCGATCCAGGTCGCCGTCGACGGTCGCTTCCTCTATGGCGCGCCGGCTGCGGGGCTGACGCTAGAGGGCGAGGTGTCGGTGAAGCCGACACGCGAGAATGAAGCTTTCAAAGGCTATTTTTTCGGCCTTGCCGATGAGGAGGCGAGTGAAGATACGCGCGTGCCGCTCGAAGAGCTCGAACCGCTCGACGCGGACGGAAAATCCGTCTTCGACGTGGACCTCAGCGAGGTGCCGTCGACGACGCAATTGCTCAATGCCAACGTTACGGTGCGCATGCGCGAGGCCGGCGGACGCGCGGTCGAGCGCTCGCTGACATTGCCGGTCAAACCGGAAGGCCCGATGATCGGCATCAAGCCGGAGTTCTCGGGCGACCTTGCTGAAAACTCGGTTGGCAAATTCCATGTCATCGCCGTCGACGCCGATGGCGCGAAGATAGCGATGCCCGGCCTCATCTGGAAGCTGATCAGCGTCGAGCGGAACTATCAATGGTACCGCGACGGAAGTGCCTGGAAATATGAGCCGGTCATTTCGACAAAGCAGGTGGCGAACGGTACGGCGGACGTGACAAAGGACGGCACGGAGATTGCCGTGCCGGTCGGCTGGGGTCGCTATCGGCTTGAGATCGAGACGGCGGCGATTGACGGCCCGACCTCCAGTGTCGAGTTCGACGCCGGCTGGTATGTCGAGGCCGCGTCGACGGAAACGCCGGATGGGCTTGAGATCGCGCTCGACAAGGAAAATTACTCCGTCGGAGAGACCGCGAAGCTCAAGGTTTCTCCGCGCTTTGCCGGCGAGCTCCTGGTGACGGTCGGCACGGAAAACTTGATTTCGACGACGACCGCAGCCATCGCAGAGACTGGTGGTGAAGTGGAACTGCCGGTCACCGCAGACTGGGGCGCGGGCGCCTATGTCACCGCAACGCTCTACCGCCCCGGCGAAGCTCAAGAGAGCCGCATGCCGATGCGGGCGGTCGGCATCAAATGGCTGACCGTCGATCCCGCCGACCGCAAGCTTGCCGTCGCACTCGACGTGCCGGAGAAAACGCAGCCGCGCCAGCCGCTTAATATCAGCCTCAGGGTCGAGGGCGCGGGCACGCAAGAAGACGCCTATGTCACCCTTGCCGCCGTTGATGTAGGCATCCTGAACCTCACCCGCTACGAAGCTCCCGATCCCGACGGCTGGTACTTCGGCCAAAGGCAGCTTGGCCTTGAGATCCGCGATCTGTACGGCCGGCTGATCGACGGCTCGCTCGGCGCGACCGGGCGCCTGCGCACCGGCGGCGACGGCGGGCAGATGCCGCTGCAGGGCAGCCCGCCGACCGAAAAACTCGTCGCGTTCTTCTCCGGTCCGGTAAAGCTCGATGCCGAAGGCAAGGCGAATGTCAGCTTCGACATTCCACAGTTCAACGGAACGGCGCGGGTCATGGCCGTCGCCTGGACGAAGACCGGCGTCGGCCACGCGGTCAAGGACGTCGTCGTCCGCGATCCGGTCGTGGTCACCGCCAATCTGCCGAAATTCCTCGCACCCGGAGACCGGGCTGAACTGAGGCTCGACATCGCCAACACCGATGCGCCGGCCGGCGACTATCAGTTGCAGGTGACGAGCAACGGCCCGATCACCGTCGAACAGGTGGGGCCGTTCGAAACCGTGCAGCTCGACGCCGGCGGCAAGTCTGCCGTGACGCTGCCCATCGCCGGTCAATATCCCGGCAGCGGCCGCGTCAGCGTAAAACTCTCGAACGCCGCAGGCCTGTCGCTGGAGCAGGCGCTGGATATCCCCGTTCGCCCGGCTGCGCTGCCGGTGACGCAACGCCAGGTCGTCAATATCGCCGCCGACAGCAGCCTGACCGTGGACGGGCAATTGCTCGCCGAGAGCCTTTTGCAGGGCGCCTCGGTCAGCCTCAACGTGACGCGCTCGGCCGCCTTCGATATCCCGGCGCTGCTGATGACCCTCGACCGCTATCCCTATGGCTGCGCCGAGCAGACGACCAGCCGAGCTTTGCCGCTGCTCTACCTCAGCGAATTGTCAAAGCAGTCCGGTCTTCCGGAAGACCGGGACGTGACGAAGCGGGTTCAAGAGGCGATCTACAGCGTCCTCGCCTATCAATCCTCATCGGGCAGCTTCGGCCTGTGGAGCCCCGGCTCCGGCGACCTCTGGCTCGACGCCTATGTCACCGACTTCCTGACCCGCGCCCGCGAGCAGAAATATGAGGTGCCCGAGCAGGCGATGGTGCAGGCGCTCGAAAACCTGCAGAACGCGCTGAGCTACGATGTCAACGTCAAGGACCAGGGCAACGAGATCGCCTATGCACTCTACGTGCTTGCGCGCAATCGCAAGGCGGCGATCAGCGATCTGCGCTACTATGCCGACACGATGCTTGGCGACTTCCCGACTCCGCTCGCCAAAGCGCATATCGCCGCAGCACTCGCGCTTTATGGCGATGCCGAACGTTCGCAGGATATTTTCGCTGCCTCGCTCAACATGTCGACCGGGCTCGTCAATGTCAGCCTCGCCCGCTCCGACTATGGATCGTCGCTGCGCGACGATGCGGCCGTACTGGCGCTCGCCGCCGAAAGCCGGCCCGTGCCGCCGATCATTCCGGAGCTTTCGAAGATCGTCGCGAGAGAGTGGCAGCAGGCGAAATACACGAGCACCCAGGAACAGACCTGGATGCTCCTTGCCGCCCGCGCCATTCAGGGCGGCGACGAGGATATGAGGCTGGACATCAATGGCGCCGAGCGCACCGGCAGCTACGCTGCGCGGATCACCGGCGATGCGCTCATGGAGCACCCCGTCGTCATCCGCAACAACGGCGCCGATGCCGTGTCCGCGATGGTGACGACCGTGGCCGCTCCCGCCCAGCCGCTGTCGGCCGGCGGTGACGGCTTCACCATCGAGCGGACCTATTACACGCTCGAGGGCGCGGAGGCGAATGTCAGCGAAGCGCGGCAGAACGAGCGCTATGTCGTCGTGCTCAAGGTGACCGAAAGCAACGACTGGCCGTCGCGCGTGCTGATCGCCGATCTCTTGCCGGCCGGCTTCGAGATCGACAATCCAAGCCTCGTCGACAGCGCCGCACTTACCAACTTCGAGTGGATCGGCGAGGTCGAGGCCGCCCATACCGAGTTCCGCAGCGACCGCTTCGTCGCCGCCTTCGACCGGTCGACCGGCGACAACCGAGAGATCACCCTTGCCTATGTCGTGCGCGCGGTGACACCTGGCACCTACGACCATCCGGCCGCAAGTGTCGAGGACATGTACCGGCCGCAGTTCTCGGCGCGCACGGCGACAGGACGCATGGAGGTGCTGGCAGCGCAGTAGCACGGGCTATGTCCATTCGGCGAAAACTCTTCATCGGCTTGCCGATCGGCCTCATCATGGCCGTGTCGGCATTTTTTGCGCTCGAATGGGCGGACAAGACCTTTCCGCCGCCGCTCGAAAGAACAGCGGCGGTCTCGGTCGAGGTTCTGGACAAGGATGGACAATTGTTGCGCGCCTTCGCGATGAAGAATGGTTTGTGGCGACTGAAAACGACTGTCGGCGATGTCGACCCGCGCTTTCTCGAGATGCTGATCGCCTATGAGGACCAGCGCTTTCGGCAACATCACGGGGTGGACACGCTGGCCTTGGCACGCGCGGCGCTACAATTTGTCACTAACGGCCGCATCGTTTCCGGTGCCTCGACGCTCTCGATGCAGGTGGCAAGGTTGATCGAGCCACGCGCGCGGCGGACGCTTACCGCAAAACTCTTGCAAGTCGCTCGCGCCATCCAGATCGAGCGACGCCTTAGCAAGGATCAGATCCTCGACCTCTATCTGACCCACGCTCCCTATGGCGGCAATCTCGAGGGCGTACGCGCCGCTAGCCTCGCCTGGTTTGGCAAGGAGCCGCGCCGCCTCTCGGTCGCCGAAGCGGCGCTTCTGGTCGCGTTACCGCAATTACCGGAAAAGCGCCGGCCAGATCGCAATCTTGCGGCGGCGGAGGCGGCTCGGCAACGGGTGTTAACCCGCATGGCGGTTGCCAATGTGATCGGCGAAGGGGAGGCAGAGCGGGCGGCGATAACAGCCATCCCGAACCGCCGCCTTCAGCTTCCGGCTCATGCCGCACATCTGGCGGAAGCCGCCGTTCGCAAGGAGCCCCGGACGCTCCAGCATCACACGACCCTGCGCCGCGACATGCAGCGCGGATTGGAGGCCGTCGCGCGCGAAGGGGCAGCAAGGCTCGGCCCCAAGGTCTCGGTCGCCATGGTCATGGCTGATGTTCGAAGCGGCGAGATCGTCGGCGAGGTCGGCTCGGCCGATTATTTCGACGCAAGCCGCTCCGGCTGGATCGATATGACGAGGATCACCCGATCGCCGGGGTCGACGCTGAAGCCCTTTATCTACGGGCTCGCTTTCGAGGAGGGCTTGGTCGCCCAGGAAACGATAATCGAGGACAGGCCGGCGGATTTCTTCGGCTATCGGCCGCGCAATTTCGACATGACCTACCAGGGCGATGTCAGCGTGCGCCAAGCCCTGCAGCTTTCCCTCAACGTACCGGCAATCCGCCTGCTCGATGCGGTGGGGCCCGCACGATTGATGATGCGCTTCCGCCGCGCGGAGGTGCGCCCAAAGCTGCCGCCGAACGAGGCGCCAGGGCTCGCCATTGGCCTTGGCGGTGCTGGCGTCACCTTGCGCGATCTCGTCCAACTCTATGCCGGTCTTGCTAATCGCGGCTGGCCTGTGCGGCTCGGCGACAACATTGACGGCAAGGCCGGGCTGATCGATGGCGAGCCGCTGCTCTCGACGGTCGCCGCCTGGCACGTCGCCGATATTCTCGCGGACGTATTGCCGCCAGCCGGGAGCCGCCAGCGCGGCATCGCCTACAAGACGGGCACCAGCTACGGCTATCGCGATGCGTGGTCCGTCGGCTTCGACGGTCGCTACGTGCTGGGGGTCTGGTTCGGCCGTCCGGACAACGGCGCTGTGCCGGGATTGACCGGCTATGGAGCAGCCGCCCCGATCCTCTTCGAAGGATTTGCCAAGAGCGGGGTCGCCATCACAGCACTGCCAGACGGGCCTGCCGGCGCCGTGCGGATCGCCCAGACCGAGCTGCCGATCAGCCAACGGCGCTTCTCCATTACCGCGAGCGACTTGCTTTCAGCATCGATACGCGAAGCCGCGCCGCAGATCGTCTTTCCCCCGGAAGGGGCCCGTGTCGAACTTGGCGCCGACCGGAGCGAAGCGATGATGCCCCTGACGCTGAAACTGCATGGTGGCCGGGCGCCGTTCCGGTGGCTTGCCAATGGCCGTCCGCTGCCGGATATCACCCGCCGTCGCGTGAGCCAATGGCTGCCCGACGGCGGCGGCTATTCGACCCTGACGGTCATCGACGCGCTGGGTCGCGCGGCCAGTGTCCGCGTATTCGTGGACTAGGCTGGAAAGAGCGTCCCTCCTTTTTGGCAGATATGTGCTCCAAACCGGCCGGAGCTGCCGCTCCGTGCATCCGGCCGGTGAATGTTTGCGACCTGCTGCATGACCGATTTAAGGATAAAAACGTTCAGCATTTCAAAGTGCTACAGCGACCTTTGTGCGCCTGAAAAGACGCACGGCGCTGTAGTTCAGGCCGTCAGTGCAGCTTGCGTCGCTGCTTTCTGCCGGTGCGGCGCCTGGGTCGCCATGACCGCGGGCATCCCCGCTTCGAGGCAGGCGGCAACGAAGGCCTCTCGCGCCACCGCTGCTGGCGTCATCCGGTTGAGCGCGCGCCGGCAGGTGCGCACCGCTCGCTCGTAGCGCTCTCCCTTGCGCAGCGGCCATTCGTTCTCCAGGAAGTCAAGGGCCTCATATACCGAACTGAAGGTGCGCGTCAGACCATTCGAGAGACGCACGATGAGAGGGATTGTCCAGGGAACCTCGTTGAGAAGCATTTTTCCTCCTTCCTCCTTTCGCATACCGTGAATGGATTGGATGAAAAGAGATATTGGCGCTGAAAATGCAAAATCAATTACCCCTCGACGATGCATGTTTGCCGCTGTGAATACCGGCTCCAAAAAAACGAATTTTCGAGTGGCCATCCCCGTTTTGCCCGATGGGCCGTTGGACATATCGAGGCAAGATTTGCCCCTTGAAACATCGGTCCGAGCGACTAAATCGATTATAGAGCCGCCTTTTAGGGGCTCTCGGTCGAGGGGCGCCGTCCTCTTCGGCGCGCCTCATTGTCCATGTTGCTCAAGGAGGATATGGCCATGAGAACAACGTTCGATTTTTCGCCTCTGTCCCGGTCGAGTGTGGGCTTTGACCACCTTTTCGACCTGCTGGACGCCGCGAGCCGTATGGCGCCTACGGATAATTGGCCGCCCTACGACATCATGCGTACCGGGGAAAATAACTACCGTATCGCGATGTCGGTCGCAGGCTTCACGCCCGAAGAAATCACGATCACGCACGAGCCGCACCTGCTTGTCGTCACCGGTGAGAAAGCCGGAGGGGACGAGGCGGATTACCTCTATCGCGGTATCGCCGCTCGCAATTTCGACCGCAGATTCCAGCTCGCGGATTATGTAACCGTTAGTCGTGCCAGCCTCGCCAACGGGTTGCTGACAATCGACCTGGTTCGTGAGCTGCCCGAGCAGATGAAGCCGCGCCGTATCGAGATACGGCAGGCCGACGCCTTGCCGCCGGTCGAATCTAAAAAGATCGAGGGCGGCAAGCAGGCCGCATAAGCAATGGATAACAGCATCCACCGATCCTGAGACGCCGGCAGCGTCCGGCGTCTCATCGGCGGTAGCAGCAGAAAGGAGCTGAGAAATGAACGTACGTGAACTCATTCCTTGGGGCTGGAAACAAGACCAGGTCCCTGCATCCTATCGCGGTGATCGTAACCCCTTCCTCACGCTTCACCGTGAAATGAACCGGCTGTTCGATGACATTTACCGCGGCTTTGATCAGCGTATGCCCTTCGCGTTTACCGGGCGTTCAGGCTTCGGCGGCTGGCCGAGTGTGGAAATCACCGACCGGGAAAACGAAGTCAAGCTTACGGCAGAGTTGCCCGGGCTTGAGGAAAAGGACGTCGAAATCTTCCTTTCCGATGGCGTGTTGACGCTGCGCGGCGAGAAGAGGGCCGAGAGCGAAGATGAGGAAAATCAGTTTTCCGAATGCTTCTATGGTCGCTTCGAGCGGCGCATTCCGCTCGGCTACGACATCGACGAAAGCAAAGTGAACGCGACCTTCAAGAATGGTGTACTGAGTGTCACCCTGCCGAAGACCGAGCAGGGCAAGGCCAAGGGCAAACGCATCGCGATCAGCAGCTCATAAGATAGGTCAATCGACGCCCGTCGGGCGCGCAAAGCGCCCGACGCATCGCTATGCCGTCTCCGGCACTCGCTGGAGGGTGCTTCCGGCGAACTGTTTGCTCCGCTTCATCGGCGTGCCGGCGACATAGACTTCCGCCACCGAACGGTCATCACCCATCGTCTGGAGGATGAACAACTCTTCCACGAGCGATGAAGCGACCTGCATGCGCAGTTCCATGGCCGACTTTGCGCGACTGTCGAGTACGACGATATCCGCGTCCGCGCCAGCATGCAGCGAGCCTATCCGGTGATCGAGGTCGAGTGCCCGGGCGTTGCCGAGTGTCATCATGTAGAAGGAGTTCAGCGGAGAAAGCCGCTGGCCTTGCAGGTGCAGTATCTTATAGGCCTCATCCATGGTTTCGAGCATGGAGAAGCTTGTGCCACCGCCGACGTCGGTCGCGACGCAATGACGGGCCCCGAGCCTGTCGAAGCGATCCCGGTCGAAAAGGCCGCTGCCGAGAAAAAGATTGGATGTCGGGCAGAATACACCGACCGCGCCAGTCTCAGCGAGCACCGATATTTCCCGATCGCTAAGATAGATGCAATGGCCGAGCAGGGTCTTGCGACGCAGCAGGTCATAACGTGCGTAGATGTCGGTGTAATCTTTCGCTTCCGGGTAGAGCGATGTAGCAAAGGCGACCTCATCGCGATTTTCGGAAAGATGGGTTTGCACGTAGCAGTCCGGGTGTTCGGCGACGAGCGCGCGGCTCATCTCCATCTGCTCGGGCGTCGAGGTGATCGCGAAACGCGGGCTGATCGCATAATGCGCACGGCCGCGGCCGTGCCATTTACCGATGAGGTGTTTCGTCTCGTCATAGCCTTTCTGCGGCGTATCGCGCAGCGCGTCGGGCGCGTTGCGGTCCATCATCACCTTGCCGCCAATCATCAGCATGTTGCGTTCTTCCGCGGCGGTAAAGAAGGCATCGACGCTTTCCGCATGCACGGAACAATAGGCGACCGCGGTCGTGGTGCCGTTGGACAGAAGTTCGTCCATGAAACGGCCTGCGATGAAATCGGCATGTTCCGGCGCTTTGAACTTCTGCTCTTCGACGAAGATGTAGGTGTTCAGCCATTCCAGGAGTTTCGCGCCGTAAGAGGCGATCGCCTGCGTCTGAGGGAAGTGCAGATGAGTGTCGATGAGCCCGGGCAGCACGAGATGCGGGCGATGATCGGCAATCACCGCATGGTCGCCAGCTTGTCTGGCGATGTCGCCGTAGGACCCGACGTCGGCGACCTTGCCGTTCCTGACGAGCACGGCGCCGTCTTCGAAAAAGCGATAGGAGCCGGTATCATCGATGCCCTCAGGCTCCTTGAGGAAGGTGAGCACCCGGCCACGGATCAGCAACTCATTCATCGAATCTTTCCTTCCTTCACGGCCGTCTCATACCAGGAGGCCAGCAGTTGCCGCTCTTCTTCGGTGATACCAGTTACATTGGCAGGCGGCATGGCGCGCGAACGGCCCGCCTGCAGATAGATTTCGCGGGCATGCGAGACGATGTCGCGTTCGCTTTCAAGAACGACGCCCTTGGGCGGCACGATGATGCCCTCCCAGCCAGGTTCCCTGGCATGGCACATGGAACAGCGTCCGAGCACCGTGTCGCGTATTTTTGAAAAGTCCGCCTCTGCAACGACCGCCTGCTCGGCCGTCGAGGCCCTTGCCTCTCCGCCCTCGGAAAGAACCTTCGGCACGGTCGAAAGCCACATGATGGCGATGAAAAGCAGCACGGTGACCAGCCAGGTCCACGTCGGGTTGCCTTTGCGCGCGTGCCGGGTGTTGAACCAGTGACGGATCGTGACGCCCATCAGGAAGACGAGCGAGGCGATGATCCAGTTGTACTGGGTACCGAAGGCCAGCGGATAATGGTTCGACAGCATCAGGAACAGCACCGGTAGCGTCAGATAGTTGTTATGCGTTGACCGCTGCTTTGCCTGTTTGCCGAGAGCCGGATCCGGCGTGCGGCCGGCGATCAGGTCGGCAATGACCTTTTTCTGGTTCGGGATGATGATGAAGAACACGTTGGCCGACATGATCGTCGCCGTAAAGGCACCGAGATGCAGATATGCGGCGCGGCCGGTAAAGAGCTGTGTATAGCCCCAGGCGACCGCGACGAGCACGAAATAGAGCAGCACCATCAGCCGCGTGTTGTCGCTGCC
Source organism: Sinorhizobium numidicum (assembly GCF_029892045.1). NCBI lineage: Bacteria > Pseudomonadati > Pseudomonadota > Alphaproteobacteria > Hyphomicrobiales > Rhizobiaceae > Sinorhizobium > Sinorhizobium numidicum. Next base: position 982,075 of record NZ_CP120367.1, read on the forward strand.
GAGCGGCGATCGGCAGATCGCGTCATAGGCAAGCCAGCCGAAGCCAAGCGACGCGAGCGAAATGGCAATAGCGGTTGGCTTCGAGACGTCGAGCACGTTGGGATCGATCAGATAGAGATCCGCGCCGGCGTAATAAAGGAGTGCGAGCATGCCGAAGCCCGAAAGCCAAGTGACGTAGGATTCCCATTTGAACCAGATCAGGTGCTCGGGCATGTTCTCCGGCGCGACCAGGTACTTCTGGATGTGATAGAAACCGCCGCCGTGGACCTGCCATTCCTCGCCATAGGCGCCAACCGGCAGCCCCTGTCGCTGTCTCAAGCCCAGATCGAGCGCGACGAAATAGAACGACGAACCGATCCAGGCGATGCCGGTGATGACATGCAGCCATCTTACCGCGAATGTCAGCCAGTCCCAGGCAATGGCATATTCGTACATGCACGTCTCCCATTTCTCTGGGCGGCATTATGTGTCATTGCTTGGGGAGACGAGAACGGCGCCAGGCCACCAACTCTTTCAAAAAAAACTATAAAATCACTTCGGAGCTGGCACGCTAGTTTGAGTCCTGAGAAGCAGAGGCGGGAGCATGTCCTATCTCGATAATGTGCGCGTTTTCGTGCGTGTCGTGGAACTTGGAACGCTGTCGGCCGCCGGCCGCGACCAGCGCGTGACCCCCGCCGTCGCCAGCAACAGGATCAAGGAGTTGGAGCGCCAACTGGGGGTGCGCCTTTTCAACCGCACCACCCGCAAATTGACCCCGACCGAACATGGCCGTGTCTTCTACGACGGCGCCGTCAAGATCCTCGAAGCGGTGAACGAGGCCGAAAGCGCCGTCACCGATCTTTCACGCAATCCCAAGGGAGCGCTGAAGATCACCGCACCGCTTGGCATCGGTCGGCGGTTGATCGCAACCGGCATCCCGGAATTCCACGACAAATATCCGGATATCGAAGTGCGCCTGCGCCTCTCAGACCACAACGTCGACATCCTGAGCGAAGGCGTCGATGTCGCCTTCAAGCTCGGCATACTCGAGGATTCGAACCTGCGCATGCGCGGGATCATGAATTGCGATCGCGTGATCTGCGGCTCGCCGCTCTATTTCGAAAAAAGCGGCATACCGACAACGCCCGACGAACTCATCACCGATCGCCACGACTGTCTGTTGCTTCGCTACCCCGGTTCCAAGGAATACTACTGGACGCTGCAGACCGGCGACGGCGTGCGCAAGTTCGAAGTGGCCGGTCCTTATGATTCCGACGATGGCGACGTCCTCACGCAATGGGCCCTCGACGGCCGTGGCATCATCAACAAGCCGCTGTTCGAGGTGAAGCAATTTATCAGCGATGGCTTGCTCGTGCCTATCCTGGAGGAGACGCCCCCGCTCAGCGCCCAACTCGCGGCGATCTATCCGCACAAGCGGTTCCAGGATCCGAAAGTGCGCCTGATCATAGACTTCATGGCCGAACGATGTCAGCGGCTGATCGGCAAGATGCTGGCTTAAGAGGGACGTGCATCGCTCTTTTCGACGTCAAAGCTAGATCGGCCGACGTGGACCCGCTGTTGCAAGCATGAGCCAGGATGATGCCGTCGCCCACGCTAGATCATCGTGAGACAGGCATTAATCTGCTTCGGATCCAATGCTAATGAACTCGGACGTGGAACGCGAGAGAAACCGCCCGCACCATGTCGTCCCGCTCTCGCTGGCTTCAAAAAGGAAAAAAGGAGGGCGGCCCCCAAGACTGTTGCCGCCCTCGCATGCTCTTGCGCGTTTAACGATTAACGTCAGTCTTGCCGGAGTTGCCGGGCACGCCGTCACCACCGCCGTTGCCGAAGCCGTTATTGCCGTGCGGACCTTTGCCGTGGCCATCGTCATCGTCATCGTCGTCGCCGTCGTCACCATCGTCGCCGTCACCGTCGTCGCCGTCACCGTCGCCATTGTCGCCGTCGCCATTGTCGCCGTCGCCGTCGTCGCTTTGATAGTTAGCTTTTGCGACGTCTATCGCAAATGGAGCGGAATATGCCGCCAGCAGTGCCAAAGCTGTCGACAAGGTAAGAATGCGTGTCAGTTTACTCATCGTCGCCTCCCGTTTGGTGTGGTATTGCGATTTTCGGAAAATTTGCAAAACGCGATTTTACTTACGGAGAAACCAGAATTTCACCAACGCGTTATTTTTCGATCAGTACTGACAACACAGCCGACCTTGAATTTTGCAACAATTGCATATTATACTATAAGTTTGACAACAAAGAGAAGCAACCAATAGGGATTATCTTCTGGCGCCTGGTTCAGAAAGCAACGCATTCGGGCTATGTCACAGCATGGTATGGCTACTTGCATGGTTTCTCAAATCGGAGCCGATTGGAGGACAAAATCATGCAGCGATTTAGAGCGTTACAGCGACTTTTGTGCGTCTGAAACGACGCACGGCGCTGCAAAGGGCGGCGCAGATCTTTCTCGACAGGCGCGATCACGCGCCAACAGGTTTTCCCTGTCTGCGCGGTGGCATGTCGCTGTTCTGCCGATCGTGACCCAACACGGCGGTTATGATTTCGGCGGCTGCGAGTGCCGCGATGACCGCCGGCCGCTTGTCTTTGATCGCGCCGCCGATCGGGCAGACGAGCCTGTCGAGAAGCTTCGGTTGATTGATTTCGTGGGAGAGCCACCTCTTGAAGGTGGCACGCTTCGTCTTCGATCCGATCATGCCGACATAGCAGGCATCTTCTCTGCCGAGCGCCTCCGTCGCGATCAGGAAATCCAGCGCGTGGTCATGAGTGAGAACGACGAAGGCACTGTCCGGTGGCGCGTCGCGGACCACCGCCTCCGGCATCGCCGTGAGACAGGTTTCGATCCCCGGGGTATCGACGCCAGAAAGCTCGTGCTCGCGCGTGTCGACGAGCACCGTCCTGACCGGCACCAGCGACAGGGCCGTGGCGAGCGCATTGCCGACATGGCCGGCTCCGAAGATATAGACGTGCGGCCGCCGTGCGATCTCGCTATCGCTGCGCTGGATGAGCGCGGCCTCGGTTTCGGTATCAACGGGCTTGAACGACAGCGCCACGCGCCCGCCGCAGCACTGGCCGATCTCCGGGCCGAGGGGAATTATCAGCCTATCCTCGGCGGCGGCTCCCTGGAGCAGCTTCCGTGCGTGGTCGATCGCCAAATATTCCAACTGGCCGCCGCCGATGGTGGCGAAGGTCCGCTCCTTCGAGACGAGCATCCAGGCATCCGTATCGCGCGGCGTCGACCCGGCCGCTCCTGCCACTTCGACGAGAATGCAGGCCGTCTCGCGGCTCAGGAAATCCCGTATGTCCTCCGTGCTCGCCATGCTCACTGTTCCTGTTCCGCTGCCCGGATGGCGGCGCCTTTCGGGCGACGACTTCAAAGCGCTTCACGCATTCGCTTCAACCCGCGACGCTGCGGCGGCGCGCAAATGCTCGATCGCCATCAAAACGCGTTCGGGCGTTGCCGGCGTATCGATGCGCGGCGGAATACGATAATCCGCAACGCTTGCCGCCGCCATGGATATCGCTTCGAGAACGGAAATTCCCAGCATGAATGGCGGTTCCCCTACGGCTTTCGAGCGGCGGATCGTCTCCTCGCGATTGACCGACCATTCCGCCAGGCGCACGTTGAAGACACGCGGCCGGTCGGAAGCAAGCGGGATCTTGTAGGTCGACGGCGCATGGGTGCGCAGCCGGCCCTTCGCGTCCCACCAGAGTTCTTCCGTCGTCAGCCAACCCATGCCCTGCACGAAGGCACCTTCGACCTGTCCGAGATCGAGGGCCGGGTTCAGCGACTTGCCGGCGTCGTGGATGATGTCGGTCCGGTCGACCTGGTACTCCCCGGTCAGCGTGTCGACGCTGACCTCGGAGCACGAGGCGCCGTAAGCATAGTAGTAGAATGGACGCCCTCTGCCCTCGGATCGATCCCAGTGGATCTTCGGCGTCTTGTAGAAGCCGGCGGCGGAAAGTTGTACTCGGGCCGCATAGGCCGACTTGATGAAATCCGCAAAGGTGACGCGTTCGCTGCCGATCCGCACCACATTCGGTTCGAACCCGACATCCGCTTCGCTGATACTGTAGCGCTCCGCCGCGAAACGCACGAGCCGCGCCTTGATCTGCTGGGCGGCATTGGCGGCCGCCATGCCATTGAGATCCGATCCTGAGGAGGCCGCAGTCGCCGAGGTATTCGGCACTTTGCCGGTGGAGGTCGCCGTCACCTTGATCCTGTCGAGATCGACCTGAAATTCGTCGGCCAAGACCTGCGCTACCTTGGTATAGAGCCCCTGCCCCATCTCGGTTCCGCCGTGGTTCAGGTGGATCGAACCGTCCGTATAGACATGGACGAGGGCGCCTGCCTGATTGTATTCGGTCTTGGTGAAGGAGATGCCAAACTTCACCGGCGTCAGTGCGATGCCGCGCTTGATGACATGGTTTTCGCAGTTGAAGGCGAGGACCGCCTGCCGCCGGGAGGCATAATCCGCGGAAACTTCAAGTTCCTCGATGATCCGCCCGATGATGTTATCTTCCACCGTCTGGTGGTAGGGCGTCAGATTGCGCCCCTCTTCGCCGTATAAATTGAGCTTGCGGATCTCGAGCGGATCCTTGCCGAGCGTATAGGCGATGTCCTCGATCATCCGCTCGCCGCCGACCATGCCCTGCGGGCCGCCGAAGCCGCGGAAGGCGGTGTTCGATACCGTATTGGTCTTGAGCGGACGCGAACGCAGCCGAACATTGGGATAGAAATAGCAATTGTCGGCATGGAAGAGCGCACGGTCGGTGACGGGGCCGGAGAGATCGGCCGAGAAGCCGCAGCGCGCGGCGAAGACCGCGTCCACGGCTTCGATCCGGCCGTGGTCATCGAAGCCGACCTTGTAATCGACGTGGAAGTCATGGCGCTTGCCGGTCGCCGTCATGTCGTCATCGCGGTCGGGGCGGACTTTTACCGCGCGGCGGTATTTCTTCGCCGCGAGCGCCGCGACAGCCGCAAAAAGGTTCGCCTGCGTCTCCTTGCCGCCGAAGCCGCCACCCATGCGGCGGACATTCACCGTTACAGCATTGGACGGCACCCTGAGCACTTGAGCGACCATGTGCTGCGTCTCGCTCGGATGCTGGGTAGACGCATAGACGGTCACTTCGTCATCCTCTCCAGGGATCGCGAAAGAGATATGACCTTCGAGATAGAAATGATCCTGACCCCCGATCCGCATCTCGCCCTTAACGACATTCTTCGACTTGGCGAAGCCGGCGTCGATGTCGCCGCGTTCGAGCTTCAAAGGATCAATCACCATTGGGTAGTTTGCGGCCGCCGCTTCGAGGACATCGGTGACATGCGGCAGGTCGCGATATTCGATCTTCACCTTCGCGGCCGCCCGCCGCGCTGCATCGCGCGACGTGGCGATCACGGCAAAGATCGGCTGGCCGTGGAATTCGACCTTGCCTGTCGCAAACACCGGGTCGTCATGTTTGTGGGCCGGGCTGATATCGTTCTCGCCAGGGATATCATCGGCGGTCAGGATGCCTACGACACCTGGACTTGCCCTGACGGCTTCGAAATCGGTCGACAGGATCTCCGCGTGCGCCCGCTGGGATAGGCCGAGATACCCATGCAGCGTGCCGGCGGGCTCTGGCATATCGTCGATATATTCGGCCGTGCCCGAGACGTGCTTATGACCGGATTCGTGCTTTTCCTTCTCATGAACGCCACCGCGGATGCGGTCGATGGGCTGCATCACATTCATCGGTCGGACCTTTCTAGACAGCCGCCGCGATATTGCGGTCGATCCGGAGGTTCTTCGTGCCCTGCGTTTCCAGATAGAAGCGCCGCAGGAGATTCTTTGCCACCAGCATGCGGTATTCCGCAGAAGCGCGCCAATCGCTCAGAGGTGTAAAATCCTGCTCGAAGGCGACGATCGCGGCTCTGATGGTGGCGTTATCCCAGCGCTGACCTTTGAGTGCGGCCTCCACATTCGAGGCGCGCTTGGGCGTTCCTGCCATGCCGCCAAAGACGATGACGGCATCAGGAACCCGGCCTTCACCGTCGATGGTTATCCGGAACGCACCGCAGACGGCCGAAATATCCTCGTCCAGCCGCTTTGTGACCTTGTAGACCGCGAAGCGGTCGGCATCGCCGAGGAAGGGAATGCGGACGCTCTCGACGAATTCGCCCCGCTGACGATCCTGCTTGCCGTATTCGATGAAGAAGGCTTCGAGCGGCAGCGTCCGGCGGCGCGCTCCTTTCCGCAGGGTTATCGCCGCGCCGAGCGCGATCAGCGCCGGCGGTGTGTCGCCGATTGGCGAACCATTGGCGATGTTGCCGCCGATCGTGCCCATGTTGCGAACCTGCTCTCCGCCGAGCCGGTCCCAGAGCTCGCGAAGTTGCGGGAAATGATGGAGAATGACCGAATAGGCTTCGGTGTAAGTGACGCCGGCGGCAAGCGTCACGCCGCTACCGTCGATGGAAATCCGGCGCAATTCGTCCAGATGCGAAGTGTGTACGACCGGGGCGATGTCGCGCATGAACTTCGTTACCCAGAGGCCGACATCGGTCGAGCCCGCAACGATCGTCGCCTTCGGACTAGATTCGAGCACTGCGGCGAAATCATCCAGAGAGGCAGGCAATACGATGCGTTCGGCCTCCTGACCGATTTCGACGCGGCGACCGTCCTGCAGCGCGGCCAACTGCCGGCCGATCTTCTCGCGTTCGACAACCAGCGGATCCTTCCCGACCTCACCGATAGAGGAAATCGCCTCGGCTGCGCGAATGATCGCAGCATAGCCGGTGCAACGACAGAGATTGCCCTGCAGGGCCTTCTCGATCTCTTGGATGCTCGGCATCGGATTTTCCATCCAAAGAGCGTAAAGCGACATCACGAAACCGGGCGTACAGAAGCCGCATTGGGAGGCATGCGTGTCGACCATCGCCTGCTGGACGGGGTGAAGCGGTCCGTTGGGTTCGGCAAGCGCCTCCACCGTCACGACGTGGCAGCCATCGAGCGAGGCGACAAAGCGGATGCAGGCGTTGATCGATTCATATTTCAGCTCGCTGCCGTGAAGCCGGCCGACAAGCACCGTGCAGGCGCCGCAGTCTCCCTCCGCGCAACCTTCCTTCGTCCCGCGCAGATTGCGGTCGATGCGCAGAAAATCGAGCAGCGTTTCGACCGGCGGAACATCGGCAAGCTCGATGAGCCGCTCGTTCAGCAGGAAACGGATGGTATTGCGGACTTCGATCGTCATGCCCGGTCAGCTCCCGCGATAGGTCGAATAGCCATAGGGTGAAAGCAGGAGCGGCACGTGATAGTGCGCGGCCCGATCTGTGATGCCGAAGCGGATCGGAATGATGTCAAGGAAAGGATAGGCGCCGCGCTCCGGCATAGAGCCCAGATATTCGCCAGCGTGAAACCGCAGCTCGTAGACCCCGCTCTCCATCGCGCCGCCGCTGAGCAGCGGCTGCTCGCAACGCCCGTCGTCATTGGTGCGGGTCGAAGCGAGATGCTCCCGCCACTCGCCATCGAGCCGGTAGAGGTCGATGCGCAGGTTGCCGGCCGGCCTGCCGCTTGTCGTATCCAGCACGTGTGTTGTCAGCCGCCCGGCGTTTGCACTTTGAGTTTGCATGCGTGTCGCTCCTCCAACTCAGTCTCGCAAGTCCCCAACGACGAATATCGGCAGAGCGGGCGCCTTTGTGTAGCAGCTTCATCCTTCGAGACTTTCAAATTTTTCGGGGGGAATTGGCGCGCTTCTTTGCCGCTACCAATTGGGCATCTAGAGACAATCTCACGAGGAACTGTTGGATGAGATATCCCCGCGATCTCCACGGCTACGGCCCCAGCCTCAATATCGTGTGGCCGAACGAAGCTCGGATCGCCGTTCAATTCGTCGTCAATTACGAAGAGGGCGGCGAAAATTGCGTGCTGCACGGCGATGCCGGCTCGGAGGCCTTTCTATCGGAGATCGTCGGCGCCCAGGCATGGCCTGGCCAGCGCCACTGGAACATGGAGTCGATCTACGAGTACGGAGCACGCGCTGGCTTCTGGCGCCTGCACCGCCTGTTTACTGAAAGGAATGTGCCGGTCACCGTCTATGGCGTCGCGACCGCGCTCAAGCGATCGCCCGCCCAGGTTGCCGCCATGCAGAAGGCCGACTGGGAGATCGCCTCCCACGGGCTGAAATGGCTCGAGTATAAGGACTTCAGCGTCGAGGAGGAGCGTGCCGAAATCGGCGAAGCGATCCGGCTGCATACGATCGTCACCGGCGAGTGGCCATACGGCTGGTACACGGGCCGTTGCTCAGAAAACACGCTTGATCTCGTGACCGAGGCCGGCTGTTTCGACTACGTCTCGGATTCCTACGCCGACGACCTGCCCTATTGGCATGAGCACGCCGGTCGGCACCAACTCGTCGTTCCCTATACGCTCGACGCCAACGACATGCGCTTTGCGACGGCGCAGGGCTTCAACAGCGGCGATCAGTTCTTCAGCTATCTGAAGGATAGTTTTGACGTCCTCTATGCCGAGGGTGCGGTCGGCTCACCGAAGATGATGAGCATCGGTCTTCACTGCCGCCTCGCCGGTCGGCCGGGGCGGGCCGCCGCGCTTGCACGCTTCCTTGATTATGTAAAGGGACATGAGAAGGTCTGGCTGGCGCGCCGGGTCGACATCGCCCGCTACTGGGCTAAGACGTATCCGTTCCAGCCGAACGACAATCGCCCTTCGAGGCTTTCGGAGGAGGCCTTCGTCACCCGCTTCGGCGGCGTCTTCGAGCATTCGGACTGGATCGCCAGGCGCGCATTTGCCGACGAGCTGTCGCCTGCCAATGACACGGCGATCGGCCTGCATGCGGCGCTGACCGCCGTCTTTCGCGGCGCGACCGAAGCGGAGCGGTTTGCCGTCCTCAACGCCCACCCGGACCTTGCCGGCAAGCTCGCCGAGGCTAAGCGCCTGACCGAGAGCTCGACCAATGAGCAGGCCTCGGCCGGCCTGGACGCGCTCACCGATCGTGAACGTGTGCGGTTCATAAGCCTGAACAGCGCTTACGTCGAGAAATTCGGTTTCCCTTTCATTATGGCGGTGAAAGGACGAAGCAAGGACGAAATCCTCGCGGCCTTCGAAAGCCGCATCGGCAACGACCGCGCGGCGGAGTTCGACACGGCCTGCCGCCAGGTCGAAAGGATCGCGCTTCTCCGCCTACGCGACATGCTGCCGGACTGAGGAAACGCCATGGTAACCCGCCATGGCTATGGAGCTGACAAGGTCAGGCAGGCCGGCGCAGCAAGGCATGCCCGCCCCAATATCCATTCCGATGGCGGGTCAACCGCCTACGCATCTCCGGAACGATTGCGACAGTCTGCGCCGGATGAAGGAAATCGCCATTCGGCGATCGCTGCACTGCAGACCTGAGCGACGGCAGATAAATACCTGTCACGGCTTTTTGGTCGACCACGACAAAGCAAGCCGCTCATCAAGCGTTTGCTGCACACCGGTCCCAAACCGCCGGCTTTTCCCGTCGAGCGTTTCGCTCAGCCACGTGATGTCCTTTCTGGAGGGCCGGACAAGACTGAAGCGGCGTGCCTGCAGGGGAACGAGTTCAAGTGCTGCGAGGTCGCGATTTGCGCGGTTTATGGAGGCAAAATACATCAAACGCAGATCGCCGCGGAACGTCTCGTACCCGGCAATCCCCTCATAGTCATTGATGAAGTCGCCACAGCCATAGAGGATCAGGCGGTTGCGATAGACTTCAATCGCCTTGGCGTGATGCGACGAGTGTCCGTGCACGATCGAAATGTCTGCCTCTTCTATAAGCGCGTGCGCGAACTGTCGCTGAGCAGCGGGTATGTCTTCGCTCCAGTTCGGGCCCCAATGAATCGAGACGACCACCACGTCCTGCGGCCGTCTCATCGTGCGGATGTGATCAGCGACGCGACTGGCGCGGGCGGGGTTAAGATCCGGCAAAAAATTCACGCCTGCTCTGTTACTTGCCGCGGCCCAACTGTGAGGCGTGCCGGATGTCGGTATCGCAAGAGCGAACACGAGCACGCGACCTCTGTCGCCCGCATCAATCACGGCGGGCGCGCTCGCTTCGGCCAAATCATGTCCAGCCCCAGCCGTCTTGATTTGAAGGCGGTCTAAAGTCGCCAAAGTTTCGAGTAGGCCGGCAGGTCCCCAATCAAGGACGTGGTTATTGGCAAGGACGCAGCAATCCACGTCGGCAACGATGAGACAGGAAGCGTTCTCGGGGCTCATCCGATAGTTGATGCCTTTCGGAACATAGTCGTTGCTGCGGGTTATGGCGGTTTCGAGATTGATAATGCGGACATCTGGCCGTGCACGATCGAATTCGTCCAACGCCGCTCCCCAGATGTAAGCTGGGTCCGTCGGCCGAGGGATGGGTCCGTGTGCCCTCTCCGCCAGAAGAACGTAATCCCCGGCCGATCGAAGATAGCCCTCGTACAGAACCGGATCACATGCATTGGGCAGCACCTGATCAATGCCCCGTCCGGTCATGACGTCGCCGCAGAGGAAGAGCTGGACTGTCCGCTCTTCCACAACCATGTTCGATGGTAAATCTCCGATCGCGCTCATAACTGCCGACCTCTGTTGATCCAAACCCAATGGGGCTCAGCCGCGGTGCGGCCGGTGCGATGGGCGGTCCCCAAAAGACACTGGACCCATGGGATGTGAACTGCGATCAGAGGCAGGATAACAGTTTCTTTGCCCGAAGGTCGCTCAAGAATGGTCGACGAAGGTTTGGTCACAGTCTTCGCCGGATTACCCGAGGCGGCAATCTGGCCGCCTCGGGAGTGATCGATCAACCGCCGAAAAACGCGAAGCGGACGACGAACAGAGCGGCGACGAGCTGCGTTGCCGGATGGATCACGCTCCACTTGCCGGTGCATACCTTCAGGACCACGTAGCTCACGAAGCCGAAGGCAAGGCCGTTGGCGATCGAATAGGTGAACGGCATTGCGATCGCCGTTAGCGCCGCTGGGGCCGCCTCTGTCAGATCGTCCCAATCGATTTCGGTGAGCTCGCGCATCATCAACCCTGCGACGTAGAGCAGCGCCGGTGCAGTCGCATAGGACGGAACGGCTGCGGCAAGCGGCGAAATGAAAAGCGCGGCGAGAAACAGCACCGAGATGACGAGTGCAGTCAAACCGGTGCGGCCGCCGGCCTGCACGCCGGAGGCGCTTTCGACATAGGCCGTCGTGCTGCTGGTGCCAATCAGCGAGCCGGCGATGATGGCGGAGCTATCGGAAAGCAGGGCGCGTCCGAGGCGGCTGGGCTTGCCCTCTTCCACCAGTCTCGCCCGCTTGGCAACACCGATCAGCGTGCCGGTTGCATCGAAGACTTCGACCAGCACGAAAACGAGGATGACATGGACGAGACCGCCATGCAGCGCGCCCATGATGTCGAGTTGCAGGAAGGTCGGCGCGATGCTCGGCGGCACCGAGACCACACCCTTGAACTCGGAAACGCCGAGAAGCATCGAGAGGACCGTGACCACCAGGATGCCGATCAAGATCGACCCCCGTACCCGGAGCGAATCGAGCACCGCGATGACGAAGAAGCCGAGGATGGCGAGCAGCGGACCGGTCTGCTTCAAATCGCCGAGGCCAACCAGCGTCGCTGGGTTGTCGACGACGATGCCGGCATTCTTGAGGGCGATGATGCCGAGAAACAGGCCGATACCGGTTGCAATCGCGCTGCGCAGCGAATGCGGAATGCCGGCGATCAGCCAGCTTCGCACGCCCGTAACGGTCAGCAGCAGGAAGATGAGGCCGGAAATGAACACAGCGCCGAGCGCCTGCTGCCAAGTGAAGCCGAGGGCCGCGACCACGGTAAAGGCGAAGAAGGCATTGAGGCCCATGCCCGGCGCCATGCCGATCGGCCAGTTGGCGACGAGAGCCATGACGGCGGATCCGAGCGCGGCGGCGAGACAGGTCGCGACGAAGACGGCATCGCGGTCCATGCCCGTGGTCGACAGGATATCCGGGTTGACGAAGATGATGTAGGACATCGTCAGGAACGTCGTGAGGCCGGCGACCACCTCGGTGCGGACAGTCGTGTCGTGGTCTTTCAGCTTGAAAAGTCGTTCAAACATTTTTCCTCCCTTGGCAGACGCCTCTCGACGCAGCCGAACGACAGAGATCGGTTCGCTCTCCTCCAGCGGCCGATCATTGCATTTGACCACTCGCTCTCTTGCGATCGTGATCCAGGCCTGCGGCCCGCGCCGGATGAGAACGGCGATCGCCTCATGCGCAGCGAGACGATTGTGCGTCTTCACGCGCATGATCGCTAGCCACCCATTTCGCAGCCGGATGCGAAAGACTTTCAAATTTTCCAAGGCATTCGAGCTGGATGCTTTTGCAGATTTGAGGCGTCGCCTGCGCGGCGCATAAGGTCTCGACACACCCGCCATCCACTGTGCGGGCCGCAAGGTCACCCCTTTTTTACGGCGACGGCGTCTGATGGGCCAAAAAGAATTTGGTGCAGCTAAGCGTGCGAAAACACTGGCTTCGCCAAAAAGTTCTGATGGGATTTACCAAAGAAAATTGATGCAGGCCTGCTAAATCGACGGCGCTGGGCGTCTCCGATGATCGGTATGAGACCGGTGACCAGCTGGATATCGTGCCGGCTACCGGCACATGCCAGCTTTTGATACCATCGGGAGGCTGCCGGCCAGCCAATAGCATCCTTGCGATGGTTGCCCGGGCCTGAAGCCACAGAGACTTGTAATTGCCGCCGATTCCAGGTTGCCGCAGGGAGCAGCTCGGCGGCTGCTCTAAATAACACTCTTCCTTACGGAGGAGCGGACATTTCTGCCTGGCTGCCACGCGCGGATCGCCGAAGATCTATTATCGAACTCCGCCCCAGGTCCGCATCCCAATGAGCCTCGAGACATCGCCGTTCAGTCCTGCGGCTTCGAGTAGATCGAGTTGGCATTGAGGGTGCAATATGTTGCCCTAGCGACGTTTTGCGTCCCGCGAAATCCCGACCGTTCGCAATTAAGTTCTGTCCGCTGATAGCACATAGGCAGATTGAGCCGGTCCCGCAGCCTATCATCGAGCAACAGACGAATTCGACGAATAGGATGATCCATATGAACTACTTTGCTGTAAATCGGTCGGCCGAAGAAGATGAAGGCGAAGCAAAATGGGAGCGTATCCGCGCAGAATTTCCAGCACAGGAACCATTCCTGAACTTGAACAACGCCGCGGTCAGTCCCCCTCCAACCGTCGTTGAGGAGGCGGTGGTCGACGCCTACCGCTTCATCAGCCGCAATCCCGACTACAACATGTGGAGCAGGCTCGACACCGCCCTCCCCGGCATCAAACGAGAGCTGGCGGAACTCATCGATTGCACCCCCGAAGAGATCGCGCTGAACCGGAATTCGTCCGAGGGCCTCTCGACGGCAATCTTCGGAATACCGCTCACCAAAGGCGATCAGGTGCTGATCTCGGTTTGGGACTACCCGAGCGTCCGTGCCGGATGGCTTCAGCGGCAACAGCGCGAGGGCATCGAGGTTGCAAACTGCGCTTTCGACCTCATGGACAGCGACGACGACATCATCGAAGCCTATGTCGACGCGATGACGCCCCGTACCCGCGTCCTGCAGCTGACGCATATGTACCATTGGAACGGGCGGGTCCTTCCCGTCAGGCGACTCTGCGCGATAGCCCGGGAGCGAAACATCATCACCATTGTCGATGGGGCTCAGACATTCGCTCAAATGCCGGTCAGCTTTCGCGAACTCGATTGCGACTTCTTTGTCACGAGCCTTCACAAATGGCTTGGTGCGCCGGTCGGCAACGGCATGCTGATCGTCAATGAACGCCAGATCGACCAAACCTGGCCATTGCTTGCACCTTTCGACCAGCCAGCCTTGCACATAGACAAGTTCGACCACTGGAATCTGGGCACATACAATTCCGCGCTACAGGCGGGAATCGCGCCTGCAATTCAGTTCCACAAGGCGATTGGCGCGGAGAGAAAGCACGCGCGGTTGCGCGAACTCACCCGATATTGGATCGGTCTCGCCCGTGACATACCCGGCTTCAGGCTCCATACGGCCACCGCTACGGACAACCTCGGGGCGATCAGCCTTTTTTCGATCGACAATCTGGATATGAAAAAGATCGAGCGCGATCTGCGCGAGAACCACCAGGTCCACGTGAAGTACCGCAAGGTCGAGCACGTCGAGGGCCTGCGGGTTTCACCGCACATCTATATGCTGAAGAGTGATCTCGATACTTTCGTCGCCGCGCTACGAAACGCGTTGGCGGGTCCCTCGCCTTGCCTTTCGGAGATCAGGCGCAGCAGTTCCGGCCGATCGGCCCGAGCGCCCGACGCCTTTTCGAACGGCCTCATCTGCGGCGCAGATTGATCTCGCTTGTGACGACACTTTTGCCGGTGGCCAGATCAGTATCGATGGTCGCTAACGTAATTCGATTGCTCCCGACTTTGCGTATCTGCATGTTCGCACTGTGATCGCCATTGACAATTTTCGCCCACCGGACCGCGAGGTTGATCGTATTGCCGCGCCTCTGTCCGGAAAGTGCTGATCTGCCGCCCTGCGGCCCAATGTAAACACCGCTGTACCGCTCGCCAGCCGCTCTTAAGTCCGCTGCAATGGTTCGTGACACCAACACCAACGCTCGGCAGGTGCCCCGCATCGTAAGCGACGGCCCGCTGGCGCTAGAGGCAATATTGCAGCTCACAGTCATCGGCGATCTGTCGAGGCGAAGCCTTACTGTCCCTCGGCCGGTCCATTCTCCCTGTAAGGATTCCAGGAAAGGCGCTTCGTCTGGAAACGCTGGTCCGGCTGTCAGCGGCAAAGAACCCATTATGAGGAGTCGCCATAGGATCTTCATATCGCACCATGTGGCAGGAAAATGATTAGCAGTTCGCGACGAGGGGAACGCTTTCGACCAACCCGGTGTTCCTGGATGCATCACTTTGTGATGACCACATTCGTTTATGGTCAAGGATAGCTCGCCCCCCGCAAGGTCGATCCGGCTGCGAGGAACGGCCACTCCGATGCCTTACCGGCGTCGCATCGTTACACCAGCGATGAAACCTGCCGCGCCCGCAATCGCAATGGCGAGCACGATGTGTTCCGCCAGCTTGTGATCTGCGTTCCTGACCGCGGTCCTGACATCGTCGACGATCATTCGTGACGCGCCGGACGCGATCTCGGCAATCGAGTCCTTCAGCTTTACGACATCCGCCCGAAGCGCAGCGAGTTGTTCCTCTGGTGAAAGCGGCAATGTCTCTCCCCGCCAGTCGGGCCGCGGTGTCGCTGCAAGCACCTCGTCGACGAGCGGCGCATCGTCCACAGTGACCGAGCTGCCGGGCTGTGGTTTGTCAAGTTCGCGCATCGGTTCTCCTCCTAAATTCGCCTTGAGAAACCCGAGAAGGCAGCGAGGGGTTCCGCGACGACCGAAGCCTGCGCTGGCCGAGGAGATTCCGCGCACTATGTTCCGCCACATGTGCAACGACTACGAGCGACATATACAGTGGGCAGAATACTGCAAGATGATGCAGGACCTGGAACTCGCCATGCCAGCACACCAGAGCGAACTCGACCTGCCGAGCGCGGACGACGTCAAAATCAACGACATCGCCCCAGTCATGCGGGCGTCCGGGAATCTTGTCGAACTCTTCCCCATGAACTTCGGTTTCCCGCCTGCGGGCCGCGGCGGACCGGTCTTCAACTTCAGATCGGAAGGACGCCGTTTTACCGACAGCAAACGTTGCCTCATTCCCGCGAGCGCCTTCTTTGAATTCACCGGGAAGACGTACCCCAAGGCAAAGCATCGATTCGCGTTGAAGGATGCGCCCTTCATGGCGATCGCTGGCATCTGGCGCGAGGGACAGGGCAACCATCCGCCGGCATTCACCATGCTGACAACGCAGCCAGGACCGGACGTTGCGCCCTATCACGATCGCCAGGTCGTGGCGCTGCGGCCGGAAGACTGGCCGTCATGGCTTTATCTGAGCAAGCGGGAAGAGGAATTGCTGAGGCCCTCGCCCCCTGGAGCGTTGACGGCTGAAACCGTCAGATCCGGATCGGATTAGCCGGGGATGCCGCGCGCGCTTACTGAAGCTGCCCACTCACCTGCCCATTTCCGTCATTTCAGCCACAAGCCACTGCCGAAAAGCCTTCATAGATGCCGTCTCCGCCCGCGACTTCAGTCGTGTCAGCCAATAGGCTCCGGTCAGCGTTGTTATTTCGAAGGGCTGGACAATTCGTCCCTTTTCGATCTCATGAGCAAACATGGCGACCGGGACAAGGGCGACGCCCACGCCTCGCGCCGCAGCTTCCACAAGAGCTAACGATGAATCGAACATCCAACCGCGCAGGTTGGGCGGCTCTAGACCTGCAGCCCTGAACCAGATGGCCCATTCGTCTCTTCGGTAGGACCGCAACAACTCCTCATTCGCCAAGTCTGCCGGACAGCGAAGGCGTTTGCCGAGCGCTGGCGTGCAGACGGGCGAAAGGGGCGCATCCATCAGACGGATTGCATCCGTTCCATGCCATGCGCCGTCACCAAAGCGGATAAAGAAATCCAAGCCGTCAATGAGGATGTCGGCGCGATTGTTGTTCGTCTTGAGACGAAGGTCCACATGAGGATGCTGTTCCTTGAAGGTCTTCAGCCGCGGTAATAACCAGCCGACCGCGAAGGTCCCGACCATGCCGACCGTCAGTATCTCGTGAAAGTTGCCCTCCTCGAACTGGCTCAGCGTGGCGCTCATGCGGCGGAAAGCGTCGGTCAGCACCGGGAGCAACGCATGCCCTTCGTCCGTCAGGGTGAGGCCCCTTGGAAGGCGCTTAAAGAGCGTCACGCCGAGCGTCGCTTCCAGCGATTTGACCTGATGGCTGATGGCGGTTTGGGTGACCCTAAGTTCGAGCCCTGCACGGGTGAAGCTGCCGAGCCGTGCAGATGCTTCGAATGCGCGGAGCGCATTGAGCGGCAATTGCGAGACGTCCATCGAGTTCTCCCTGAACAAGGTCAATATTTTCTCATGTCTGATCGGAAAATTGATCAATTGTCTAGGGCAACCCTTCCTGAATACAATCGGCTCGAAGTCAGCGGCCACCCCAGCGCCGCTCCGAAAGGCCGCTATTATCGGTCTATCGGACGGCTTTCCCGAACAATGGAGACAAGAATGACGATCTCGATATCGCGGCGGGCGGCGCTTGCCGGCTCCCTGCTCGCTGTTCCCGCGCTTGCATCGCTTCAGGACGGAGCGCGGGCCCGAACCCGGGACGATGCAGAGGCTCGGCTGGCCGAACTCGAACGTGCCCACGGCGGCCGAATTGGCGTGGCTGTGCTCAACTTGGCGACCGGCAAGCGCGTCGGGCACCGGATCGACGAGCGCTTTTTGATGTGCAGTACCTTCAAGGCTTTGACGGCGGCCCTCGTCCTTGCTCGCGTCGACCGGGAGGAGGAGCAGCTTGACCGTCGTATCTTTTTTTCGCGTAAGGATCTCGTGGACGGGTCGCCGGTGACCGAAGCCCGGGCGAATAAGGCCGGCATAACCATCACGGAGCTTTGCGATGCGATGGTGACCCGGAGCGACAATACAGCAGCCAATCTTCTACTCGCCAGTTTAGGCGGACCGGGAGCGCTGACGGCCTATGTACGTTCGCTCGGCGACGACATCACGCGGCTCGACCGCATCGAACCTGCACTCAACGAACATGACGGGCCTGGAGATCTCCGCGACACCACGACGCCGGCGGCAATGCTGGAGACCCTGCGAAAGCTTATCTTTGGCGATGCACTCTCTAAACCCTCGCGCTCCCAGTTGGCTGCCTGGCTGATCACGAACAAGACCGGCGACACGCGGTTGCGCGCCGGCTTCCCGGAGAACTGGCTCGTCGGTGACAAGACCGGGGGCAATGGCAACAAGAGCGGGAACAATAACGATATCGCCGTAGCGTGGCCCTCGGAGCGCGCACCAATTATCGTTGCGGCCTACTGCCAAATACCGGCGATATCGGCCGAGGAGCGCAACGCTGTTCATGCGGAGATCGGACGGATTGCCGCACAGGTATAGGCAGCCAGGACGCCACCATCATCGACATGATGATGGCGTCCGAGCATCTAGCAACCTGGGAATAATCGAAAGGCTCCTTACGAGGCGACGGGCGCCGTCTGCGACACAAGCTTTTTCATGAAGCTCAGAAGCGTTTGTTGGGGATCGGCCCCGTCCCCCGCCACCACCTTCACCCCCCATTTGCGGAGAACGGCCTCCTGAACCGGACTCGGCTCGTGCATGACGATATAGGACCGTGGCCGGTCATCCTCGTATCCCGAGTGGCGCCACGTGCTCCACAAGCGATGGAGCAGGAAACGGATATTAAGGTCCGACATGCTGTAGCCGATGAAAAGAACAGTAGCGCCGAGAGCGTCGCTTCGAAACTTCACGTCCAACGGCGAGTCGAACGACAGACGGTCAAAATAATCGCTTTCGGTCAACACGAGCGTCTCCGCGTCGTCGAAGTCGCCATGATATTTGATAATCTGCGTGACACCGGCTGGCGCACGCGCGATGTCCCTCGCGCTGCTGATCTTGGCGTAAGGGCGACCGTGGACCTCATAGGCAATCTCGAGGTTGCTGTCGTAATTTGTCGTATAGATTATTGGAAAGTCGAGGCTGACGATCAGCCGGTGTAATTCCGATTGCTGAACGCGCGGCTCTGACACCTGCCAATTCTGCTTCATCCAATCAAGAAGCGCATCGAGGGTGCCGCGCTCGAGGCGATAGTATTCGGCGATCGTCTGGTGCGTAACGTCGGGATCCTTCATTATGGAGGCGTTTAGCTGTAACTCGCCCAACATATGGTCGATGAGCATCTGCCAGGACGGCAAGCCGACGCTCATGGAAACGCCGGCCCCGACGAACAGCAGCGCGTGGCGTCGCCTGACCGCTTCGACGATCTCTGAAACAGGCTCGTTCATGAATGCTCCGGTGTCAGAACCGGCAAACGGGCAGAAAGCATCGTTGTTCCCGTTGACCCGCGTTCATGACGGCGGGTCAACGGACATAAAGTGCGCCGGAATCGACAGCCGAGGCGAGGATTCGCCAAACGCACGCTGCATAGCGAGAAATGCGAAGGTGTCAGGGGCCCGCGGAGGCCGACGCTTGAGCCGCGAACTGACGAACCGGCCGGACTTCGTTCTCGAAGAGGTCGGGCATCAGATCGGCAAGCCGCACCAGCTTGCCACTCCGCGAACTTTGCAGCGCGGCGATGCCGCAGAGAACGGAGAGCGCCCCGGCCCGCGCGCCGGCTCGTTGTCCCAAAGGATCTGACACGCCGGGCTTAAAGATCATGTTCCGCATGCGATCATCGCCGCCGTAGTGTCCGCCAGGGGAATGCGGTATCGCAATGCGCTCGACCGCTGGGACACCCTTTGGAAAGTTGCGGACGAGTAGAATGACGTCTTCCGCCGCCGTCTCCCATGGCTGGTCCTCATATTGACGCAGTTCGATCCTGCCCTTCGTGCCGTTGAAGGCGATGTGGTGGCCCTCGATCGGCTGGAAGGTGTTCAGCGAGTAGGAGACGTGGACATTGTTCCGGTATCGTATGTTCGCGACCATCGTGTCGGGAATATCGATATCCTCGCGGAAGACGCAGCCGTCGCGGAAGTAGCCGTCGATCTCTGAAGGCTGCTCGTAAAGCGCTTCGAGGAAGGGATCGGCTTCGAGATCGAGATAAAAATCGCAGCTTCCCTTATGGGGACAGAGCTTGCAGCGAGGGCCGCGGAACGGGCCCTTGCGCCCATACATCTGAAGGTCGGCGAAAGCCGTGACGGCCTCGGGATCGCTGTCGAGATACCAGTTCAAGAGATCGAAATGGTGTGTCGCCTTGTGCACGAAAAGGCTGCCCGAGCGCTCCGTATAGGCGTGCCAGCGGCGGAAATAGTCGGCGCCGTGCTCGGTATCAAGATACCAATGGAAGTCAACCGAGGTGACGCGGCCGATTTCTCCGGCATCGAGCAGTTCCTTGATGCGTCCCGCCGTCGGCGCGAAGCGGTAGTTGAAGGATACGTCCACCCGCCGGCCCGTGCGTGTCTCGGCGTCGAGAATGCGGCGGATCTTTTCCACCGTCGTCGTCATCGGCTTTTCCGTGATGACGTCGGCACCCGATTCGAGCGCCCTGACGACGATGTCGTCATGCGTGTCATCCGGGGTGCAGACGATCACAAGGTCCGGCTGCGCTTCGGCAAGCATCGTATCGACATCGCCATAGATCGGCGCGTTGCTGGCGATCATTGTGCGGGCGCGCTCCGCCCGCAAAGAGTTCGTGTCGGCAATGGCGACGAGGTCGACGTAGCCGCGCCATCCGGCGAGAAGGTCCCTGCCCCACATCGTGGTGCCGCGGTTGCCGGTACCGACCAGCGCAAAACGACGTTTGTTGTCCATCTTTCCTCACGCAATCCTGTCTGGGATGAAGCCGCGCGAGCGGCGGCAGCGATATCGACATGTAAATTTATCATACATGTTAGCGGCCGAAATCCGCGAAAGTCAATGCAGCGACGATCATATTACCGGCCAACTTGTCAGGAGCATAGCCGAGCGGACCATCTCAGCAGGAGCTTCGATAACGCTCCACGCAAGTGGCGATCACCTCGTCGGCGGGGCGCTTCCACCAGTTGTCGGCAGAGAAAATCTCGACCTCCTGCGCTCCGCGAAAGCCGGCGGCCTCGATCCGGCGCCGGATCCCCTTGAGGTCGATAACGCCGTCGCCCATCATGCCGCGATCCGTCAGCGTGTCCCTGGTCGGGACCAGCCAATCGCAGATATGATGCGCAAGGATCGCCTTCATCTCGCCGGCACGCGCAATCTGGCTGGCGAGATCGGGGTCCCACCACACGTGATAGACGTCGATTGCAACACCAACACCCGGACCCAGCTTTTCGCAGATGTCGAGCGCCTGCCCGAGCGTGTTCACGCAGGCCCGATCGGCGGCATACATCGGATGCAGCGGCTCGATCGCAAGCGGCACGCCCGCCGCACGCGCGTGCGGTAGTACGGCGGCAATCCCTTCCTCGACCATCCCACGCGCCGCCTCGATGTCTTTCGAGGCGCCGGGAAGACCGCCGACGACGAGCACGAGGCAGTCCGCACCGAGTGCTGCGGCTTCATCAATCGCGCGCCTGTTGTCGTCGAAGGCCTTCTCGCGCCCGGCCCCGTCCACCGCCGGAAAGAAACCACCGCGGCAGAGACCGGTGAGCGTCAGCCCGTTGGAGCGAACGATGCGCGCGGCCTCCTCAAGACCGATCGCCGCCACCTGGTCGCGCCAGGGGGCGATCGCTGTAATCCCGTGCTTCAGGCAGATGTCCACGGCATCGGCAAAACCGCACTGCTCACGGATCGTCGCTAGATTTATCGAAAGGCCTTCGACCTGCATACTATCTCCTCCCGCATCTGATCATGTCCTGCCCGCCGCCATCGAAGGCCAGTCCGGCTCGACCGAAGAGCCGAGACCGATCGCCCGCAACACGCTTCCAAAGGTGATCTCGCCGGCTTTGATGGCGAGCCGCGCGCGCGCCCCTGCTTCCTGGTAAAGATCCCCATGGGCAGCGAGATAGGCGGCCTGCTCGCCCGCCGGCGCCTGCGCCATGCCATCGACATAGTGGTGCCCGTTGCGCTCGATATGTCCAACGCCGGTAAGAGCCGCCAGAACGAGATCCTGTTGGAGCGCGAGGCCGGCTTGCGTCGTCAGGTCCTCGGCGGAGATGAAATAGCGGGCAGACCCGACCTCGGTGTTCCATTTTTCGATGCGGGCGCGATTGATCAGCGATCGATAAAACCCCTTGCAGGATTTCGACGAGATACCCGTATAGCCGAGCTCGCGGGCGCGCAGAAAGGCACCGACATCGCCGTCGGATTCGTCGATCTCCAGCGGCACCCGATCGGCGATTGCCGCGACCGCTGTCGACAGGGCTTCCGCGCGCGCTATCGGCTGCTCGAAGAAAAGAATGGAGGCGCGCAATCGCTTCAGAAGCGGCTCCTTCTCGATCCTGTCCAGAAGGTCGGCGACCGCGTCGCTGCTTTGGAACTGTTCGTTGCCGTCAAGCGTGACCTGATAGGCATCAAGCCGGTCGTCGAGGAGCGAAGCGACGGCGAGCAGCCGCTCCACATCCTGTTCGGGGCGTCCGGATACCTTGATCTTGAAAAATCGGTGTCCGTAGGCGGCAATCACCTCTTCCAGCGTATGCGGCAGACCGTCTTTTAGCCGATGCGATGGCTCGATATCTGACGCTCTCAGTGCATCGGCAAGGCCGACGGTGTGGCGCACGGCAAGCTTCGGCGACGGCGCCAGCCCCGACAAGAAACGAGCGAGGTCGAAGCCGGCAAGATCAGGCGCAGTCTCGTCGGTGATCCCGAGCAGGTTTGTCTTTACGGCCTCGATCACACTCACGCCTTTCAAGCGGCATAGGGCATCAATGATCGCGCGATCGACGAGCGCCAGCCCATAAGAGGCGACAAGGGCTGGCAGACCCTGTCTTGCCGCAGCGCCGTGATGATCAGCCTCGAGGGCCGCGTGAAGACCGAATGGCGTATTCGCCTTTCGGGCCAGCATTCCTTCGATTGCCAGACGCAGCGATTTACGAAGCTCATCGACATTATCCTCCGGCGAAAGCGCCGGATCCTTGTCGAACCATTTCGGCATCATCATCTCGGCCGACCAGCCAGCAGCCTGACGGCCCTGCTCGTCGGCGATTCGAACCCGGACGAACGCCTGCGGCGCGCGTTCGACGTGCGCTGCACCGAAGCGGAACGGAAAGCGGAAATCGACCTGACGCTCGAAGAACTCCGCCCCGACGAGCCTCACGCGAGGAGCTTGGGTCATCGCCCCGCCTCAGTCGACGCCATGCACGGCGAGCACACGGCGCATGCGCGCCGTTGCCAAATCCGGGTCTGTAAGAGCGCCGGCCTTGTCGGCCAGGCGGAAGAGTTCGGCGAAATGCGTGAGCGAGCGGGCGCTCTGCTGCCCGCCGATCATCACGAAATGATCCTGCAAACCGTTGAGATAAGCGAGAAACACGACGCCGGTTTTGTAGAACCGCGTCGGCGCCTTGAAGATATGGCGCGACAGCAGCACCGTCGGCTCCAACAATTCGAAGAATTCGCCGTTCCGCCCCTCGCCCAAGGCATGAAGGGCCGCGGAGGCAACGGGCGCGATCGCATCGAATATACCGAGAAGAGCGTCCGAATGCCCTTCTTCGTCGCCGGCGATGAGCTCGGCGTAGTTGAAATCGTCGCCGGTATACATGCGCACGCCTTCCGGCAGCAGGCGCCGCATCGCGATTTCCTTCTCCTTCGAGAGAAGCGATATTTTGATGCCGTCGACCTTGGCGGCATGGGCTTCGATGACCGCAAGGCAGGTCTTCATCGCCTCCAGGTGGTCGGCATTGCCCCAATAGCCTTCGAGCGCCGGATCGAACATCTCGCCCAGCCAATGGATGATCACCGGCTCCTTCACTTGCGACAGGATGCGGTCGTAGACTCGGATATAGTCGTCCGGGCCTTTTGCGGCGGCCGCAAGCGCCCGGCTCGCCATCAGGATAATACGCCCGTTCTCGGCTTCGATCGTTTCGATCTGGCTCTCATAGGCTTCGAGGATATCGTCGATCGATACATCCGGGCCGGGCGCCAGGTGGTCGGTCCCGGCGCCGCAGGCGATCAGGGCGCCGGGGCGACCGCGCGCTTCGGCAAGCGCCCGGCGGACGAGTTCGCGCGCCTCCGGCCAGCCGAGGCCCATACCGCGCTGGGCGGTGTCCATCGCTTCGGCGACGCCAAGACCGAGGTCCCAGAGACGGTGGCGAAAGGCAAGTGTGCGCTCCCAATCGATCGCCGGCGCCAGCCATGGATCGTTGTCGGCCAGGGGATCGGCGACGACGTGGGCCGCGGCAAAGGCGACCCTCGAAAAATTCGCCGCCTCGCGCTTTGTGAACGGAACCGGCCGGCCGGTCAGCTCATAACGGACGGGCCTGCCTTCGAGTGGGAGATTGATGCCGGTCATCGTTTAGAGCTCCAGTTCCGGGACATCGAGCCAGCGGCGCTCGGCCCACGACTTGAGGCCCAGTTCGGCGAGTTGAACGCCCTTGGCGCCAGCCTCTAGCCCGTAGGGCCAGGGGCCGTCCTCGGCGACATGGCGCAGGAACATTTCCCATTGCACCCTGAAGCCGTTGTCGAACACCTGCGTGTCCGGCACTTCGTCCCAGGTCTTGTAGAAATCGATCGTCTGCGGCTGATCCGGATTCCAGACCGGCTTCGGCGTGTTGACGCGGTGCTGGGTCCAGCACTTGGTGAGGCCGGCGACGGCGGAGCCGTGCGTTCCGTCCACCTGGAAGGTCACGAGATCGTCGCGGCGCACTCGCACCGCCCAAGAGGAATTGATCTGCGCGATGACGCCGCCTTCGAGCTCGAAGGTCGCGTAGGCCGCATCGTCCGTGTCGCAGTCATAGCTTCGGCCCTGCTCGTCGATGCGGCTGGGGATATGGGTGGCACCCAGGCAGGAGACGGAGCGGACCTCGCCGAAGAGGTTGTCGAGCACATAGCGCCAATGGCAGAGCATATCGAGAATGATGCCGCCGCCGTCCTGTTTGCGGTAGTTCCATGAGGGACGCTGGGCGGGCACACCCCAATCGCCTTCGAAAACCCAGTAGCCGAATTCGCCGCGCACCGAGAGGATCTTTCCGAAGAAGCCGGACTCCCTAAGCAAAGCGAGCTTGCGCAGCCCGGGCAGAAACAGCTTATCCTGTACCACTCCATGCTTCAGGCCTGAAGCGCGCGCCTTTCTTGCGAGCTTGACCGCCGTCCTCAGATCGTCCGAAATCGGCTTCTCACAATAAACGTGCTTGCCCGCGTCGAGCGCCTTGCCAATGAGCTCGGCGCGCATCAGCGTCGTACCGGCGTCGAAAAAGATATGGTCATTCGGGTCTGAAAGAGCCGCATCGAGATCGGTCGACCAGCGAGCGATACCGTGGCGCTTGGCCAATTGCTCCATTTTGTCTCGGTTACGGCCGACGATGATCGGATCGATCTCCAGGCGCTCGCCTGACTTGAGGGTGAGCCCGCCCTGATCGCGAATGGCGAGAATTGAGCGTACCAGATGCTGATTGTACCCCATCCGGCCGGTAACGCCGTGCAATATGATCCCCAAACGTGCCATGCGGTTCCTCCCTGCCAGGCCTGTAGGAGTGGACCAGCCCTCCCAAGCCAGTAACTAAACGGTTACTTTGTGACAGAGGGTAATCGTACTTGTCAACAGAAAAAACGACATGGGGTGATTTCAGCGGCGGATGGACGCCAAAGTCACATGAACGATGTTCCGCTTCCAGGCTTCGAGGCTGTCCTCTTCCGCCAAGTCCCGGCCGAAGATTGTCGACAATGTATACTGGTTCGAGAGATAGAAGTAGCCGAGCGCGGCGATGGTCAGATAGACATGCAACGGATCGACATCCGCACGGAAGAGACCCATTGCCTTGCCCCTGTCGAGAAGGCCGGAGAGCTTGTCGATGAAATGCGAGTGCAATTCCTTCAATCGCGTCGACTGGCGCAACCAGCGTGCGCGATGCAGGTTCTCAGTGCCGAGCAGACTCAGGAATTCCGGATGCTCAAGGAAGTACCTCCAGGTGAACATCGCGAGCTCCGCTACTCCTTCCTCCGGCTCCAAGTCACTGAGCTTAACTGATTTTTCCGCCGTTCTGATGCCGATGTAAGCCTCTTCGAGGACGGCGAGATAGAGCTGCTCCTTGTCGCCGAAATAATGATAGAGCATCCGCTTGTTCGTGCCCGCCCTCTCCGCGATGGCATCGACGCGCGCGCCACCGATGCCGTTCTCCGCGAACTCCTTGGTCGCGGCCGCAAGGATCGAGGCGCGCGTGCGCTCGGGGTCGCGCTGCGCAGCCCGCTCAGCGCGTCCGCCCGTCCCGTTCCTGCCTCTCGCGCCTAGCCGCATCTTGTCCATCGCACCACCTCCGGCACCTCTTGCCTTCGTCGGCAATCGATGCAACATTGTAAACATAATTTACAAGATAATGACACCTTCGCGCACAACTGCTTGACAGGTTCATTTCTTGCTCATAACTTGTAACCAATTAGTTATTTGTTGCAAGAGGACCACGTAACGGAACGTTGTGGAGGCGTTCCGCAGGGAGGAGGAACAGATGACACTACGCATGACGAGACGGAACGTCCTCGCAGGAGGCGCCGCAGTTCTTTCATATTCCATGCTGGCTTCGAGCGCCCTTTCGCAGGAAAAGCGACTGCGCGTGCTCTGGTGGGGATCGCAGTCCCGCGCCGACCGCACCAACAAGGTCAACCAGCTCTTTCAATCCGAAAACCCGGGCGTTGCGATCAACGGCGAATTCCTCGGTTGGACCGATTACTGGCCGCGCCTCGCGACACAGGTCGCCGGGCGCAATGCGCCGGACATCATCCAGATGGACTATCGCTATATCGTCGAATATGCCCGGCGCGGCGCGCTCGCGCCGCTCAACGACTATCTCGGCTCCGTGCTGAAGGTCGAGGATTTCGACAAGGTCCAGATCGAGGGCGGCAGCGTCGACGGCAAGCTCTACGGCGTCAGCCTCGGCGCGAACTCGGCAGCGATGATGGTCAATGTCGTCGCTTTCGAGGAAGCCGGTGTCGAGCTGCCGACCTCATCGACCACCTGGGAGGACATGGCGCGCATCGGCGCGGAGATCACCAAGGCCGGCAAGCGCAAGGGCTTCTACGGCCTGGCGGACGGCAGCGGTGTGGAACCGCTCTTCGAAAACTGGCTCCGCCAGCGCGGCAAGGCGCTCTTCACCGCGGAAGGCAAAATCGCTTACGACGCAAATGACGCGGCCGAATGGTTCGCCATGTGGGCGGCGATGCGTGAGGCCAAGGCCTGCGTGCCGCCGGACATACAGGCACTCGATCAGTTCAATATCGAAACAAGCCCGTTGTCGCTCGGAAAGGCGGCGACGTCCTACGCCCATTCCAACCAACTCGTCGGCTATCAAGCGATCAACAAAGACAAGCTGACGATGCGAACTCACCCGCTGATCGGCAAGGATGCAAAGCCCGGCCACTACCGCAAGCCGTCGATGTTCTTCTCGGTCTCCGCACAAACCAAGGACCCCGAGTTCGGCGCCAAATACATTAATTTCTTCGTCAAGGATCCAAAAGCTGCGGCAATCCTCGGGGTCGAACGCGGGGTGCCGGAATCGGCCGCCGTGCGCGAGGCGCTGGCGCCGACGCTCGACGAGCTCGGTCGCGCTGCACTCGAATATGTTTCGGGTCTCGGAGCGCTCGCCGGCGACTTGCCGCCGCCGCCGCCGTCGGGCGCTGGCGAGGCGGAGTTAGCTCTGCGCAGTGTCGCCGAACAGGTGGGCTTCGGCCAGCTCGACGCCAAGCAAGGCGGCGAGACACTGGTGAACGAGGCCACTCAGATCCTGTCGCGAGGCTGAGGGCATGGCAGCCGTGCAGGATTCCGCGATAGCTGTCGGTGCGGGCGCCAAGGGGCGCCCCGCCGCCAGGGGCCGCCTGGCCGACCTCTGGACAAAACACGGCGCCGGCTACATGTTCCTGTTGCCGTGGCTCGTCGGCTTCTTCGGACTGACGCTCGGGCCTGCCGTAGCCTCGCTCTATCTCTCCTTCACCAATTTCGACCTGATCCGCTCCCCCGAGTGGGTCGGGGCGGCCAACTACGTCCGCATCGCCACCGCCGATCCGAAATTTGCCGCCTCACTGCAGGTGACCTTTCTCTATGTCGTGCTTTCGGTGCCCTTCAAACTCGGCTTCGCGCTGCTCGTCGCGATCCTTCTCGATCGCGGCGTGAGGGGCCTCACCGTCTATCGCGCCATTTTCTACCTGCCGTCGCTGCTTGGCGGCAGCGTAGCGATCGCCGTGCTCTGGCGTCAGCTCTTTGCCGGCGACGGGCTGATCAACAGCCTGCTCGCCCAGTTCGGCATCGAGGGCCCGAGCTGGATCTCGCATCCTGACTATTCGATCTGGACACTCGTCGTCCTTAGCGTCTGGCAGTTCGGCTCACCGATGATCATCTTCCTCGCGGGTCTCCGGCAGATCCCGACGGACATGTATGAGGCGGCGAGCCTCGACGGAGCATCCAAGTTCCGGCAGTTCTACAAGATCACGCTGCCGCTCTTGACTCCGGTCATCTTCTTCAATGCGGTGGTGCAGACGATCGAAGCCTTCAAAGCCTTTACTCCCGCCTTCATCATCTCCGGCGGCACCGGCGGGCCGATCAACTCGACGCTGTTCTACACGCTCTATCTCTACCAGGAAGCCTTCGGCAACTTCCGCATGGGCTATGCTTCGGCGCTTGCCTGGATTCTCGTGCTGATCATCGGTCTGTTCACGGCCTTCTCCTTCCTCACATCGCGCTATTGGGTGCACTACGATGACTGACACGACCATGAGCTCGATCACCGCACCGCCTCCGCCAATGTCCGGCCGCCGCGGCCCGGTCGGGTCGGTTCTCATTCATGCCGCCCTGATCGCCGCTTCAATCGCGATGCTCTATCCGCTCTTGTGGATGGTCTCCGCCTCGGTTCGGCCAGAGGACGAGATCTTCTCCTCGACCACACTCTGGCCGTCTTCGGTGGATTTTGCCTCTTATGTGCGCGGCTGGTTCGGGCTCGACGTCAGCTTCGGGCGCTTCTTCTGGAATTCGCTTGTCATTGCGGTGCTGACGGTCATCGGCAACGTGGTCGCCTGCTCGCTTGCGGCCTACGCATTCGCGCGCCTACGATTTGCCGGCCGCAATTTCTGGTTTGCGATGATGCTGGGGACGATGATGATCCCCTATCACGTGACGCTGATCCCGCAATATGTGCTCTTCCTTGATCTCGGCTGGGTGAACACGATCCTGCCCCTCGTGGTGCCGAAGTTCCTGGCAAGCGACGCCTTCTTCATCTTCCTGATGGTGCAGTTCTTCCGCGGCATACCACGCGAACTCGACGAGGCGGCGATGATGGACGGCTGCGGCCCGTGGCGCATTTACTGGAAGATCATGCTGCCGCTGTCACTGCCCGTGCTGGCGACGGCCGCGATCTTCTCCTTCATCTGGACCTGGGATGATTTCTTCGGGCCGCTGATCTACCTGAACGACATGAACACCTACACGATCCAGCTCGGGCTTAGAACCTTCGTCGACTCGAGCAGCACCTCCGACTGGGGCGGTCTCTTCGCCATGTCGACACTGACCCTCGTGCCCGTGTTCTTCTTCTTCCTGTTCTTCCAGCGCCTGCTGATCGAAGGCATCGCCACCACCGGCATGAAACGCTGATCGACGGAGTTCAAAGAAAAACCATGGATGAATTGCGTTTTGCCGCCGTCGGCCTCAACCACAACCACATCTACGGCCAGGTCAACTGCCTCATGAGAGCCGGCGCACGCCTCGTCGGCTTCCACGAAAAGGACGACGCACTCGCTGCGGAATTTTCCGCGATCTACAAGGACGTGCCGCGGATCGCCTCGCTCCAACAGATTCTCAACGACGAGAGCATCGGCCTGATCACCTCTGCCGCTATCTCGGCCGAGCGGGCGGAGCTGGCGATCAGCGCCATGCGCTACGGCAAGGACGTTCTGGTCGATAAGCCGGGGATGATCAGCCTGGACCAGCTCGCCAAGGTGCGCCGGATCCAGGCCGAGACCGGACGCATCTTCTCGATTCTCTACTCGGAACATTTCGAGAGCCCGGCGACGGTCAAGGCCGGTGAGTTGGTCGCCGCCGGCGCGATCGGCGACGTCGTTCATATTGTTGGCCTTGGCCCGCATCGGCTGCGCAAGGAAACGCGCCCCGAATGGTTCTTCCGCCGTGCGGACTACGGCGGCATCCTCACCGATATCGCCTCGCACCAGTGCGAACAGTTCCTCTTCTTCACCGGCGCCAGCAAGGCCACGATTCTTTCAGCAAGCGTCGACAACCGAAGCGTTCCCGACAGGCCGGAACTGCAGGATACCGGCAACCTCCATCTTTCGACGGGTCGCGCTACCGGCATGATTCATGTGAACTGGCTCACCCCCGACGGCATGCCGACCTGGGGCGACGGCCGGCTCTTCATCATCGGCACCACGGGCACGATCGAGGTGCGCAAGACGGTCGATCTCGCCGGGCGCGAGGGAGGCAATCACCTCCTTCTCGCCGATCGGAACGGCGTCGAGCATATCGACTGCTCGGGTGTTGAACTGCCCTTCGGCAGTCAGCTCCTCGCTGATATCCGCGACAGGACCGAAACCGCCATGCCGCAGGAGCGCTGCTTCAACGCGATGGAGCTTGCCCTTTCAGCGCAAGCGCTCGCCGAACGTAATTGGGAAAAGAACTGATATGAGTATCAAGACAGTCGCCATTATCGGCTGCGGCATCGGACGGTCGCATATCGTCGAAGGTTATTTGCCGCACCCGGACAAGTTCCGCGTGGTGGCGCTCTGTGACCTCAACGTGGAGCGGTTGAACGAAGTCGGCGATGAGTTCGGCATCGAGCGGAGGACGAGGTTCTTCGAGGAACTGCTTGCCGACGACAGCATCGACCTCATCGATATCTGCACGCCGCCCGGCATTCACCTCGAGCAGGTGCTCGCAGCACTTGCCGCGGGCAAGCATGTGATCTGTGAAAAGCCGCTGACTGGTTCTTTGGCGGGCGTCGACCGGATCATCGAGGCGGAGAAGCACGCCAGGGGCGTCTTGATGCCGATCTTTCAGTATCGCTATGGCGACGGCATCGAGAAAGCGAAGCGGATCATCGACGCTGGCATCGCTGGTAAGCCCTATGTGAGTTCGGTGGAGACCTTCTGGTTGCGCACGCCGGCATATTATTCCGTTCCGTGGCGCGGCAAATGGGAGACGGAACTCGGCGGCGTACTGGTGACCCATGCGCTGCACCTCCACGACATGCTGCTGCATCTCCTTGGCCCGGTTGCAAAAGTGTTCGGACGCGTCGCGACGCGGGTCAACGATATCGAGGTCGAAGACTGCGCCTCGGCGAGCCTGCTCATGCAAAACGGCGCCTTCGTTTCGCTTTCCTGCACGCTCGGTTCACAGGAGCAGATTAGTAGGCTCCGGCTGCATTTCGAGAACGTCACCTTCGAAAGCAGCCATGAACCCTATGCCCCGGGGAGGGATCCTTGGAAGGTGATTGCCGCCAATGAGGAGGTGCAGGCGCGGATCGATGAAGTGATCGGCGACTGGCAACCCGTTTCGCCGCGCTTCACGACCCAGATGGAGCATTTCCACGCGTTCCTCGCCGGCAGGGGTCCGCTGCCGGTGACGACAAAGGATGCGCGCCAGGCACTGGAGCTTGTAACCGCGATCTATCAGTCGGCGGATACCGGTCAGGAAATATCGCTGCCGCTTGGGCCGGAGAGCCCGAAATACGCCGACTGGCGCGCGAACACGAGATAATCGGCGAAGGCCGCAGGGAGGAAATGCACATGGCAACGAGCGTCGTTCTTCAGAAGGTCGAGAAGCGCTATGGCGCGCTCGATGTGATCCACGGCATAGATCTCACCATCGATCCCGGTGAGTTCGCCGTCTTCGTCGGCCCCTCGGGCTGCGGCAAGTCGACATTGCTGCGCATGATCGCCGGGCTGGAGGAGATTACCGGGGGGGCGCTGCTGCTCGACAACGACCGGATGAATGAGGTGGCGCCCGCCAAGCGCGGCATCGCCATGGTGTTCCAGTCCTATGCGCTCTATCCGCATATGTCGGTTTACAAAAATCTCGCCTTCGGCCTCGAAACGGCGGGCTACAAAAGGACGGAGATCGAGCCGCGAGTGCGCCGCGCCGCCGAAATCCTGCAGATCGAAAAGCTGCTCGAGCGCAAGCCGAAGGCGCTTTCCGGCGGCCAGCGCCAGCGCGTGGCGATCGGCCGCGCGATCGTTCGGGAGCCGCGCATATTTCTCTTCGACGAGCCGCTTTCGAACCTTGACGCGGAACTCCGGGTGCAGATGCGGGTCGAGATCTCGCGCCTCCACCGCGACCTCGGCAACACAATGATCTACGTGACTCACGATCAGGTCGAGGCGATGACCATGGCCGACAAGATCGTCGTCCTGAACTCGGGTCGGGTCGAGCAGGTGGGTGCGCCGCTCGATCTCTACAACAAACCCGTCAACCGCTTCGTCGCCGGTTTCATCGGCAGCCCCAAGATGAACTTCCTCAAAGCGCGGATCGAGGATGTCGGAGAAGCGGAAACGGCAATTCAGGTCTGCGGCGGCAGGATCCGCCTGCCCCGTCGCCTTGCGGGAGCGACCACAGGAGAGGACGTCACCTTCGGCATTCGGCCCGAACATCTTTCCGCACGCGAGAGCGGCATTGCGCTTGCCGCAATCAATGTCGAGCTCGTGGAAAATCTCGGCGGCGAAACCATGCTTTATGGCATCACTCCGGACAACCAGCAGGTGACGGTTGCGCTCGAAGGCCAGCAGAAGGTGGAGCGCGGCACCAATCTTTCCGTCTACTTCGATCCTTCGCGCTGTCACGTCTTCGGCGCTGACGGCAAGGCGATGTAGGGACGGCTGCCCGCTTTCAAAATATCGGCTGCGCGGACCGGAAGGGATGCCGGATGGGCATTTGCCATCGAACCGGAACGTCAGCGGCGAGCCGGCTGGAATAGCTCGACGAAATTCCCGGACGGGTCCATTGCCAGAATTTGCGATCCGCCAGGTCCGGTGACGATATCGTTCCGGAACTCTACGCCAGCAGCGCGTAATCGAGCGACCTCAGCGGTCAGGTCGTCCACGATGAGGTGAATGCAATTCCAGCCGCCAGGCTGCGGTCGTTCACCGTCGGGCATCGGTCGTCCGGCCGAGCTTGTCGGCCCGCTGAGCAGCAGCCGCAACGATCCTCGCTGGACGTCGGCGAAGGCGGGCGCTTGGTTAGAGAGAAGTGAAAAGCCTAGGTGTCGTACATACCACTCGACGGCAGCCTCGACGTCGTTGACCATGTAGCGCACATTGACGGTCGTTTCTGACATTCCTGCCTCACGATATTGGCATCATCGAGCGATAATCGAATGTTTCGTAGGCCTGCGGTTTCCGGTTGGCAATCTACCCTAACATACAACTGCACCCACAGCGCCGTGCGTCTTTTCAGACCGCACAAAGGTCGCTGTAGCACTTTGAATTGCTGCATGTTTTTATCCTTAAATCGGCTTCGATTTTAGGAAACATGCAGTAGGAATATCGATGGTCGTTCTGCGGGAGTATGTCTGCAGTCCCCAAAGCCCCGCTTAAAGTCCGCGGTCATCGAAACGATGGACGGCGACGCCTGCCACCGGGCTGCGGGCAACGAAAATACCGCCGGCCCGGCTCTTCTCACCAGCATCGGCCGGGCGCAGCGACGCGACGAAGAGCGTTTTCAAATCCGGTCCGGCGAAGCAGGGCATGGTGGGTGCCGGCACCGGGAACGGATGCGCCTGGATCAGGCGCCCCTCGGCCGTGAAGCGATTGAGGACGCCCGCCGAGACGCCTGCACTCCAGTAGTTGTCCTCAAAGTCTGTGGCCGCTCCGTCCGGACGGCCGGTCGGCTCGTCGAGGACCACGAGCCGCCGGCGCCCGGAGATTTCGCCGGTCGCAGGATCGAATTGCCAGCGGTCGATCCAGGGCCCGCGGGAATCGGAATGAAACAGCACGGAACCGTCGGCGCTCCAGGCGAGCCCGTTGCAGCAGACGATCTCGCTGGCCTTGCGCTCCACCCTGCCCTCCGGCGACACACGGTAGAGAAAAGCAATCGGCTGCCGGTCGCTAGTGACATCATGCATGGTGCCGACCCAGAAGGCGCCGTCCGGTCCGACCTTGCTGTCGTTCAACCGCGTGTCCGGCCTTTCCGGCTCGATCATCGCAACCTCGCGGACGACCACGCCGCTTTCCGGATCGAACAGCACGACGCGCTCTCGCTGCGCAAGGATGAGGCGCCCGGACTGAGCAAGGCCGAGGCTGCAGGCGCCATCCTCAACGATCCATTCGACGTGATTGCCCCCTGAAAGATCGGCACGATGAATTGCGCGCCTGCCGATGTCGACGAAGAACAGGCAGTTTCGGCGGTCGTCGTAGACCGGACTCTCGGCGACCTCGCACCGCAGGTCCAGCACACACTCAAATGTTAGGTCGAAAGACATGTCTTGCACCTTTGATATGACGAATTACCGATTGCGGGGGCTGATGCACTTCAGCACAAATCACGATTTTCTAGGCACTTACCGCATTCGTTTTTCTCTAACATTGCTATTGCCCTCGCTCAACTTGTAAATTAAAAATACAAGGAACTTGCCAAGGAGATTTCCATGAAAACGACCCCCGTAGACCTGGCCGACCTAAAGTCTTCCGTCCTCTCGGTGCCGCCATTGGCGCGAGACGCACAGGGAGAACCGAGCAAGGCCGAAAATCGCAGAATGGTGGAATGGCTGCGCTCGGGCGACGTAACGACCTATCTCTACGGCGGCAACGCAAATCTCTACAATTTCGGCGTCATGGAATTCGGCCGGCTCTTGGACTTGCTCGAGGAGATTGCACCAGGTGACGGCTGGATGATCCCGTCGATTGGTGCCGACTTCGGCAAGGCGGCCGACCAGGCTGCGATCCTTCGCGAGCGGGCCTTTCCGACCGCCATGGTGCTGCCGCTTGCTTTTCCTGCAACGCCTTCTGGCCTTGCCTCCGGCTTTGCGAAGCTTGCCGATATCAGCGCGCGGCCGCTGATTGCCTATATCAAGAATGACGGCTTCCTGGATGCGAGGGACGTTGCCCGGCTTTTCCGCGACGGCGCGATCTCGGCCTTGAAATACGCTGTCGTGCGCGCGGAGCCGAAAAACGACGCCTATCTCGAGGCCATCCTTGATGCCGTCGGCTCCGGCGAGCGCATCGTAAGCGGCATTGGCGAGCGCCCGGCAATCGACCATTTGGAGATGGGGCTCTCGGCCTTTACCTCCGGTTCGGTATGCGTCGCCCCGCATCTGTCGACCGCCATCCTGAAGGCCTGCCGCGAAGGGCGGCTCGCCGACGCCACGGCAATTCGCGCAAGCTTCCTGCCACTCGAGGATCTGCGCGATGCCCATTCCCCGATCCGCGTCCTGCATGAAGCGGTGCGGCTTGCCGCGATTTGCGAGACCGGTCCGATTGGCGAGTTCCTGTCCAATCTCGACGGCGCCGAAAGGCTAGCTGCCATCGCCGCGGCCGCGCGGGAGCTGAAGGCAAAGAGCGAAGCGGCGGCGAGCGGCGCGGAGCGGCGAGCGGCGAGCGCTTGACATGGCGCGGCTAGCGATCGTTATGCGATCCGGTAATGCGGGCGCGGGACTCCATCAGGTGATAGCGCATGTAGAGGCTCGCCAAGTCGCGGTTCTGGCCGGAAATCGCGGTGAATATCTTGCGATGCTCGTCAAGAACCCGACGTCGCCTGTCTTCGGTCCCCTGCTGCGTAAGGCTCAGCGCCATGCGCATAGAGCCGCGCAATATATCGCGCAGTTCTTCGAGGAGACGCGGAAAAAGTTCGTTTCCCGCCGCTTCGGCAACGGCAAGGTGAAAGGCGAAGTCCTCCTCCCAGCCGGTCTCGCCGCGTGCGAAGGCGCTCTCGAGCGCCGCCAGCGCCTCGCCGATCTGGTTGAGCTGAGCCTTGGTTCGCCGCATCGCGGCCAGTCCGGCGCATTCCGTTTCGAGTGCGAGGCGGGGTTCGAAGGCGCGCAGATAGCTCGCGATTTCCGCCGACGCGGCGAAATCGGTCAGCCGGTCGGACGGGCGCGACTTGACGAAAGTGCCGATCCCCTGGCGCGAGACCACCAGACCGTCCGCCTGCAGCCGCATCAACGCCTCGCGTACGACCGGCCGGGAGACCTGGAAGTCGCGGCAGATCCGGGCCTCGGACGGCAATTTTGCGCCCTCCGCCATCTGCCCGCTCGTGATCTGCTCAAGGATCTGACCGTAAAGGACATCGGCAAGGCGCTCTCGCCGCGCCGGTTTCAGTCTCAACATCACATCGTTCAATAGCTTGGTCTCACCTGTAATTTTTCTGAACAGGCGTAATCTAGCCGAGCCGATCGGGAATGCAAAGGAGGTCGCCAATGACCAAACGCAAGAGTCCAGAAGATCTTAGAAGCTTTCGCTGGTTCGGCGCCGAGGATCTGCGTTCCTTCGGCCATCGTTCCCGCCTTTACCAGATGGGCTACGATCACAATGAGATCGCAGCCAAGCCTGTCATCGCGATTGTCAATACCTGGAGCGACATCAACCCGTGCCACGCGCATCTGCGCACGCGCGCCGAGGAGGTCAAGCGCGGCGTGTGGCAGGCCGGCGGCTTTCCGATCGAATTGCCGGCAATGTCGCTCGCCGAGACCTATGTAAAGCCGACGACAATGCTCTACCGCAACTTCCTCGCCATGGAGGTGGAAGAGCTGATCCGCTCGCATCCGGTCGATGGCGTCGTCCTTCTCGCCGGCTGCGACAAGACAACGCCGGCAACGATCATGGGCGCGATCCAGGTCGATCTTCCGACGATCTTCGTGCCGGCCGGCCCGATGCTGCGCGGCAACTATCGCGGCCAGGCGCTCGGCTCCGGCTCCGACGTCTGGAAATACTGGGCAGAGAAGGAGGCGGGACAGCTCACCGAGCTTGAATGGAACGAAATGGAGCGCGGCATCGCCCGCTCCTTCGGCACCTGCATGACGATGGGAACGGCTTCGACCATGACGGCGCTTGCAGATACTCTGGGCCTTTGTCTGCCCGGGGCCTCGGCCATTCCCGCCGCCGACGCCGGCCATTCGCGCATGGCCTCGCTTTCGGGCGCGCGCATCGTCGAGATGGTCTTCGAGGACCTGAAACCCTCCAATCTTCTGACCGCCAAGGCATTCGAAAACGCACTTACGGTGCATATGGCCATGGCCGGCTCGACCAATGCGATGATCCACCTGATTGCGATGGCACGGCGATGCGGCATTCATCTGATGCTGGAAGACTTCGACCGCATATCCGAGCGCGTCCCGGTTCTGTGCAACATTCGCCCGACCGGCACTTTCCTGATGGAGGACTTCTATTACGCCGGAGGATTGCTCGCGCTCTGGAAGAGGCTGGAGCCGCTGCTCCACACCGAAGAACGGAACGTCATCGGTACGATCGGCGGAGCGCTAAAGCATGCCGAGGTTCACCTGCCCGATGTGATCCGCCCGCTCGACAATCCCGTGGCAGGACGTGGCGGCACGGCCATCCTCAAGGGCAATCTCGCGCCGCAGGGCTGCGTGATGAAGCCGGCTGCCGCTGATCCCGCGCTTCTCAAGCACCGCGGGCCTGCCCTCGTCTTCGACAGTTACGACGAGATGATGCGGGCGGTGGACGACTACGATCTCGACGTCACCGCCGAAACGGTGCTGATCCTGCGCAATGCCGGCCCCGTCGGCGGGCCGGGCATGCCCGAATGGGGAATGCTGCCTATCCCACGAAAGCTCCTGAAGCAGGGTGTCCGCGACATGGTCAGGATTTCCGACGCCCGCATGAGCGGCACGAGCTACGGCGCTTGCATTCTGCACGTGGCGCCGGAAGCTTACGTCGGCGGTCCGCTGGCTGCCGTTCGCAACGGGGACGTGATCGCCCTCGACGTCGCCAGCCGCACCATTACATTGGAAGTCAACCAGGCGGAGATAGAACGCAGGCTTGCCGGGTGGAGCCCGCCGGAGCGCGACTATTCCCGCGGCTATCTAAAGATGCACGCGGAGCATATTCAGCAGGCCCCGGAAGGCTGCGACTTCACCTTCCTGCAGTCGCCCCATAAACTGCCCGAACCCGAGATACATTGATGGGATAGGTGAAACGGATGACGACGCGACTTTTGGTGACGGGTGCCGCCGGCGTCCTCGGCCGTTATGCGCGCGAAGGACTGAAAGACCGCGGGAAGGTTCTGCGCCTCTCGGACGTTGTCGATCTTGGCCCTCCCCGCGAAGGCGAGGAAGTGGTCCAGTGCGACCTCGCCGATGGGAAGGCGATCGAAGCTCTGGTATGCGGCTGCGATACGATCCTGCACCTTGGCGCTCTGGCGACCGAAGCCAGTTTCGATGCACTCCTTCAGGCCAACTTCCTCGGCACCTACAATCTCTACGAAGCTGCACGCAAAGCCGGGGTGAAGCGCATCATCTTTGCGAGTTCCAATCATGTCACCGGCTTTCATCCGATCGGCAAAGAGCTCGATGACAAAGCAGAGCGTCGGCCCGACAGTCTTTACGGCGTCAGCAAATGCTTCGGCGAGGACCTATCCAGGCTCTACTTCGACAAATTTGGGCTGGAGACAGTCTGCCTGCGCATCGGCAGTTGCTTCGATGAACCCCGAAACCGACGTATGCTTTCGACGTGGCTCAGCCCGCGCGACTTCATATCGCTGGTGAGCAAGCTTCTCGACGTACCGGTGATCGGCCATCTGATCCTTTAC
This sequence comes from Sinorhizobium numidicum, assembly GCF_029892045.1. NCBI lineage: Bacteria > Pseudomonadati > Pseudomonadota > Alphaproteobacteria > Hyphomicrobiales > Rhizobiaceae > Sinorhizobium > Sinorhizobium numidicum. The sequence goes on from NZ_CP120367.1 coordinate 1,020,499, forward strand.
GGCGTGTCGGCGAACCGCGACGTCTGGTGGTCCAACGCTCATGCCGATTTCATCGGCTGGCAGCCGCAAGACAGCAGCGAGCCCTATCGGAAATCGATCGAGTTGAGCGAGCAGGACCCCGCCGGTTGGCGGTTCCAGGGCGGCCGTCTCGCGACGGTGGAGACATCCGCCTAGTCGACGACTGCTTTGGAGCGTCGATCTTCTCGGCCAGCCGGAGGAGGTCCGGCCGAGGCGCGCTCGGGAAGGTGAGTATAATACCCGCTTGAAACCTCCGACCGCGTCTCCATCATTCTGTCATGATCTATTTCACCAGCGATACTCATTTTGCCGATCCCCGCGTTTTACGGATCGATCGCCGTCCATTTGCTACTGTGGCCGAGCACGACGCAGCTTTGATCCGAAACTGGAATTCGGTCGTTCAGGAAGAGGATGAGATCTGGCATCTCGGCGACTTCATGTCGTCTAGCCGCGGCGATTGCGATCAGGTGCTTTCGATGCTTGCCGGCTGCAAGCATCTGATCATCGGCAACAACGATACTCCACAGGTTATAAGCTCGCCGGGTTGGGCGAGCGTTCAGCATTACGCCGAGATTTTAGTCGAGCAACATTTCCTGGTCCTTTGCCACTACCCTTTCAGAACCTGGAACAAGATGGGCAAAAGATCGATCAACCTGCATGGTCATTCACATGGTCGATTGAAGGCAACCCCACGCCAGTACGACGTCGGTGTCGACGCTCAGGGGTTACGGCCGGTCAGCCTGGGTGCGCTTCTCAAGCGCCGTTAAGCAAAAAACCCGCACCCGGCGGGGCTGGCGGAGGCGGCTGGATCCGAGCCAGCGGAGCCTTCCTGAGGGCCCGGGAAGTTCGCAACCCCTGCAATCGACCACTCTGCTACGGCTCCGCACGAGGCATCCGAGCTAGGCGGCTACGTTCCGCTGAGGTTACGATCACTGGCGTGCCGGGCAAAACTCGGAACGTCCTCGATTTTACAGAGGATATCGGTTTTCTTGGCGAAGCGTCGGAATGTCTCCTGCGCGGCAGCTAGGGGAAACGTTCCGGCATATGCTTCACGGCAAGCCTTCCCTGCCATTTCATATACAAGATCACGTCGGTCGCTGGGCCAGTCCTCCAGGAAGTCGAATGCGTCATCAAGACACGTGATCTCTTCGATGTAATGCTTCCGTTTGACGTAGATGGGTCTGTCAAACAGCATTGTCGCCATTTCCGCCTCCTTATCTAGGCTCGTTGCAACCGAGATTTAGGAGGCGATTTTTGGCTCTTCAAGACCGGCTTCCTATACCGCCTAGGGCGGAGTGCGCCATTCACTCGCGGGGATGTACACTTCTCTTCTGTATCAAGCGTGCCTTGTGATGCGGGCAGTATTTCCCCTCGGCCTTGGCTGCGCAGAAAAGATACGGGCCACCGCTGTTGATCGGCCAGATGCACTCGCCGGGCAACAAATCCTCCAAGCGCTTAGCGAACGGCAACCGTTTCGCGTCGTATTCATCCGCAGGGGTGAATTCTCTCACATACTCGTTCATCGTCGACGTCACCGCTATTTCGTTCCGCAGACCCGACCAGCCTCTGTGACTGAGGTTTCCGGATCCGTGTTTTCTTCGGGAGAAACGCGCGATTGCGAAATACGATCCCGCTATGAGGTGGCGAAAGCCGTCACTTTCAAAGCAGCCGTTGACAAATCCTCGTCCCCGCAGCGATGGCGACGTCTGGCGGTAGCTCTTATGCACGATCGAGCTTCAGAACGCAGCAGCGGCTCGACGCCTCGGGTAACGACGGTATCGTGCCTGAAACGTACAAAACCAACGACTTCTTATGGCATCCCGGCATCATGCCGCCGTTAGGGCTACTCCCTTCAGGAGCGGCGATTCCTCCAACGTCTCGATCATGTATTCAATGAAGACTCGAACCCGATGCGGCAGCGGTCCGCCGCCTACATAGATGGCGTGGATCAATTCGAGATCACCTGGATTGCAGTTTTCAAGCAGAGGCACGAGCCTTCCGGCGGCAATATCGGTCGCGACGTGAAATAGTCCCAGCCGTGCAATGCCGGCTCCGGCAAGCACCATCTGCTTCATGGTCTCGCCATTGTTGACGACCAGGCTTCCCGTGACCGCCTGTGCGATTTCCCGGCCTTCCCACACGAAGGGCCAGGACGGCCGTGCGCGGCGAAAGTTGAAGGTCAGGCAGTGATGACGGTCTAGATCGGCGGGCGTTGCAGGTCTTCCTTTGCGCTCCAGGTAAGAGGGAGCGGCGCAAACGACACGCCTGCTCTGCCCGAGCTTTCGCGCGATCAGAGCGCTGTCCGGCAGGTTTCCCATGCGGATGGCGACGTCGGTCTTGTCCGCGACGAGATCGACGATACCGTCTGTGAAGCTCAGGTCGACGATCAAATCGGGGTTGCGCGCAATGAAGGCGGGCATGGCCGGCGCCACAAACATCGTGCCGAACGGAATCGTGGTGTTCACCCGAAGCCGTCCACGCACCGCACCACCGGCCGCTTCCTGATCAGCATCGTTCAGATCCTGCAAAATCCGAAGTGCTGCGTGATGATAGGCTTCGCCTTCTTCAGTCAGCGTCAGCGCGCGGGTCGTGCGCACCAGAAGGCGTGTGCCAAGCCTTGCTTCCAGACGCGCGATCAGTTTGCTGACCGCTGATGGTGTAATGTCAAGGCTGCGCGCTGCTGCAGAGAAGCCACCTTCCTGCACGACTCGCGCAAACACCTCCATCTCGCCCGATCGTTCCATCAGAATGCGCGGCATTGATGACCTTCATTCACAGGTGCATGTCAAATTAGGGCAATAGTGCCTGCAGTTCTTAAATCATAGCTTATCGCCGGAAACAATCTGGAGACCTATCATGGATTTGCAACTGACTGATAAAACTGCTCTCGTCACCGGCGCCACCGCCGGCATCGGGCTCGCAATCGCTCGCGCTCTCGCTCTCGAAGGCGCAAACGTTATCATCACCGGCCGCGACCAGTCGAAGCTCGACAGCGCGATCAGCGATATCAAGACCTCCGGCGGTGAAGCCATCAGCGGCATTCTGGCAGATGCTGCCACGGCCGAAGGCGCCACGATCATCGCCAAGGCCGCACCATCAGTCGATATCCTTGTCAATAATCTCGGCATTTACGAAAGCAAGGACTTCGGCGCCATCACCGACACGGACTGGACCCACCTGTTCGATGTGAATGTGATGAGCGGCGTGCGCCTGTCGCGCGCTTACCTGCCAGGCATGCTGGAGCAGAACTGGGGTCGGATCATTTTCATCTCGAGCGAGTCCGGTCTCGCCATTCCGCCCGACATGATCCACTACGCGACCACCAAGACAGCGCAGCTTTCAATCTCGCGCGGCTTGGCGCAACTGACGCGCGGCACCGCCGTGACCGTCAATGCGGTGCTGCCGGGGCCGACCCGTTCGGAAGGCATCGAAGCCTTCCTGCGCAGCCAAGCCAGCCACCCATCCGCTTCGATCAAGCAGATCGAGGCTGAATTCTTCGCCACTGCGCGGTCCGCTTCGATCCTGCAGCGCATGGTGGAGGCAGAAGAGGTAGCAAGCCTCGTCACCTATCTCGCCAGCCCGCGTTCATCGGCCACCAATGGCGCAGCCCTGCGCGCCGAAGGCGGCCTTGTCAACACGATCGGCTGAGAGGGAGCGTTCAATGCCAAATTCGCCGCTCACGATCATTGCCATCACCACCGCCAAACCTGGCAAGGAGGCGGCCCTTGGTGCTGCCCAGGAAAAGCTGGTCGCCGAAACGCGCATCGAGGACGGCTGCCTGCGCTACGAACTGCACCAGTCTCTCGACGACGGTCGGGTCCGCATCTTCGTCGAAAGCTGGGAAAGCGAAGCCCGGTGGCGTGCCCATATGGAAGGCGCTGCCATGCAGCGGTTTCAGACCAGCGGCGTCGGCGACTATTTCGCCGATTTCTCGCTGCATCGCCTGGTGAAGGTCGCTGGCTGAAACAGCCGTCTCGCTCTTCCTTCAAAACAGAATTTCCAGACATTCGGAGACAAACCGTGAAACCTCTGCTCAACCTCGCCGTCACCCTTGTCCTCGCCTTCACCGCTGCCAGCGCGCATGCCGCAAACGTTCTGGTCGTTCTTTCCGATTCCGACCATCTCGACCTGAAGGACGGCAAGGTCTTCAAGACCGGCTTCTATCTCAATGAACTGATGCAGCCGGTCAAAGCCCTGCTCGATGCCGGTCACGAGATCACCTTCGCCACCCCGAAGGGCACCGCACCGTCCGTCGACGAGACGTCCATTGACAAGATGTATTTTGGCGGCGACGAAGCCGCGATGAAGGCGAGCGAAGCGCAACTCGACGAACTTCGCCTGTTGTCGAGCAGCACATCTCCCGTGGTCAGTCTCGCGCGGGTCGAGCAGATCGGCTACGATCATTTCGACGCGGTCTACGTCCCCGGCGGCCATGCCCCGATGCAGGATCTTCTCGTCAGCCCCGAACTTGGCAAGTTGCTGACGCATTTCCATGAAAAGGGCAAGACGACCGCGCTTGGCTGCCATGGCCCCATCGCGCTCATCTCGACGCTGCGGGACGCGAAGGGGTTCACCGCACAGCTTGAAATCGCCGGCACCGCGAAAGCAGAAGATGAATGGATCTATGCCGGCTATAGGCTGACTGTCATCAGCAATCAGGAAGAGGAAATGGCCAAGGGATTGCTCGGCGGCGGCGAGATGAAATTCTATCCGCAGGATGCTCTCACTCAAGCGGGTGGTCGCTTTGGTCAATCCGAGGCACCCTTCAGCGCGCATGTCGTGACCGATCGGGAACTGATTACCGGCCAAAATCCGGCCTCGGCTCCAGCCGTTGCCCAGGAATTGCTGAAGCGCTTGAAGTGAAAAGCGCATCTTCGATCGGACGGCGTAGATCAACATTGGGATGATCGGCAGCAGTTCGCTTGGATCGGACCGAGCAGTGGCTTCGCTTCTTAAGAAAGCCGGGCCGCTCTCTACGATCATTCTGTGGCAATCCCGACCTCTACTGCATGTTTCGTTAAATCGCAGCCGATTTGAGGACAAAAACATGCAGCAATTCAAAGTGCTACAGTGACCTTTGTGCGTCTGAAAAGACGCACGACGCTGTAGCGGGTCCGGAACAGTGGCCGAAAGATCCGCCGCTTCGTCGAAGATTTGCCGCCAAGCTTTTCCACCTTTTGCGCCACGCATTGGTCAGCCGCTCTGCACTTGGGTTCAAACCATTCTCAAACGGGTTGATTTTGACCCTTGATTGCAGCCACGTCTTTCGAGCCTTCAGCGGCCCACCATCACACATGACCAGCCTGCGCTCTCGGGCAGAAACCGCCGGATGGGCTGGTCTTAGTCATCCGGACGCCAAAGCCGGAAGCGCGGCCAAGGATCACAAAGCTTGCCAAGCAAACGGACATTGTATCGAAATGTATCCGACTGCCTGCGAGTCACATCAAGACGCAGACCTGCGAGGGTTTGAACACACAAAGGATACATCGGGAAGATCACTAGTACGTGCACAGTTAGGATATTGCGCAATGGAGCACATCGACCATATTTTGATCGTCGATGACGATCGCGAAATCAGGGAGCTTGTGTCGAGCTACCTGACGAAGAACGGCCTGCGCGCCACCGCAGTCGCCGACGGGCGGCATATGCGTGCGTTCCTCGAGGCGAACGCGGTCGATCTCATTATCCTCGACCTCATGATGCCGGGTGATGACGGCCTTGTGCTCAGCCGCGAGCTGCGCGCGGGCAAACACAAGGCGACACCCGTCGTGATGCTCACCGCCCGCACCGACGAAATGGATCGCATTCTCGGTCTCGAGATGGGCGCGGACGACTATCTCGCAAAGCCATTTTCGGCACGCGAGCTGCTGGCCCGTATCAAGGCCGTCCTCAGGCGCACACGTATGCTGCCTCCGAACTTCCAGGTCTCGGAGGCTGGTCAGTTGTTGCGCTTCGGCAAATGGAAGCTCGACACGACGGCAAGGCATCTTGTCGACTCCGATGGTACGGTGATTGCGCTCAGCGGAGCCGAGTACCGCCTTCTGCGCGTCTTCATCGATCATCCGCAGCGCGTCCTCAACCGCGATCAGCTTCTCAACCTTACCCAAGGACGTGAGGCCGAACTCTTCGACCGATCCATCGATCTCCTGGTCAGCCGAGTTCGCCAGCGGCTTGGCGACGATGCGCGGGAACCGACTTACATCAAGACTGTCCGCAGTGAAGGCTATGTCTTTTCCATGCCGGTCGAGATCGTAGAGGTGCGCTGATGGCCGCGCCCGCCCTTCTTCATAAATTTCGCCTATGGCCGCGCACGCTCAGGGCGCGGCTTTTTGTTATTCTTCTTGCGGGTCTGACGATCGCCCATGCCATGTCGTTCACCGTGCTGTTTTTCGAGCGCTACATGGCGGCCAAGTCGGTCATGTTCAATAACCTTGAAAACGATGTCGCCACGTCGATCGCCATCCTCGACCGGTTGCCCGCGGCCGAGCGCGTCAGTTGGCTCGATCGACTTGGCCGCAACTCCTACAGTTTCATCCTGGGGCGCGGAATTGCGGGCAATTCCACGCTCGACACGCGGAGCGCCGAGATCGCCTCAAAGATCCAGGCTGCCATCGGCGCACGATATCAGGCAGAGGTCGAATCCATTCCCGGCCGTAGCCGGCACCTCCAAGCTCATCTGACGCTGAGCGACGGCGCGCCCCTGACAATCGACCTCCATCCGGCAGGGGTCATGCCCTTGGCCGACTGGCTCCCCTATGTGCTCATCGCGCAGGTCGGGCTCCTGGTGCTGTGCAGCTGGCTTGCGATGCATCAGGCAATCCGTCCTCTGGGCAATCTTGCAAGAGCCGCCGATACGCTCGACCCGAACAGGAATACGCCGCGGCTCAGCGAGACTGGACCAAAGGAGGTCGCCCATGCGGCAACGGCCTTCAATGCCATGCGCGACCGCATCGCGCAGTATCTCCAAGAGCGCGTGCAGATCCTTGCGGCGATCTCACATGATCTGCAAACGCCGATAACACGCATGAAACTCCGCGCAGAAATGGCCGAGGATTCGGTCGAAAGGGACAAGCTGATCCGGGATCTCGGCGAGATCGAACGCCTCGTCAAGGAAGGGGTCGCTTATGCACGCAGCGCCCATGGCAACGACGAAAAGGCCTCCCGCATCGATCTCGCCTCGTTCACCGAAAGTCTGGCCTATGATTATCAGGATACGGGCAAGGCGGTCACGGTCGGCAAGGTGAGCGGCGGCGCGATCGTGACCCGGCCCAATGCTCTGAGACGGATTCTCACCAACCTGATCGACAATGCGCTCAAGTTCGGTGGCAGCGCCGAGATAGAGGTGCAGCGCCTCACCGCAGAAACCGTGCTTATCACAGTGCTCGATCGCGGCCCCGGGATTCCGGATAACCAACTGGCGGAGGTCCTGAAGCCCTTCTTCCGCTTGGAACAGTCCCGCAACCGCGATACGGGTGGAACCGGCCTTGGTCTGGCCATTGCCCAACAGCTCGCTGCGGCGATCGGCGCCTCACTCACCTTGCGCAATCGCGACGGCGGCGGCCTTGCGGCAGAAATTGCCATTCACAGCTAACGAGAGGCCTACCGATCCTCGCGGCGGCCCCAAATAGGCGGCCGCCGCCCAACACGACGGCAAGCAGAAAGCGGCAGCCTTTACGGCCGCCGCTTCTTTTGAACGGCTTTGCCTGATCGACCAAGCGGGCCTTTTCATCGCATCAGACGATGTTAATCGTAACGTCTATATTGCCGCGTGTAGCCTTCGAGTAGGGGCAGGTCTGATGCGCCGTATCGACAAGCGCCTGGGCGGTGTCGTCGTCGATCCCGGGCAGACGCACATTGAGCCGTGCCTGCAGGAAATAGCCGCCGGCGCTATTGCGGAGATCCACTTCGGTATCGACGGCCAGATCGGCGGGCAGCGCAACCTTCAGCTTGCCAGCCGCCAGTCCGATCGCACCAATGAAGCAGGCCGACCAGCCTGCGGCAAAGAGCTGCTCCGGGTTGGTCCCCGGCCTCGCACTGCCAGGCGACGAGAGCTTGACGTCAAGGCGACCGTCGGAACTGCGGGATGCCCCGTCACGACCACCGGTCGTGTGCGTCTTGCCGGTGTAAAGTACCTTCTCGATCTCGGTCATGGTGTCCTTCCTTTTGACAAAGTTGATGACGCCGGGGCTTGCCTGTCCGACCGTCGAGATGCACATGCCGCTCTGCACTTGTATGGAATGTTTCGTGACCGGACCGAAATGTAATCAACTGCTGACAGAATGCAGGACGGACACACTGTGATACGAAGGTGGCGAGATGCTCGCCTCAAATAGTTGAGGTGTCGGCGAGTGCGGCCGCAGGTGATTCCGGGAAAGAGCAATGAAAGCTGTGCCGGCGGAATGTCAGGATAGCCGATCCACCATGTGGCCGCTCCGCGGGCAGAAGCGCAACGGCCACAACTTTGCCAGTCACCCCAAGCTTTGTGCGGTCGCGGCGAGGAGCGATCCCCTGCCCCACTGCCGCTGCGCAGCCTCGCCAGTACGATTTTGACGAGGATGATCAGAAACGATCGACGTCCACCACGGCCTGGGCAAAGGCCTGCGGTGCTTCCTGCGGCAGGTTGTGACCGATGCCGCCCGTGATCAACCGATGCTCATACGTGCCCAAGAACTTCTTGGCGTATGCCTCCGGCTCGGGATGAGGCGCACCGTTGGCATCGCCCTCCAGCGTGATCGTCGGCACGCCGATCAGCGGGAATTTTGCGAGTCGCCTTTCCAAATCGTCGTGCTTCGGCTCGCCGTCGGCCAAGCTGATCCGCCAGCGATAGTTGTGGATCGCGATGTCGACATGATCCGGGTTCTCGAACGCAGCCGCGGTGCGATTGAACGTTGCGTCGTTAAAGTTCCATTTCGGCGATGCGAGCTGCCAGATAAGCCTGGCGAATTCGTTCCTGTATCGCTCGTAGCCAGCGCGCCCGCGTTCCGTGGCGAAGTAGAACTGGTACCACCAGGCAAGCTCGGCTTTCGGCGGCAACGGCATTTTGTTAGCTTCACGGCTGCCGATCAGATAGCCGCTGACCGAAACCATGGCTTTGCAGCGCTCCGGCCAGAGAGCGGCGATAACGTTGGCGGTCCGTGCGCCCCAGTCGCAGCCGGCGATGACGGCCTTCTCGATCCCAAGAGCGTCCATCAAGGCGATAACGTCGGCGGCAATCGCAGACTGCTGGCCATTGCGCGGAGTGTCGCGAGAGAGGAAGCGCGTCGTACCATAGCCCCGCAGATAAGGAACGATGACTCGATAGCCGGCCGCCGCCAGAAGCGGCGCCACATCGACGTAGGTGTGGATGTCATAGGGCCAACCATGCAGAAGAATGACCGCGGGCGCATCGCTCGCTCCCAGCTCGGCATAGCCGACATTGAGGACGCCCGCGTCGATCTCCTTGATCGAGGCGAAGGATGTATTCGTCCCCGTCGCGATCGCGGGGATGCGGGGTCCCGCATGGCTGCCCGATTGGGCGCGCGCCGCGCCCATTATCCCGAGCGAAGCAGCGGCGACGGTCATCGCCGCCGCTCCCATGAACCGCCGTCGCGGCTGATTGATTTCCTCTGTCATCGATTTTCTCCAACTGTGTGAACTCAGTCGCGGCATGTGATGCTCATGTATCGCCACTGTGAGGTCTACAGCCGGAAATTGAAAGCTCGTGTAGGAATCAGGCAGGAAGATACTTTGAGATACGATTGCGCTGCGCCAGTCCGTTGGCCAAAGAGGGCCGAGGCGCATATGTCGCCGCCATGATGAGCTTACGCTTTGCGTTCTGTTTCACAGTGCAGACGCGCTCTCGCGCGCATTTCGCCGGATCGCTTGCGGCGGCTGTCCGAGCGAAAAGCCCGACGCATGCGATCGCGATCGGCAAAGCCGGTTTCCTCCGCGATCACATCCATGGAATGCCGACCTTCTTCGATCATCAGTCGTGCTGCTTCCACGCGAAGATGCTCCACGGCCTTGGCCGGCGACTGTCCCGTCTCGGCCCGGAAAGCCCGGCTGAACTGTCGCGCGCTCAATCCCGCGGCGTCCGCCAGTTCTTCGACCGACAACGCACTTTGCAGGTTCGCCTTGGCGTAGTTGATCGATCTCTGGATCCGGTCTGACTTCGGCTCGAGGTCGAGCAACGCAGAGAACTGCGATTGGCCGCCTGCTCGCCTATGGTAGACCACGAGCTTGCGCGCAACCGAGCGAGCGACGTCCTGACCGTGATCCTTCTCGATCATCGCGAGAGCGAGGTCGATGCTCGCTGTGATCCCTGCGGACGTCCACACGCTGCCGTCGCCGCCCGAACCCGCCATCCACAGCAACGCATCCAAGAACTTCCGGTTATCGGATCGCAGGCCCCGCTTGCCTTTCGTTCCATCGGGAGAAAGCCCTTGATCCGTTCCCATCCCGAAGCGCATCGCAGTCCATCGCCGACTCCAAAAATCAGCGTTGAATCTGATTTGCTCCCTCTTGGGAATCTCAATCCGCTAATTCGTCACTACGACCTAGCGCGTCTGGAAAGACGGTCTGCAGATGGAACTCAGTCCGGCGTGGCGCGGCCGGTCGTATCGGAGGCGTCGGTCCGAGCAAGTCCATCGCCGCGCGCCGGAGGCTGCGGCGTCGGCCCGGGCGGCATCAGCAGTTCCTCGAGGAAATAGGCAGAGAGCTCCGCGCGACCGGAGAGCTCAGCCTTGTGGTAGACGGAGGTCGCTTGCTGACGAATTGTCGCTTCGCTCGCGCCCCGGATCCGGGCGATCTCCTTGTGGGAGAAGCCCTTCAGCAGCAGCAGTCCGATTTCCTGCTCCGCCTGGGTGCAGCCCCAGGCGGAGAATTGGCGCTGGATGGCTGCGCCGAGCTCTTGAAAATGGTCGGCCAGGTCGGCTCGCCATTGCGCATTGCGCTGACGGATGTGCGCGACCTCATCGCGCAGGTCGACGTTCCCCGCTTCCTGCTCTCGCAAGCGCGAGAAGAGGAGCGCCACGCAGGCCGAGCAGCCGACCAGAAGCGCGATGCCCACCGCCTCCGTAAGCAACTCCGTGACGGTTAGCTCCTGTTCCTCCTGCACCACCTCCATGCCGAGCAACAGCGCAAACGTTGCCACCGCACCCGCAATCAGAATCTGCCGGCCGCGCCCCTTGGTCCAATCCATGGTTCGTCTCCAGCTCAAGTCGCGGCGAGGCACCGCGGCTCTCCGTATCGCGCCCATTCTGCGCCCACAGGCCGCGCTCCGCAACAGATGGGCAACTGGACACCAGGTCAGGTGAAGAAGAAGCCGTCGGCGCCCAACGAGGTGACACCCGCGACGTCGATCCCTGTGCCACGGTCGCCGATCACGTCGGTGCCGCCAAGGCCATCGTCGTAAGCGAACGCCTCGTCCCCGAAAGCCGCCGCAAAATCTGCAGCCATTATGCCCTTGCCGGCATCGGCGATACGCTCGGCAGAAAGAGCGCCTTCGGAAAACTGGAAGCTGTCCGACGCCATCCAACCCTCGAGCGCGTCATTGCTCGGGTTGGCGGCAAGAAGGTCACCAACCGGCGAGCTGGGCTTTGACCCTCCGGCCTCGATAAGGAGCTGCTGGAGCGTGGTCGCCGCAATCGGCGTATCGCTCACCGCGACAATCGCGTCGTTGAAATCGCCGTCATATTCGGGACTGGTATTCAACCGATCTTCAAAGCCGACGATCTCGATACCCTCTGCTCCCTCCACTGTCGAGGAAAGTCCGATCGCCTGCAGGCTGCCGGCGGGGTTCAGCAGGTTGGACCCGTCAGCGGCCCCAAGCGCGCTCAATGGCTGGATCGGCAGGATATTCCCCGCATCGTCCATGATGGTGGGGGCATAGAGGTCGGTCATGCTGGCCGGCAGGCCGGTTAGGAGGTTGGTGAGATGCAGCCCGCCATCGGTGAACTGCTCTAGGTCGACGCCAATCTCGTCGACACCGCGCACCAGGAAAAGGCCGAGCGTCTGGCCCTCCGGCACGTCGACGACCACCGAGGAACCGCGCACAACTTCGGAGAGATCCGGCAAAAGTATGCGTGCCTCACTGATCCCGCCGGTCGCCGCGTCGAAGTAATAGGCGCCGAGCGCGTCGACGCTGTCGGTGGAGCCGCCGATCACCGTGACCTCCTTGGTCGTTCCCGTGAAGTCCGCCACGTCAAGGTCCCGCACGTCAGCCAGATCCTTTACCGCCTTTCCTTCATGAAGTTTGGCCAGGGCGGGCGTGACGTCGTCCGTGTCGTCGGGGTCCGCCACACCGACTTGGCCCTTTCGGTAGAGATCGACCTTCGACGTCGTACTTCCGTCCGGCGCCACGGCGAGTTCGGTGATCTCGCCCACGCCGGGGGCGTAATACTTGAACTCGACACCGGTGGAGAGAGCGGAACTGTCGATGATCTTGATCACGTCATCGAATTGCCCAAAGGCCGTTTTCACGCTGAGCCCGGTCTCGGCAATGATGCTTTCGTCCTCGGCAATGCCGGGCGCGAATTCGAGATAATAGGCAGGGCCGAACTCCGGGCTCGCCTTCATGGCCCAGCCCGGCTGGTTACCGGGATCGTCGGCCGACCACTCGCCGTCATGATTAACGCCGGTGAAATTGCCGTCGTCATCGTATTCGTAATTTATGACGATCTCGCCGAAGTACCAGACATTGCCGGCCGTGTCCTGTGCGTACCAGTCGAAGGTGTCTTCGAGGATTACGTCGTCCTCATAGACCGTGTCACGGATCACGGTGGTCGCGACGCCGCGGACCTCGAATGTCGCGGAAGTGGTGAAGAGGTCGTTGCGCTCCGTCGTCACTTCTCCGGTATCGGGATCGATCTCATCGCCCATGTAGCTCAATACGTGGCCGGGGATCAGCGGAAGATACGGATTGTCGATCGGCGCTCTGGGAATGAAGGTCGCCGCACCAAAATTGGGCAGAATGGCCATGGCATGTCCTCCGAGGTGGATTGCGTCGCGGACGCGTCCGTCGCTCCGCCGCGGCGCGAGCATGCGGTGGCGACCGCCTCACGGGAATCCAGCAGGCGTGATACAAAAAAGACTTGACCGTTCAAAGTTCTGGCTGGCCCATCCAACGGATGTGAGATGGGCTGCAGTCCGCGTCCCGTCGCGCCGGCATTGGTGGTGCTCAAATCATGGGCTATGGTCTGTTGGCGGGGCATCGAGCGGGGATCAAGGACGATGCGGATTTCGATTTTTGCCGTGATGCGCAATGGAAAGTCCGTTCGAGGGCCCAAATGTCTTGCCCATGCTCGCCGACTCGGTCCTTTGCGCTTTCGCGGCTCGCATTTGTCCTTCTCGATCGTGCCGGCCCAGCGGGCCGAGTCCCGGCCCAGCGCCGGCTCGAGGTGCTGACGGGAATGGTCATGCGTTTTCTCGTCTTCGCTCTCACCGGCATGGTGTTCGTAGCGTTCTCACCTGCGGTGATGGCCGACGATCCGGTACCGGCACTCGTCGAAAGCTGCATGGTGCCCTGTGTGGGCTACGAAATTTCCGCGGAACTTCAGAATGACTGGGTGTTTGCTGCGGACCCGTCCCTCCTGAGGTCCGACGACCTGCAACCGACCGTCACAGTCGACCTCTTCTTCGCGCCGACGAATTACCTGCAGTTCGCCGCCTCTATCATCACAGAGCCCGTCGTCGACCCGGAACCCGGTGAGAATGCCGCCTTTGAAGGAATCGGCACATATTTAGCCGAACTCTACGCCACCGTCGGAGCAGGCCCTGCCACCGTGAGGGCCGGCAAATTCGATACGATCTTCAGCCTCGCCAGCGAGATCCTACCAGGGATCAATGCCACCGAACTGGTGTCAGACTTCGATGCCGACGAGCGCCTGGGCGCCGAGTTTATCCTCGATTTTGACGGCCTGGGGCTGAATCAGGCTTTGGCGGCAACTGCGTTTACGACGGACCGGACGATCGTCAGCGATTCGCTTTTCACCAGCCGGGGGCGGACCAGCCTGTCGCACGGCGGCGCCGGCAATACTGCCGGCCTGTCCTCGCTCTCGGTTATACTTGACGGCTGCAGGGGAGCAGAACCGGTCGACTGCTATGAGGACGGTCACTTCGGCTACAGACTGGGCGTGAGGTATCAGCGAGCCGGAGAGCCTACAGACGAGGACCTGGAACAACGGCTGGCGTCAGGCAACGAACTCGCCTACGTCGCGGCCGCAACCACGAGCGTGGAACTGGACGAAACGACCCTGAGGCTGCTCGGCGAAACGGCCTATCTTCGGCATTTCGACGGCCGCTCGGACGATGCCCTGGTCCTCACCGGCTCCGCGGCGCTGGAGGTGGAGCGGGTAACCTACGTCGCGACCTATACCCAGCAGGTAAACTTTGTTGCCGGATGGCCGGATACACGCGAGCACCTAGCCGACTTTGAAATCATCTATGCGTCCGACGAAGACAGGCCGCTCGAGGGGGCCGGCTGGAAACTCGCCGCAGCCTACACCTTCGCGCGCAACGCAGAGGATGAAACCGCTCACATTTTCAGCGTGCGCGCAGTGTTCGATTTCGGCGGAGAGGTGGAACTCGGCTCGCCGTGAAGTGAGGCTGGGCGTGCTCGACGAGATGCTGGCGGTGTTGGCCCGCGAAGCCGATCTGGAATGGCTGCCCGCGACTCCTCTCCTTCTCAAGCTATTCCGCCAATCGCAACTCTCCTGGGGCTATAAGCCCGTCCTCGAAGAGTCCGGCGTCAATCAGGCTCCGCCGCCTGACGAGTCATAGCCGCGCCAAAAGACGGGCGCAGCGCCGCCCTCGCCTCTCATCCGAATGTGAAAACAAATGCTTCGACGCCGGGATCAAGGAAGCGTATCTCGAACGTCCTCTCCCGCACGTCTCCCGACTGGCGCACAAGCTGATAGAGCCGCGTTTCCGAGACCGTCCCATTGCCGCCAGCATCGATGTCCGCGCCGTGATCTACACTCGGCGCAGCCCCGTCGACCTTCACCTGGAAGCGCACCTTCCTGCCGCTTGCCCCTGGACCGAGCACAAGGTGCAGGTCCCGCGCGCTGAATCTGTATGTGATGCCGCCGCCAGTGTGATTGAGCGTCGCCTGCTCGGGTCCCACGGTCCAGTTGCCGGTCAGGCCCCACTGGTTGAGCCCCGGTCTTGCCATCGAGTAATCGCGGGCGCTGTCGGCCCCGACACCTTCTGGGGAAACGAAGTTGGAAGCTCGCATGTAGCCGATATAGGCCTCTCCAGACCCGAGGCTGGCGAAATCGGGCGCAGCCTCGGCGCCATTTGTTTTCGGGCTCACGAGGCCGCCATCGGTCCTACGGTTACCTGCCGCTTCCGCCAGCAGTTCCTGGATGACCCGCTCGGACCTCTCGTAGTCGCCCTCACCGAAGTGGTGGTACCTGATCCGCCCCTCCGCATCGATGAAATAGTGGGCCGGCCAATAATTATTGCCGAAAGCGCGCCAGATCGCGAAGTCGTTGTCGATCGCGACGGGATAGCCGATCTCAAAATCCCGGACCGCCCGTCTGACATTGTCGATCCGTTTCTCGAAGGCGAATTCGGGCGCATGCACGCCGATCACGACCAGGCCCTGGTCCCGGTACTTCTCCGCCCAGGCGCGAACATAGGGAACCGTTCGGATGCAGTTGATGCAGGAGTAGGTCCAGAAATCGACAAGCACGACTTTCCCGCGAAGCTCCTCCACCGTCAGAGGCTCAGAATTGAGCCACGCTACGGCACCATCGAGCGACGGGAACCTGCCCTCGACCGGCAAGGTGCTCCGATACGCCTGCCGCGCGTCATTTGCGGCCGGCGCCATACGGTTGTTCGCCGCCGTGTCCGCGCGCTCGGCGGAGTTGCCGCGCAGGCGATCCAGCAGCGACTGCTCAAGGCTGGTGGTGCCTGCATAGGACAGGCGCGCCAGCAGCCCGGTATCGACACCGAGTGCAATGGCCGCAACGCCCGCCAGAACGGCGACGCCGAGGCCCTGTCGGAGACGCTCGCCAAGACCGAGCGATCGCTTCATTGCTGCAAACACCCTTCCTCCGGCGAATACCGCCAGCGCGAGCGAGGTGGCTGCGCCCGCGGCATAGGCCGTCAATAGAAGCGTCGTCTCAACGTTGGCTCCATGGAGGGCGGCGCCCGTCAGGACCAGCCCCAGGATCGGACCGGCGCAGGGCGCCCATAGAAGCCCGGTTGCGACGCCGAGGAGGAAGGATGCTCCGACAGTCGCCTTCTGCCCGGCCGCCCTTTGCGAAAGCCGGTTACCGAGCGCAACCGCAGGACGGGTTATCACAGCCGCGAGCCGCGGCGACAGCAGGATCAGGCCAAAAGCACCGAGCAGTGCGATTGCCGCATATCGGCCAATCTCATTCGCCTGCACCGCCCATTCTCCGCCGAGCGCGGCAAGCGTTGCCACGCCCGCGAATGTCACGACCTTGCCGAGGAGCATCGGAAGGATGCTCCGCGTGAATGGCTGACCGGCCCGAGAAAACACGAACGGCAAGACCGGAAGAATGCAGGGGCTGACAATGGTCAGCACGCCTGCAAGATAGGCTATTGTGAAAAGGATCATCGTCGTCCCTCTGCAGTAGACCAACGCTTTCTTGCGTTGATCGCGCTTGACACTCACCGCATGGGACCAGCGGGGAGTATCCTGGATGTGTCCTATTTCAGGGGGATCTGTATCAGAGTGCTTGCGGCCGAAGAGCGATAATCTCCAGCCGGCCCGGTTACGACGGTACTTCATGCTTCTCTGAGGCGCGGCTGCGTTTCATACCGCATCGTCGGGCAAGGTCCGGCGCGGACCCTACGGCCCGCGCCGGACCAGAACTATGCCTGCAGAAGCTTGAGCAGTTCCTTGGCGGCCGAGGTTGACGAGGACGGGTTCTGGCCCGTAATCAGCCGACCGTCCACGACTGTGAAATCGGCCCAATCGCCAGCCTTTTCATAGCGGCCGCCCAGACGCTTCAACTCGTCCTCGACGAGAAATGGTACCACCTCGGTCAGTTGCACGGCTTCCTCCTCGGAATTGGTGAAGCCGGTGACGCGCTTTCCCTTGACGATTGGCTCGCCCCGATAGGTCACCTTTTGCAGGACAGCCGGGGCATGGCAGACGGCCGCGACCGGCTTACCGGCGTTGTAGAAGCCCTCGATCAGGGCAATCGAGCTCTTGTCGTTAACGAGGTCCCACATCGGACCGTGGCCTCCGGGATAGAAGACAGCGTCAAAACTGCCCGCTTTGACGTCGCCGAGCCTTTCGGTATTCGCCAGTGCCTTCTGAGCTGCGGGGTCCTCCTTGAAGCGCGTCATCGCCTCGGTCTGGTTGCCCGGATCGTCGCTCTTGGGGTCGATCGGCGGCTGCCCCCCTTTGGGTGACGCCAAGGTGATCTCGGCGCCGGCGTCCTTGAATACATAATAGGGCGCCGCAAACTCCTCGAGCCAGAAACCGGTCGGCTTGCCCGTATTCCCGAGCTGGTCATGCGACGTCAAAACCATCAAGATCTTCATCGTCATTCTCCCTTGGTTGAGGCGTGCCCAAACGCGGGCCACCGGGTATTCCCGAACTCGAGAGCGGTGCTCAGCTTTGATACTCGTCATCTGCAACAAGGCGGACCGACGACGCCTCGACACCCAGCTTCGCAGCCTATTCTCGGTACTTGACCGCATAATGGTCCAGGCTCTTGCCGGTAGCGCTACAGCCTGCCACCATATTTACTTCTTTCCGCTTTCGGGTGAATACTTGCTGATCGGCAGTCACTATCCCGAAGATCGGCAGAATAATGGATCGCATTGATGCAATAAAAGTGTTCGTCACCGCGATCGACGAGGGCAGTCTCGCCGGAGCAGCCCGCCGGCTGAAGCGATCACCGACGGCGGTCAGTCGGGCGCTGAGCTTCCTGGAGGCCCATGTTGGGGTCGAACTGCTGCATCGAACGACCCGCACGCTCTAGCTGAGCGAGGCCGGCCAACGCTATGCGGCCGCCTGCCGGCGGGTGCTGATCGATCTCGAGGAAGCTGATATGCTCGCCGGCGGTGAACGCTCGGCTCCCCGTGGGATGTTGACGATTTCGGCGCCGCCGATCGTTGGGGAAGAGGTGCTGCGCCCCATTCTCGACGATTTCCTTGATCTCCACCCGGCCGTTTCAGCCCGGTTTCTCCTGCTCGACCGCTTCGTCAACCTTGTAGACGAAGGCGTCGATATTGCCCTGCGCATTGGCCATCTCGCAGATTCGTCACACATTTCCACTCGGCTCGGTGGCGATGTCAGGCGCGTCGTCGTCGCGTCTCCCCGTTATCTTGCCAACCATCCCCGTATCGAAGAGCCGACAGATCTGGCGAAGCACCAAATCGTGGCGTTCACCAATTTCGGCCTGGATTCTTGGAACTTCACGCCAGCGAAGGGCTCGTCGATCCCCCGGACAGCGCAATTCACACCGAGGTGCATCGTCAACAGTGTGCGCGCTGCGGCGGCTTCGGCCGCTGCGGGCCGCGGTCTGACCAGGCTCTATTCCTATCACGTCGCCGAATATGTGAGAGACGGGCGGCTGAAGATCGTGCTTGCCGATGCGGAGCACCCGCCCCTGCCAGTGCATCTGCTCGCCCCGCACGGCCGTATGTCGGTGCCGAAGGTCCGCGCCTTTGTCGATTTCGCCGCGCCGCGTCTACGCACAGAATTTACACGCCTAGCTGCAGAAGCAGGCACGCTCGGCTGATTATGCCGCTGCACGGATGAGTGTCCGCCAATCGCCGACAATTCTCCCAGAGAACGGATGGATCTAAATCAATTGCACCAACGCCGAGGGCGTAGGGCGGGCGCGAATGAAGCGGCCGCTGCGATCGAAAAAAGGATCACATCCATGAGTACCGAACAGAAGGTCGTCATTATCACCGGCGCGTCGTAAGGGATAGGCGCCGCCCTGGTTCGAGCTTACCGTGACCGGAACTTTCGCGTCATCGCCAGTTCCCGGTCGATTAAGGACAGCGCCGACTCAGGCATCCTCGCCGTCCCAGGCGACATCAGCAAACCGGAAACCGCCGAGCGGATCGTCCGCGAGGGCCTGCAACACTTTGGTCGTATCGACTCGCTGGTAAACAATGCCGGCGTCTTCCTCTCCAAGCCGTTCATCGAGTTCACAGAGGAAGACTACGCCCACAATATAGGCGTGAACGTCGCCGGCTTCTTCCACATCACCCAGCGGGCGGCCGCCGAGATGCTGAAGCGGGGCTCGGGGCACATCGTCAACATCACGACGAGTCTGGTCAATCAGCCGATGGCCGGCATGCCTGCCGCCCTCGCCTCCTTGACCAAGGGTGGCCTGAACGCGGTTACCCAGTCGCTCGCCATGGAGTTCTCGAAGAGCGGCGTTCGCGTCAACGCGGTCTCCCCGGGGATCATCAAGACCCCCATGCACCCGCCGGAGGCGCACGCGGCGCTGGCGGCCCTGCATCCGGTTGGCCGGATGGGCGAAATTCGCGATATCGTCGACGCCGTCCTTTATCTCGAGGCCGCGAGCTTCGTCACCGGCGAGATCCTCCACGTCGACGGCGGCCAGAACGCCGGACGCTGGTGAACACACGATGTGCTGGTTCGAGGCCTTGCCCGAACCAGCACATCAAGAGCGACTGCGCAAGACTACGCGCCCTGCTCGTCCTGGCATAACGCCGCCAAGCCAAACTCTAGGAAAGGACACGACAATGCCTATCGTCACTGTACAAGTTACCCGTGAGGGAATCACACCCGACCGCAATTCGGTCACCGTCGAGGAAAAGGCTGCCATCATCAAGGGCGTCAGCGAGGTGCTCCTCAACGTCCTCAACAAGCCCCTTGAGTCGACCTACGTAGT
The DNA here is from genome assembly GCF_029892045.1 of Sinorhizobium numidicum. NCBI lineage: Bacteria > Pseudomonadati > Pseudomonadota > Alphaproteobacteria > Hyphomicrobiales > Rhizobiaceae > Sinorhizobium > Sinorhizobium numidicum. Next base: position 1,040,352 of record NZ_CP120367.1, read on the forward strand.
GATCGAGGAAGTCGATCTCGACAATTGGGGCTGGGGTGGCCTCCCGGCGGTACAGTATCGTCGCCAGCGTGCCGCGGCGACAAAATCGGGTGGCCCGGTTCGATCATCGAGCAGCTGAAGATCATCGATCCTTTAACAAACCCCACGGCACATGGTGGGACGGATGCTTTCGACATCGTTATTTCCTCGTTGCCCGACTATGTTTCGGGGAAGCCTACCGACCTGGGTTGGGAGCCAGCCCGGATCGCGCGTGCCTGGACGATGCAGATGAAGCCCTTGGGCTACACTGGATTTGTGGCACAAGGCGGCGATTGGGGTGATGCAGTAACGGAGCAGCTGGCCGTCCAGGCACCGCCGGAGCCGCTCGGCATTCCCACCAATATGCCAGCAACCGTGCCAGACAGAATCCAAAAGGTGCTGGGGTCCGGCGGCCGGCCGCCGTCCGATCTATCCTCCGACGGGCGTTACGCGTATGATCAGCTCGGCCTTTTTATAAGAATGAGCTCGCTTACGCTCAGGAGCTGAGTAAGCGCCCGCGGACGCTGTACGGAACTGAAGATTCGCCGATCGGCTTGGCTAACTGGATACTCGACCACGATGCGCGAAGTTATGCTCTTATCGCGCGCTTATTTGATGGGCCAGCATGAAGGCCTCACATGAGATGACGTGCTCGACAACATTACTCTGTACTGATTGACGAACACAGCAGTGTCTTCGGCTCGCTTGTATTGGGAAAACAAGTTCGCCTTTTTGCCCACAGGGTGTTTCGATTCCAGTTGCTGTGAGCGCTTTTCCCGACCGACTTTACCAAGCACCGCGATCCTGGGCAGAGAAAGCGTTTCCCAAGCTCATTCATTACAACCGGCTCGACAACGCGGGCACTTGGCAGCCTGGGAGCAGCCAGAGATGTTTACCCAAGAACTCCGAGCCGCGTTCAGGTCGCTGCGCCAGTCGATTTGAGAAAAACACGGGCGCGTTTGCGCGCCCCGCCCTTCCGAAACGCAAGGAGAAAACCATGACAACTGCAACCAACACCGAGAGAGTGCGGACAGTCGACATGAAGCTCGAGGTCATCGTCATCCCTGTTTCGGATGTCGACCGCGCAAAGAATTTCTACGGAAGCCTCGGTTGGAGGCTCGACGCCGACTTCGCCGGTAGTGACGACTACCGCGGCATCCAGTTCACGCCGCCTGGTTCAGGGGCCTCGGTCATCTTCGGCACGAACGTGACCGCGGCGCCACCTGGCTCCGCCCAGGGGCTGTACCTGATCGTCTCCGACATCCAAGCCGCTCGCGACGAGTTGCTCGGCCGCGGCGTCGAGATCAGCGAGGTGTTCCACGACGGCGGTGACGTACATGCTGGTGCGGACGAGCCCTACCTGTTTGGGCGGCTCCGGGTTGGCGGTCCGGATCCCGAGCGCCGCAGCTATCGCTCCTATGCCTCGTTCAGCGATCCGGACGGCAACGGCTGGCTGCTCCAGGAGGTCACCGCGCGATTGCCCGGACGCGTCGACATGGATGCGACGACATTCACGTCGCCGACTGAGCTCGCGAGCGCGCTCCGCCGTGCAGAAGCCGCCCACGGCGAGTACGAGAAGCGGATCGGCCGGCGAGATGAGGACTGGCCCATTTGGTACGCCGAGTACATCTTCCGGGAGCAGGCCGGCGAGGCGCTGCCGTCATGAGCAGTGGCCGCTGCGGCCCGCCGAAGTGAAGCTACGACTGACAACCCCGCGGGGCTCCGCGCCGCGGGGATGGGACATGAACACAGGGTTCCGCCGATCTGGACCACTACGCGCGAGCCTTTTCCGAGGCACTCGGCCGGCCGATCCGCTATCGAGACGTGGCGCTCTCGAGGTGGATCGATAGGCTGAAGGAGGCGGGGGTGCCAGTGCACCTCGTCAACCACGTTGCTGTGATGGCCGATCTTCACGCGCAGGGGCGGTACGGCCGCATGACGGACGACCTGTTCAAGCTCACGGGCAAGACGCCGACGAATATGCATGACTTCGTGAAGCTCCACGCCACTGAATTCGCTCCTTGAGGCCACGGCTTGAGGGTCGGATCGGCTGCGGAGCAAAATCCCGCTTAGGCTGCCCTCGTCGGGGGCAGCCACGAAGGCCCTTCGTCGCATCAACAAGATCCATATCAATTCCCGCCGAGTTGGGCGGAACGGGCATGTCCCAAACTACTACTACAACAAGGTCGACAAAGGCCGGCGCTTCTCGGGTTGGGGACAGCCGCAGTTCTCCGCGGCAGTTCGCGCGGGGTTCAGATCGTTGCGGCAATCGATCTGAATGAACGGAATGGAACGCCGCCGTCCCCGCTCTTCTCCCAAGGTGAACCGGCTGCCGGCCCGGTCCACCGCCACTTCCGTGAACACATGAGCTTACAAAAGTCCCGCCCGGCTGACACATCGCCAATACAGGCTCCGCTGAAAATGGCGACACGACTTCGAAGACGAAGGCTCGACCAAATTCATGAAAGGATGACAATATGAAAACGACTCGGATCATGGCGACTGCATTGCTGCTCGTCGGCAGCGGATTGACGCTGCAAATGGCGCAGGCCCAACAGCTGGAAATTCAGCGCACCGATATCCTGCAGCAAGATCTTGGCGTGCCGGGACGCGAGGCCGTCCAGGCGCGCGTTGATTTCAAGCCCGGCGCAGTCTCGATCAAGCATTCTCACCCCGGTGAAGAGGTCGCCTACGTGCTCGAAGGCTCGCTGGAGTATCAACTCGAGGGCAGACCACCGGTCACACTCAAAGCCGGCGAGGCTTTGTTCATTCCGGCCGGAGTGGCGCACGTGGCGAAGAACGTCGGCAGCGGCAAGGCGTCGGAGCTCGCGACCTATATCGTCAACAAAGGGACGGCGCTCGTCGTTCCGGTCAAGTGAGCGTTCCTGCGATGACATGGGGATCCTGAGAACCATAGCGAAAGAGGTGCGAACTTGACGGCACGGGAACCGACGAACGCTTCCGCCCTGTCCCGCCGGGCGCTGCTCCATCCGGAGCGGCGGCGGCAGCCCTTGCGGTGTTTCGTCCCGTAACGGCTGCCGCCCAATCAGAGGCCGCGCCGCACTTTGGGGTAGAGGCCATCCGCCCCTTCCGCGTCGATGTTCCGCCCGCGGAGCTCATCGACCTCCGCGGTCGCCTTGCCGCAACGCGCTGGCCTGAGCCGGAAACGGTCAGTGACCGCTCCCAGGGCGTCCAACTCGAGAAGCTTCAGGCACTCGTGCGCTACTGGGAAACGGGCTACGACTGGCGCAAGGCAGAGGCGAAACTCAATGCCTTGCCGCAGTTTTTGACGAATGAAGCGTCTTGGATACACAAGCTACGTGTCTCAAGGCGGCGACTGGAGTGCCATCATTTCCGATGCGATGGGCCGTCAGGCTCCAGAGGGTCTGCTCGGCATCCATGTCAACAGAATTGAGCGTTCAACGACTATCCCGCCGGAAGTCGCGAAGGCGCTAAGAAGCGGGGAACCCGCACCGGTGAACCTGACCGCCGAAGAAAAGGCAGTGTTTGATCAGGCCAGGGAGTTCATGAACGAGGGGTTCGGATACGCCGCAATCATGGGAACGCGTCCGCAAACCATCGGGTACGGCCTCGCCGACTCGCCAGTGGGACTGGCGGCATGGTTCTACGACAAGTTCGGTGATTGGGTGTTCACCCGCGGCGAACCGGAGCGCTCGCTCAGCCGCGACGAGATGCTCGACAACATCACACTCTATTGGCTGACAAACACAGGAACTCAAGCGCACGAATTTACTGGGAGAACAATGCCAGCAAGACCAAGTTGGTCGGTATCTCGATTCCGGCAGCGGTGACGATTTTCCCTGGAGAGGTCTACAAACCGCCGAAGAGCTGGGCGGCAGGGACTTACCACAACCTCATTTACTACAATCGAGTGAATAAGGACGGCCACTTTGCGGCCTGGGAAGAGCCGGACCTATTCAGCGCCGAAGTGCGTGCCGCTTTCCGGCCATTGCGCTAACCCGGCGCCCTTCGCGTCCGCACGCCTGTGGCTCCGCCTCGAAACACGCGCGCCGGTTATCCCGCCTGCCGTTTCGATAATGCCGTCGAGCTCGTGAGTGCGGCGGGTATGCCGATAGCGAAGACGGCCAGCAAGGAGCTTTCCAGGAAAGGAAAGAAGTTTCCGCAACCTTCCAAGCACGATTGACAGCGGCCTCCGCGACGGCCGAACTTGCGCCCGGCAGCGCACAGCATTCATTTGCCCGCCTTCGACGGCATTATCTATTACACGGTTGACGAGACCAGCTATCGCATCGTTGCGATCCTGGCTTCCGGTCCAGAGGAACTGCCGATTCGCTTCATCTCCACCCTTGGGCCGGGGCAGCGCATCGTCATTTCGGTGCCCCAATCGATCGGCCTGCCACCCATCGATTTCGAGGTCCTACGGAATGGTGATGGGCTGGTCGTCAGCGACCCAGACGGTCAATTTCACGGACGAAGTAGCGACCCCATCGGCCGACGCCCAATGACCGCCTCCGCTAACCTCCACTTCAAATGGAAAGTTAAGGTTGGCCGGTAGCGGGGATCTGATATAGAAATGGCCTCATGTCATGCCAGAAGCAGTTTCTCAGCGGCTCGAAACCGGATGCGGTTTCAGGAGAGGACTTCATTCTCGCCGCTCTCTCGACCGATCTGGAAAGCTGGGCTCTGTTCCTCGATATCGATGGTACGTTGCTTGACCTTGCCGAAACGCCGGACGCCGTAGCCGTTCCGCCTTCGCTGCCTGCAAATCTCGATGACTTGTCGAGAAAACTCGGAGGTGCTCTGGCACTCGTGACCGGTCGCGGTCTTGATTATGCCGACCAGCTTTTCTCGCCGTCCCATTTTCCCATCGCAGGGCTTCATGGTGCCGAGCGCCGCGATCCGGATGGCCGTGTGCACAAACCCGCAGCGACGGCGGAATTTGAGCGGCTGAAGGCCGATCTTATCGCCGATACCGCCAACTGGGCGGGCGTTTTGATCGAGGACAAGGGAGCGGCAGTCGCCGCCCATTACCGGCTTGCGCCGGACAGAAAACTCGAACTTGAACCGCTGATGGAGCGGGCGTTGATTCGAGCAGGACCAAACTGGACGATCCAGCATGGTAAGATGGTTATCGAAATCCGTCCGGCCAGCGCCGACAAGGGCCACGCAGTCGCGGCATTTCTCGCCCAGCCAGCCTTTGCCGGCAGACGCGCGATCGCGATCGGGGATGATGTGACCGACGAAGCGATGTTTCGCGTGGTCAACCGGCTCGGCGGCTATTCGATCCGCATCGGACCGCCTTTGCCTGCGAGCGAAGCGCTCGGCGCCATCCCCTCTGCCGAGGCCCTGCGCGGCATCATCGCCGCGTTGGTCTCCTGAATATTTGAGCACCTGACATATTTTCTTGCATGAAAGGAATTCGGCATGAGCCGTCTCGTCATTGTTTCCAATCGCGTACCCGTTCCGGACAAGGGTGGCATTGCGCCCGCCGGTGGGCTGGCGGTCGCGCTTAAAGCCGCCCTCGAAGAGCATGGCGGCATATGGATGGGCTGGTCGGGAAAATCGAGCGGCGAGCACGAGGCGCAGCCGCTTGCGCAACTGCAGCAGGGCAATATTACCTATGCACTGACGGATCTGACCGATACCGATGTAGAGGAATACTACCACGGTTTCGCCAACCGCGTTCTCTGGCCGATCTGCCACTACCGGCTTGATCTCGCCGAATACGGTCGCAAGGAAATGGCCGGGTATTTCCGCGTCAACCGCTTCTTCGCCCATCGGCTGGCGCCGCTTGTCGAACCCGACGACATCATCTGGGTGCACGACTACCACTTGATCCCCCTCGCCGCGGAACTGCGTCAAATGGGCTTGAAGAACCGCATCGGCTTCTTCCTCCACATTCCCTGGCCGCCTGCGGACGTGCTCTTCACGATGCCCGTTCATGAGGAGATCATGCGTGGCCTGTCGCACTACGATATCGTCGGCTTCCAGACCGATCATGACCTCGAGAACTTCGCCGGCTGCCTCAGGCGGGAAGGCATCGGCGACGAAGTTGGAGCAGGCCGCTTCAGCGCCTATGGCCGCATATTCAAGGGCGGCGCCTATGCAATCGGCATCGAGACTGCGGCCTTTGCCGAATTTGCCAAAAAGGCATCGACCAATACCACGGTCAAAAAAGCGCGTGAGAGCATCGAAAACCGCAGCCTGATCATCGGTGTCGATCGCCTCGATTATTCCAAGGGAATCATGCAGCGCATCGAGGCATTCGAGCGCTTCATCCTGGCCAATCCCGCACAGCAGGGACGCGTCACCTATCTGCAGATCACGCCGAAGTCCCGCTCCGAAGTGCCGGAATATGAAGCCATGCAGCGCACTGTTGCCGAACAGGCCGGCAGGGTGAACGGCGCGCTCGGCGCCGTCGATTGGGTGCCTATACGCTATATCAACCGCTCGGTAGGCCGCCACATTCTTGCAGGGCTTTACCGGCTTGGCAAAGTCGGCCTCGTCACGCCGCTTCGAGACGGGATGAACCTCGTCGCAAAGGAATATGTGGCCGCGCAGGATCCGGACGATCCGGGTGTGCTTGTGCTTTCGCGTTTCGCCGGAGCTGCCCGCGAGCTAAGGGGAGCACTGCTCGTCAACCCATACGACGTAGAGGGTACCGCAAACGCCATGGCGCGCGCGCTCAGCATGCCGCTGGAAGAGCGGAAGGAGCGCTGGAAGACGATGATGGATCACTTGCTGGAACATGACGTTTCGCGCTGGTGCCGGGATTTTCTCAATGATCTGACGGCATGACCGGATCAGTCTCATTAGAGCGCTCCTAAACAAGCGCTTAGAAGGCTCTCATTCTCGAAACTGAACGCTGGGACACTGTGTACGATACACCGCGCACACAACTGTGAGGTCGAGCCATGATATCCCTGTCCTCCGAAAGGCTCCTGCTTCGCGAGCATTCGATCAAGGATGCCGCGAGCTATGCGGGGTTGTGGAACCTGATCCATCTGATCCCACAAGCCCACCGTCTCTGAACTGTGAGGAGGGATGGGTTTGCGAAGGAAGCTATTCGGTCCGGCATCGCGTGGTTCGAAGCGCCGACTGCTGTCCACAAGACCCAGGAGCCCGTCCGCTTCGGTCGCAGCGGCATCGAACCGGTGCGGGTCAGGGCAAGATGATTTCACGAAGCGACCGAGCTGTCACGCCTCGGCGCACCCATTGCGTCGCGCTGACAACAACCGCCATCAGACACGCGAAGCAGATCCGCGAAGCACCGAACAAGCTGAAGTGACAAACAGGCCTGCGAATGGAGGGCCATCCGGTGAAGCGGGCCGCCCTGCAGCTCACTTTGCGACGAAGAGTAGATCGAAGCCCTTGAACTCACGCCTGGCGATCGATTTGCGGATCGCCGCCCAGATCGCCGAAGGATTTTCCAGCCGAAATCCGTGAAAGCTTTGAATAAGGCGAGCTGTGGCCGCCACTGTCCGAATTGCCCGCAGCAAGGCCGGCCCGGAAAGCGAGGCGGCCAGGATTTGCGGATGCACGGCCAAGAGAACGCCCGCGGTTCGCTTCCTGTCGATCGCGCCAAACTGATCGAGGGCCTTGTACTCGTATCCTTCTATATCGATCTTGAAGCAGAGCCGCTCCGTTCTCGCCATCGTCTGAAGATCGGGAACAGTGATGGTTTTGGCGGTAATCACCATGCCGGTATCGTCGGCAATCAAGGCCGAGGTCTCCGAACTGCCGAAACCGCCCCCGACCGAGTTGAGGACGAGGCAATCGTCCTGCGACAGCGCCGCGTTGAGCAGTTCGACTTCGCCCGTGTTCACACCCTTCATCTCAGTCAGGATCTCGAAGCACACGGGATCCGGTTCGACAGTAATGACATTGTCGGCGATCTGGGCCGCCCAATAGGGCGTAACGCCGATCCAGCCGCCGATATCGATGAAGGTCGTTTTCTCATCAACCAGGCGTTCGATATTGCGGAAAGTCCCGGGCTCCCATTGCCCGTGCTGCAATCGGGCGAAGAAGCGCTTCTTTTCCGGCTTGTCGGGGAAATAAACGGTCTTCTGGAAATAGGTTATCGCGCGCATCGCGCTTCTTTAGGGCCCAAAGAGGGAAAGTGCAAAGCAGTTTCCGTATCTATCACATCCAAATCCGTGACTACGGTGTCCTTGCGGGCGCAGGGGTCATCTCGCTCAATGCGCGATCATTTGAGGCGTCTCGAAAGTTCTACGCCTCTGCGCGCTGGGCGCGGCTGCGGGCTTCGGTAAGTTCTGACGTCGTCTGGCTAAGGCGATCAGCGAGGACTCGCATGATCTCAACGGCCATTTCAGGAAAGTCGGCGAGCAGTTTCAGGAAATCGTCCTTGCGGATGCGCAGCGCTTCGAGGGGCGTGGTCGTTCTGATGGTCGCCGTGCGCGGCGTGTTGCAGAGAATGGCGATCTCGCCGACGATAGAATTCTGCTCGACTTCGGCGACCTTCAGTTGGCCGTTCGGTGTTGCGACCAACACATCTGCCTTTCCGGAAAGAATGACATAGGCTGCATCGCCGATGTCACCCTGATGAAACAGATTTTCTCCCGAGCTGTACATCACCCGATCGGAGGTGAAAGCCAGAAGCTTGAGCTTCGCAGGCGGCAATCCGGAAAAGAGCGTAATCCGGCGCAACATTTCCACTTCATCTTTTAGGAGCATAACAGTCCGTTTCTCCGAATGTGTCGCGGGGCGCAAACACTTCCCGCCCAAGTGGCCGGGAAAATATGCTTGCCTCCTAATGTTAATACTACATCAAGATGCCAGTTCCTTATAGTCGCTGTCTTTTGAGGAAGTTTCCACAGCTTCGTCCCGTACCAAGTGCCCGTTATCGAAATGCGCTTCGCGGTCGAAGAGTTCCGAAAGACTCGGATTGGAGAGGACCCAGACGATGGCGGGCTTCCGCCCCTCGTTGCGAAGAAAGGCAAAGACGTTGCGGGTGATCTGGTCCTGCGCGCGTTGATCGAGGGCAAGCAGCGGCTGATTGAAGATGTAAAAATCCGACACGCGGATCAGCGTGCGCGCCAGATTGAGTTTCTGCCGCTGGCCGATTGTCAGCCGCTTGCCGCCGGCTCCGACATCGAAGTCGAGCCCGAAGGCCAGCACCTTGTTGAAAAGCCCAAGCGATTCAAAAAGGTCGCGCACGGTTGCCCGAATTCTTTCGGAGCCGTCCGTATGCTTATGACCGATACGGCCGAAGAGCACGTTATCGATGATGCTGGCCGATGCGATATAGCGGTTCGGCTGATAGTGTTCGATGATGCCGACGAGATCGCCCGGCAGGCCTTCGCTAAATTCCCGCCGGGCTTCGACGACTTTGTTCATCAGGCTCTCGGTCAGCAGGCCGAAACGGTGCCGCGGCTCTATGTAGCCGAAGCACAGCCGGATGATCCTGATGGCATCATCTTCTGAAACTTCCTCGATCGGCCGTCCCCTCACCTTCTGAAGAAGTGCTTCATAGACGGGGATTTCCTCGGCCGTCATGAAGGTCAGTTGCTGGAAGAACGGATGATCCGGAGGCAGGTCGCGGAACAGTTCGACGACGTTTTCGGCAATTTCCAGCCCCATCTCGTAGAAAGTCTCATGGAGGCCGGCCTTCCGCAGCACGGTCTTGAAGAAGGGATGGCTCTCGAGCGCCGTTTCCCATCTGGCCCGGTCCGTCACCGTGCCAAAAAGCAGGTTTTCGCCGATTGTCGCCTCGATATTGTAGGAGCCCGGCTCGAAGAAGACGACGAGATCGCTGAGCTTTTCGGCTTCGAGGCGACGGCGGAGCGCGCCGCGCATTTCCACGATTTCGCCGGCGAAGGCTTCATGCTCGACGGGATTGATGGTTGACCGGACCGCCAGCGCCAGAATGTCGTTCGTCAGAAGCGCCACGTCGAGCACGGCCCTGATCTTCGCAAAAAGATCGTCCGCGCCTGTCGCGCCTGCGGCGTCATAATCGATCCAGTCGCTATTCAAATCGAGCGAAGGATTGCCGGCGAGTTTAGCTTCCAGCAGTTCCCACCTTCGATGGGCTGCCTTGTCGCCTTCATAAGCCACTTCCGTCAGCGGAGCGTGCTTGAGCCCGTAAAGCAGATTGTCGCCGAGACTACCCTGGAAGGCGTAGACTTCCGAGGACGCATAGGAAATCCGCCGCCCGACGATCGATTCCGGCAAATCGTGAATATCGTTGTCGCCGATGACTATCCTGCCGCCTTCCGGCCAGACCAAACGGCCGAAAGCTTCAGCGAGCGCTTCGCCGCCGCCGTTGGTGCCGCCGGTAATTGCAATTGTCTCGCCGGGGTGAACCTGGAGCGACACATGTTCCACGATCTTCGATCCGCCATCGTCAGCAACCGTCAGATTGACCGCGGCCAGCGCTCCCGTCAGCGGCGCAGCAGGAGTGACAGACAATGCCTGTACCTTGGCGTCGATCAGGGGGCCGACACTGAACTGCTCCACGACTTGGGCATACTTGACCTGCACGTCCTGGCGCGCCTGGTCCCAATCGATCAATTCCTTCAGCGGCCCTGGCAGATCTTTGTAGGCGCCGATGACCGCAACAAGCTGACCAATGTCAAGTCTGCCTTGCAGTGCGAAATAACCGCCGATCGAGTAGAACAGGAACGGCGTGACCTGCGCCAGGAAGTTGTTCAGGAATTTCACCAGGAACTTCCATTCATACAGGTCGTAGCGGATCTTGAATATCCGCCCGAGGCGAGCGGCGATGTCCGCCCTCTCGTAGTTGGATGTGTCGTGGCCACGAATCGTGCCGATACCGTCTACGATCTCGCTCACTCGGCCCGACAGTTCACGCGCCGTCAACTGGCGCTCGCGGCCGAGCACGATCAGCCGCCGGCGCATACGTGGAATGACTACAGCCTGGATGGCGACAATGAACGCGGCAATCAGTCCGAGCCACAAGCTCTGGATAAGGATGAAAATCAGCGCCGTCAGCGCCTGGCCGCCGAGAAGTGCCGGTTGCACGAAAGCATCGCCGGTAAAGCCGCCCAACGGCTCGACTTCGTCCTTGATCATCGTCGAGATTTCGGCCGGTTTCACACGCTTGAAGTGATGGGGCGGGAAACGCAAAACCCGATCGACGAGTTCGAAACGGATGCGCCGAAGAAGCCGTTCGCCCAATCGCCCCTTGTAGGTGTTGATGTAGAACTTAAACAGCCCGTTGATGATGACGAGCAGGAGAAACACCAGGCTGAGCGCCAGCAGCATGCCTTCCCGCCCGAGCTGAAAGCCGGAGAACAGTGGAAGTTCGCCGAAAAACGGCAAATTGAAAGAAATGGGCAGGAAAGGCTGCGTCGCCTCCGGACTTTCGAAGCCGTCACCCTGAATCGGTCCGTTGACGATCTGCTTCGGTAGATCGAAGGACAAGAAGTAGGGAATCATCGACAGCGCTACGACCAGCAGGATCCAAAGCTGCTGCTTGCGGGTGTGAGTCCAGATGTAGCGGGAAAGACGTGTTTCCATGTGCCGATAATGAGACCTAATCTAAAACTCGGGATCGCTCGGCTTTTTGCCGGCGGACTCGTGTCCGCAGATGGTTCCAGTCCGCCCGATCTTCAACGGGCCCGCACCTCATCCACGAAATCGTGACTGCACGGCATGAGAGCAAAGCCACGCTTCATGTCAAGCGCCTAACACCCGCCGACGGATTGCCGACGCAAACAGCCTCGCTTTTAGAAACGCTTTCGCCGTCCTGTCCGCGACTCTAGTCAGCCATCGTAGCGTTCTTGGCGCGCCCTTGCACTCGCTTGGGCGTGAGCTTACAACAGCCGCATGACGCATGCCAGCCACTCCCTCCGTCCTCCCGAAGATTGGTGCGAAAATGCCTACGACCTCGTTCGCGGACTGGCCGTCTATTCCGGCAGCATGCTCGTCGATGGCATAGCCAAGGTGATCGCCAAGCATCCGGAAGGAAACATCGCCAACGCGTTCAACCACAAGCAAGTCGGCTGCAAGATCTGGGCCCGCGACAAGCTTCTCGAAAGTTCCGGCCCGTCCTATCGCAGGATCGTGGTGCTCGGAGGCTGGTACGGGGTCCTCCCAGCCATGCTGCTCGAAGATAGACGTTTCAATATCGCGGCGGTGGATAGCTACGATATCGATCCGGCGGTGGAAGAAGTCGCGTCGACGCTCAATTCCGCCTTTAGCGACAGGTTTCGTGCGATCACGGCGGACATGTATGCTCTCGATTATCAGGGCCTGGGCGCGGATCTCTTGATCAACACGAGTTGCGAGCATATCGCAGACCTCGGCGGCTGGCTCAGCCTCGTTCCCTCGGGCACGCGCGTTCTGCTGCAGTCGAATGATTATTTCAGCGAACCGACACATATAAGCTGTGTCTCGTCACTAGATGAGTTCCGCGCCCAGGCAGGCCTTGCGAAGCTCGACTTCGCGGGAGCACTGCCGATGAAAAAATACACCCGCTTCATGCTGATCGGGACGGTCTGACCGCTTTGGTCGACAGCAATCGTTGTTCAAGAATGACTGCCGTCTTGACGGCTCCATCGAGATCGAGCGGTGGTATATCCGGCTTCGGCCGCGAAAGCATTTCTTCGATTTTGCGTGCAAGTTCCTGCGGCGTGATGCCCTCCTCCGGCAAAACGGCCGCGAGGCCGAGCTTTTCAAGCCTCTCCGCACGCGTCATTTGTTCAGTTTCGCCGCCTGCGGTGAAAGGAATGAGCAGCGAGGCGCATCCGGCGCGCAGAGTGTCGCACACGGTGTTGTATCCGGCCTGTGATACGGAAAGGCGCGCGCCGGCAAGCAGGCTCGCGAAATCCTGTCGAAAGCGAAAGAGGCCGGCACCGTTCGGCGCCATGGCCGCGAACGCATCGAAATCCGCTTGCGGCAGATTGGGACCGGTCACGAGGCACCAGCGAAGCCCTTCCGGCAAAAGCATCGCGGCGCCAAGCGCTGCCCCGATCAACTCCTTGCCGACAGCGCCGCCGCCCGCCGAAACCAGCACATCGAACTTCTCGGCCGGCGACGCCGGTGGCGGCGGGGCGACAAGGCCCGTGTAGAATACCTTGTCCTCGATCTCGCTCGCCAGCGGGAAGGTCTCCTCGATCCGCGCGAACGCCGGATCGCCGTGGACGAGCACCAGGTCGAAATGCGCTCTCACGAGGTCCACCGTCTCCTCTGCCCGTCCCGGCTTGATTCGTTCCTGCAGGATATCGCGCAGAGACGTCGCCACCAGCGGTCGCGGCTCCATGGCGGCAATAGCATCGAGCAGAGGCAGCAATTCGAACCGCATTTGCCGGCGGCCGAAGGGGAACGCCTCTATAACTACGACATCCGGCTCGGTCTGGTGAAGCGCTTCGAGGAGCAGGTTCCTTCGGTGCTCCTGGAAAGCGCTCGTCACCGGATTGCCATTGCCATCGCTCAAGCCGGAAAAGCCCTTGTCTCCAGCCGTCACCGGCGGCAAGACGACCGTCTTCAGGTCTTCTCCAGGAAATCCCGGAACGGGCATGCCGCCGGTGACCATCGTGACCTCGAAGTCACGCTCTGAGAGCGCTCTTGCAATACGGCTCGCCCGCGCCAGGTGTCCGATCCCGAGCAGATGCTGTACGTAAAAGAAGACGCGGCGCTTTCTCAAGGGGCGTTTCTCCATTCGCTTTCAAAAAGCCCGATCAGCTGCCGGACGCTGGAATGATGATCGAATTCGGCACGCACGCGCTCTTCCGCCGCTCCCCCAAGCCGCCGGCGCAGATCGGGATCGCGTGCCAGTCTTTCGAGCGCCAAGGCAAACGCGCGGGGGTCCTCCGCGGGCACGAGGAGGCCGTTCCGACCGTCGTCGAGCAGCTCCGGTACGCCGGAGACGGACGTCGAAACGCAGGCCAGGCGCTGGCTCGACGCTTCTACCAGCACATTCGGCAGGCCATCGCGATCGCCATTGTTAGCGATACGGCACGCCAACGCGAAGATATCGCTTCTGCGGTAGTGCACCAGCACGTCCTTCTGGTCGAGCGCACCGTTCCAGCTTACGCGACCCGCAAGGCCAAGCTCATCGGCAAGGGTCTGGAGTTCGCCCGTCAGATCACCCGCGCCGATGTGCTCGAAGCGCCAGTTGAGATCGGCGGGCAACAGCGAAAGCGCCTTGAGGAGGATATCGTATCCTTTCTTGGCGACGGCACGTCCGACGCTGACGATGTGAACCGGATCGCCGGGATCGGAACCGTCGCGGCGGGAATGATCGCCTTCGAAGACCGGGAACCGGTCGAGATCAAGGCCATGATAGCTCAAATGCACGCGGGACTTTTCGGCCGTTAGGCTTTGCAAATGCTCGAAGCCGTTGCGCGTACAGGTCACCGTCCAGCGGGCGCGCCCAAGTTTTTCGGAAAGTTCCCAATCCGCAGACGTCCAAATGTCCTTGGCATGCGCAGAGCAGGTCCAGGGGATGCCGGCGATGATGCTCGCATAATCCGTCACCGATGCCGGTGTATGAATGAAATGCGCGTGAAGCCAGCTTGCGTCGCCGGGCCATTCTGCGGCAAGCACCAGCGCCTGACCAAAACGGCGGAAGCGATTGCGTGTCCTGTCGCGCCACAGATCCCGGAGGAACGGTCCCAATGCCCGCCAGAAACCGGCCTTCGGTGTCGATTTGAGCAATGCACGAAACACACGCAAGGGCTCGTCATGCAGGTATTCCGGCAGGTAATACACCGAAGCGCGGATTTCGTCGTGAACGGGATGGCGCTTGGCATCGGTCGGACGGCGGAGGGCAACGAGCACCAGTTCGTGCCCCGCCTTTTCCAGGCCGAGCAGTTCCTGCGCAATGAAGGTTTCCGAAAGGCGGGGATAACCCTTCAGAACAACGGCAATCTTTCGATTTGACGACACGGGTTCAGCTTGTCTTCTTAACGACGCTTAAGTGTTCTTTCGATCTGTGATCGAGCCAATCGCCGACGATTTCGGATATGTGGACAAGGCCTTCGAGCCGCAGCCCGTTGGCGCCATGCGACGGCGGCGCGCGCTTGGGCAGCGCCTTCAGTGCGGCGGCGAATCTGAGCGGGTCTTCCGCCTCATGCGGGAGAAGCATTTCGACGAGGCCGAGCTCTGATGCGCGCTGGGCACGGATCAGTTGTTCCTCGCGCGGCTGCAGCCGCGGCACGATCAGCGCCGGCTTGTCGAAGGAAAGGATCTCGCAATAGGTGTTGTAACCGCCCATCGAGACGACACCCGTGGCGCCGGCGATCAGCTCCTCCATGCGATTGTCGAACTCGATCATCTTGATGAAAGGAATGCGGCTGCCCTTCCTGATCAGCTTGTTGCGCTGCTTGGCGGGCATGTAGGGGCCGAGCACGACGAACGCGTTATGCGTGAGTTCCGGATCCTGCTGATAGGCATGGATGACATCATGAATGAGGTCGGCGCCGTCGCCGCCGCCGCCGGTCGTGACGAGGATGTAGTCTCCTTCCGGCTTGTGGCCGGGCAATCCGTCATGCGGCACGCTCCTTTGCAGGAAACCTACGAAATTCATGCGTTCGCGCACAGCCGTCGGCACTTCGAGATCCACCAGCGGATCGTAAAAATCCGGCGGGCCATACACCCAGACCGAATCGTAGAACTGCTCGATCTTGCGCATCGTGTCGCGACGCTTCCACTCGACTTCAAGCAGATGCGGCGCGTCCATGACTTCCCGGAGGCCTAGAACCAATCTCGTCCCGTGCGTCTTCAGATAGGTCAACGTCTCCTCGACCTCGCCGCGCAGGCCCATCGGCTCCTTGTCGACGATGAAGATATCCGGCTTGAAGGTCTCTGCAGTCGAGCGAATGATCGACTGGCGCATCTTCAGCGTCTCATGCAGTTCGATGTGCCGGTCGAGCGACGTGTATTCTCCGTTTCTGAGCTTGATGACGCTCGGAATTTTCACGAAATCGACACGCGCGCGATAGTCGAAGGCGCCGGCGATGGTTGCGCCGGAGATGATCAGGATCTGCAGTCCGCTGTAGTCTTCCACCAGCGCATGCGCAATGGCACGGCAGCGCCTCAGGTGGCCGAGGCCGAACGTGTCATGGCTGTACATGAGGATCCGGGCATCTTCGAAACGCCGTATCATGCGAAGAACCTTTCGCTCATAACTAGAAGGTCACGATCTGCTGCAGCGCCTGCTTTCGATCAACGGCGATACCGGTGCTATTTGTAGGGATCGGCGGCGTCGCGCAACCCGTCTCCCAGGAAGTTGAACGCCAAGATCACAAGAATAACTGGTATAGTGGGAAAGAGCAGCCACGGATAGAAGGCAATGACGCTGACGCTCTTTGCCTCTGTCAGCAGAATGCCCCAGCTCGTGATCGGTGGCCTGAGGCCGAGGCCGAGGAAGCTCAGCGCCGTCTCGCCGAGAATCATGCCGGGAATGGAGATCGTCGCCGTCGCGATGAGATGGGACATGAAGCCCGGCACCAGATGCCGCCCGATGATGCGGCTGCTCCTCGCCCCCATCAGTTGCGCCGCTAGCACATAATCCTCTTCGCGCAAGGCAAGGAGCTTTGACCGGACCGCGCGTGCAAGCCCGGTCCAGTCGAGAAGGCCGAGGATGACGGTGATGCCGAGATAGATGAGGATGGGGCTCCAGGTCGCCGGCATGATTGCCGCGAGCGAAAGCCAGAGCGGAATGCTCGGTATCGACTGAAGAACCTCGATTATCCTCTGAACAACGAGGTCGAATATCCCGCCGTGATACCCGGCAAGGCCGCCGATGACGATACCCAATACGAAGCTGACGGTAATGCCGAGAAGCCCGATCGTCAGAGATATCCGCGCGCCATAGATGATGCGCGACAGCACGTCGCGGCCGAGCCTGTCCGTTCCCAACAGAAAGAGCTGGCCGTCCTTGGCGGGACAGACCAGATGGAGATTGCTGTCGAAAAGACCCCAGAAACGATAGCCGTCACCGCGACAAAAGAACCGGATCGGCTCTATGTTTGACCGGTTGTCGGTGTAGTTGCGCTTCAGCGTGTCCATGTCGAGCGCCATCGTGCGGCCGTATACGAACGGACCGACGAAGGCGCCCTCATGGAAGAAATGAACCCGTTGCGGCGGCGCGTAGATGAAATCGACGTTGCGCGTATGCAGGTTATAGGGCGCCAGGAACTCGCAAATGAGAATCATGCCGTAGAGCGCCGCGAGGAAAATGCCGGAAGCGAGCGCCAGCTTGTGGCGTCTGAACTTCCACCACATCAGGCGCAACTGCGACGCCTGATTCACCCGTACCTGCTCCTCCGTCATCACTTCGACTGAGTAAGGATCGAACGGGGCGGTCGAAACGTAATGCGGCAGGGGCTCGCCGGGCGCCGGAATCGGGGATGTCACTTGGTGCTCCTGCCCTGCAGGCGAATTCTAGGATCGAGTACGGCGAGCGCGAGATCGGAAATCAACACGCCGATGACGGTCAGAAACGCGAGAAACATTAGAAACGACCCGGCTAGATACATGTCCTGGCTCTGCAACGCCTTGATCAGCATCGGTCCGGTGGTTTCGAGCGACAGCACGATCGCCGTGATTTCCGCACCGGAGATGATCGCCGGCAGGATCGAGCCTATGTCGGAGATGAAGAAGTTGAGCGCCATGCGCAGCGGATATTTGAGAAGGGTGCGGGTGGGCGACAGTCCCTTCGCCCGCGCCGTGACGACATATTGCTTCTGGAGCTCGTCGAGCAGATTGGCCCTGAGCCGCCGGATCATGCCTGCCGTGCCCGCCGCGCCGACGATGATAACCGGGATCCAGATGTGTTCGAGAATAGATTCGGCTTTTTCCCAACTCATCGGCTCGGCGAGATATTTCTGGTCCATCAGATGGCCGATCGTGGTTCCGAACCACATGTTGGCGAAATACATGAGGATCAGCGCCAGCATGAAATTCGGTATGGCGATGCCGATAAGGCCGATCAGCGACAAACCGTAGTCACCCCAGCTATATTGATGCGTGGCGGCATAAATGCCGATCGGGAACGCTATGACCCAGGTGAATATGATCGTGAAGAAGGAGACGAGAATGGTCAGCCAGAGCCGGTCTCCGACCACTTCGCTCACCGGCAATTCGTATTCGAACGAATAGCCGAAGTCGCCCTGCAGCATCCCGGCCACCCAGTAGACATAGCGCAGCAGCGGCGGCTGGTCGAAGCCGTACTGTTGTCGCAGGGCCTCGATCTGCTCCATGTTGACGCCTTCGCCCTGCGCCCTGATCTCGGCGATGTAGCTTTCGAAGTAGTCGCCAGGCGGCAATTCGATGATGGTGAAGACGAGCGCGGAAATGATGAGGAGGGTCGGAACCATAACCGCGATACGCCAGAGAATGTAGCGCAGCATGTCAGTTGTCCTGTTCCAACCAGAAGGTGTCGGGCTTGTAGACGCCGAAATAGCTCGTGGGATCGAAGCCGTACAGCGCCTTTTCCGGCATGTTACGGAGCTTCGAGGAAACGAGGATCGGCTGCAGCGATGCGTTGACGAGGCCGATCGAGAAGACTTGATCAGTATAGATCGACAGCATCTTCCTCCAGATGTCCGCCCGCTCGGCATCGTCCGCGGAATGTCGCCAGCGCTTGAGCAGGGATAGGAGGTCGACGACCGGCGGCAGGTCGGGCGCCTCTCCCATTTCACCGTGCGAGAGATAGTTCAGGCCCCAGACGGGCCATTGCAGCTGATCGTCGGCAGTGGGGGCGAGCTGGCCCGGGTTCATATCAGCGGTCGGCACGCCGTTGTCGATGCCGAACCATATCGACATAATGATCTCGCCGCCGACCGCGCGGCTGCGGAAGGTGTCGCGCTGGGACGTGCGGATGAAGAGCGAGATGCCAACTTTCTGCCAGTAATCGGTTATGAGTTGCAGCACGTCCGTGTCGAGCGTGCTTTCGCCGGCTGTTTCGACCACGATCTGTGCTACGCGGCCATCGGGGAGGATGCGTATGCCGTCGCTGCCCCGCTTGGCGAGTCCCGCCTGATCAAGCAAGGCATTCGCCTGCTCCGGGTCGTGGGCGATCCAGGCATTGGCGAACTCGGGTCGGTAGAGCGGACTATCCGGCAGGACCGTATCGGCACTTTCTTTCGTCAGGCCGTAGAAAACCGCCATGTTGATTTCGCGCCTGTCGATCGCGAGCGACAGCGCCCGCCTGACGCGCACATCTCGCAGCAGCGGCCGCCACACAGGATCGGAACAGTTGAGGTTGGGAAGCAGCGCCAGGCGAGAGCCGGTTGTCTTCTTCCAGAGCTTGACCTTCACGGGATAGCGCTTCTCTGCATCCTTGAGGAAGGTGTAGTCGACGAAATCGATGCCCGCTGCCTGGAGGTCGCTCTCACCTGTGCCGGTTTTTGCCGGAATGAGCGAGGAGGAACTGACGCTCAGGACGAACTTGTCGATATAAGGCAATTGCAGGCCGTTCTCGTCGACACGGTGAAAATACGGATTGCGTTCGAAGACGAACTGCTCGGCCGGCAGCGGCGTCGTGTTGCGCCAGGGATCAAGCGTCGGCAGATCGGGATTTTCGGGGCGGTAGGAACGCGCCATGCGCATATGCAACTGGCTCCATTTCTTGACCCGCTGCTCTTTCATGATCTCCTTGAGCTTGTCCTCGTCCTGGTATTTCTTGTGGAACTGCTTGAGATAAGCGGCCGGCATGGCAATAACCAAGGGCTGCGGAGCGGCCAGCTTCTGCAGGAAATCCGGATTGGGAGTCTTCCACGAGTAGCGCAGCGTCCGCTCGTCGACGATTTCGAACTTTGCTCCCTCTCCGTCCATGACCAGCGCCGTCGGCAGCCCGGCCGGAGAGAGTTCTTCGCTGAGCAGCACGTCTTCCCAGCAGTAGCGGAAATCTTCCGTCGAAAGCGGCGTTCCGTCCGACCACTTATGTCCTTCGCGCAGATGAAAGGTGAAGATACGATCCTCGACTGTCTCATAGCTTTCAAGGACGTCGGGCTGGAGATTGAGCGCCTCGTCATAACCGACCAGCCTGGCATAGCCGTAGATCGTCATGAGGCGAATGTCTTTGGCGCTACCGATCAGGCTCCGGACCGTTCCGCCATGGCGGCCCGGCTGTCGTCCCATCGCCGCGACATTGATGACCCGGGGCGTCTTCGGCAACCGCTCGCTAAGCGGCGGAAGCCTGCCCTCTGCGACGAGCGGAGCGAGGGCCTCGACCTCTTTCCCGGCCGCAAACAGGACCCTCGGCAGGGCAGTCGAAGCGAGAATGGCAAGAGCGGTTCTTCGGGTAATCACGGGCGTAACTCCCTTGCATCCATCGACTTTCGGGCGAGGACATAATGGTCGCCGCCAAGGTGGGCGGGAAAGAGAGCGTTCTCCTCGCCGCCATCGGAGAATTGTGCCCCCCAGCGGTCTTGGTCCGATCCGCCGCTCGCCTGGAGGGAATCGAAGTCGAGTTTGCGATCGAGATCGGGATAGGGAACGGCTGCGAGCAATGATTTCGTGTAGGGATGTACGGGATTGCGCATCAGGACCTCCCGCGGCGCGAGCTCCACGATCCGGCCGGCGCACATGACCGCGATCCGATCCGCCATGTAGTCGACCACCGCGAGATTGTGCGAAATAAAAAGCGTCGTGAGGCCGAGCTCCTTCTGCAAATCCTTGAGCAGATTGAGAATCTGGGCCTGCACCGAGACATCGAGGGCCGAGACGGGCTCGTCGCAGATCAGAAGCTGCGGCACCAACGCAAGCGCCCGGGCGATCCCGATGCGTTGCCTTTGGCCGCCGGAGAAGCTGTGCGGATAGCGGTTGATGAAACGCTGATCGAGGCCGACCGCCTGCAGCAGGGAGCGCACCGTTTCGACCCGCGACTTCGGCGTCCCCCGGCCGTGAATTTCGAGTGGCTCGCTGAGAATGTTCTTGACCGTCATCCGCGGTGAGAGGGAAGAAACCGGATCCTGGAAGACCATCTGGATCTTGGCGCGCAACTCCTTGAGCTCGGTGCCCTCGAGCTTGAGGACGTCGATCCGACCTTCGCCGTCGTCAAAGGTCACCGATCCTGCGTCCGGTGTTACCGCGCGCATCAGGATCTTGCTGACCGTCGTCTTGCCGCAGCCGCTCTCTCCCACCAACCCCAGGCATTCGCCGCGACGAATGTCGAAGCTGACATTATCGACGGCGCGATGCTGAGACGTGCCGCTGCTGCCGAACCAGCCGGAGCTGCGTCTCGAAAAGGTCTTCGACAGATGGCGAACCGACACGAGGACATCGGGCCCGGAGGATTTTTGTGCCTGTTGGCTTCCAACAAGCGTCCCGGCCTTTACGGGCACTTCGCGGAGCGCCTTCAGCCGCTCGCCAGGCTTCATGTCGAAATGCGGCACCGCCGCCATCAGTCCCTTCAGATAGGGATGCTGGGGATTGCGGAAGATAGCGTCGACCGGCCCTGCTTCGACTATATCGCCATGATAGATGACGACGACCTCGTCGGCCATGTTGGCGACAACGCCGAGGTCGTGCGTGATCAGCAGCATGGCCATGTTGAGCTTGGCCTGGAGTTCGCGCAGGAGCTGGAGGATTTGCGCCTGGACGGTCACGTCGAGGGCGGTCGTCGGCTCGTCGGCAATCAGCAGCGCCGGACGGCAAATCAACGCCATGGCGATCATCGCACGTTGTCGCATGCCACCGGAGAGCTCGAACGGATACATGTCATAAGCCCGCTTCGGATCGGAAAATCCGACATAGCCCAAGAGCTGTTCGGTCCTCGCCCGCCGCCCGGCCGTGTCCACGTCCGTATGGATCTTCATCACTTCGGAAATCTGGTTGCCGATCGTGTGAAGCGGCGACAACGACGTCATCGGCTCCTGGAAAATCTTGCTGATGCGCGCACCGCGGATCTCCTGGATGTCGCGCCCGTCAGATTCCAGCGAGAGCAGATCGAGTGGCTTTCCGCCAGTCGCCGGGTCATTGAACAACACTCGGCCGCTGACTTCTGCGACGCTCGGCAGAATGCCCATTATCGCCTGGCTGATCGCCGATTTCCCCGACCCGGACTCGCCGACGAGCGCGGTCACTTTTCCCGGCAAAATCCTGAAATTTGCTTCCCGAACAGCCTCCACTTGGCCGCCAAGCACCGAGAATGTGATCCGCAGACCCTCAACCCGCAGCAGGTCCGCTCCTGACGTCATTGCAACACGCTTTCCTCATTGCCCCTCCTGCATAACTCCCTGGATCGGCGTCACCCACCAAGACCAAATTATGCAGCGATTTCAGATGTTACAGCGGCGTCTGCGCCTGCAAACAGACACGCAGCGCTGTAGCCTCGCCACAAAAAAACAGTAGCGTAGCTTCAACAGGCTGTCCAGCACGCGACCAGACGGCCTAATCCGTGGGCGAGAGGGAGCTGCGCACACTTAAGAGAAGGGGCAAATGCCGTTCGTCAGAACGTCGGCGCAACGCGGCGAGCGCCGGAAATCATCGTAATAGAGCGTCCAATTCGTGGTGTCGGCGGCGCGATAGGGGCCGAACTTGAAGTACTGGTTCTCGCCGAGCCCCTTGTCCGCGTGCCCCACATGGCCCTTCACCGTTATGATCGGCTGGCCATTGGCGAATAGCTCGATATGGCCGGAGCCATCCGGCCCCGGTTTGGTGAAGACGGCGAAATCGATCCAACCGGACTTCGGATCAGGCAGCGGGTTGCCGTGACGCGTAACGGTTATTGCTGTCGTGCACGAATTGAAGAGGCGGCTGTCCTCCGTTGTCCAATTGCCGTCCGTCGCAACCAGCATGCGCATCTGGTTGACGTCAGGACGGAGCCACACCGGCACCTCGCCCTCACCGCAGCGCGCCGCCGCATTCTTAGGCCCCGTCGAGACCGGCGGAAGATAGTTGGTTTCTACAGTGGCAAAAAGCTTGCCGAAATTCATACGGAGGGCAAGGAAGGGGCTGAAATCCCCGTCAGCGCCCGCGTCGATCTCGCGCTTCCATTGTGCGATGAGGTAGCGGTGATCGCCGCTCGGTACCGGATCGGCGAACTTCACCGAAAAGCCGTACCAAACACCCTGGTCATAGGGCATGCGCAGTGCTGTCTTCTCCCAGATTTCCGCCCGCTCGCTGCATCCGTCGTCCGCTGGCCGACATTTGGGCACGACGCTAAGTTTCAACCCGCCGTTGCCCGTCCGCTTGACCGCGCTTTGAAACTCGAAAGTGCCGGCGCTCTGCTCGGAGTTCTCGCGGTAATAAAGCCCGCCTTCGGGGGCAAAATCCGTGCCCTCGAAACCGTCGACCAATTTCCGCTCCAGAGCCGGTTCTTGCTTCAGCGATTGAGCATTTGCGACGCCTGCCGTAGCAAGGACGGCGGCTAGAAGAGCCACGCGGTACATCCATCTCCTCACTGAAGCATCTTGTCGATCAGGCCGCGTGGGCCGGAAGGCCGCTTCTTGCCGCGGTAGAGCAGCATGACATGTTCCGCCTCGGAAAGTCCATCCTGAGTTGCGTCGTCGGGGCGTTCTTCCGCTATTGCCGCAAGCGCGGCGTCTTGCGGATAGAGGATGGTGAACTTCTGGCGGACGCCGCGCAATCGCTCCTGGCCGAGCGTCATCCAGTCGCCGCCGCAATAGTTGACGAAGGCCTCGCTTGCGACAACGCTGTGAGCGTATTTCTTCGTCAGATTCTGCAGCCGCTGCACCTCGTTGACCGCCGAACCGAACACGGAAAAGGTCAGCCGGTCGCGAAGCCCGACATTGCCGAACATGACGTTTCCGACATGCAGCCCGATGCCGTACCCGATCGCGTCGCGACCTTGCTTCTTCCGTTCCGCGTTGAGCGCGGCCATCCGCGCAGTCGCCGCGCTCACCGCGGCGAAGGCTTCCTGGCTCGCCATCTCCGATGGCTCCTTGTGCCGGCCGCAGGGATAGACGGCGATGAACCCGTCGCCGACGAAACTCAGGATCTGTCCGCCGTTCCGATTGAACGGCGTGGCAATCGCGTCGAAGAAACCATTCAGCGTTTCGATATAGGCTTGGCGCCCCTCCTTCTCCGCGAGCACCGTCGAGCCTCTCATGTCCGCCATGACGAGGACCGCTCGAACCGTTTCGCCATCGCCGCGCCGAACCTGGCCGCTCATCACCCGCTTTCCGGCATTCGCGCCGAGATAGGTGGTCAACATGTTGTCGGCAAGCTTGCCGAGCACCGCAACCTTGGCTGCGATCGCCAGATGGTTCTGAAGTCTGAGCAAGGCGGCGATGACATCGTCATTGAAGCCGCCGTGGCGGTCCGTCGTCCATGAGCCAACCATGCCATGTTCGGCGTCCGAGCCAAGCGATTGCATGAAGGCGATGTAGTCGGTTGCTCCCTGCTCCTTCAACTCGTCGAAGATCGGAAACTCCGAGGGTTCGGCCGGGTCGATGCGCCGTCTCACGTGATCGAGGTTGTTGCTGAGCAGATAGTAATAGGGGCTGCGCAGGAAGCGTTCGGGATTGAGCGCGAGTTCCTCGTGGCGCAAGCCACTCACCTCGACTCCCTTGCCGCGCCACCAGGTGAAGCCGAGGGCGTCGTAAAGCGGATGAAGCATCGAGAAGGACAAGTGGACGCGCATGAGCGGCAAGCCGGCCGCCGCCAGTCGCTCGCAGAAACCGCGCACGATGGTCTCCAGCGTTTCGTCGCTGAGCGACGTTCGCATGAGCCAATCCGCGACCTTGTCCAAAAGGATCTCGGAAACAGTATCGTTGCTCGGGCTCATTCCATATCCTCATCGTCGCGATGACGACCGCCTCCAGTGCCCTCCCGCAGAAGCCGGCGATCAATATCGCGCGTCCCACGGCAGCCCTGGAATTGGCACCCGCCAGTAAAGAAAGATTCCTGCCGCAGCCGGCGGCGGTCTTGTGCGGCGATCGGATCGCCACACTGCTACCTTGCAGATATTCACCGCCGAACACGATTTCCAGAGAGGTCCGCAATTTTTAATCGTCGTGAGATGTTACACGGAACCGCCCGGCCGATTACACCCTGTAATTGCCGGGGTTGCTCGCAAGCGATCAGGCCCGCGCTTGACTTGCGTCCTCTTTCTCGCCAACAAAGCGAAGCATGGACCGGCAGCCGGCTCGTCATGATCAGCCCGCCCGCCAAGGAAAACTGGAAGCGAATCTTGACCTCCCCGCATCACGACAGGCTGCTCGAATCGATTTCCCTGCGCACGGCACATGTCGCTGTCATCGGACTTGGCTATGTCGGTCTTCCGCTGGCAATTGCGGTCGCGCGCTCCGGTTTTTCGGTGACGGGCTTCGACATCGATCCCGCGAAGATCATCGCGCTCGAGGGCGGTCGCTCCTATATCGAAGCGGTTTCAGAGGATGCCCTCGGCCGGGAAGTTGTCGCCGGTCGGTTCCGCTCGACCATAGATTTTGCGGAACTCGGTCTTTGCGACGTAATCGTCATCTGCGTGCCGACGCCGCTGACCAAGCATCGCGATCCGGACCTCTCCTTCGTGGAAAAGACGTCGCGTTCGATCGCATCGGTCTTGCGGCCGGGCCAGCTTGTCGCTCTGGAATCGACGACCTATCCCGGCACCACCGACGGTGTCGTGCGCTCGATTCTGGAAGAAACGGGTCTGAAGTCGGGAGTAGACTTCTTCCTCGGCTTTTCACCGGAGCGCGAAGATCCAGGTAACCGGGCGTTTGAGACGGCGAATATCCCGAAGGTGGTCGCGGGCGACGGTCCGCTGGCAGCAGCGCTGATGGAACGGTTCTATGCCGCCGTGGTCAAGACCGTCGTGCCGGTTTCTTCCAATGCCACCGCCGAAGCGGTGAAGCTCACCGAGAATATTTTCCGCGCCGTCAACATTGCGCTCGTGAACGAACTCAAGGTCGTCTACGAGGCGATGGGCATCGATGTCTGGGAAGTCATCGAGGCGGCCAAGACGAAGCCTTTCGGCTATATGCCTTTTTACCCGGGCCCCGGGCTCGGCGGGCACTGCATCCCCATCGACCCCTTCTATCTCACGTGGAAATCCCGTGAGTACGAACTGCCGACGCGCTTCATCGAACTCGCCGGTGAGATCAACTCTGCCATGCCTCGCCACGTCGTCGGACGGCTGGCCGAAGCGCTCGACCGGAAGCAGGGCAAGGCGCTCAGCCGTTCCAAAATCCTGATCATCGGCCTCGCCTACAAGAAGAACGTGCCGGACATCCGCGAAAGTCCCTCGCTGCGGCTGATCGAACTCATCGAGGAGCGCGGCGGCAACGCTGCCTTCTACGACCCGCATGTGGAGGAAATTCCCTCGACTCGGGAACATATCGCCTTGAAGGGGCGCCACTCGGTTGCCTTCGACGAGGAAACCATCCGTGGCTTTGACGCCGTGCTCGTCGCGACGGATCATGACGCCATCGACTATTCGGCACTTGCAAACTGGGCGCCGCTGATCGTCGATACACGCAATGTGTTCGCTCGCCGTGGCCTTACGGCGGAGCATATCGTCAAGGCTTGACCGCAGGCGCAGCGGGCACGCCTTGGACCTCCTCGGTGACCCGACCTGGAAGAGTGGCCTTGAGGTTAGTTGCCGCCATGGCGTAACCCCCCGCGGCACCGTCAATGAAGTGCATGTGGTCGCGGCTCATCGGCGAGGGAACAATGCACGTCATCAAGGCCGACTCCTGCTGGTGCAGACCGTACCGGCAGATGCCTGCGTCCGCGGCCCGCTTCAGCCGCTCCTCGATCCGCCGCAGCCGCTCTACGCTCACATCGATCGTCATCTTCAATCCGTCGTCAAACTTGCGGAAATCGGAATTGGCGGCGAGATCGTGCTTGTAGCGGTTGACATCGAATTTGCCGAGGTTGAGCCCGAGCCTGAAGAAGAGAAACAGCACAAGACTCTGCAAAGCGATCCAGGACCATGTCAGGAAGCGCCGCCCCCTTGGCGCCAGGGCGCGCGATTCCGCTGTCACGCCCTGCATTGAAAGGCGAGGCTCGGGTCCGTTTTCCGGCACAGGATGTCCACCGCGTTGTTCGCCTTCGGCCAAAGTGACGATGTCGCCGATCAACGCCTGAAACTCGGGGCCATTGCCGCGCTCGCCCGGCACCGCAATGATCGAAACGATCGTCCCGTGGCGGGCGACGATCGGATTCCAGCGGCAGGACAGTCCAGTCAGGTCCGGGCGGGTTCCCGGTGGCGCAGCCTCGATCTGGTAGCGCCCTGCCTTCATTTCCGCTTCCGCCCAACTGGCGCCGCCCCCGGATAACATCGCATAGGACACCTCCTCGCTTGCTTTGAAGCGTGCGACGCGCATGTCGAGCCCCCTCGCTCGAACGTCGGAGACCGGAACGAGCGCGACACGCAGCTCGAGACCGAGCTCTTCCGCGACCCAGGTCTTGGCGGCCGCAAGCGTCGAGCGCGCCTTCGCCGCGAGCGCTGCCGGCACGGCGGCGAGCGCGCCGTCGCCGCCGAAGACGAATGGCAGGTCCCGCTCGCCAAGACCGTTCATCAGCGCCGAGATGACGCTAGCGCCGGCCATGTTGACACTCTTGTATCGCCCCTGCGCGATCGCTCCCGTCGAATTGACGATGTCGGCGACGGCAAGCAGCCAGCCTTCGGGCAGGGCTCGGTAGTTCGCCTCATTGGCGACGCCCTCGAATGCCTCGAAGAGAGGAAGCTCTTCGTAGAACTGCATGTCGGCTGCCTGCGTCATGGATGCTCCGAACTTTCGACAACCCCTATGGGCGAGAAATCTCAGGAGCGAAATGGGGGCGGAAAACGCTTCGCGCTTTTTCCCGTCCGCTCCGGCTGATCGATCACTTATGTTAAACTGGAAGACAAAGTTTCAACATGACTTTGAACCAAGCGCCACGAAATAAAAGCAATCCAGAGCAATCGAAGCTAATAGCATTGCAGGACCATCGTGATCTGTGCTTGTCTAGGAATTGCCCGCAGGTAAAGGTGCCGAGGCGGGCAGGACGAAGCCGAAACTGGAATGCAGGAAAACACCTTTCGAGTGCGGTTCTGGGGAGTAAGGGGTAGTTTGCCGGTATCCGGCGAGCAATTCCTGCGCTATGGGGGCAATACACCCTGCATCGAAATCCGCTGCGGCGGAGAAGTCCTGATCTTCGATGCAGGCTCCGGGCTGCGCGAAGCCGGCCTGTCTCTGATGTCTGAGGGCGTCTCGGACTACGATGTTTTTTTCACCCACAGCCACTATGACCACATAATTGGCTTGCCTTATTTCAAGCCCATTTATCGCTGCAGCACCGCCGTCCGCTTCTGGTCCGGACATCTCTATGGCAAGATGTCGACCAAGGAGATGATCGACGATTTCATGCGACCGCCATGGTTTCCGGTAGATTCCGGCATCTGTCAGGCGAGCCTTGACTGCGTCGATTTCCAACCCGGCGACACTCTGACGCCGCGCAAGGGCATCTCCGTCCGGACGATGAGTCTCGCCCACCCCGGCGGGTGCGTGGGCTATCGGATCGATTGGGGCGGCCGCGCAGTTGCTCTCATATATGACACGGAACACGAGCCCGGCATTCTCGACCCCGCGCTCCTCGACTTCATCACCGGTGCGGACCTCATGGTCTACGATTGCACCTATCTCGAGACGGAGATGCCGGTATATCGCGGCTACGGACATTCGACCGGCATGCATGGATCACTGCTGGCCAAGGCCGCCGGCATTCCACGCCTGGCGATGTTCCATCACGATCCCTCCCGCACCGATTTGGCGCTGGCGGCGATGGAGCAGGAAGTTCAGGCCTTTTTTGCCGGCGCCTTTGCAGCCCGCGACGGTCAGATCATCGATCTATGAGATCGACGACCTTCCGCCAAGAACAGGCGGGGTGGCGAGCCGTAATCTCAAACAGCTCCGACAGAAACGTCCACACGCTCTCGTCGTGGACGAGATGATGAGTCAGGATGCCGACCGTCTCGTGACCGTCGCTTAGCAGATCCAGCCGGCGGGCGATGTCGCGAACAATTTCGCCGTGGTCGCGGCATCCGCGCGTTCCGTGCCAGTCCATCACGTCCACATGCGTGTTGATTATTACTAACTCGGGATCAGGCCGCACCAAGGCGAATTTGCCGCTCGCTTCGGGGCCGAAAACCGAAAGCGCCCTGAACCCGATCTCCGGCAGGTCTGCGATCAAGCCGAAATCGATCCGGTTCCACGGCGGGACGAGCAGCGGCACGAAAGAGGTGGGATAAAGCGCCGCAAGGCGAGCATATCCCATACGCAGTTCCCGCACGACTGTTCCCCGCGTCCGGTGGGCGCCGAGCTCTTGCCGCTTTTCTCCCGTGGAAGCGTGGTTTTGATGCGACCACCCATGGACCGCGATGTTGATATCGCCGCGACCGGCAAGGTGATGCGAAAGGCGCTCATCGGTGAAAGCAGGTATGACGGCCAACGTCGCCGGTATCGAAAAGCGATCAGTGAGATCGATCAACCGCTCAAGTGCCGCCGTCGGTTCGACCGCATCGTCGTCGCGCAACCAGAAATCGGCGGCCCGGCCGGTGGCCTGTAAACGATCCAGCCTTTCGATCAACGGTTGCCACAACGCCGCAGTCATTCCGCCTTCTCCACGAACTCCTTGAAAATTTGCCCAAGCCGCAGAGCGGCGGCGGAAAGCGAGCGCTCTTCCAGTACGAAGCGGCGCGCGCGCGCTCCAAAGAGCGTGCAGAGGCTCCTGTCGCCAAGAAATCGCCGGACCGCCGCGGCGAAGAGTTCGACGTCTCCTGCGGGCGTAAGCACTCCCGTTTTCCCGTCTTTCACGACCTCCGGCACGCCGGCCGTGCGTTGCGCAATAACCGGAAGACCCGCGGCCTGCGCTTCGAGATAGGAAAGGCCATACGCCTCGCCGCACCCCGGCCAGACATAGAGGTCGCCGGCGGCAAGAACTCCGGCGATCGCCCTGGGCTCCACCTCGCCGGCCCAATCCAGCCGTTTCGCGGGAATCCCGGCAAATGCCGCTTGTACCTCACCGCGTGCAGGGCCATCCCCGACGATCGTCAGCTTCCAAGGTAAATCGAGGAGCAGCGCCAATGCCTTTGCAAGCATCCGGTAGCTGTCCATCTTGTCGCCCGGCCGCATCATGGCGACGGCCAGCAGCCGGCATTCATCGGCTACGATCTTTCGCAGTTGCTGAAACGGCGCCACATCGATGAATGGCGCGAGCGTCGCATAGCGGCCATCCGGTATCGCCTCTTCCAGTCCTTCGCGGTCGCGTCGGGTGAAACAGATATTGACGGCCGCCTGCCTAGCACCGGCGGCGACTTGATCCTGCGCAAGCTTACGGGCGCCTTCGTTGCGACGGTAGGAATAGGAGCTTTCGGCAGTGATGTAGGGAATCGAGAATTCCGCCGAGAGAACGGGGCCGAGGAGGTCGGGCGCCTTGTAATAAGGATGGTAACAAAACCAAGCGTCGGGCGCCCCGTCCTGTTGCCAGAGCCTAAGGAGACGTGCGGCTTCCTGCTCGGCTTCGTTGCGGAGCGCCCAAAACTCCGCGTGCGAGCCTTCGCGCGAGAATGTGCGCAGCTGCGACGCGATACTTACTTCGTGGCCGGCCAGTCGAAGCGCCTCGATCAACACGCGCGCCATCTGCCTGTCGCCGGAGGGGACAGGGTGGTCGGGCGATTTCATCGGCGCATGAAAGGCGATCTTCATCGAGCCGAGCTATCTCGCCTTCCCAATCGGAAGTCAACATTGAGCGAAACCGGTGCCACATCCGCATTCGGCGAGCTATCCCGTTCGTGCTTCCTCCGCCTGTGCGGCAATATTCTTCTTGGTGATCGCACCGCGGGTTGCCGAGGCTGCCGCTGTCGACTGAACATCATTACCGGCAACCTGCACGGTCGCCGAGGCGAACTGAAGCTGTCGGTCTCGAAGCGGCCTTGATCAGGGCAGGAGCTTACGCTGAATGTATGCACCGATCCGGAAGGCATCATCCATCATGGTAGAGGATGCCGCTGATAGCGTCCTTGACCAGGGTCCGCGAGCCAAAGCCGATCACACCCCCGACGAGGCCGGCACCTGCGATCAGCGAACCCGACCTCGACGCCCGAGAGCGCCATC
Source organism: Sinorhizobium numidicum (assembly GCF_029892045.1). NCBI lineage: Bacteria > Pseudomonadati > Pseudomonadota > Alphaproteobacteria > Hyphomicrobiales > Rhizobiaceae > Sinorhizobium > Sinorhizobium numidicum. The sequence continues at coordinate 1,071,347 of NZ_CP120367.1, forward strand.
ATCCCGGCGGCGATTGCAATCCTCATTAATTGGCTTTGCTTTGCTCAATCATCGTAAGGTGTCGTGCGACTATACTCGCGGCAAATGCCGCTCCCTCCTGACTGAAATGGTTGTCTGGCGCGTACAGGCGTTTCGGCTCCGGATACCTCGAAAACGCCTCACTAAGGTCGACGACATCAACTCCCTCCTTTGCCGCTGAATCGAGCACGATGTTTCGGAGCGCGTCAAAAGCATGATCCGCCGACAAGACTCCCAAAAAACGATCATTCCTCGGCACGTATACCATAGTGACTTTACCGCCCCACTGCGCCACGATGGTCTTCGCTTGACGCAGCACTGTTCTAAACTCGGGTATTGCACCAACGCCTTTGGGATAAATCAGACCCAGCCGCGTAAAGGTTTGCTGTAGGGCCACGAAGTTTCGGAGCAACTCCGTTTTCGCGAACAGATCGTAAGTCGTGATCCTTTTCTTGCTTCGTTCTTTGACGGTAAGCTCTGCCTGACGTATTGTATCTGCTGCGGCCTCCTGCGATCCGTAATCCGCCTCTGCTTCGAGTGCAGCGCGCAGCCACGGACGGCCCAATTCCTTTTCAAGATTTTCCCAGTCGTTGCCTTCAAAGAAAGCAAAGACCACGTGCCGTGGGCGAATAATCTTGCCAAAGCGCCCGATGGTGGCAAGCTCAAGCAGGGGTCCATTGCCCCTTAGGCCGAAACTAGCGGCGCGCAAGCCTTCTTGTCGCAGACGTGACGTTAGATCCTTGCCTGGAGGCAGACAAAACCCTTCCACGAATGAATCACCGACGACCATCAATTCCAAAGGGTCCTGGTAGATATCGTCCGGATTGTTAAAGCCGTACCGGTCTGCCTCGTAGCTGATCGCTCCATCCTGAGACGAGCATAGAACGACCCGTGTCCCTGGAAAGCCGGATAACAATGCCTTCGATAGTTCACCCGTGCCGGCGGCGTCATTCAGACCGCCGAGAGTGAATCCTCGAATGGTGTTGTCGCTTCGGCCGAGCTTCTCTTGCTGTTCATTGCTCAACTGGCCCAACATGGCCAAGCGAACAGGAATAGATTGCGCGGTGAGAACGGTCTCAAAGAGAAAAAAGCCGGCCAGGGCACTCACCCCGGATAGGCCGGTGACCAGGGCGATTTGAGGCTTTGTATAAAATCCGACGATCAAGAATATTACACTAAGCGCCCCGGGTATAATACTGTAGCGGATAACGCGTGGAATGTCGGATGCAAATTGCTCAAAATAATATAACGCGTAAGCAGGGCTAAGCAGCAGGTACAGCGCCACAATCGCGCAGAGAAAGCTTCCCAATCTTTTCGTAATCATGGTGATTAATCTCCTCCCCGTCCGGACATGTTTGCTCCTTCAATCATGACCAGTGTTTCGGATTCGGCCTCGACGCATTTGCCTCGTACCTATGGAAAATTTACGCGGCGGCCCTTCCGGAGCAGGTAATGCAGATAGGAACAACTGCTATTGATGCGCCGCGCGCCACTATTGTTGAACTATTCACTACAATATAAAGAAATTCTCGTCCAATAACCCAGACAAGTAATTCTTGCGCTAGGCTCCACAACTTAACTGCCAACAAGATTCATCCGGTGTGAGAAGTTTGCAAGCTCCACCCGTGACGAAATACCGAGTTTGTTGTAAACACTATGAAGATGAAGTTTCACCGTTCCCGGAGTGATGCTTAGCTTTGCACCTATCTCTCGACTGCGCAACCCCATCGCTGCCAAACGTGAGACTTCAAGTTCGCGCTGTGTCAATATGTCAAGGATCTCATCCTGCTCAGCATTATGCGCCCGCACACGTTCCATTGCGGTTCGCAGGATTTGATCCTCGCAATAGGTGTCTCCCGAGGCAACAGCGCGAATGCAGTCGAGAAGTTCCTTTGGCGCCTGCTCCTTCAGAACGATGCCATTGACGCGAAGCCGCGCTGCTTCAGCAAGATCCTGGTCGCTGATATCGGCGGTGAGCAGGATGATGGCGAGATCCGGTTTCACCGGCCGGATGCGCCTGATGAATTCGAGGCCGTCAATCTCCGGCATCCGCAGGTCAACGACAGCTACGTCGACAGGCTCGCTCCGCAGCACTTTGGCCGCTTCTCTGGCATGCGTGCAACCGGCAACAACTTGCCAACCGGGCACGGTCTCAATCAAACGACACACGCCGTCGAGCACGATGAAATGATCGTCTAGGATGATGATGCGCAAGTTCATGGGTGCATCGGCAGCATGACCACTATTCGCGTCCATTCGGCCACCCTCTCGATTGACAGCTTTCCGCCGCACGCCATGGCTCTTTGCTGCAGGCTGCGCGGACCAAGTGCATTACGCTGTAATTCCTCATGCTCGACACGTCGCTCAAAGCCGAAACCAATTCCATTGTCGGCTACCGTGAGCAGCAACCTCCCCGCACTCAACCGCAGATCGATATCGAGCTTGGTAGCAGCGCCATGGCGAACGGCATTGGCAGTCGCCTCCGACGTCATTCGGCTGAGTTGATAAGCCATCGTTGCAGGCAGACGAAGATCAGCAGGGCCCACAGTAAAGCAAATATCCACGGCCCATTGTTGCTGCAGCCGCGCAGCCAAAGCTTCGAACTGGCCCGCTAACTCAGGGACACGAACGCCGCCATGTTTGTGCCCCGGCTCAAGCGCCCGGATGAAAGCGCGGAGTTCCCGCTGCTCGTCAGTCAGCATGTTTTGGATCGCAGTCAGCCGGCGACCCAGTGCTTCGTCACCGTCAACGCCGAGCGAGCGCAGCGTCTGGAGCTGCAGGGCCGTTCCAGCAAGCGATTGGAGCACGCCGTCGTGAAGGTCGCGGCCGATCTTCACCCGCTCTTCGCCTGCAGCTGCATCGCTAAGCTTGCGCACCAAGACTGCTTGCTCGAATAGAACCTTTATTCTGTCGGCGATGATTTCGGCGATAGCCACGTCTTCCAACGCAAGCGTCGGCGGCTCCAGAAGAAACAGGCGTGCCTCCAGATCTCCAACCCGGAACGGCACTGACACAGCTGATGTCACCGCGAATTCGGTGACCAATGCTTCACAAAGCGGTGCTTCTTCTCCTCTCCATTGTTCGAAGCGACCTTCGCCTTTATGGACCAGCAGCCGTGCGCGTTGAGCATCGGAGATCAAAAGACTCTTGCTCAGCAATCCTTCGGCGACAGGCGGCGAATACAAATCAGGCGCCATGTGCGCCACGTCGCAAACTCCGTTTTCCCAAGTCGCGAGATAGGTCCACGGTTCGTCGGCATCACTCCAAACTAGAATGGCGCGCCGTGCACCCATGACATGCACCGCATAATCGAGGGCGACACCGGCGGGCCAATCGCGCCCTTCGGGCAAAGCCGGTGTCCTTTGGACCAATCTCAGCATCTCCGCGCGCACCGCTTCCTGGTGAACACCGAGCCAGATCAGGAGTATCGCCGCGACGCAGATGAAGAGTACACGCGAGACGTTTGCCGTGGTGCCATCGTCGGGATCGAGCAAGGCCGTCGTGTCGAAGGCGCCAAGGTACAACAATACCGCCACGCAGATGAGAGACGTCCAGAATGCTCCTCTCCAACGCCAATGCAGAGTTGCCGATAGCAGTGTGAAGGGCATAAGCATGAAAAATGGACTGGAGGTACCCTGAGTCATGAACATCAACACAGTGAAGACAATAACGTCGACGACATGCCGGATGAGAGTACCACGCACGCGAGAGATCTCGGTCTGCCAAACGAAGATCGCAGCCATGAGCGCATAGGCAAAATAGGCGATCAACAGGAAGTAGATTGTCTCAGGCGGGGTCGGCCGATGCGTTGAATCAAGCCAAGCGATACAAAGGCTGCCGATCGCCAGCAGTATGCGGCCGGCGGCAATGACCTTGTCGGCGCGCGCGCGGAAGGTATTCATCCAAACTTTTCGGCCTGCGGCGAGATCGAGCTCCTGGCCGGTGCGTTTCGCCATCAAACGATTGAGCGGGAGCTTGGTGTAAGCCCACCCGTAATGGCGGAACGAACCCTGGATTGGCTGCAGCACCGCGCTTTTCTTTATCCAATCGTCCCACATAACTGAATGCAGCGCGTCATCCCCATTTCTTTCAAAAAATGACCACGGCTCCACCAAATCTACGCATTTATGAGCGGCAGCTAAACCGCATTATCGATGTACCGGGCAGCAAATACGCCCGCAACTTACGCCTGATGTCGGCCGTAGACAATACATCGAGTTCAGTAATGGTGAGGACCTACACACATCGATATATACCGTTTGGTATATTGACGGATCATAGAAATGTCTGTCGAACTGATAAGTGATGTTTTCTAGATTTTTTGCGCGCAGTTTTTGACAATGAGTACGTTTGTATAGGTGGCGTGCCGATGAGCATTTCACACGACACGACTTTTCCCGAACCAGTAAAAGGCCCCTCCAATCGCAACTTCGGCTATACGGTCGGGGGAATTTTGCTCGCAATTGCCGGCGCCAAATGGTGGATGGGTCCGACCACGTTAGTGACCATTGCGCTCGCGGCGATCGGAATTGCCTTGGTCGCCATGGCGTTGATCGCTCCCGCGTTGCTGACGGTTCCGAACCAACTTTGGACGAGGCTCGGCACACTTCTGTCCAAGATCGCAAATCCGCTCGTCATGCTCTTTGTGTACGTCACGACGTTTCTGCCGATAGGATTCATTCTACGGTTGCGTGGTCACGATCCCCTCGCGCCTGCCCTCGATAGGGCGGCCAGCACATACTGGAAGACCCGCGCACCTAATGAGCCGAACCCGTCAACAATGACGAACCAGTACTGAATCCAGGAGAACACCAAATGGAACTGGTACGCGAACTCTTTGGATATATGAGCAACCGAAAGAAGTTCTGGTTGCTGCCAATCATGATCATGCTCACAGTCTTTGGGACGCTAATCGTCCTGACCCAGGGCACCGCTATTGCGCCTTTTGTTTACACGCTGTTTTGACGGCAGCGCAAATGAAACGCGTTCTTGGCATATCCGCGTTCTATCACGACAGCGCTGCCGCGTTGATCGAAGATGGTGAACTTGTCGCCGCCGCGCAGGAAGAACGGTTTAGCCGAAAGAAACATGACGCGAGCTTCCCAGCGAGGGCCGTTGAATATTGTCTCAACGAGGCGCGCTGCGACATCAATGCAATTGATCATGTTGTATTCTATGACAAGCCATTCCTGAAGTTCGAACGGCTGCTGGAAACCTACCTCGCGACAGTGCCGCGGGGCTTCCGCTCGTTCAAAATGGCGATGCCGATATGGATCAAGGAAAAGCTGTTTCAAAAGAGACTCTTGCGCCAGCGCTTCGGTGAAATTGGAGGATCCAAGCAGTGGGCGGGCTCGCTTTTATTCACCGAACATCATCTGGCGCATGCGGCAAGCGCCTTCTATCCGTCACCTTTCGCGAGCGCTGCGGTACTTACAATGGACGGCGTCGGCGAGTGGTGCACGACGTCGATCGGGCACGGCCGAAACCACGAACTCGAGCTTTTAAACGAGCTTCATTTTCCCCATTCATTGGGGCTCCTCTACTCCGCCTTCACTTACTATACCGGATTCAAGGTGAACTCTGGGGAGTACAAGCTGATGGGACTGGCCCCCTATGGTCGCCCACGCTTCGCCCAGACCATACTGGAACACCTGATCGACCTAAAGGAGGACGGGTCCTTCCGGCTCGATCAACGCTACTTTGACTATTGCACCGGCCTCACAATGACCTCCCCGGCCTTTCATCGCCTCTTCGGGGGGGAGCCTCGGAAGCCCGAATCGCCGCTGACACAACGGGAGATGGATCTGGCGGCGTCAATTCAAGCCGTGACGGAGGAGGTCGTCTTCAGATTGGCGCGTTTCGCCAAACAGCAAACTGGCGAGCGACACCTTTGTCTCGCCGGTGGCGTGGCCCTCAATTGCGTGGCAAATGGCAAGCTTCTCAAGAAGGGCATCTTCGACGATATCTGGATTCAACCTGCGGCTGGCGATGCTGGCGGGGCCCTGGGTGCGGCTTTTGCCGTGTGGCACGGTTATCTCGGGAATAGTCGAGATCCGAATGCTGACGATAGCATGGCAGGGGCGTTTCTTGGCCCGAGCTTTAGTCAAAGCGAGATAGAGCAACGCCTTGCTGCTGCCGGCGCGACCTTTGAGGTGCTGCCGGAGCAGGAGGTCTTGACCCGGACAGTAGACGCCCTTGTGGAGGACAAAGCAGTAGGATGGATGCGGGGGCGGATGGAGTTCGGACCGCGCGCATTGGGAGCGCGTTCGATTTTGGGCGACCCACGCTCCCCAACAATGCAAAAAATGCTCAACCTCAAGGTCAAGTATCGGGAAAGTTTCCGCCCATTCGCACCGTCTGTCCGGCGGGAAGACTTAGCTGACTGGTTCGATATTGATACAGACAGCCCGTATATGTTGCTGGTGGCCGACGTGTTGGAGAAACGAAGGATCCATGCCAACCATCCGGTGGAAGGGCTATTTGGTATTGATCTCCTGAACGTCCCGAGGTCAGAGATACCAGCAGTCACTCATGTGGATTATTCCGCACGCGTGCAAACAGTGCATCAGGAGACGAATCCGAGCTACTGGGAACTGTTGACTGCATTTAAGGCACGCACAGGCTGTCCGATTTTAGTCAACACGAGCTTCAATGTGCGCGGTGAGCCAGTTGTGTGCACGCCGGAGGATGCGTTCCGTTGCTTCATGGGAACCGAGATAGAACGGCTCGTTGTCGGAAACTGTTTTTTGTTGAAGGAGGCCCAGGCTCCAAGTCTGAGAAGGGATTACAAAGACAAATTCGAGCTTGATTGACGCTCATTGGAGATCAGGTCAAACGGCTCGCGTGTATGTTGAATATACCCAACGTTATATACTCAAAAGATCACAAATGAAGTATGTACTCCTGGGCGGATGTATCCAAAGGGGGTCTCTGTAACACCCTGATAAAAATGAACAGTCCCGCTGTGTTCTTTGACTGTTGACGATCGGGTATTTTTCTTTTCAGGCCCTCTGAGCCTTGACGTGTGGCGGTGTGTGACGAGATTCCATCATAACCGCTCGGTGGGGCCGAGAGCGGCGGGGGGCGAAATGCGTGTTTGCAGCGTCATCGAGATCACGCGATCTGGCGGGCAGCTCCCCGCCAGTCTGATGGCGGCGGCGTATCGCTCAAGTCGAAATGGCCTCGTCGTATTTATTCTCAACGACGTCACGGCCCAGGCCGTAAATGTAATTCTGGATCCCGTTGTCGCGACGATGCCGCTCTCCATACCCGGTGTACTCTATATCAAGATTGAGGACGTAGCGCGCGTCCGTGAGGCGGTGGTCTCGGCCGACGCGATCTACGCAGCCACGACGACTTTTAAGAACCTGGCGACCACATTTGGCGTAAAACATAGATCGATACATCCAGTCGCCTCGGCAACTCGCGCCCTCAACAGCTGGTCTCTTTCCGCAAATGAGTACCAATCTTGCAAGCTAGCTTGGGAGGCGATAGGCCACCAACCCGCTGCGCGAACCCGGGGCGGGTCGCGCAAGCTGCTTCGAGTGATCCCGTACAACGATCGTGCTCCTTCAGCTACCGGGGCGAGGATGTCGTAGCGACCCTGGACAGTGCGCTTTCCGAAGATCATCCGGGGCGACCAAGGTTCCCGCGTCATTGATCTGCGGGCCTCAGCACAGCGCTTACGATGACTCGACGGGAGCGAGTTGCGGAACGGGCGGCGCCGAGTCCGGCAGAGGTCCGGCGCCAGAGGAAAGCTGGATCACACGAATGTCGGTCGACAGCGTGACTGTCAAACGAGAAGTCTCGTGCGCAACGGCTGCTTCGCCGCTGCAAAATCGACGTTGCGCGAGGGCTCCCCCGTATCCAAGCTGACCATGGCAAGCGAAACTTCAAACTTCAGGGATCGCTTGCCGAAGCTATCCGGGCAATTATTTCCGGAGTAGCGCTAAAGTATCAATCACGCCTTATGCCGTTACGCGCAAAGCGCGCGGTCAAGCTCTGAAATTTGCCGTGCGCATCTGCTTTAAGGGATCGAACTCGGCCGACCAGGCTAACGTCCGCCCCCGCTGCACGATCGGCAGAGAAGTTCAGGATACTCCCGACGATTGGCGCTCGGCTGACACCGAACCGCTCCACAGCATCCTCCAGATCTCGCTGACTGGTGCGATCTATCGCGACCACGAGCATTGCGGCATCGACCTGTGGCGACAGCCATATGGCGTCATCATCGCGATCAATACCGGGAGCGTCGACTATGATCAGATCGAACCGGCGGCGGAGTTCTTCGAAGAGTTTTTCGTGATCGTGTAGGCCGAGGCGAGTATTGATGACGCGGAGGAAAGGATACTCGGGAGCGACCGCAATTAAAGACTCAAGATCCATTGTCCCGTCAAGAAACATGCCGAGCGTCGGATGCTTCACCGAAATCCCAAGAATGCCCGCTGCGCCGCTCGGCTTTGCATCGATGTCCAGTATGATAGCCCTCAACCCGTTGAGGGTGGCCATGGCGGCCATCCCCAAGGCGCACGTCGTTTTGCCCTCCCCCGCTGCTGCCGAGCAGAACATCACGACTTTCTTGTCCGTGCCGAGGTCCAAGGCCCGCCAAGAGAGGCAAAGCGAGCGCATCGACCGTGCGAAAGGCGAATGGGGACTGGCAAGCATATGTTGATAAGGCCCTTCGCCCGGCTTTAGCATGTCTTTTACATCCGGGATCGACAACAAATTCGGGCGTCTCGTTATCTCCTCGACCGCTCGCGAAGTCCTGATGCGGTCGTCCAGAGCATCGAAGGCAATTGCACCCATGGCCGCGAGCAAAAGCGAAGCGACGGCGCCAACCGGAATGATCAGGGAGGGTTTCGGGAACGATGGTTCCCTCGGAACCTCCGCAAACGACAAAATCCGTGCCGTTGCTTTGACTTCTTCCTGTTCGGGATCAAACGAACCAAGCCGCAGCGCTATTTCGTCATAGCGCTTCTGCTCAGTCAGCAAGTCGCGCTCCAATTCGCGGCGTCGGATTTCGTCAAGATTGCGATCCTGCATTTGCTTCTGCAGCTGACCGACTTCCAGCTGAAACTTTCTGACACGAACTGTTGTGATTTTGGCGTCGTTTTCCAACTCCTTAACGATGCGTCCCACCTCCTCGTCGATCAACCGCCGGTTTGAGGCGATCTCCGCGTCGGCGTCCAAGACCAGAGGATGGTTTCGACCATATTTGGCGGTGAGTTGAGCGCGTGTGCGAATAAGCTGGCCCCCTTGGCTTCTCAGATCGCTCAGCAAAGTTGAGGTCAGCACACGTCCCGCGGCATCTACGCTAGTGGCAAGCAATTGTTTAGCTTCGTTGAATTTAGCCCATGCGCCAGCTTCTTCCACCCGCGCCAAGGTGAACTGCTCGTTCAACTGGTCCACGCGTGCACGCAACACATCGTTACTCGGATCAAATGTCAGATCGCTCCGCGTCGTGAACTCGGCCATCTCACGCTCTTTCCGTGCAATCGTGGCGGCTAGTGCACTGGCTTGAGATCGCAGGTAATTCAGGGTGTTTTTTGCGGCCGCTTCCTTCAACTTGGACGTCCAAATCACATAGTTCGAGGCGACGCCGTTGGCGATTTCCGCAGCCTGGGTGGGGGATTCGTGCCTGACGTAGATGGTCATTGCGAGGCTGTCGCCCGTGCGGCCGGCGGAAACGGAAGAGAAGAGATGCGTGATGGCACGGTCGCGCTGCGCGCCGTCGGCAACGAGACGCCCACGCATATCCTCTCGGCCCTTGGCGTCTTCGCTATTGGACCCGCCGAACGCTGCCCATCCCGGTAACCAGGACGATTCACCCTCGGCGAGGGCCGCAGCAAGCCGTGGGTTGAAATAGGGATCTTCTTGGAGCTTCAGATCATCGACAACAAAGCCGAGAAACTCGCGCGATCGAACGATATCCATTTCCGTTTCCATCGCTGACTTGTCGCGTTCGAGTTTCTGCAGTTCCAGTACCGATTCGTAAGGACGCGTGTCGTTGCGATCAAATACAAGCATGGACGAAGCCGTGTAAATCTTCGTCAGTGAGAAGGTGATGACGACCGACAACAGAGTGCCAGCCGCGATCACCAGGAGAATGAATTTGAAGTGGCGCCGCAGCAGATCCAGAATGTCGGAAAGCCCATATCTGGAAGGATCGCGCTCTATTGAGAACGGCAGACTTGCACGCCGCCGGTTTTCTTCGCGGGCCTCAAAATCCCGATCAAAGGTTAGCATCATGCCCCTCTTCCAACCCCGGGGGCTGAATTCCAGCCTGAATTTTTGGGGTTTAAATCTTGAAGTGAAACCGTCGTTGCATAGCAATATTACTTAGCGGCGAAAACGCACGCGAAATCAAAGAAATCTGCCTCTTGTCGGCGCATCTCGTCCGCCGATTATCCAATTATTTTATATATATGTACAAAATCATACTCTCGCTGGCAATTCTGCCACACAACTTGCCTTTGCGCGAGCATATTCTTGAGGATAGGATACTCCCTCACGATCGAGATGAAAAGTCACGCGGGCCGACCATAACAGAGTTCGGCCGAAGCGATGTCGGTGCACGCAAGTAAACCGAACAGCTGTGGCGCAGGCGTGGATCAGGCATCCTGCAGCCACCGTGTGGCCGCCGCATGCTTCAGCGCGCAGGAAGCCAGCGCATCCCATTCCGAGAGTATCCGCTCGGGTGCGTATCTTCTGGCGCTGGCTTCAGCAGTTACTGCCAGCCGCTCCCGAAGTGCGCCATCGCCCAGTACTTCTCCAAGCGCCCTCGCGAGCGCTTCGACGTCCCCTCGCGGTACGAGTATGCCGTCACTACTATGCTTTATCATGTCGCCCGGCCCCCATTCACATTCGAATGAAACCACCGGAAGCCCTGCGGCCATTGCTTCCAGCAAAACGATTCCCCAACCCTCATAGCGCGAAGACAATACAAAAACGTCCGCGGTTTCCACCCAAAGGCCGGGCCGCGGTGTTACACCCGGCATCTCCACTCGGGCCTTCAATCCCAGGGCGTCACGCTGGGCTTCCAGCCTCGGTCGCTCATCGCCTTCCCCCCAAATTACCAACTTCCACTCGGGGTAGGTCTCGGCGATCTTTGAGAAAGCCTCCAGCAGGAGATCGAAGCCCTTTTGATGGGTAAGGCGACCGACCGCCGCCAAGATGTTCTTTCCACGTTTCTTCTGCCATCCCGCGGGTAAATCGACGGCATTGGCAATCACCCATGCCCTGCGGCGCATCTTCGCCGGAAAATGGTCGAGAGCTCCTTGGGTCATCGTCACCAGACCGAACGCGCGCGGATACAAGCGGTTCTGGAGCCATTTCCAAAGCGGCCCAAATGGCTGTAAGGCAGGATTGTTACGCTCGGACACTATAACCGGAACGGTCAAGCCGGTTGCGGCCAGCAGCGTCAGCACGTTCATTCGCGTCAGAAAACTCAACACGAGATGCGGCTTTGCGCGGCGAATAGCCGAGCGCAGCCGCTGTATTCTACGAAGGACGAGTAAACCGGATTGGAGCTTCGAAGACCTTTGAGGAGGGACGCCCAAGCCAGTTATCGCAATTGCCGGGTCGAACTCATAATAAGGCGTGACATTCGGCGGCTCGAGTGTAATCAACGTCACCTTGTGCCCCGCGCGTGCCCAATGGTTTGCAATCAGGTTCACTACGTGTTCGGTGCCGCCTGCGCCAAGCGCTGGAACTACGATCGCTATCCGGGCGCCTGTGATGCTGGTTGCTCCGAATTTTCGGGTACTCACACTCTCACTCATATTGAAACGCCTCTCACCTCGACTCCCTCATCAGCACTCCCCGTGACAAGGCGGGTAACCGCCCTGACCTCAGCACTGTAGAAGACGGCGCTTACGGTTACGCTGGCATATTGACGATGCCCTGTCGCAAACTGCGTTGTTGACAGGATGCGTCTTTTTCATTTGATATTCAACTTGCAACGGTTCGCTCCAAGTCTTGGATATAAAGACAGGTTTTTTGGTGGAAATCTATCTGAGCGATCCAATTTCCGCCAGGCGCATGAATTTCTTGTGTCCACAAAAGCATAACTATTCAGCAGCATTGCCTTTAAGAAAGGCGTTGAACGTTACAAGAGGTACATAGAAAGCGCAGAATATTATATTCAGTGCAGCCGATTAAAGTCAGAAAATACCCTCATTTAGCTAAAGCTCGCGGTGGTCTGGACGCGCTTATTCGTCTTTTTGGCATGCGGAGGCCCCGGCATGGCAGACATGGGAGAAGAGGATGACGCACATTTTTTGGCGCGCGTGGCGCCGGGTGGAAAGGCGGGCCCGACTGACCGCCCACGCCGCCCGCGCCGACGCCTTCCTGATCTCCTATCCGAAATCTGGCCGCACCTGGTTCCGCTATGTTCTCGCTCACTACTTTGCCTCGGTCGGTGGCGTTCCCGAGGCGATAGATTTGCACAACATGTTTTCCATAGTGCCAAATTTCGACCTCGATCCTGTACGAGGAATCCCCGCCTATCGCTTCGGCACGGCGAATAATACGGTTCCCAGAGTTTTTGTCAGTCATCTAGACTATCAAGCGAGCCGCTTTCTCCGACGCCCAGTCATCATGATGGTCAGGGATCCCCGCGATGTGATCGTCTCGGCCTTCTTCCACGCAACGCGTCACAAGCACCGTTTTCAGGGTAGCCTTTCGGATTTCATCAGAGATCGCGAACACGGAATGCCTGCCATGGTTCGCTATTTGAACAGATGGGCCGACGGGCTCTCAAGCCGAGCGCACTTCGTTCTAAGTTATGAAAGTCTCTCCGCTGATACCGAAGAGCAAACCGAAGCCGCCCTCAAATTCCTGGGTTGCCAAATTGACCGACAAGCTCTTCGCAATGCAGTCGAGGCAGGGCGCTTTGACGTGATGCAGGACCGGGAGCGGATCGAGGGCATTCCGGCCCATGATTATAATCGCAACGATGTCGAAAGCCTGCGTATGAGACGGGGCAAGGTCGGTGGCTTTCGCGACTATCTCGATGACGCTCAGCTCTTAGAGGTCGAACGATTGTGCTCGGCCAATCTGACACCCGCCGCCAAGCGGCTCATTGGCCACACGGGATTGGAGGTTTAGAGCGCAGCGAGAGAAGAATGCAGGTTTCGTCCGATCGGCTGCAACTTGTTGGAGCATATTCACGATTCGCCGGCGAGCGAAGCCAAATTGATATGGCAACACGCATCTGAAATCCTCAACCGAAGACACAGCAAGCTGAACGTTGCGGCCACCGTGCACTCCGTGGCGTCTATGACATTCTCGCCGCGTACCACGCCTCTCTGCTTTCTGTGGCGCTCGTGAGAACGTCGCGCAATACAGCCGCCGCTTTCTCCATAGCAGCCGTGTCGAGGGCGGGATCCACCAGGAAGGATAGACTCGTCTCGCCTAATTCCTGCGCGTTCGATAATCGCTGCGCCGGTGCCATTCCGATATCGGTAAACGCCTTTTCGAGGTAGATTTCGGAACAACTGCCGCTAAAGCAGGTAACGCCCTTGCTAATGATCTCGGCGATGATCCTGTCCCTGTTCCAGCCCGATTTCAGAAGCTCGGGCCGGACGAACGTGTAGAAACGATACCATGCATGCTGATATTCGCTCGTCGGGCTGGGCGTCCGCAACGCTTCTATCTCCTCGGCGGCTTTGGCGAGAATGGCGGCATTCTTGGCCCTCACACTGCGCCAGTGCGAAAGGCGCTGCAACTGGCGCAATCCGAGCACCGCCTGGATTGAAGTCATGCGCCAGTTCGTTCCGATGGATTCGTGCAACCAGCGAAAGCCTGGGGGGTGCTCTTTTTGGAACACGGCGTCGTAGGATTTGCCGTGATCTTTTCGGCTCCACGCCTTCCTCCAAAGGACTTCATCATTCGTCGCGATGAGGCCACCCTCCCCTCCGGTGGTGATGATCTTGTCTTGGCAAAAGGAGAAGGCCGCAATATCGCCGAAGCTGCCGACTGGCCGACCGTCGATTTCAGCCCCATGCGCCTGTGCACAGTCCTCGATAACCCAAAGCCCCTCTTCGCGGGCCAGTGCCATGATCGCTGGCATATCGCAGGGCCAGCCAGCCAAGTGCACGACGATGATACCTTTCGTTCTCGGCGTCAGTTTCGCCGTGATGGTCTCAACAGTGATATTCTGGCTGTCGCGATCGACATCGGCGAAAATGGCTGCACCGCCTGCCATTGGCACAGTGGAGGCAGAGGCGATGAAGCTGCGCGGGGTCACGATGACCTCGTCACCCGGTTGGAGCCCAAGCGCAAAGAGCGCCAGGTCCAGCGCTACCGTTCCATTCGCCAGGGCAATGGCATGTTTGACGCCGAGAAAGCGCTCATAGGCTACTTCGAAGTTGCGGACGTGAGGCCCGGTCCAGGCATTCACTTCACCCGATCTGAGGACCGACACGACATCCTCGATCTGTTCCTCATCGTAAATCGGCCAGCGACCCATCCGTATCTCCCTCTTTGCATCTGTTCGTCAAACACCTACAGGTGGCGCTACGGCCAGGTTGAAGCACCGCATTCATGAACGCACCCATTACCGGCAATCTTCAAACGACATGGCGAATTAGCACGAATGCTTCGGCTGCCCGTCGCAATACGGTGGCACCACGCAAAGTGGCGAGCGCGCTCAGTGTCGCGATGGACCGTTCATGCGGCGGTTCGCGCACTTGCGAGGCAAACAACCGCATTGCGCGCAGTTTCGCTTCGAGATGTTCTGAGATGTCGACGAAGACGTTCGGCACGAACGCGGGAGACAGATAGGGCGCATTCCAATTTGTTTCCGACAAGGTCTCGTAAGCCAGGATGAGTTTGGGGAACTCAGATTGATGCGGCCTGCAGGCCACCAGCGCCGACGTGAAGGTCAACTGATGATCCATGTGCATATCGCCGACAAAGGGCAACAGCACCGTTTGCGGCGAAATGCGCCGAACGAGGTCCGACAATGCGGCGTTTAAAGTCGCATGCGCTGTTTCCGCAAGCTGCGCCGCGGGCAGCCGGAGCCAGAAAGTTTCCTTTACGCCAAGGACCCGATGGGCCTCCCGTGCTTCAGCCTGAGTTGTGGCAATAGTCACCGGATCGAAGGCCGGGGGCTTGCCTTCTGTCACGATCGCGACGAAAACCTCCTCGCCCTCGGAGGAAAGCTTTGCAATGGTGCCACCCGCTCCAAGCACCTCGTCATCGGGATGCGGAGCAACGACCAGAGTGCGACCGAAGGAAATACCCGAACCACGCATGAATCCTCCTGAAAAATCTGCCTTTAGTCTCGCGCGCACCCGCTCGCCAATCCATGGCGCTATAGTTCTTTAGCCGCGTTGCAAGTATCCGGTGGCACCAGTCGGATGTTCCGCCGCCCCCCCGAGGCCTCCAGACCGAGCGCGGGAGAGATACTCTTCAGCGATCGTCAAATTCCGTGCGTTGATGCGCTCGCCCGCAAGGAGCGTTTTCAGCGTCAAGAACAATATCCGTGTATCGAGCCAGAGATTCGCATGGGCCACATACCAAAGATCCAGCGCGATTTTTTGATCGTCAGAAAGTCGCGTATTGCCGTTTACCTGAGCCCAGCCCGTCATACCCGGCGCAACAAGGCAACGCATACGCCCCAGTTCACCGAAAGCTGCGATTGTCGCTAAGGGAAGAGGACGCGGCCCCACCATCGACATGTCGCCACAAAGCACGGAGAGCAGTTGTGGCAACTCATCGAAGCGAAGCCGACGCAGAAGCGCTGTCGCTGCAGTCTGACGCAACTCGTCCGGCAACAACGTGCCGTCAGACGAACGCGCATCCGTCATCGTGCGAAACTTTGCAACGGTAAAGACATGCAAACCCGCGCCAGCACGCGCTTGCGTGAAGAACAGTGGGCGACCCAGACTGAGCCATACCAAGGAGGCCGTCAGTCCCATCAGCGGCAGACATAAAACAAAAATGGATCCGGCGAGGAAACACTCGACGATGCGTTTGAGCCGATAGCCTCCCCACGGCAGAAATAAGACAAAGCTGGAGGCGGCATGCTCGCGATTCGACTTCACCTCAGTATTCCCTTGTCAAGGCAGAAGCTCTTGGAGCGCATGTTCAAATATAGCTAAAAAAATGTTTTACATTCCCGCGATACCAACCACGAGCACATCGCCAGGCAGCAGCTCAGTCAAGGTGGACGCTTGCATGCTGGTCGGCTTGCCGCCGACTGGGTTCCGCCGGACTTCATAAGTATATGAAATCTGATTTTTCTTCGTTTCATCTTCAGCAACTGCTGACATGAGGAGAATTTGCTCCTCAGCAGAGTGTTTCACCGAAATCAGCTTCTTGATGGCGATTTCACGCGCTTGGAGCTGAGTCAGAATTTCTTTTTCTCGGTCGGCCTTCAGCTTAGCAAGCTGCAGCTTCAATTCACTCAGTTCCAACCGCGACCGCGCAACGGTGGCGAAGAACTGAAGAAGCTGCGCCTTTTCAGCCGATGCATTGTTCTCTGCGCGCGAAAGATCGCTTTCGGTGTTCAGACCACGCTTCCGAAGCACACCGACGCGTTCAAGGTCCTCCTCGTTGTTGTTGACGACCTCTTTTTGCTGCACGATGAGCTCGTTCAAAATTTCGATCCCACCCTCCGATTGGACAATCCCTTCCGAGAGGATCTGTGCCTGAGACCTGCTGGCTGCTAGGTCCGCTTTAAGGATTTTCTCCTCGATCTCGATCACCCCTTCCAAAGGCACGTCCTCGACATATTCGCGGGCGATCTCGGGCACGTCCTTGAGATCAATTTTGTCGCTGAATTTCAGCTGAGCGGCCAGTCTTGCGGAATAGACCGCTTCGTGGACCATTTCTGCAACGGCTCCCTCGATCTCTGCGCGCAGACGCGCGCGTGCAATGAGACGGTCGGAGGCGTTCGCTGCGACCACCTGTGGGCCGCCCGCCAAGCCAATGGCCTGCTCAACGGTCAAGCCGTTATAAAAAGGAAAGGAACCCGGACTCCTGACTTCCCCGAGAACGAAAACCGGGCGGAACGTCGAGATATTAAGCGACAGCTTGGGATCAACCAAGATTTCGCGGCTGCGATATTCATTGCGGAGCTTTGCAAGCGCCTGAGTTAGCGTCAGGCCTACGACACTCACCGCCCCTATAAGCGGGAACTGCGCTTCACCGTCACCGGAAATCGTCGCAGTGACCGGGAGTTCGGCGTCGTCAAGGAAATCGAACGTCAATACGTCGCCCGTCGCGAGCCTGTACTCAGCGGCGTAACCGCGCTGCGTCGGATTCATTGTGAATGCGACCGTCAGCAGCGCGATCAAAAGCAGATACGTCCCCCAAGCTCGGGCGGACGAACTCATCCTGGTTGCAATCCGTGAGATCCCCATCAGACCAGCACTCCAAAAAAGGAATAAAGAAAACGCTACCAAAATATATTTCGCGACTATATTCTTCAAAACACTGCCACGTCAAAGGAATTTAACTATTTTCGAGGCCGGGGGGCTACAATTGACCACCATCAAAAAGGCGGCCTTGCCCTAGGCTCGCCGGGGACGTCCCGCCCATCATATTAACGACCAGTTCGCCAACGTGCTGCGGCGGCGAGGGGCGTGCATTTAACAACCGTCTTATTTTTGAGACAGGAGGGTTCCTTTGGCGATCAGGAAAAAGCTAACCGGGAAGTTCAGCGGGTTACGCAAAGGCCTGGCTCGAGAAAAAGGCCTGATGGACCGCCTAAAGAACATCGGGCATTTGCTAACGGGGAACGTTCTAACCTCCCTCATGGGCCTTGTTGGCTTTGCCCTGACGGCACGGGCGCTTGGTCCCACGGACTATGGTATTCTTGCCCTTTGCTTCACCTACACAAGCGCCGTCGAGCGGCTTGTAAACTTCCAATCCTGGCAGCCGCTCATTAAGTACGGGGCGGAAGCGCAGAATGCGGAAAAACTGAGTTCGTTACTCAAATTCGGCTTGCTGCTCGACATTTCCGCCGCAGCGACTGGATGGCTGATCGCGGTGGCACTCGTGTGGACTGCCGCACCGTGGTTCGGCATTTCGAAGGACATGTCTGGCCTTGTCACCATCTACTGTTCCCTTCTGCCGTTTCAAATCACCGGAATGCCCATCGCCGTGCTGCGCCTGTTCGGGAAGTTTAGGTCCATCGCCTACGGCCAGATCGCTTCAAGCGTCCTAAGGGTCGTGCTTTGTACCGCTGGCGTTGTCACCGGGGCCGGTTTGTTCGAGTTCGTGCTGATCTGGATGACGTCCCAGATTATTGGCTCGCTGACCGGCGTCGCACTTTCCCTCCTGGAATTGCAAAGACAGGGCATGTTAAGCGGTATGCTAACCGCTCCTGTCCGCGGAATTACATCTCGATTCCCCGGTCTTTGGAAGTTCGCGATTTCGACGAACATATCGCTGACGCTCCGTTCGAGTGCTAATCAGTTCGACACGCTTCTCGTGGGGTATCTTGGCGACCCGGCGGCCGCCGGCCTATACCACATCGCCAAACGGATCGGCCGGATTGCACTGCAAGCAGGCGATCAGGTCCAGGCGGTACTCTATCCGGAATTGGCTCGCGCATGGGCCTCGCAAGCATTTTCTAAGTTCCGCCGCACCGTCGTGCAAATGCAGGCGCTTCTTGTCGGCTTCGGAATACTCCTCATCGGTGGGATCTATTTCACGATCGGCCCGTTGCTACAATTGGCAGTCGGCTCGCAGTTCGTCGGCGCCGCTCCCCTGGTTGTCGTTCAATCCGTTGCCGTCACCGTGGTACTGTTTGGAACGGTTATGCGGTCGGCGCTTCTGGCAATGGGGCGGGAGGACGAAATATTACGGAGCGTGTTCATCGCGACGATTGCATTTCACACGACTGCGTTGCTGTTAATTCCCCGGATCGGCCCCATGGGCGCGAATATCGCACACATCGTCATGGCCTCGATCTGGCTGACGGCAATGACAATTGTGTATCGTCGAGGTCGATTTAAGGATCGATGACGTGTGGGGGATCACACGGTGGCTGGCGAACACACGGTTTACGCTCGGCGTCGTGAACGCGGCGTGCCAATCGCGAGTGCCTGCGACTGCTCGAGTCGTGGGTTCCAACCGCTTGTCAATTCGCCGACCGTCGCTAATATATGTGGCATCGTCCCAAATTCTTGCACCAGAATTGTATTTTTAGCCGCGCGAGCGGCGCATGTACTTCTATCGAACGAATTTAAATTAAAAGGAAAACAAAAGAATACGAGAGCTCACCCAGGTTCGTCGAAGCGCCACCGCCCAGGAAAAGGCCGGTGCCCAACATGGCAACAAAGTCCATGTCGACGCGAATTAACCGGCTGTATGAGGCACTCGTATCACACAGGATATCAAGTCGCGCCGTTTGAGCGCCAACATGTTTCCTCATCATTGTGGGTCGGACCTAAAGGAGTGAAAAATGGAGATGCACGAGATTGATTTCCTGATTATCGGTGCGACCAAGAGCGCGACGACTTGGCTTCAGCAGTCGCTTCAGCAGGACCCAAATATATTCATGCCGGATCCTGAGTTACATTATTTCAGTCGTTATTACGACCGTGGAGACGAATGGTATCTTTCAAACTTCGAGCAGAAGAAGAAACAATGCCTCGCTGGCGAGAAATCCAACTCCTACATGGATACGCCGGAGGCGGCGGAACGTATAAAGCAAAAGCTTCCGCGGGCGCTGCTGATTGCACAGCTTCGAAACCCCGTCGACCGCGCCTACTCCGATTATTGCATGCTCTATCGCAGGGCCGAGGTCAGCCGCGATATCGCACAGTATCTTGACCCGCGCCGCGGTGCCGGTGGGCGCTTCCTGAATGGCGGCCTGTATTTTCAACAGCTGCAATCCTATCTGGACCGGTTTCCGGCAGAACAACTTCTCGTTCTGCTCTATGAAGATATGAAAGTCGATGCGGGGATACAGCTTGATCGAGTCCGAAAATTTCTGAAGGCCGCCGATGACCTGCCGGTTCGACCTCTGGAAAAGAAAGTAAAAGACAAATCTGAGCCGATCATCAATCCGACTTTGCGCCGCCTGCTGCGCCCCCTGAAACCGGTGGTAGCGCCGTTCAGGAAAAATGCCGGTTTCAGGAAGCTACGGTCGCTGACTGCCAGCGAAGTCGAGTACGCGCCATTGAGTCGCGATTTGCGAGAGCGCATGACCGACTACTACGCCGCGGAAATAGAAAAACTCGGTGCCATAGTTGGCAAGGATCTGAATGGCTGGCTGAGAAATCAAGGCGCTCGGCTGCAATGAAACCATCCGTCGGATGACCGGCAAATTCGTCTTTCGTGGATTACGACGGCACATCTCGTCGCGACGCAGCCCCACCGGAGAGGGCCGACGAGAGCCTGGAGAAGCCGATGCTTCCGGTCTGCACTGCTCTGTCAGCAGGACACTTCTGTAATTCGGCGAAGAAGTTGTCCCGCCATTGCAAGTCGACCGCGAAAGTTGACGCAAAAAAACTATCTGCTATTCTTAATACTTCCAACCATCAATGAACTGAATTTATTGATTTTTACCATGGTCCCACCGGACCTCTGACGATTTTATCCGGCCCGATTAGTTGGGCGAACAGATTTTATGACTTGGCGGTATTTTTGTCATGACTAAGTCACAAAGCCATTTCGGTCGTTCTAGAACTGCGGGAATATTCCAACCCGCCTTCTTTGACAGCGGAAGGACACTCAGACGTCAGACCATGGCAACGCCGGCGGGGGCTGCTATGCTGATGGCGATCGTCCGCAATCGCGACGGCTTTGGTTCGGAATTATCCAAATATGACACAGGTTCTCGTCTGTCAGGGCGCGGTCCTTCTGAAATACGAGCGCTGGCTTCCCCACAAGCGATTCTAGCCGCTAGCAAACCGCCCAGAAAACAGGCGAAGCCACCGAAATCTTCAGCATCGCGTCTCCGGGAGCTCGGCCGGGCAAACGCATCGGACGACAAAAGAGGGGCGGTATCGCGCGCTGTTGATGCAGAACGCCCGAGTTTTGCGCCTGATATAAACGATCTTTCCGGGCAGCATATTGCATCGGCGTTGTTTCGGCTGGCGGCTGTGGAACGCCGCGTTACGGAGGGACGCTACGGGCGTCTTGCGCCGATCTTCGAAAAATACTGACGATGGCAACTGGGGGCATGCAGCTCGTGGAGGCAATTCCGATGGGACGCTCCCGGTTCTTGCATCATGACGGAGAGTTCGCATGAAGTCACCCATTCGCACGATAGTCGTCGATGACCACCCGCTGGTGGTTACAGGTGCTCGAGCTCTGATAGAGTGTTCGAGTGATATCACCTGCATCGGCGAAGCCAATAACGGCGCTGATGCCATTACATTGATCAGCCAAACCGAGCCCGACGTATCTATACTGGACGTGTCGCTCCCGGACATGAGCGGTCTGGAACTCGCAGAGAAGGTCATCGCAAACGGCTACTCACCTCGCGTGGTAATCATGACCGAGTACCACGATCGATCATATATCCAGCAGGCTCTACATATCGGTGCGAAAGGTTTCGTCCAGAAATGCTCGGCAGCAGAGAATCTATTGCTCGCCGTCCGCTCAGTCATGCTTGGTGGGCTTTTTTTCGATCCACTCACGGCACGCGAGATGACTTCATCATCCATCGAGCGAAGCTCCGCACGCACAGCGTCGCTTGGCGGGCTGGGGCTAACCGCTCGAGAACAAGATGTCCTACGACTGGTTGCACTCGGTTACTCGAACAAGGAAATCGGTGCCCGTACGAACATCAGCATCAAGTCCATCGAGACCTATAAAGCGCGAGCCACGGAAAAGCTGAAACTCCATTCGCGGGCACAAATCGTTCACTTCGCTTTGACCCACGGTTGGATGAGCGTTAATTGATGCCCACGAGATAATCACGGGCTCAACTCCTTATTCCTGAACGTTTTTCCTTTCGATGAAGGTCGCCTTTCGATGAAAGAATGTAACGTGCCACAAGTCGACCTAAGGCGTACGGGACGGGATTGGTCAGTTTTTTGCAGTGGGGCTGCATCGCCAGCCCCACTGAATAATGTGGCCGGAACTCATGGCCAAGCAGCGCCGCCGTCATTGGAAGGCGTTCGAGCGAAGCGTTGGAGTTTGCCGTGCGGATAGCATTCGTCTTTTCCGGACTAGGTGCGGGCGGCGCGGAGAAGATCGTCAATCTCCTCGCGCACCATCGCATGGCCCAAGGCGATACCGTCCACGTCCTCGCCGTTAATGCCGACAGCCCGGAGTCCTACTTCCCTTACGACAGTGCCATAAAAGTCGAGGCGCTCGGGGGCTCAACGCCCCGGATCCCACGCGTCGCGCAAGCCGCGCAAAGGCTGTTGAAACTCCGGCGTCGTCTGCGAAAGCTGGAACCCGATCTCGTCATCTCCTTCCTCACCAAAGTAAACGTGTTGGTCGGGCTCGCCACCCGCGGCCTCAATTCACCGATCATCATGTCGGAGCGAAACAATTTCAGATCACAGGAGACGCATCCGCTTTGGCGGCTTGCGCAACCGGTCGCCGTGCGAGGTGCCGCGAGTCTGGTGATGCAAACAAGTGATGCCTATCAATCTCTCCCGGAACGACTGCGCGCCAAGGCGCAAATCATACCCAATCCGGTTGCGCTGCCGCGCGATTGCGTGCGTATTCCGGGCGATGGTACGAGAGTTGTTGCTGTCGGTCGGCTAGAGAAGCAAAAAGGCTTCGATCTGCTTCTTGAAGCTTTTCGACATGTGGCACAGTCCGTTCCGGCGGCCAAGTTGACCATTTTCGGCGATGGGCCGCAGCGTGGCGCTCTTGAGCGCCAGGCGCGGGAACTCGGTATTGATGACAACGTTGAGATGCCGGGCATCACCACGTCCCCCGTGGACTGGATTGGCGCGGGCGACATCTTCGTTCTCAGCTCGCGGTTCGAAGGTTTTCCAAACGTTCTTCTGGAAGCCATGACGGCAGGTCTGGCGTCGATTGCCTTCGATTGCCCGTGGGGTCCGTCGGAGATTCTAAGCAGTCCTGACACTGGCCTGCTCGTGCCAGCCGGCAACGTCGAGCAGCTCGGCGAAGCAATTCGCTCATTGTTGACCGACCCGGTATTAAGGAACAAGCTCGCAACGTCGGGAGCCATTGCCGCCTCCAAGCGCTATGCCACTTCGTCCATTCTGGAACAGTGGGACGATGTGATCGATAAGGCCGTATGAAGCGCGTCGGTCCACGTGATCGGTGCAAATGCAGCGACAGTGGTGGCGCTTGGAAGCGCCGGTGAATGATCGCTGATAACCCCTGCTCGTCAGTCGGTTCGTCGGTACGTATCGCTGCAAGCGAGATCACGATGGCGCCAGCGAGCGGTGCGCCGGTGGCCTCAGGTAAAGCACCGGAGCGCCATAGCGATCTCGAAATCCAAGTTCGTCGGATCGCAGGTAGCCGTTTCGTTGCGCGTAAGCGAGCATGGGCCGCTCGAGAACCTCGTCGAAGCCGAGCAGCAGCGCGCCGGGCGGATCTGCGTCGAACAGGGCGGCGATGCGCGAGGGCGATGTCATCTTATACCAGGCGGCAAGCTCCGCTTCGGTGATGTCCCCGGTGCGGTAGGCGAAGGGGCCTGTCGCTAATTCGGGGTAAACCTCGAGATTTCCCTCAAGCGGATAGATAGGTGACAGCGTAGCCACTTTTCCCTCGCTGCCAGCCTCGGCAATGCTCTGAGCGATAGCAACACCCGCATCATGCACGCGCATCACCGTCCACCGCTCCGGACGGGTAATCGTCGCCACGTATTGAGCAAAGCGCGGCGCCTCGATCACCAGAACAACTAACGTCGCAGCGATTACCAGCGGTTGCATGCGCAGCCGCGCTTCGGCATCGAGGCCTCCAAAAAGCAGCGCAAACAGCAGAGGAATGCAGATTAGCGGCGGCGCGAAGTACTGCGGGAAGCTTGGGGTAGGCACCAGGCTCAGTGCGGCGCTACAAACAAGCGCGCCGGCCACAACGAGAAGCGGCCCGTTGACGACACGCAGCCGCGGCAGTCGTCCCGCCGTTTGCGCCTTAAGCGCCGTCAGCAGGAGCGTCAGCAGAACCGTGATGACAACAGCGATCGTCGCCGAGAGCCAAACATCTCGCGCAAGCAACAGTTTGGCGGACAGTGAAATAGCTGCGTCCTCACCCTGCGCATCCGAAATTTGCCAATACCGCAGATGTGGGCCGATATGATATCTGACCACGTGGGCGAGGAACCTCTGTGGCCCGGAGAACAAGGAGACGAGGATCGGTATCCCGCCTGCCAATCCGCCTGCCACGAGAGGCACGACGATGCGCCGAAGGCGCTCCTTGAGTTGATAAGAGCGAGGCAGAAAAAAAGATGCAATCGCAACCGGCGGAATAAATGCAACAGCGCTGATCTTGAAGCTCACGGCAATTGAAAGACATAGTCCTGCGATGGCGATCAAGATAGGCTTCGCGTCTCTTTCTCGGATAGCGAGCACAAAGAGCCCCAAGCCAATGAAGGAAAGAGGCAGCGGCAGCAGATTGTTAGTCGCGGTCATCCCCGTCTGCGTCAAGAGGAGGTCGTTTGTTATTGTGAGGACGGTAGCACACCAGCTGACCAGGCCGGACCGCGTCAACGCATAGGTGATGCCGCCTATCGCCGCTGCAAGAAACACCCAGGCAGCGAAAACGCCGAGCCGTCCGTTGAGCAACAGCTGATCGGAGCCGGCAATCTTGCCCAGCCCATAGAATAGCCAGGCCGAACCCGGTGGATGGTTGTAAAAGAAATCCTCATACAGGCGATGGTGATCGAGTAGACGGATGGGAGGCACGTATAGCTGCTCGTCCTTACGCATCTCGTAGTTCATGATGCGGATGAACAGAGCAGATAAAAGCACGGCCGAAAACGTGATGGTGGCGGCACGGAACAGCTGCGCCTTAAGGTCTGCCGAGTGCATCACGACTTTCGAGGCAACTGCCTCTTTAAATTCCGTCATTCAGACACCTCGACCCAAGAAAGATATAATCAAATCGGACATCGCTGAGGTTTGTCGCATTCCCCCGAGCAGCCGCGTGTTCCGCGGAAGGGCGACCAACGGTTTCACCCCACAATGCCTTTTTGTATATCTAAAGCGATTCCTCGGCACTATCCCGGGTTATTCCCGACAGCACCATAGGGATTATCCTGACACGGCTGATCTTGCGGATTCACAGAAGGCCCGATAGCATATTTGTTATATATTAAATTACCGAAATAATTTCTGAGAAATATAACTCAATTGCAGTCGCATTTATATTGAAATCTTCGCAACCTGTTCGGTCTCTATGCGAATTCAACTTCAATAAATGCGCTATTGGGAGCACGTCGGCGAGACGCGTGCACGGCATCGATTGGATGATCCAACCCGATTTCAACTGCTGACCTGTTGGAGGCCATCATGAAGGTCATTCTTTTCGCAGGAGGTCTCGGATCTCGACTGGCCGAGGAGACCACGCGCATTCCAAAGCCCATGGTCGAAGTCGGCGGCAAGCCGATCATTCTCCACGTAATGGATATCTACAATCACTGGGGCTACCACGACTTCGTCATCGCCGGCGGATACAAATGCATGTTCATCAAGAACTTCTTCCACAATTTCCATTTGTCGACTGCCGATTTCACGGTGGCGCTTGGAAGCGGCGCGATGGTGCTGCGACCGGTTCATCCTCTGGATTGGAACGTATCGGTGGTCGACACCGGACTGGCGACGATGACCGGCGGCCGCTTGCTGCGACTGCGCGACTGGCTCGATGGCGAAACCTTCATGGTCACCTATTCGGATGGTGTCGGCAATATCGATCTGGAGGCGCTGCTTGATTTCCACCGTTCGCACGGGCGCCTGGCAACGGTTACGGCCGTACAACCGCCGGCACGCTTCGGTAATCTGGAGATCGAGGACGACAGGGTTGTCGAGTTCACTGAGAAGGTCCGGAAGCACGAAACCTGGATCAATGGCGGGTTCTTCGTCTTCGAGCCTGGGGTGTTGGACTATATCCCGGGGCCGGCCGAGCCGTTGGAGATGTCGCCGCTAACAAACCTCGCCAAGGATGGTGAGCTCTTTGCCTATAAGCACAAGGGCTTCTGGCATCCGATGGACACAGTGCGAGATCGCGACTACCTCAACGGCCTGGCGGAGACGGATGACCCGCCGTGGTTGCAGTTCGAACGGGGGCCGACAGCTCAGCACGCGAGCACTACACAGCCGCAAGCAAGACTCTAGATCACGAGGCGATCGTGGACGAGTGGTATCTCTCACAGGTTCTTCGCGGCCGACGCATCCTGGTCACTGGGCATACCGGTTTCAAGGGCGGATGGCTGTCGCTTTGGCTCCGGCGTCTCGGTGCCCACGTCGTCGGTGTTGCGTTACCAGCAACCGTCCCCTCATTTTGCGCCGCCGTCGATCTCGAGGGTCTTGTTGAGGGGCACGTTGGTGACATCCGCGCCGAGACCGATTTCAACCAAAACATCGAGGGTCACGATTTCGACCTGATCATCCATATGGCGGCTCAGGCGGTCGTTCGTGCATCCTATGAGAGTCCCGTCGACACCTACCTCACCAACGTTGTCGGCACCGCCGTCGTACTCGAGGCGGCCCGTCGCATGCCGTCGTTACGCGGCATTGTCGTGGTCACCAGCGACAAGTGCTATGAGAACCGTGAATGGGTGTGGGGCTACAGGGAAAACGACCCTATGGGCGGTCGCGATCCCTACAGTTCGTCAAAAGGGTGCGCCGAACTCGTCGCGGCTGCGTATCGATCCTCGTTCTTCAGCGATCCCGAGGGTCCCCAGCTTGCAACAGTGCGTGCCGGCAACGTTATCGGCGGGGGCGATTGGGGGGCCGATAGACTCATCCCCGACTTGGTTCGCTCCGTCGAAACCGGAACCCCAGCGCGATTGCGCAACCCGAAGAACGTCAGACCCTGGCAGCATGTGCTCGAGCCGGTTCGTGGCTACCTCATGCTGGCCGCTGGCCTGATCGACGCCGGCGCATCCTTCGCGGGGAGTTGGAATTTTGGTCCGGAGAAGGAAGCCACGGTAGATGTCGGAACACTCGCCGACATGGTGGTCGCGCACTGGGGCGATAGCCCGCCCGAATATGTCATTGAGCCGCGCACCGGCGAACCGCCCGAGTCGATGGTGCTGCGCCTAGACAGCACCAAATCGCACATCGAGCTCGACTGGAGGCCGCTGCTACGTCTGGACGACGCCGTCGCTATGACCGTCGCCTGGTACAGGAACTATCTCGAAAGGCCAGCTCAAATACGCCGTTTCTCGCAACAGCAACTTGAACAATATGCCGAGACCTGGGGTCGCATAGTCTAGGTATAGACAGAGGGGAGCATGAGATGCGTGTCAACTATGG
This sequence comes from Sinorhizobium numidicum, assembly GCF_029892045.1. NCBI lineage: Bacteria > Pseudomonadati > Pseudomonadota > Alphaproteobacteria > Hyphomicrobiales > Rhizobiaceae > Sinorhizobium > Sinorhizobium numidicum. Next base: position 1,098,733 of record NZ_CP120367.1, read on the forward strand.
GCAGTCCGTTTACGGAGAAGACGAAATAGCCGCCGTTGTCGATGTCATGCGTACGTCGACGCAAATGGGCCACGCCGTGAGAAGCATGGAAGAGCGGATCGCGATGATCTTCGCCAAGCGACACGGCATCATGGTGAATTCCGGATCTTCGGCCAATTTCCTCGCAATCGAAATGCTCAAGCTTCCACGGGGAGCTGAAGTAATCACCCCTGCGCTGACCTTTGCGACGACAGTCGCGCCGATCGTAAGATCCGGTCTAGTGCCGGTATTCGTCGACGCGGCGGAGGCGACCTATAACATTGACGTGGACGCGATCGAGCGCATGATCTCGCCCGAAACGCGCGCACTGATGATCCCATCGCTCATCGGCAACCTTCCGGACTGGGATCGCATTCGCTCCATTGCCGATGCGCATGATCTGATAGTCATCGAAGACAGCTGCGATACACTCGGCGCCACTCTCCATGGCACAAGCACAGGTAGGCGTTCCGACATCAGCACGACCAGTTTTTATGGTTCGCATGTGATCACGGCAGGCGGGAACGGGGGCATGATCTGCGTCAACGACGACGAATGGGCGCGCCGGGGAAGGCTTTTGCGATCCTGGGGCCGAACGTCATCATTGTTCGTCGATTCCGAATCGATCGAAAACCGCTTCAATATCGATCTCGACGGCTTCTCCTATGACGCCAAATTCGTATTCGAGACGCTCGGTTTCAACCTGGAACCTTCTGAGATGGGTGCCGCCTTCGGACTCGTCCAACTCAGCAAGCTCGAAGATAACATAAGAGCACGAGAGCGTAATTTTGCCGCCCAGTTCGCTTTCTTCAAAGAGTACGAAAACTGGTTCATTTTGCCCCGCCAGCTGCCCGAGACACGTACTGGCTGGCTCGCCTTTCCACTTACGATCCGGCCGGATGCACCGTTCACCAGACGCGATATGCAGATCTTCCTCGAACTCAGGAACATTCAGACCCGTCCGGTCTTCACAGGCAACATCCTGCGGCAACCGGCGATGAAAGACGTGGCGTTCCGGGCCTGCGGGGACGGATATCCTGTGGCGGACGAAGTGATGCGCGGCGGCATTTTGCTCGCCTGTCACCATGGCCTCACTCCAGAGCAACTCGACCACATACACAGTGCTTTCCGAGAGTTCGCGGATAATTTCTCGACGAAGCGAACCACGCAATCGCCGCTTCGGGCGGCAGCCGCGGGAGCTTAAGCCATGTGGCTTTATGGCGGCGCCGCCGGGATCCTCAGTGGACTGGCTTAATCGGCGGGTGAATGAGGCTTCGCATCACCTCCGGCGGCCGTTTCAGGGCAGATTTCGCCTTGATGCATGTTCAAGGAGCGAGGCAGTTTGGGTAGGGTCGATGTCGCGTATACTCATCACCGGTGGCGCAGGATTCGTCGGTTCTCATCTCGCACGGGCTTGCCTTGCAACCGGCCATCAGCTTCACCTCATCATCCGCCCCGGCTCGAACGATGAGCGAATTCACGATCTGGACGGCGTTATTCGGCACAACTTCGATCTCCTGTCCGAGACCCAACTAAGGCAGTGTCTTTCCGACGTCCAACCCGAGTGCATCTTTCATCTTGCAGCCCGCCCTCGCCGACGGGAAACCCCGGACCTGTCCGACGCCATGGACGGTATGCGGGAGCAGTTGCAGGGACTGACCGGCCTGCTGAGTGCCGCCGCACTTGCACCTCGCCCGCCCAGAATCATGATCCGCACGGGCTCGCTCGCCGAATATGGTTCGGCGCCCGCTCCCTATAACGAAACCACGCGCGAGGCTCCGGTCAATGCCTATGGCGCGGAACTTGTGGCCGCTACACATTTGATTGGCGCGCTTCAGCGGCGGCTGCCCTTTCCGGTGATCACCGCCCGCCTCGCACTCGTTTACGGCGCATTTCAATCGACGGCCTATTTCTTGCCGTGGCTGATCACTCGTTGCCTCGCTGGAGAGCCCTCGGTCGTACAACATCCGGACGACCGGCGCGACCTGATCTATGTCGACGACGCAGTCGAGGCGCTTCTTCACCTGGCGGATACCCGATCATCAATCGGGACGATCATCAATATTGCAACGGGCTTCGCCCCCAAGATGCGGGACGTGGCCCGCCTCGTGCTCGAGGAAACGGGCGCTGATCCGGCCCTCATTCAATATGGCCCGGCAGGTGGGTCGTCGGGCCTTAGGGACTTCCGCGGCGCTACCCAGTTGGCGCGCAGCTTCATAGGCTGGAAAGCATCCGTTCCGCTCGCCGAAGGCCTCGTTCGGACTGTTGAATGGTATCGAGAACGCGCGCGCCTGGATGGGTCGTGCAGCCAAGGCCAGTTGCCCGCTACACCACGCAGAGACAGAACTGGAGCCCGATAGTGGCCGACATGAAACCATTGATTTCCATTCTAGTGCCGGCGTTTAACGAAGAGGCAAACGTGCGGCGAGCCTATGCGGCAATTGTTGACACATTTCGCGATCTGCCCGGCTATGGCTACGAGATCATTTTCACCGACAATCATTCAACGGACCGCACCTTCCAAATACTCCAGGAGATCGCGCGTGAGGATCGCCGTGTCCGCGTCATTCGTTTCAGCCGCAACATAGGTTACCAGCGGTCGCTTCTCGTCGCCTATAAAGCGGCGACCGGCGATTGCTCCGTTCAGATCGACTGCGATCTCCAGGATCCGCCACACCTCATTCCACAAATGCTGGCGCTCTGGCGCCAGGGCCATCAGGTCGTCTATGGAATTCGTCGTTCGCTGAAGGATGACTGGCTCACCGCATTCATCAGACGCACCTTCTACCGATTCATTAATGCCTTGAGTGAGGACGACCTTCCTTTGAATGCAGGAGAATTCCGGCTGGTGGACCGGCGCATTCTCGACGAAATGCGCCGGATCGACGACACATCGCCCTATCTGCGCGGGCTGATCAGTGCGATGGGTTTTTCTCAAATCGGTTTCGAATACGACCGCCAGGCGCGGGTGGCCGGCAAGAGCAACTTTCCAGTCAAGGCCATGCTTTCACTGGCCGTGGACGGTATTCTGAACCATTCGCTGACACCGCTGCGGATGGCGTCGATGACGAGCCTGATTATGGGAACGGCGACCTTTCTGTTGTTGATAGGCTATGTCATTGGCAAACTAATCTTCGGTCGGGACTGGCCGGCAGGCTTTGCGACCACCACAATCCTGATCCTGCTCTCAATTACATTGAATGCAATTTTCCTCGGGATTATCGGCGAATACATCGGACGGATCTTCATGCAATCCAAGCGCCGGCCAGCGCCGATTATCGAGATAAGCCTGAATGACGATGTCCACCCCAGCCGTGATTTCACCCCATCGAAATTGGGCTGACGATGATGCGCCATCTCCTCGCCCGCTACCACACCGGCCGGGATAGAAACGTCGAGACCCTCGTGCGCTTCGCTCTGGTCGGAGCGGTCACAACGACATTGGATTTCGCGCTTTTTACCGCCCTCGTTGCAGCCGGTTCTGCACCGGTGTCGGCCAATATTCTCTCTTATTCCTGCGGTATTCTCGTAAGCTATCTTCTCAATCGGTCTTGGACTTTCCGTGCCGGACGAAGCCACGTCCAAGCACTGAAGTTCGTCCTGTCCACGCTCACCGGCCTGTTAATTTCAACTTGCCTCGTTGCCGTTCTGGCTTCTTTGATCCCACCGGCTTTGGCAAAGATCCTGAGCGTACCTGTGGTGTTTGCCTGGAACTATCTGGTCGCCCGCCTGTGGGTCTTTCGCATTTAGAGTTATTGTCACCCGGTGGTGAGCCGGCAGATATGTCTGGTGGAAGCGCGGGACCGTCGCAAAGTTCGGCGATCATTGCCCTTTCAGTTGGCGCTCGGTCTTTGTGTATTCGGAATCTTCGCGGCACTAATCAATCAAATCCGCCCGCAAAAGCATCCTGACCGGCTCAAAATGTCGTTCTCGACGAATTCTATTTCACCGCCTGGCGAAAGGGACTGGGTCATCATTTGATCCGGCGTGCTCTGGCCGGTTCGTATCAGAGAGGGCAATTCTGAACCTTCTCTGAACCATTAACCATTCCCGATGGCGGAAAACCACATACCAAGTGCCGAGGCACTCCGCCAAATTGAGCGAAAACCCAATTATCTCCGTTTACGCTTACCGCCAATATGTAGTACTGTTAACCGTTCTCATTACTGAAATTTTTTCATATAGATTATCTGTCGGAAGCATTGATCAAATCCCTCGAGCACTTCGGTGACTGGACCGCTTGGGATGCTCAGACTGAGCCGCAAACATTGCTCATGTCGAACTGACGGTCGCCGGCGCCTTTTACATCGCTGAGAGACAAGGGACCGACGTCGCATGGGACCCGCAAATATGAGGCAAAATCCCCGCATCTCGCCCGTTCGCCGCTTGTCAAAGCGACAACGCCTCATCGAACCTGCTAGCATACAGAGATACATTTTGTACTTTGCGGTATTTCTTTCGCCATTTCCTAACTTGAGGGGTGATATTTACTTCACTGTAAGTGATGCTTTATATTGCGTGCTGTTGCTAATCTTACTTATACGCGGAGATCTCCACAGATTTCCAATGGGCGTAGTAGCGTTTTTTTGGGTATCTGCTTTCTTGTTAATCTCTAGTGGTATTTACTTAAGCAGCCTGTTCATTGGAGACGCCACGCGCGGGGTAATCCTTATAATGCAATATTTCTTTTGCTTCATACTTCTTCCCCACGCCCTTATGCAGCGCGATGAGAATGAAGCGTATCGCCTTATCATAATATTTATCTTGGGTGTCCTGGCCTTGGACATTCACGGCATTGTTACATTCTATACTGTGGGTTATTCACCTGAATCACAGGTGGTGACTGGTGCCCTTCGGTTAGCAACCCTAATGGGAGCAGCCAATGCGGCAGCCAGCCTGAACGCGATGACAATCGTCATCCTGCTTTGGCTCCGTACAATCGGTCGCATCTCCTTCCTCCCCTTTCTATGTATTCTTTCCACGATGATCCTCGCATTGGTGCTCACAAGTTCCAACACAGGTCTCATAGCGGTCACAACGGGAACCTTGATCTACTTCGCTGTAACATTTCGACCCGGACTTCTTGTGCGGATCGTGCCGGCGATCGTCCTTGCCGTGGCTTTTTTTCTTCTTGGCGGCGCCAATTATTTGCCTGCCACCTTCCATAAGCGAGTTCTGGCCGCCGTGCTTGAAGGCGACATTACGGAGGCCGGCACCTTTACCGACCGCGCCGCGTTGAACTATGAAGCCTTGGAAATGATCGGTAGCAGAGGGTTTTCCCTGCTTGGAATTGGTGCTGACCAGTTCAGATTGGCCAGTTTTCACGAAGTTCCTGTGCACAACACCTTCCTCATCTTGTGGGTCGAAGGAGGCGTACTTTCGCTGGCCGGATGGATGCTTATGTCGTCGATGGGGATTATTGTGTGGCTGTTGGCGTGGCGGCGAAACGTGATACCGCATGGCAGGGCCGCCGTATTGGTCTGTTTCGTCGTTTTCGTAACGGTGGCGAGCGCGACCGCACACATATATTCACGTCACTGGTATACAGTCCTGCTGTTGACCATGCAGCCGACGATAATCGCTCTGTCCCAATACCGTCAGGAAGAGACCAAGAGCGTTCTTATCAAAGTCAGGTGACATTGGGAGATGCCCAGATCTCGATCAACGCTCGTAAGCTCCTTCGGCAAGGGGCTCGGATATGGAGACCGCTCCACTCTAGACACGGCGGCCTTGATCGGGCTTCAATACCAATACCTCCTTGGCACTTTAGCCTCACAGCGGTTCCGGTTTAAGTAACCATGTAGTAGCGGCTGGTCAGGAAATGTTTCTCTATGAGGATGTCAATCTTAAACGCCCTCGTGGTCAACTTCAGATGTATATTTCGTTTTTTTGGTGCGGGAATCATGCGTATTGTTTTTGTTGGCGCCGTCGAGAGCTCCAAAATCGCTTTAGAAGCGCTCATAAATGCGGGGCGCACTCCAGCCCTTGTGATAACCCTCCCCCCCGAGGCGGCGGGACGCCATTCCGATTTTGCCGCGATAGCGGAGCTAGCCAGAGGGGCCGGGAGCGCAGTCTATTATACTACCAACATCAATGCTCCCGCGGTGCTGGAAGCAATGGCATCGATCAACCCCGATCTGACACTTGTCGTCGGATGGTCACAAGTGTGCCAGCGGTCGTTTCGAGACATTGCGCGTAACGGCACGGTAGGTTTCCATCCGGCAGCATTGCCGCGTCTTCGCGGTCGTGGTGTTATCGCCTGGACGATAATTCGGGGCGAGGATACGTCGGGCTCGACGCTGTTCTGGTTGGACGATGGCATCGACTCTGGCCCCATTCTGCTTCAGCGGCTATTCCCCTTGGACGTGAACGAAACGGCGGGCAGCCTCTACGCCAAACACACTGCAAACCTTGCTGAGATGGTTGTCGAGGCCGTTGCGCTCGTTGAAATGGGTCACGCCCCTCGAATACCGCAGGACCAGAACAAGGCAAGCTATTGCGCAAAGCGGACGCCGGAGGATGGCTTGATTGACTGGAACGCATCCGCCGCCTCGGTGCTCCGTCTCATTCGTGCCGTGGGCGCCCCCTACCCTGGAGCGTTTTCATTTCACAATGGCGAGAAGATCCGCGTCGATGCAGCCGTGCAGCTGAAGAATGGAACGCAATTCATCGGCTTGCCGGGCCAGGTGCAGGCTCATACCAACCACGGCTTTGTCGTTCTCTGTGGGGACGGCGAATGCATCGAGGTAGTGGCCTGGGCTTCACCTTCTGACAAACGGCCCCCCATCCACAGCAAGCTTCATAAGTAGATCCTGACTCGCGCGTTAGGAACGGCATTCAAGAATATTAGGTAGTCGACATTATCACTGTCCTATGCGATAACGAACACTCGGCCGGCATTTATAGCCGTGCTGCATAATGAATGACTTTTATCGGCTGTTTTTTGACTTGGACGGGAACAACGGACCAAGCACCTGATCTTTTTATAAAGTCCGCGAGGGCGTCGCCTAAGGATGGGGGCTTAACGAAGATTTCGACGGATTGTTGCTATTCGCTCCGATCAGGCTATCCGATCGCGGCGCGATGCAGCCAGCCTTGTGGGAAGAATTCTAACCCCGTCAGAACGCCGGAGCCGACGAACGCACCAGGAATGGGAGCGACGGCTGCATGGAGCGACAAAGACAACAAAGGGCGCAACAGTGGTCGGCGAGACTGACCAATAATGCGCTTGCTCCCTTTAATGCGAGGGTGCAACTCATCTCGGCCGCAGCTCTCTCTCTAGCTGTCTCCATTCTGTTTCTCACAACCACCTCGATCGGTATAGGAATCCTACCTGACTCAGTGGCTTACATGCAAATTGGAAGCGCGCGCCACTTCGCTCCGCTTTATACTTGGCTGCTGAAAGGGGCGACGCTCGCTCAGATTGAGCTCACCGCGGCGGCCTGGTTGCTCAATTGGATTCTCTACGTCGTCAACGCAGTTCTAATCCTGCGGTTGTTGTCCCTGGGAACGCTAAGCCCAATCTGGGCCTTCTTGGGAACGGTTCTGATCGTCGGTCATCCGGTCTTCGTGGAATATCATTCGATCGCAATGACAGAGCCGTTGTTTATTGCGCTGGTCCTCACAGCCGCGTTTGCGTTCCTGCGGGCGGTGCAGGACAACCGCGGCTCAGGCCTGGCACTCGTGGGAGCAGTCATTGGCCTAGGAATGCTCACAAGGTTCGCTGCAGCACCGCTTCTGCCTACCTTGGCGACCATAAGGCTCCTCGCTGGCGGCGGAAATCTTGCAAAACGAACGATCGATTGCGCGATGATGGTCTGTGGCTGCGCAATCGTGTTCGGGTCATGGCTAATCGCAAGCGAACTTACCTCCGGGCAATCGACGGGCCGGTCGCTCGAATTTCGGGGTGATCCCGACACGGAATACTGGCTTCGGACAATCGTATCCGCAGCGACAATGCTTTTGCCGTCTGCGCTCGGGCCTGCCATTCGCATTTTGTTTCTTGCCCTCGTGAGTGGCGCCTTCGTTATCATCGCCGTGAATTACGCCCACGCGTGGCTGCGCCTGTCGCCCGTAAGGAGAGCACAGCCACAGGTTCTTGTGCCGGTCGTCTTTGGCCTTCTCTCGTTGTTCTACGCCATATTCTTGGTTGTATCTGTGATGATTCAGTATCGACTGAACCTCACCGGGCGTTTTCTTCTACCTCTGTATGTTTTCCTCGTGCTGGCCGCAATCACTCCCTTCGGAGCGGGAAACCTTGGTTTTATGCGACGACGCGAGCTCGGGACAGTGCTTGCGGCCTTGGCCCTTGTGATAGGAGCCTCCAACCTCGTTCGAACGGCAGTTTTCACCGTATCCACTCATAGCTCAGGTCAAGGATACGCGCACAAGGTATGGTCTACTTCGCCTGTACTTGCAGCGGCTGCAAAATTGCCGGCGGGAGCCGCGATCTACTCGAACGCGCCAGATCTTGTTGAATTCCGGCTGGGACGGAGCGCCGCGTATATTCCCGCCCGCTTCAATCATCTCTCCGGTCGTGATGATTCTCCCGTGCCCTTCGCACATCAGGTGAACGCCATGCGTCGCCGTCTGGCGCAAGGAAATGCTTACGTCGTCTTCATTTATGGCGTGGACTGGCGCGACTACCTGATCAGCGAGAACGCTCTTCTTCTTTCGGTTCCGCTCGTCGAGGAAGCAACGCTTCCCGACGGTCGGGTTTATCGCGGAGCAAACAAGGTAACCGACGTGCCGGTTTTGCAGCGAAGCGCGTCATCGACATTGAATGAAGACATGTAGGAATCTTTGCACCACTAGAATGGCAAGGGGAGTTCGCGTCGTGGTAGTTCAGAAGAGAATTTACGTCGTTATTCCTGCTTATCAAGCAGCGCAGACGCTTGAAAGCGTGTTCGAGAGAATCCCAAGGGAAATCTATGAAAAGGATGTCCGCATCGTCGTCGTGAATGACGGTAGTTCCGACGCGACCGGCGATATTGCGCGGAAAATCGCTCAGTCGCGAGCGAATGTGGAGGTAATCGATCATCCCCAAAATAGAGGCTACGCACAGGCGCAAAAAACAGGTTTCTCCTATGCCCTGGCGCAAGGGGCGGAAATCGCCGCACTCCTGCACGCCGACGGGCAATACGCGCCCGAACTGCTGCCCCGGTTGCTGACTCCCCTGGAGAGAGACGAGGCTGACGTCGTAATCGGCTCACGCATGCTCGAACGTGGCGCTCTAAAGGGCGGCATGCCGCTGTATAAGTACATTGCCAATAAAGCACTTACGGCCGTCGAAAACCTCGCATACGGCCTCCGCGTGAGTGAATATCACAGCGGGTATATGTTGTATTCCCGTAAATGCCTTCAAACTATTCCATTCGTTCGTCTCAGCGATACATTTCACTTCGACGGTGAGATGATCATGATGGCGGGGAAACGCAAATTGCGGATCAAGGAGATCGCAATACCAACAAGGTATGCTGATGAAAAATCACATTTAAAGCCAGTTCAATATGGCTTTGATGTATTAAAAATAATATGGCACAACTATCGCGGTAAGTATGAATTCTGATATGTCACATTTTTCGTGGAACAAGGAATTTAATTATGAAGATACTCGTCACAGGGGGCGCGGGATTTGTAGGATCTTTTCTATGTGAGAGCCTTCACAAGTCCGGCTACGAGGTGAGAATATTCGATAATTACGAGCCGCAAGTTCACTCTGGGTCGCAGAGCAATCTCGGAGCCCTGTTGCAGCCAAACGGGTTGCCTCTCAAGGGCATCGAGATCCTCTATGGTGATACCCGAAGCCCCACGCAACTCGACGCTGCGCTGAAGGATGTGGATGCCGTCATCCATTTGGCCGCACAGGTCGGGGTCGGTCAGTCGATGTACGAAATTCACCGCTATGTCGACCACAACACCGTCGGAACGGCGGTCCTGCTCGAGTTGCTTGCCTCCCGTAAGCACAGTGTCAAAAAGCTTGTGGTTGCATCGTCGATGTCGATCTACGGCGAGGGAGGGGCTCGGTGCAGCAATTGCGGCGATGTTACGCCGACGCTCCGCGACGGAGGGCAAATGAAGCTCGGCGATTGGGAGGTACGATGCCCGATCTGCAACCGAACTGCATCGCCAACAGCCACCAATGAGTTGAAGCCCGTACTGCCGACATCGATCTATGCGATTACCAAAAGAGACCAGGAGGAAATGTGCTTGGTCGTTGGGAGAGCTTACGACATTCCCGCCGTCGCGCTTAGGTTCTTCAATATTTACGGCCCTCGCCAATCGCTGGGGAATCCCTATACGGGGGTGGCCGCAATATTTTCCTCACGTCTGCTCAACAATCATGCCCCGGTCGTCTTCGAAGACGGCAATCAAACGCGAGATTTTGTGCATGTAACAGACATCGTGCAGGCTATTACCCTTGCCCTTGCGAAAGACGAGGCCAATGGGCAGGTGTTCAACGTTGGCACCGGTCGACCGACGTCGATCAAGGACGTCGCCACCATTCTCGCTCGCAAGATGAGGCGGGACGTTGCTCCCCGAATAGAAAATAAGTTCAGGGAGGGCGATGTTCGGCACTGTTACGCCGACATAGACAAAATTCGGCGGCACCTCGGCTACAAGCCTGCTGTCGAGCTCGAAGTCGGTATCGAGGATCTCATCGCTTGGGCCGAAGACCAGCAGGCGGAAGATCGGTTCGAGCATGCGGCCGCCGAACTCGCGAAACGCGGGTTAGCGCGATGACCCTCGCTATGCAAGGCTTTGGCCAATATTCGCGTAGAGCCGGTTTCGGTCCGCCAACCGCGACCACCGTTCCGTTCCAGCTCGCTTAAGACGAGGAGAGTCCGATGGGGCGTCAATTCACCAAGCGCGTGCTCGTGGCCGGAGGCTGCGGCTTTATAGGGTCACACCTCTGCGAGCGGCTGATCGAGAGCGGAGCCGACGTTCTTTGCGTGGACAATTTTTTCACTGGTTCTCGCGGCAATGTCGAACAGCTTTTTTCCAATCCGCGATTCGAGTTGCTCCGGCACGACGTGACTATTCCGCTTTATGTCGAGGTGGACAAGATCTTCAATCTTGCCTGCCCTGCTTCCCCCGTGCACTACCAATTCGACCCGGTCAAAACGACGCGAACTAGCGTCCAGGGCGCGATAAACATGCTCGGCCTCGCCAAGCGGCTGAAGGTGAGCGTCCTGCAGGCCTCGACGTCAGAAGTGTACGGTGACCCCTCGGTTCACCCGCAGACCGAGGATTATTGGGGAAACGTCAATCCGATTGGCCCTCGCTCCTGCTACGATGAAGGCAAACGGTGCGCCGAAGCGCTGTTCTTCGATTATAGGCGGCAGCATCAGGTCGCAATCAAGGTTGCGCGCATCTTTAATACCTACGGCCCCCGCACCCACCCGAGCGATGGGCGAGTGGTTTCCAGCTTTATCGTCCAGGCACTTCTCAATGCAGACATAACCGTCTTTGGAGACGGCTCCCAGACGCGATCATTCTGCTATGTCAGCGATACGGTCGATGCCCTTCTGCGTTTGATGGATTCGCCATTCGAGGTCACAGGCCCACTCAACGTTGGCAATCCGAACGAAATTTCAATGCGCGACCTGGCGGAATTGATCATCGACCTCACCGGTTCCAGGTCCCGGATCGTGTATCGACCGCTACCTCAGGACGATCCCTGCAGGAGGCGCCCGGACATCTCGCGGGCGCGAGACCAGCTTGGGTGGTCACCGAAAGTTGGGCTGAAAGAGGGGCTCTCGAAAACCATAAGCCATTTCAGCGAGCTCCTCGGGCGCTCAGACTTCCAGACGGAACTCTCTACTTTCTATGAGGCAACTCGTGCCTAGGAGGTACCCATTTCCGCGGCGACGGAGTTCCGAGCGCCGCGGTCAGTCGGCGGGGCGAGCCGGAATCTCGGTCGCAACCCACGTTACCCGCTCGCTATCAGGCGGGCCGCTCTCATGCGGCCATTCTACCACTCATTTGGCTCGACATAGATGCTGAGATCATCCCCAATCTATATTGCAAGGACACTGAGAGCGGCGCTCGAAATGCGCCTGTTGAGGTATGCTCTTGTCGGAAGCTGCGCGGCGCTTCTGCAAGTTTGCTTGCTCACCATATTCATAGAACTCGCCGGCATGAACGCTTTGCTGGCATCGACAGTGGCACTCGCGATCGCTGTCATGGTCAACTACAGCCTTCAACATCGTTTAACATTCCGGTCGAAGTCGAAGCACGTCATTGCGGCACCGCGCTTTGTCGCTTTAGCGCTCTGCACGCTTGCGGCGAATGCCGTTCTCTTCAACAGTCTCTTGACAGTGCTTCCATATCTCGCCGCTCAGATCACAACGCTTGGCGCTATTTTCCCGATAAATTATTACTTGAACCGGACTCTGACCTTTCGCATTTGACCGTGAAGCCTGGGGCAGACCTGTTGCGGACTGCACTGTAGCAATGGCCGGCCGCCAGATAATGGTGTCCGTGTCGATGGCATGGAACGGCGCCGAAATGGGCATCGGATCAGCGCTTGCTCGATCAGCAAGTTGCGTCGGTTACCGCGACCAAGGACCACCACCGCCACAACCTCACCGCGAAGGGGGCTATTCCTTAAGCACACTGTTTTCGTAGGACACTATAATTGGGCTAATCGCAGAAGACCATTTACAACCGGTTAATTACGTGCTTTTTTATTACGGAAGTTGAATATGCCATTGGAATTTTGCGCCGCGGCTTACGAAGCCGCGAACGCCTATTTTTTTGCTCAATTATATTTATCAAGCCTTTCGACGCGGTCGACAAGTCAAACTAACAGAGAAGCTATTCCTAGTCATCCGAGTGACTTGGGTGCAGTTGCAATCGCCGCGTCGTGAGAAGGCTTGCAGTAGTTAGAGGGGCTGCCATGCTGCGTATACGCGCCGCCGCGAAGACTATTCGTGACAACTTCCTCATCTGGCCGTCTATGTCGCGCGGCGGGGAGGCACGAAGGATAACCGCTGTACTCATCTGGAGCGTTTGCCGAACCGCTTTCGAAATTGGCGTTCGCCGCCTGCGAATGGCAGCTCGTAGCGCGCAAAAGTACTCCGCGCTGTATTTTGCCGATCTCGGTTCCGCCGGAGTTGCGCTTGCTGTTGCGTTTTTGCTTCGGTATGGCCTCACGGAGCTGAGTGCAAGACCCGCCGTCACGTCTGTGTTGCTATGGTCTGGTGCTCAATATATCGCCGTGTGTGCATTCGTATTTCCATTAGCCGGTCTCTACAGCCGGAATTGGAGATATGGCTCCATTTCTGATCTGTTCATTATACTCCGTGCGGTTCTTCTCACCTCCTTGCTGCTGGTCTCGCTTCTCTTCTTCTCGACCAGGCTGAGCGAAATCCCGAGAACTGTCGTCCCGCTGCAATCGCTTCTGTTGATTGCCTTCTTGGCCGCATCGAGACTGAGCTTTCGCGCGGAGGAAATTCCACTTGCGCGGCCTGTTTTCAAGGGCGGACGCAACAAAGGTGCGAACGACGATCATTGCATACCGCTGTTGCTTGTCGGAGCTGGCGATGCTGCCGACCTCTATCTGCGGGCTCTCGCTCGGGATCCCAACTCCACATACATACCGGTCGCCTGCCTCGACAGAAGTTCTGACCAGCTTGGCATGAGTCTTCGTGGCGTGCCGATTGCCGGATGCATCGAGGATTTCGAGCGTGTCGTCGGAGAATTGCAGCAGGCTAACAAACAGCCGCGTCACGTGGTCTTCACGGAGGCACCTGCGGCTTTTGGCGAGAAAGCGTCGGACGAACTGCTGCGATCTGCGGACAGGCTCGGGATCGCGGTCTCACGGCTGTCGCAGCCGACCGAGCTTAAACGTGCCAAGTCCGACAACCCGTTTGAACTGCGTTCTATCGAACTGACCGATCTCCTCGAACGGCCGCAGGCGGCACTCGACAAGGAAGCGATAGCACGACTCGTTCGCGGCAGGCGCGTGTTGGTCACCGGTGCTGGCGGATCGATCGGTAGCGAGTTGACCACTCAGGTCGCAGCCTGCGAACCATCGGAGATCGTGCTCATCGACAACACTGAGTACAATCTCTACGCCATCGACATGAACCTGAACGAGAATTTTTCGGAGGTCCCGCGCTCAAGCTATCTTTGCAGCGTCCGGCGTAGCCAGCGGGTGGAAGAGATCTTTGAGCGCCACCGGCCCGAGCTCGTCTTTCACGCGGCGGCGCTGAAGCATGTGCCCATGGTGCAGATGAACCCGTGCGAAGGCGTGCTGACCAACGTCGTCGGCACCATGAACGTCGCCAACGCGGCAAAGAAATTCGGCACACTTGCCATGGTTCAGATTTCGACCGACAAGGTTGTGAACTCGACGAGCGTGATGGGAGCGACAAAACGTCTGGCGGAACTCTATTGCCAAGCGCTAGATCTGGACGGCGTCGAAACAGGCAAGGGCCCACGGTTCATGACGGTTCGTTTCGGGAATGTGCTGGGATCAAGCGGCTCGCTGATTCCGCTCTTCGAGCGACAGCTTGCGAGAGGCGGCCCGCTCACCGTCACCGATCCATGCATGACGCGCTTCTTCATGACGATCCGTGAGGCCGTGGAACTGACATTGCAGGCCTCCGCTTACGGCTTTGAGAAACAGATCGGGCAAGGCGAGATCTTCGTCCTCGACATGGGCGAACCAATCAAGATCATCGACATCGCCCGCCGTATGATCCGCTTGGCAGGCTTTGCGCCTGATAAGGATATCGAGATCAAGATCATAGGCTGCCGCCCGGGCGAGAAGCTCTTTGAAGAGCTCTTCGACGAAACGGATAAGCGCATTTCATCACCTGTACCAGGCGTTCTTGGCGCAGTCCCGGACCCGATTCCCTTGCCGACACTCAGGCACGCTTTCGCCCGGCTGCAACGTTACGCGGAGCGGGGCAACGAACGTGCATTGGTCTCGGTCATGCGTGAATTGCTTCCTCACTACCAACATGGGGACACGAGCGCGACGCCCCGCTATGCAAGCAAGAGAGCGCCGGGTCGCCCCAAAGACCGCGTGAAGGCAGGCTCGACACAAACCGTCTACGCCAAAAGCAAACGCACCGACGTCCGCTTGCCGGGAAGTTGAAGCGCGGGAATTTGGAATGGCCGATTGCGCAGGACTTGCATGGTTCCTCGAACCGGGACCGATTTTAAGAACCATGCCGTGATTCAAAGTGCTGCAACCCTTACGCGTCTGAAAAGACGCACTGTACGGGAGTCGGAACCGCGCTGAGTCCGAGATCATGGAGAAGCTGAAGATTACAGCAACAGCTTTTGTACCTCTCGATAGCGCAATGCCTTTTAGGACGTGAAGAGCGAACGGCGAATGCGAGTGTCTTCACGATCGGATCGATCCAGGAGGTGATTTTGAATCCGGCAGGGCAGGCTTCCCGAATTGAACCCGAAGACTTTGAGGCCCGCTCGGTAAAGCCGTCCGGCGTCCTATGTCCGAATGAGCGCAAACATGTAATTGCTGTGGTCGCAAGCTTGACAGTTTCCCTCACGATTTTTCGGCTCGAATTGCTGAAGCGATTGGCTGGAGCCGGACACGAGGTCATTGCCTTCGCGCCCGAACGCGATCCCCGGGTCGAGCAGGCCCTGGCTCAGATCGGCGTACGCTTCGTTCGCATTCCCATGGCACGCACCGGCCTCAATCCGCTCGATGACATCCGCACGCTGTGGTCGCTGCATAAACATTTCAAGCGTTTGAAGCCAGACATGATTCTTCCCTATACGATGAAACCAATCATCTATGCCGGCATCGCAGCCAGGCTGTTGGGGGTGAAGGAGCGTTGTTTCCTGGTCACCGGCCTTGGTCATGTGTTCTCGGACGCTGCCGGCCACTCGTTCAAAGCATGGGTCATCCGTCACCTATGCGTCCGGCTGTATCGCCTGGCCTTGCGCGGTGCCAAGGTCGTCTTTGTCTACAACGAGGCGGATGCCGAAGACATTCGCCGCCACCGCATGCTGCAGGATAATCAGTCGCCGACGATGATCCCCGGATCTGGTGTCGATCTCGACCACTTCACATTTTCAAGACCGCCTCGGGGCGGACCAGTTTTTCTGATGATCGCGCGGCTCCTCCGCGACAAAGGCGTCGTTGAATATGTGGAAGCCGCACGCATACTGCGTCGGTCTTTTCCCGATGCCAAGTTTCAACTGCTCGGCCATTTCGACAGCAACCCGACGGCGATTTCACGAGATGAAATCGACGGCTGGGTGCGCGAGGGAATATTGGACTACCTCGGAACCACTGAGGACGTGCGGCCTCATCTCGCAGCGTGCAGCGTTTTCGTCCTGCCGTCCTACTACCGCGAAGGTATCCCGCGCAGTATTCTCGAAGCACTCGCCACTGGAAGACCAGTGATTACAACGGACCTGCCCGGTTGTCGCGATACGGTGCACCCGGGAGAGAATGGGATGGCGGTCAGGGCACGGGATGCTGCAGCGCTTGCCGATGCGATGGCAACCTTTGCCAAGCATCCGGAGCTGGCGGAAAAAATGGGCGAACGGTCGCGAAAGATCGCGGAGGCTAGATTTGACGTGCATGCAGTCAACGGGATGCTGCTTGATAGTCTGCAGTTAACCGACTGATCAGATAGCTTTATGGCGCCTCGGATCAGCCACCCAATGAACCACGAGCAGCGTGGAGCCGCAGGGCCGCCGGGATGATTATGCATGTCATAACCAATTTTACCGCCAGCGCGGGGGCCGAGACTATGCTCGCGCGCCTGCTGAGCACTTCATCCGACGAGCGCATCGTCGTCGCCTCGCTTATCGGCGTTTCGGATCGGAACCGCGACCTCGCCAATAACCCTCGCGTGGTCTACGTTCCGTTGGAAGCCGCGTCCCTCGCCTCGCTACCAGGCGCGGCGCTGCGGCTCGCACGACTGATCCGCAAGGAGCGGCCCGACGCAATCCTGTGCTGGATGTACCACGCGATGGTCGTCGGCACGGTGGCGGCCGGCATGGCCCAGCGGAAAACCCGTGTTTTCTGGAACGTTCGCCAGTCTTTGGATGATCCGGCTTCCCTTACACGCAGTTCACGCATCGCAATTGCGATGGCAAAGCTCCTATCGGCCCGGCCGTCAGGTATAATCTATAACAGCACGCGCGCTCTCAACCTGCACAGCGCATACGGTTACGCAAATCGGAATATGGTGGTCATTCCGAACGGCTTCGAGCTCCCGCAGCTATCGCCTCCTGTGGCCGCGACGGCCCGGCGGATCGGTATTGTCGGCCGTTTTCACCCGCAGAAGGATCATGGAACATTCTTCAAGGCGGCGGCCGCGGTCATCAAAACCCATCCGCAAACGATCTTTTCCGCTGCGGGCTATGGGCTCTCCCGCGACAATCCCGCGGTGGTCGAGCTCATGGCACGAGCGGGCCTTCCCGCAGACGTGGTAGAACTCAGAGGGGAAATCTCCGATATGGCCGAGTTCTATCAAGGTATCGACACGTTGGTTCTGTCTTCGAGGACGGAGGGATTTCCAAATGTCATTGCGGAAGCCATGAGTTACGCCAAACCGATCGTCACCACGGATGTCGGCGATGCCGCCGACATTGCCGGAGATGCCGGCATTGCGGTACCCGCCCGTAATCCCGAAGCTCTCGCCGACGCCATCCGCCAAATTCTCGACCTGACGCCTACGGAATATGCTCGCTTTGCCTGCAAGGCACGAGAACGCATCGAAAATGAGTACACACTCGCTGCCGTCGCTAAGAAATATTCAGCTTTTTTAACAGCTTAAAAAGCAAGCATTGTTTGCAACCAACATACTGTAAAATCATGGAATTGAGCGGTAAACCGCGCATGGCGCAGGAACTGTTGGACGACGTTTCAATTATTTAACCAGGTTGAATGGCGTTTGATAATTTCTAAGTAAAGTAGTATACTTCGCTTTTCCTTGTATAAAGTTGCGTTTTCTTGCGGTCTCGGGTGGCGGTAGGCTGCGGATCATGTTTGCGCCTCATTCTCTCCTTATCGCCCCCTCGGCAAACAGCTAGAGGAGATCTTGATGATTCTGAACGGAACCAATGGCGCCAATCGACTGCTTGGAACCAATTCATCCGATACGATCCGCGGCTTTGACGGTGACGACGAACTTTTGGGCTATGCCGGCGACGATTATCTCGAAGGCGGAGCCGGCAACGACAGGCTCTTCGGAGGTCTTGGTAACGACCTCATCAAGGCCGGGCCCGGAGACGATTATGCGGAGGGCGGCGACGGCAACGACCGTTTCGACGGCAGCATCGGCGCTGACACATTCATCGGCGGATTAGGAAACGACATCTTCGATGGCGGCGACGACAACGATGTCCTCGACGGTGGTGACGGCCATGATCATATTCTCGCTGGCGCCGGAAACGATAAGATCTATGGCGGAGCAGGCGAAGAATACATCGACGCTGGCGATGGCGACGACATTATCTACGCTGGCTCGGGAAATGATGGCTTCAACAATCGAATAAACCCGGCAACAGGGAAACTCACTCAGCAGGCCGTCAGCGGTGGAGCCGGCAATGACACGATCTATGGAGAAGGGGGCAATGACGCCCTGAAGGGCCAATCCGGAAACGACCGCGTATATGGCGGTATTGGCGACGATATCGTCGACGGTGGCGACGGGAATAACTACCTCGACGGTGGCGATGGCAATGACGTGATCGACTCTGAAAGCGGCATCGACGAGGCCCACGGCGGAGTAGGCAACGATAGGATCGAGTTGGGCAGCGGTAATGATCTCGCCTATGGAGATGACGGCGACGACTTCATCTCCGGCGAAGGCGGAGCAGACCTCCTCAAGGGTGGTATCGGCAACGACCGCTTTTACGGGGGCGATGGCAATGACACTCTGCACGGCGATGCGGGGAAAGACATTCTCCTTGGCGAAGCGGGAAGCGATATTCTTTGGGGTGGAGCCGATTCCGATCGTTTCGTCTTCAAAGCGACACCCGCGTTGAACGGTCAGGACACCGTCATGGATTTTCAGGATGGCGTAGACTTCCTCGTCATCGAGAAACTCGGGATTACACAATATTCCAATTCGGGCGCAGCGGGCACCATCTATGCCTACGACACCGCCGGCGGTGATGTGCTGATAAAGGGTTATGATTCCGCCGGCAACACGATGTCGATCCTGGTGGACGATCCCAACAGCAATCTTACCGCCTCGAACTTTTCGAGAGGCGATTTCCTGTTCGCGTAGGCAATCAAATGGGGAAGGCGTCAGCAGGTGGCGCCTTCTTCCATTGTCGGGCGGGCCGCGCAATTGCTGGTTTCGTTCGCCCCGCTCTCCTTCCCGCGGGTTCGCTCGAACTACTTCACGTCTGGAACTCGGCAAAACCCGTCCTTACCTTCCATGCTTCAATGCCTTCACGGAATGAGCGCGGCTTGTAATTCAGTTGACTTGCTGCTTTGGCAATATCAAGCGGGCTGAAGCCCTGGGTTACCGTGTCACTGCCACCCTCGACTGCTATGAGGAGCCGGTCTGCTCCGATGACATCCGCGACTGTTTGGGCGGCGTCCAGCGACGTGCAGGTTTGCCCGCTACCGGCGTTGAACACGCCCGCGCGCTCATTCTCGATGACCTGCATAGCGAGCGCAACCACGTCGTCTACATACACAAGATCGACACGGTAGCGACCGCCATTCTGTATGCTCACAGAACGGTCGCTCCCGAGCGCTCGAATAAACGTCGGCACCATTCCCCTGCCGTGCATGCCGGGACCATAGACGGATGCGAGACGAAGCACCGTTACCGGTGTCGCGTTCGCCTTTCCGAACGCGATCAGGCAAATCTCGGCCGCGAGCTTGCTCGCCAGGTAATAGCTGGCGCGATCAATCGGAAAGGCGGGACTTGTTTCCGATACAGGACCGAGGGCAGGCGCATAAACCTGCCCCGATCCGAAAAAGACGAACCTCTTCACCCCCTTCGAAGCGGCCTGCATCGCAACCTGCAAGGCGCCGTTTGTGTTGACCTCAAAGCATCTGGCCGCCTGATGCGGGTCGCTGAGGTCGGCGGGAATATAGGCGGCAAGATGAAAAATGGCATCAGATTGGGTCACCGACGGCAGGGGCTCCCCAATCGACCATTTCTCAATGCGCAAACGAGGGTTCTTTCTGGCCGACACCCGCTCCGGATTCCGCGCCAGAGCCGTGACCAGATAGCCTCTCGAAAGGGCCTGATCGATCAGCCTCGCGCCGATAAAACCTGTCGCGCCGGTAACGACGAGCCGCACTGAAGCCACCGCCAACCCTTCCCCTGCAAGCCTTACACCTTCTCTTCCAGCCGTTCTGAAGCTGTGATCAAGTCCCCCGGTTTCACCACAGTTTCCGACCAGTGTCGTAAGATCGTCACCGGGGTGATCTCCGGCTGTACGACCGACTGACCGAAAAGAATATGGCGAATGCACATTTCGACCTCGTTGAAGCCTGCATGGATCCTT
This sequence comes from Sinorhizobium numidicum, assembly GCF_029892045.1. Taxonomy (NCBI): domain Bacteria; kingdom Pseudomonadati; phylum Pseudomonadota; class Alphaproteobacteria; order Hyphomicrobiales; family Rhizobiaceae; genus Sinorhizobium; species Sinorhizobium numidicum. The sequence goes on from NZ_CP120367.1 coordinate 1,119,223, forward strand.
ACCGCCGTGGTTCCGGAAAACCGTGCATTGATCTCGAAAATGCGGGGGACCCCTTCATCCAGGCGGAACTGGAAGTTCGCCGGACCGTACGCATCGAGAGCATCGGCAGCCTGCACCATCGCCCTGTTCAGAGCGGGAAAGGGCTCGGCAAATGCGCGGTAGGTGTTGCCGTCCCTGAGATCCCTTCGCATGACGATCGTCGCGCAGCATCCCCCATCAAAGGTCAGCGTGCCGGCAGTATACTCGGTCGTCTCCGAGCCAACATATTTTTGAATAACGATTTCAGGCTGCTCGGCAATTGCACGCCTCAGCTGCTCGCGATCACGCACGACGCTGAAGCCGATCGACCGGGCGCCGATCCTGGGTTTGACGACAAGCGGAAATCCGAATTGCTCGATCAGCGTCTCTTCATCGCCCGGCAAACACGAAGGAACGAAGCCTAAACGCTTTCCCCGGAGAAATTCGGATGTCAGCCATTTGTCATTGGCGATGGACACGACACGAGGCGAGCTGACGATCACCTTGGTTCCATAGGCTCTTTCAATTGCCTCGCGATTTGCCGCGAGGATCGGAAGTTCGACGTCGGTTCCCGGAATGAGGACATCCGGCCGTTCGGCACGCAACAGGTCGCCCAGCCTGTCGAGATAGGCTGGATCCCGCGCCATCGGGATCAGATGCGCCGCATCGCCCCAGTAAAGACCGGCCGAGAGCGGGCTTGGGTCTCCTACGATGATCGTCGCCTTCAAGGTCGAGCGCCTCAAGGCACGAATGATCCCTTGCCCCAGCAGGGCGCCTGCACCCGTGACAAAAACCTTCATGATTGCCCGACCCCCAATTCGATAAGCTGATCCCTGCAACGGCCCAATTCACTCAGCCGATGAGCATCGGAGCCGATGGAAACAAACGGATTGATCTCGTCGCACAGAGCCAGAAATGCCGGCATGTCGACGAGATACGAGGAGTTGATCTCGAGTGCGATCTGCCGTTCCAGCGATGCCGTCATCAGTTCGCGATAATACGCTTTCGGAAAGCGGCCGTGTCGTCTCAGGCTCATACCGCCCGGATGCCCCAGGACATCAATAGGCGCATTCCAGATCATTCCCATCGACAGCCGAAACTCTATTTCCGCGGTCTGCTCGAAGGACAATTGCTTGAAGTCCAGGTAACCACCCTTTCCGTCGGGGAGCCGGTGAACGACGCCGAGGACGATGTCGCATGCGTCGAGCACATCCTGGGAGACGTCGAGCCTGCCCCTGTCATCCATCGCCTTGGTCTCGCAGCCGACATAAACCCGAATGCCCTCGAAGCCACGCGCTGCGGAAAGGACTTCCTCCCTGAATTGATTAAACCAGGTCGTTTCTTCGCGAACGTGCTCTGTGAAAGCCAAGGCACCCAGCCCGCGTTCCTTGGCGGTTTCCAGGATCTGAAGCGCCGTCGCCTGCCCGTCGGTCCAACTGGTATGAACCTGGAGTTCGACATTCAGCTGCGCCTGGCTGAGATCTCGAAAACGGCAGAACGCAGGCTTGCTGGTGTTCTTCTTCCTTTGCCCGTCCATTATCGATGTGCCCTTCGATTAACGCGCTAAAGTAAAGTACCTGTGCTGCACGCCCGGCGGCAAAACGCATGCGGACAGCACATGAGCTTTCAGCATTGGGCGGGCGAAGCCGGGGCCATATTGGCCCAGGCGACGAAATGCGGGTTGGCGAAATCGCTGTCGCCCTCCTGCATCCTCTTGCCGTAGAGGAGGCGCGAACCGTCCAGCCGGACGACCGACCCCCCGGCAGCCTGCAGCACGGCGTCTCCGGCGGCCGTATCCCATTCCATCGTCCGGCCGAAGCGCGGATAAACATCCGCCTTGCCTTCGGCAAGCATACAGAACTTGAGCGACGAACCGACGGAGGTGTAGTCCGTGACACCATGCCCGACGAGAAACGCCTCGGTTTCGGCGCTGTTGTGCGAGCGGCTGGCAACCGCCGTGAGAACCGGCCCGCGCGTACGCACGCGTATGGCTTGGCGGTCCTCGATCGCGGCCCTGTCGCCAAAAAGCAGCTTCTCCGCCCTGCCTTTGTCTGCGACATAGGCGCAGCGCTGCGCCGGCGCATAGACGATGCCGGCGATTGGGACACTGCCCTCGATAAGCGCGATATTGACGGTGAAGTCATTGCGACGGTTGATGAATTCCTTCGTCCCGTCGAGGGGATCGACCAGAAAGAAAGCGCTGCTGCCGATATCTGGAATCCGGCCCGAAGCCACGGCTTCCTCAGCGATGACGGGAATGTGCGGAAAGGCCGCCGAAAGCCTTTCGAGGATGATGGCCTCCGCACGTTCATCCGCCTCAGTCACGGGCGAATGATCGTTCTTGTAGCAGACATTGGCGCCGGCCTCGTAAACCTCGAGGATCGCAGCGCCGGCATCAAGCGCAATGCGTTCGAGCAGTTCACAGAGCGGCGTCATTTCTCCTCCATCATCCTGTCGAGGAATTCCTCGATCTTCAGCGCAAGCGCGGTCGGGTCTTGACCGACCGTCTTGAGATGCAGTTCCGCGTTTTCCGGTACCTCATAGGGAGAGGAGACGCCGGTGAAGTTTGCAATCTTGCCAGCGAGCGCCTTCTCGTAGAGTCCCTTCGGATCGCGGCGCGCACACTCTTCGAGCGGCGTGTCGACGAAAACTTCGATGAACTCGCCCTCGTCCATCAGTTCGCGCGCCATTCGCCGTTCATCGCGGAAAGGCGAAATGAAGGAGACGAGCACGATCAGGCCGGCATCGGCCATGAGCTTCGCCACCTCCGCCACGCGGCGAATGTTCTCGACGCGGTCCGCTTCAGTGAAACCTAGGTCGCGGTTGAGGCCGTGGCGGACGTTATCGCCGTCGAGCAGATACGTGTGTTTGCCACGCGCGTGCAGAAGTCGGTCGAGCTCGTTCGCGATGGTCGATTTGCCCGAGCCGGAAAGTCCGGTGAACCAAAGAACCGCCGGACGCTGGTGCTTCATCGCGCTGCGGGCGATCTTATTGACTTCGAGCGCGTGCCAATGGACGTTATCTGCGCGGCGAAGCGGAAAGTCGATCATGCCGGCGCCGACGGTCGCGTTGGTCACCCGATCGACGAAGATGAAGTTGCCGGTCGCCCTGTTGTCCTTGTAGGCATCGAAGGCGATCGGCGTCTGCGTCGAAATATTACAGACGCCCACCTCGTTCATCTGCAGCGACTTGGCGGCCTCACGAGCGAAGCTGTTGATGTTCACCTGATGCTTGAGCGCGGTGACCGTGGCGCTGACGCTGTCCGTCTCCGTCCGTAAGATGTAGCTTCGCCCGGGCATCATCGCATTGGCGTCGAACCAGATCACATGCGCCTGGAACTGGTCCGATACGAACGGCCTCGAGGCCGGCGCGACAAGCATGTTGCCCCGCGACGCATCCACCTCGTCCGAAAGGACAAGCGTCACCGCCTCGCCTTCTGCTGCTGCCGTCAGATTCCCGTCATGCGTGACGATCGCCTTCACCGACGAGCGCTGTCCGGATTTCGCGACGACGACCGGGTCGCCAACCGAGATCCTGCCGGACGAGACCTGCCCGGCATAGCCGCGGAAATCCGCGTTCGGCCGCATGACGAGCTGAACCGGGAAGCGGAAAGGACTTTCCTTATTGGCAGGGGCGATTTCGACCGACTCGAGATATTCAAGAAGCGCCGGCCCTCTATACCAGGGCGTGTTCTCAGACGCCGAAATAACATTGTCCCCGAACCGGGCGGAAATCGGAATGGGCTGGACGCTGACAAAGCCCAGTTCCTTGGCGAAGACCATGTAGTCGGCGACGATCTCGTCAAACACCTGCTGGCGGAAATCGACGAGATCGATCTTGTTGACCGCCAGCACGACATGACGGATGCCGAGCAGCGACGCGATATAGGAGTGGCGCCTAGTCTGCTGGAGTATGCCCTGGCGACTATCGATGAGGATCACCGCGAGATCGGCCGTCGAGGCCCCTGTGACCATGTTACGCGTATATTCTTCATGGCCGGGCGTGTCGGCGACGATGAATTTGCGTTTTGAGGTCGAGAAATAGCGGTAGGCGACGTCGATGGTGATGCCCTGCTCCCGCTCGGCCTCAAGCCCATCCAGGAGCAGCGCGAGGTCAATCTCCTCGCCATTGGCGCCGGCGCGAGGACCGACGCGTCCGAGGTTTGCCAACTGATCTTCGAAAACCAGCTTGGCGTCGAAGAGCAACCGACCGATCAGCGTCGACTTGCCGTCGTCGACCGAACCGCAGGTGATGAATCTCAGGATCGATTTGTTGTCGTGATCGGCGAGATGCGCCAGTATGTCATGCGGCGGCACGGAATGAAGATACGACATCAGAAGTACCCCTCGCGCTTCTTTTTCTCCATTGCGCCAGCTTCATCCTTATCGATCAGCCGGCTCTGTCGCTCGGACGTGCGCACCGTCAACATTTCGCGCAAAATGTCGGGAAGTGTGGCGGCTTCGGATTCGACCGCGCCCGTCAGGGGATAGCAGCCAAGCGTGCGGAAGCGAACCATCCGGTTCATGACCTGTTCCTGTGGCTGCAGCGGCATACGATCGTCGTCGACCATGATCAGCATGCCGTCCCGCTCGACGACCGGCCGCCGCGCCGCGAAATAGAGCGGCACGATCGGAATGTTTTCCCGCAGGATATATTGCCAGATGTCGAATTCGGTCCAATTGGAAAGCGGAAATACGCGCATCGTCTCGCCCTGACCGACGCGCGTGTTATAGGTCTTCCACATTTCGGGACGCTGGCGCTTCGGATCCCATCCGTGCTGGGCGTTGCGAATGGAGAACATGCGCTCCTTGGCCCGTGACTTCTCCTCGTCTCGCCGTGCGCCTGCGAGCGCAGCGTCAAATCCGTATTTCTCCAACGCTTGGCGCAGCGCAACCGTCTTCATGACATGCGTATGGACATTCGACCCATGCGAGAAAGGGCCAATGCCCTGATCGACGCCGTCCTGGTTGACGTGAACCAAAAGATCGAAGCCACGCTCCCGCGCCATTCGGTCGCGGAATTCGATCATTTCCCGAAACTTCCATCTGGTATCCACATGGAGAAAGGGAAAAGGCGGCTTAGCGGGAAAAAACGCCTTGATTGCAAGATGCAACAAAACGGACGAGTCTTTCCCAATGGAATAAAGCACTACCGGATTTGAAAACGTTGCGACTACTTCTCGGATTGTATGAATTGCTTCAGATTCAAGCCGGCGAAGATGGGGAAGAGACATGCCACAATCCCTCTAAACTTTAAAAAATAAAATTTATGCTATGCATTTATATGAATTTGTCATCCACGACGGATCAGCCGCAGATGTAATTGATCAAATCAGTTGCGGCGATAAACATCGCCTTGTCGGCATTAGCCGCATTTAAGCGCTATATCGCTAATATTTCAAGTAACAAGGAAAAATCTATCTCGTGCAGGACGAGAGACGCGAAAATCGCCACGACTTCTCGCAATCAGGAAGAACCCGCCCGCGTCTTCAGGATCGCGGAAAAGCGCGGGTCGAAGGTGCGGCTGATGGGTTCCGCGGCGGCGCCGATCGCCACCGCCCAGGGATCCGTGAAACCCAGTTGCAGGCGCGGCACGGTGCGTGTCCGCCGCTCGGCGATCGAGGGCAGCAGCGGGCGGATCGCATCCGTCAGGAGGCGTGCGAGACCGGAAGGCATGCCGCCACACAAGATAATCGTTTGCGGATCAAAGACGGTCTCTAGAATCTGAATGACGGCCCGCAACTCGAAGGCCGCATCGGCAATCCAACCTGCAACGCGCGAGTCCGGCGCCGCCGCAGCAGCCTCGATCCGGCGATAGAGATCAGGGTCTGCAGGGTCGAGATCCAGGATCTTGGAAAGCGAAGCGATGGAAGCTCGATGTTCGAGCGGCGCACTTGGGCCGCCGGTCACGTTCCGCGGCGGGCTGAGGATCATGCCGATCTCGCCGGCATTGCCGTGGGCGCCGCGGTAAAGTTCGCCATTCAGGATCAAACCGGCACCGAGACCATAACCGAGATAGATGCAGATCGCCTGATCCAGCCCATGGGCAGCCCCGACCATCTTTTCCGCCGTCGCCGCGGCCGCCGCATCATTTTGCAGGCGCACGTCGAGGCCCGTTCCTGCCGACAGCGTATCCAGCAAAGGGAAGCTCTGCCACGCGGCCATCATCCAGGGATCATCGGCATCTGCCTCGACGCCGAACGGTCCGGGCATCGCGACCCCGAGGCCGACGAACCGATCTTTGGATTGGGGTGCGATCGTTGCCAGTTCGCTACGGGTTTCATCGATCAAGGTCAAAATCGTTTCGACACCTTTTTCCGGCCCTCCGGCCGGCAGGTTTGCCTCGCCTCGTGCAAGCACCGTCCCGACGAGGTCGACCGCGATCGTCCGCGTCACATGGCGGTCGATCTGCAGCCCGATAGCAAAGGCGCCTTCCGGCACCAGCCGGTAGGGCGTCGAGGGCTGTCCCCTGCCCCTGCGCACAGCGGCGAGAGAAGTGACCAGGCCGTCGTTTTCAAGCTCGTCAATGATGTTCGAAACGGTCTGCTTGGTGAGTGCCGTTGCCCGCGCAAGGTCGGCCCGTGACAACTGCCCGTTCAGCCGCAGAGCGTCGATCATGACGCGTCGGTTGTGGGCACTCGTCCCCTCCTGATTGGTGCCGCTCTTGGCCCGGATCGGGCGCATCTCGTTCATCCACAAATCCCTCTTGACACTGTTAGAATATTGAACAAGAAATAAGTCAAGACAATTGACTTAATAAGAGGTCGCAAGAAACCTCGGGGGAACGCAAGCGGCAGGAAAAGCTGCAAACGCTCCGATTGATTTGCCGACGGCCGCTAGCTTGAGCGGCAGATTTCTTCCATTCGGCGTACCCGCTCGGGCCGCCGCGAAGACTGAACGATCAGTTACAGGAGGCAGCAATGTTGAAAACCACACGCAACGCTCTGATCGGTGCGACACTCATCGGCGTCACCTTCACCGGCCATGCCTATGCGGAAACCACGCTGAACGCGCTGTTCATGGCGCAGGCGGCCTATAGCGAAGCCGACGTCCGCGCAATGACGGAGGCCTTCACCAAGGCCAATCCGGACGTGAAGGTCAATCTGGAATTCGTCCCTTATGAGGGGCTGCACGACAAGACCGTGCTGGCGCAAGGTTCCGGCGGCGGTTACGACGTCGTCCTGTTCGACGTGATCTGGCCAGCGGAATACGCCACCAACAATGTGCTCGTCGATGTCACCGATCGCATTACCGATGAAATGAAAAAAGGTATCCTGCCGGGAGCTTGGACCACGGTCGAATATAACGGCAAACGATACGGCATGCCGTGGATCCTCGACACGAAGTATCTCTTCTACAACAAGGAAATCCTTGAGAAAGCGGGCATCAAGGCACCGCCGAAAACCTGGGATGAGCTTGCCGCACAGGCGAAGACGATCAAGGACAAGGGCCTGCTCGCGAACCCGATCGCCTGGAGCTGGGCTCAGGCCGAGGCAGCAATCTGCGACTACACGACGCTTGTGAGCGCGTATGGCGGCAAGTTCCTCGACGGCGGCAAGCCGGCGTTCACAACAGGGGGAGGCCTCGAAGCTCTGAACTACATGGTTTCGAGCTACACCTCCGGGCTGACCAATCCGAACTCGAAGGAATTCCTCGAGGAGGACGTGCGCAAGGTATTCCAGAACGGCGACGCCGCCTTCGCGCTCAACTGGACCTACATGTACAATCTCGCCAATGATCCGAAGGAGAGCAAGGTTGCCGGCAAGGTCGGCGTCGTGCCTGCTCCAGGCGTAGCGGGCAAGAGCGAGGTTTCCGCGGTGAACGGCTCCATGGGGCTCGGTATTACCTCGACCAGCAAGAATCCGGAAGAGGCATGGAAATACATCGTTCACATGACCTCGCAGGAGACGCAGAACGCTTATGCAAAGCTCAGCCTGCCGATCTGGGCGTCGTCCTATGAAGATCCGAACGTGACGAAGGGCCAGGAAGAGTTGATCGCCGCGGCAAAACTTGGTCTTGCCGCGATGTATCCGCGCCCCACCACACCAAAGTACCAGGAGCTTTCGACCGCCCTGCAGCAGGCGATCCAGGAAGCGCTGCTCGCTCAGGCTTCGCCGGAAGAAGCGCTGAAGGCGGCCGCCGAAAACAGCGGCCTTTGACGTCTGTCGGCTCGCGCCCCGGACGAGCAATCGTCCGGAGCTCGCCGAGCACGCTCTCCCGGCGAGAGGCACGATCAGAACAGAAAACACCGACGATGGAACGGTTTACAGCCGCTTCCGGTCTTAAATTCTCAAGTTGATAGGCTTGCGAGGTGGGCCGATCTCAGCTGAGATCTTCCTGACCTACAGCGCCACGCGTCTTTTCAGACGCGCAAAAATCGCTGTAGCACTTTGAAATGCTGCATGTTTTTTCCTTAAATCGGAGCCGATTTACGGAAACATGCAGTAAAAGCGACAAAGGTCTCCATTCATGTCCGGCACCTGGATATCAACGCGCGCGTGGCTGCTGATGTTGCCGCTCCTCGTGGTCATGATCGCTGTCATCGGTTGGCCACTGGTGGACACGGTGCGGCTCTCCTTCACGAATGCGAAGCTCGTCGGCACGGAAGGCAGCTTCGTCGGCCTCGACAACTACGCAAGGATGTTCGGCGGATCGAACTTCCGGCGGGCGCTCGTCACCACAACCTGGTTCGCCGTCGTTTCCGTTGCCGCCGAAATGGTGCTCGGCGTACTTGCCGCCCTGTTGCTCAATCAGCAATTTCGCGGGCGAACGGCGCTCCGAGCGCTGATGATCCTCCCCTGGGCTCTGCCGACGGTGGTCAATGCGACCCTTTGGCGGCTTATTTACAATCCGGAATACGGCGCGCTCAATGCGGCGCTGACCCAGCTCGGCCTTCTCGACAGCTATCGTTCCTGGCTCGGCGAGCCCGGCTCGGCATTGGTGGCATTGATCGTCGCCGATTGCTGGAAGAACTTTCCGCTGGTGGCGCTGATCGCACTTGCCGCTCTCCAGGCCGTTCCGCGCGACATCACCGCCGCCTCGCTGGTCGATGGCGCCGGCCCCTTCAACCGTTTCCGCTTCGTCATCATGCCGTATCTGGCTGGGCCGCTGCTGGTGGCGCTGGTGCTGCGCACCATCGAGGCTTTCAAGGTCTTCGATATCATCTGGGTGATGACGCGCGGCGGACCGGCGAACAGCACGCGCACGCTTTCGATCCTTGTCTACCAGGAGGCTTTTTCGTTCCAGCGTGCGGGTTCCGGTGCGTCGCTGGCGCTGATCGTCACGCTGCTCGTGACCATTCTCGCGGGTGCCTATGCCGCGCTGCTTCGCAAGGCCGCAGGAGCGTCATGATGGAACGCCAAAGCCCCCTTTTCACCGCCTTCGTCTATACGTGCGCGATGCTTCTCGCTGCGGTCATCCTGGCGCCAGTCGTGTGGCTTTTCGTCATGAGCATTTCGTCGGCCGCGGATCTCTCGGCAAAACCGCTCAACTGGTGGCCGAGCGAGATCGATCTCTCCCGCTATGGCGCCTTGCTTTCCACCGTCGAAAACAGCGCCGGCGCCGCTTTCATGGCGTCGCTCTTCAACAGCCTCAAAGTCGCCGGAATGGCGACGCTCGCCGCAATTGCCGTTGCGGTTCCGGCCGGCTGGGCCGTGTCGCGCACGCCGGCCGTCTCGTGGTCGCTCTATGCGGTGATCGCCACCTACATGCTGCCTCCAGTCGCGCTTGCGGTACCGCTCTATATGGGGCTCGCCTATCTCGGCCTTCTCAATTCGGTCTTCGGCCTTGCACTCGTCTACCTCACCATTCTGGCGCCCTTCACCACATGGCTGTTGAAATCGGGCTTCGATTCCATACCGAAGGAAATCGAGAGCGCAGCGATGATCGACGGCGCGCGGCTCGACCAGATTCTCCGGCTCTTGACGCTACCGCTTGCCGCCCCGGTCATGGCGACATCCGCCCTCTTCGCCTTTCTTCTTGCCTGGGACGAATTCTTCTACGCGCTGCTCTTCACCTCGGATCTGCGCGCCAAGACCCTCACCGTCGCCATTGCGGATCTCGCTGGCGGCCGTGTTTCCGACTATGGATTGATCGCTACCGCCGGGGTGCTTGCCGCCCTGCCCCCGGTGCTGATCGGTCTCGTCATGCAACGCGCCCTTATTTCCGGGCTCACCAGCGGTGGCGTCAAAGGATGATCATGCGTGTTTCGAAAGACCGCCCCGCGGCGCTCGTCGCAATCGATCGGGAGATGGCGCGCCAGCACGCCGATGCCATAGCCTCCTACAGACAGTCTGCCGCTCTCGCGCAAAGGATTGCCGCGTCGCTGAAATCGACCGGCCGGCTTCTCCTGCTCGGCATGGGGGGCTCGCATGCTGTCGGCCGTGCCGTCGAACCGCTCTATCGCGCGCTCGGGATCGAGGCTGTGGCTCTGCCGCTCTCGGAGCAACTCGGTCAGCCCTTGCCGATCGAAGGCAAGACCATTCTCGTCAGCTCGCAATCCGGGGAAAGCGCCGAGGTGCTGCGCTGGTTCAGGGAAACGAACGGCGGCACGTCCGATACGTTCGGCCTGACGCTCGATGAAGATGCGTTCCTGGCGAAAGCGGCGCCGTCACTTGTCGGAACAGGAGGCACGGAGCGGGCATTCGCGGCCACCCGCAGCCTGACGGTCACCTTCTCGCTGCACCTGGCGATCCTCACCGCCCTCGGAGCCGATCCGGCCGACGCGCTTCGCGCCCTGGAGGCTCCCGAGACGCCCGCGACCGACGGCGCCCTTGCGGCGGTCGCCGATGTCGGCGCGATCGTCACCTCCGGTCGCAGGCTCCAGGGCCTCGCCGAAGCCATCGCGCTCGGTCTCACGGAACTCTCGCGTCTACCCTGCTTTTCGCTCGAAGGCGGACAATTGCGTCACGGGCCGATGGAAATGCTGGGGCCTTCCGTCGGCGTCGTGCTCTTCCGAGCTGCCGATCCGACTGCCGGGCTGGTGGCTGCGATGGCAAGATCGGCAGCAGAGGCGGGTTCGCCGGTCGTCGTCTTCGACGCATCGGGCGAGCCGCCAGTCGAAGGCCTCGCGAACATCCGATTCAAGCCGGCGGCAGGCATGGCCGCGATTTTCGCCCTGTTGCCGGTGGCACAATCCTTCATGCTCGCCTTTGCCGCGGCGCGCGTCGAGAATGCCGGCACGCCCTTGCGTTCGACGAAGATCACCCGGAGCGAGTAGCGATATGCGTCCGCTTGCAGCCATCGGCAATGTCAATGTCGATCTCATCCTCGGCCCCGCCAAGCCCTGGCCGAAGGCCGGGACCGAAGTCATTGTCGATCATGACGAACTCCGTGTCGGCGGCTGTGCCGGAAACAGCGCGCTTGCCTGGGATTCGCTCGGTGTCGACTATGCGATCGCCGCCAACGTCGGCAATGACCAGTTCGGCGCCTGGCTGAAGGAGGCCTTCGGCGAACGGGCCCGCGACTGGCCGGTGGAAGCCGTCGGCACCACGCTCTCGGTCGGCATCACGCATCCGGATGGCGAGCGCACCTTCTTCACCACGCGCGGCCACCTGCCGCTCTTCAGCTTCGACGAGGTGCGCTCGATACTCGACGGTGAGCGCCTTCGCGGTGGCTTTGCATTGCTCTCCGGTTCGTTCCTGACAGACGCTCTGACGTTAGCCTACGACGACTTCTTCGATTGGGCGGACGCGCATGAGATCGCCGTGGCGCTCGATACCGGCTGGCCGCTCGATGGCTGGACCGATGCGAACAAGCTCAAAACCCTCGCATGGCTGAAGCGCTGCCATTGCGCGCTCTTCAACGAGGTGGAAACGACGACGCTCACCGGCAACTCAAACACTGCGGAGGCAGCCCGCAGTCTGAAACAGAGGATGCCTGCTGAGGCCATCGTCGTCGTCAAACGCGGACCTCACGGGGCGCTCGCCCTTGACCGGAACGGTACAGAGTTTTCCGTGCCCGCACCGCCCGTCAAGGTCGTCGATACGATCGGCGCCGGCGACGTCTTCAATGCAGGCTTCCTGGCGGCGCTTGCGGCCAATATGCCGCTTGAGGCCTGCCTGAGGACGGGCGTCATCGTTGCGTCCGAAGCAATCTCGACCTTGCCGCGCAGCTACGGCAAACCCCTTTCGGCCTTCCTCCAGGAGACCCGACAATGAGCGCACTCGAAATCCGCGACATCCACAAGCGATACGGCGAGGTGGAGACGCTTAAGGGCATCGACATCGCGCTTGAAAGCGGCGAGTTCCTGGTGCTGCTCGGCTCGTCCGGCTGTGGCAAATCCACTCTTTTGAACATCATCGCCGGTCTTGCCGAACCGAGCGGCGGAGACATCCTGATCGGTGAGCAATCGATCCTCGGTGCGCATCCAAAGGACCGCGATATTGCCATGGTCTTTCAGTCCTACGCGCTCTATCCAAACATGAGCGTCGCCCGGAATATCGGTTTCGGGCTCGAAATGCGAAAAGTGCCGGCGGCAGAGCGCGACAAAGCGGTGCGCGAGACAGCGAGGCTGCTCCAGATCGAAAATCTCCTCGATCGCAAGCCGAGCCAGCTCTCCGGCGGCCAACGCCAACGCGTTGCCATCGGCCGCGCGCTGGTGCGCAACCCGGAGGTCTTTCTCTTCGATGAGCCGCTATCCAACCTCGACGCCAAGCTGCGCATGGAGATGCGTACGGAGTTGAAGCGGCTGCACCAGATGCTGAAGACGACGGTCGTCTACGTCACCCACGATCAGATCGAGGCGATGACGCTCGCAACGCGTATCGCCGTCATGCGCGATGGCCGCATAGAGCAGCTTGGTACGCCGGAAGATATCTATGACCGGCCGGCTACACTCTACGTCGCCGGCTTTGTCGGGTCGCCGCCGATGAACATTCTCGATGCGGAAACGACGGGAAGCGGCCTAAAGCTCGCCGGCTCCGGGGAGATGCTGCCTCTACCTGCGACTTTAAGGAACGCCGCCGCTGGCCGACGCGTCAAAATCGGCATTCGCCCGGAGGCGTTGCGGCTCGCAGAGGCCGATGCCTCAGGCATCCGCCTCGCAGCGCGTGTCGAAGTCATGGAACTGACGGGGCCTGAGCTCGTGACCACGGCCAAGATCGGGGAAGAGCGCATCACGGCCTGTCTTCCGCCGCGCACGGCGATTACTTCCGGATCGGCGCATGTCTTCTCCTTCGACGAAGCGGCACTGCATCTCTTCGATCCCGAAAGCGGTCGCTCGCTGTTGACGGCATGAGATCCCGAGCTCAATAGCCGGTGGCTGCCCGCGCCGGGGTCCGCGCCGAAGGTCCGCCATCCTGCCTGTAGCCGAGCTTTTCGGAAAGTTCCCCGGCAGCATCGATCAGCACGCGCAGGTATTCGGCGCGGTTGCGCAGCCCGTCTTCCTTGGGAGCTACAAGGCAAAGTGTCGCCACGCAAACCTGGCCGGCGTCATAGACCGGCACGGCAAAACAATGCGTGAAGCTGTCGACGATGCTGTTGAACGTAAAATAACCGTCCAGCTTGGCTTGTCGGACCTGGCGGATGAATTCGGACGGATCGAGGCGCTTGCCGCTCGGCAGCACGAAGTCTTCTTCCGGAATGAAATCCAATATCTCCTCGTCGCTCATATGATCGACGAGGAGGCGGCCGGAGGCGGTCCACGGAATGGCGACCGGCTCACCGATATTGGTGGATATGCGGAACGGTCGGCTGCCCTCGTTCATCAAAACGACGGCATATTTGTTGCCTTCCAGCTGGCACATCTGCGCCGTCTCGCGCGTTTCTTCGGCGATTCTCGCCAGCAAATGCTCGCATTCGCGCATGAGATCGAACTGTTCGGCATAAGCGGCGCCGAGGAAATAGAGCTTTCGGCCAAGGAAGACGCGGCCGTCGTCGCCCCGATACTCGATCACACCCTGCCGGATCAGCAGATTGACAAGTTCATAGACCGACGAACGCGGCGCGCCGATTCCCTGGGCGATCTCGTTTGGGCGCAAGGGCTGCCGCTGCAGCCGCAGAAAGTCGAGAATTTCGAACGCCCGATCGAGCCCCCGTGCCCGCCGATTGATCGTATCTGCCGCATCAGCCATCGCGTCCTCCTTGCCGGGCCCGTTCCATGAGCGGCCCCGTGCCAAGCTCACCTCATTTAGCCTTGTACGCGACGCAGTCAACTTCGACCTTGCAGTCGACCATCATGCGCGACTGCACACAGGCGCGTGCCGGCGGGTTCTTGCCGAAATATTCGGCGTAGACGCCGTTGAAGGTCCAGAAATCGCGCGGATCATCGAGCCAGACGCCGACGCGGACCACGTCTTCCAGGCCGTAGCCCGCCTCATTGAGGATCGCGATCATGTTTTCGATCGCCTTGCGGCTTTCCGCGATGATGCCGCCGCCAATGACCTCGCCCGCATCCATGGCGACCTGCCCGGAAACATAAAGCCAGCCGTTCGCCTCGACAGCGCGCGCAAAGGGTAAGGCCTGTTTGCCCGCACCGGTTTCGCCCGTTCCATAACGCTTTATCGTCACAACACTTCACTCCAGTTTTTCATTTCAATCGTTTGCTCAGTTGAACGTCGAAGTTTTCAGAAAGTCCGCCAGGCGTTCGGTCTTGGGCTTCAGGAACATCTCGCGCGGATTGCCCTCCTCGGCGATACGGCCCTGGTTCATGAAGATGACCCGGGACGAAACCTCATAGGCAAAGCGCATCTCGTGGGTGACGATCAGCATGCTCATGCCGTCTTCCGCAAGGCCCTTGATCACCTGCAGCACCTCGTTGACGAGTTCCGGGTCGAGGGCCGAGGTCACTTCGTCGAAAAGCATCAGCTTGGGGTTCATCGCGATGGCGCGGGCGATCGCAACGCGCTGCTGCTGGCCGCCGGAAAGCTGGCCGGGGTAATGATCCATCCGCGACAGAAGGCCGACGCGGTCCAGCCACTTCTCCGCAACCGTCCTTGCCTCGTCGCGGCTCATCGTCTTGACCTTGATCAGGCCCAGCATGACGTTGCCGGCGGCGGTCATATGCGGAAAGAGGTTGAACTGCTGGAATGCCATTCCCGTCAGCGCGCGCTGGCGGGCGATCTCCCGCTCAGGCTTGCGGCGGCGGACACCACCGACTGTCTCGTAGCCGATTTCCTGGCCGTCGATGCTGATCGTGCCGCCCTGGAATTCCTCGAGCATGTTGATGCAGCGAAGCATCGTCGTCTTGCCCGAACCGCTGGAGCCGATAATGCTGATCACCTCGCCCTGCTGCATGGTGCAGTCGACGCCTTTCAGCACTTCCACCGTGCCATAGCGCTTGTGAAGATCGCGGATTTCAAGAAGATTGGTCATGGATCCGAAGCCTCACGATGGGACAGCGGTCTTGCGTTCGACGAATCGACCGAAACGCTCAATGCCGTAGTTGATGACGAAATAAAGGAAGCCTGCGAAGAAATAGAATTCGAGGCTCATGAACGTGCGCGAGATCAGTTCCTGGGTGCGTAGCAGCAGTTCCGCAACGCCGATGATCGAGAGCAAGGTCGACGCCTTGACCATTTCGGCCGCGGTATTGACCCAGGCAGGTAGCGCCTGCCGCAGGGCCTGCGGCCCCAGCACATAGGCGAAGGTTTGCGGAAAGGTCAGCCCGATCGCCTTCGCGGCTTCCGTCTGCCCCTTGGGAATCGATTGCAGCGCGCCGCGCACCAGTTCGCCGACATGTGAGCTACAGAAGACGGCGAGCGCCAGGATGCCCGCCTGGAACGGCCCGAGGTCGATGCCGACAGTGCTCAGAACGTAGTAGCTCGCAAGCACAAGAACGAGCACCGGCGTGCCGCGGATGAAGTCGGTATAGCCGCGCACCACCCATTGCAGCGGGCGGTAGCCATAGGTGAGTGCAAGCCCCACGAAGACGCCGAGCACGGTACCCACCGCAATCGACAGGAACGAAATGGAAATCGACACGCCGAGCCCCTTTAGGAGCGGAATCCGGGCGAGCCAGAGTTGATCGAGAAAAGCGAAGTCCATGACGATCACCTCGGAACCGCAAGTCGCCGTTCGACCCCGCGCATCAGCGCGGCCAGCAGCGAACAGGTTGCAACATAGAGGCAGCTCGCGACGATCCACGTCTCGATGACACGGAAAGTCTCGACATTGATCTTGCGCGCCTCGAAGGTGAGTTCGGGCACCGCGATCGCCGCGGCAAGCGAGGTGTCCTTGAAAAGCGAGATCATGGTGCTGCCGAGGGAGGGCAGGACATTGCGCAGCATGAGCGGAATAATAATCGAGGTGCGAATCTGCATCTCCGTCAGTCCGATCGCCAGCCCCGCTTCCCTTTGGCCCGGCGGAACGGCGATGAGGCCGCCGCGGAAGACTTCAGCGAGATAGGCGCCGGAATAGACCGCCAGAGTCAGCACGAAACTTTCGATTTTACCGAGACGGACACCGAGTTCGGGGAGCGCGAAATAGGTGAAGAGGATGAGGACCAGGATCGGCGTGTTGCGGATCACCGTGACATAGAGTCCGGCGGGTTTGCGCAGCAACACGCTCTTGGAAACGAGGCCGAAAGCGGTGATCAGCCCGAGCACGCAGCCGGCGAGGATCGCCACCACTGCCAGGCCGAGACTGAGCGCCAGCCCTTCCAAAAGAAGGTCGAACGAGCGCCAGACAGCCGCGAAGTTCAATGAATAAGTCATGGACGCCAGCCATTGCCGTGGGGAGCGGACGGCAACCCCGCCGATTAAGCAGGGTCGCCAAAGAGCGAAGCCTATTTGTACTCGACGGGGAAACCGATCTGCGGCGGAGTGAGGTCCTTGCCGAACCAGGTCTTGAAGGACTTGGCGTAGAAGTCGAATTCGACTCCCGTCATCGCCTCATGCAACGCCGTGTTGACGAAGTTCAGCCAGTCCTGATCGCCGCGCTTGACGCCGCATGCATAGGTTTGCGGGTTCCAGCCATAGCCTGCGTCCTTGTAGCGGCCCGGGTTCTGGGTCATGTACCAGGCAAGCGAAGACTGGTCGGTTGCCGCGGCGTCGGCACGGCCGGATTCCAGCGCCTGATAGATCAGGTCGACGGATTCGTATTGATCCACCGTCGCCTCGGGCAGCGCAGCGTGCACCATGTCCTCGGCATAGACGTTCTGCAGCACCGAAATCGTAACCGATGAGCCAGCGCCCTTCAGCGCCTCGTAATCGCCATGCTTGCCGTCGGCCTTCAGCATCAGGCCCACGCCCTCACGATAGTAGGGAATGGTGAAGGCGATCTGCTGGGCGCGCTCGCCCGTTACCGTCATGAACTGGCAGGTGATGTCCACCTTGTCTGTGGTGATGTTCGGAATGCGGGCATCCGACGACTGATTGACGAATTCGATCTTTTCGGGGTCGCCGAACAGCGCCTTGGCAATGATGCGGCCCATATCAACGTCGAAACCCTGCAGCTTGTCTTCGGCGCTCTTGAAGTGCCACGGCGCGTTGGTGCTGCCGGTGCCGAGCACCAGATGGCCGCGCGACAGTACTTCGTCGAGCTTGCTTGACGGCTGCTGCGCAATGGCCGGCATGGCGGCTAACGTTGCGACGACGAGGCTCGCGGCCGCAGAAAATGTCTTGATCATCGGAGTTCTCCCCTTTTTTGGTTCCCAATACTGAGATCCAATATACTGGACATGCGTCCTGAATAGTGGATTGACGTATCAAAGGCTCTGGGCCATGACTTGTCAAGCGGAACCGCCTAAATTCATTCACCCACCCTTCCGAAAGAGGAAACAAGCCGCATGAGCCTGCCAGACACCCCCGCCGTCCTCGTCGATATCGATGTCGCCCGGCGCAACATCCGCGCCTTCCAGGCCTACGCCGACCGGCATGGCATCCGCGTGCGGCCGCATATTAAGACCCACAAGCTGCCGCAGATGGCCGAGCTGCAGCTCGAGGCCGGGGCGATCGGCATCACCTGCCAGAAAGTCACCGAGGCGGAGGCGATGGTCGACGGCAGCCCGCGGATCAAGGACGTGCTGATTACCTACAACATCCTCGGAGAGGAGAAGCTCGCGCGCCTCGCCAGATTGAACGAACGGGTGCGTCTCAGTGTCGTCGCGGACAATACTGCGGTTATCGACGGCCTGGCGGCGCGTTTTGCGCGCGAAGGCAAGCCGCTCACGGTGCTCGTCGAGTGCAACACCGGCGCAGATCGCTGCGGCGTCGCGACGCCGGCGGAGGCGGCCCACCTTGCCGAACGTATTGCCGAGGCCCCGGGGTTGCGCTTCGGCGGGTTGATGACCTATCCGCCGGCCGACGGGGCGGCGCGCGTCCAATCCTTCATGAGCGAGGCGAAGGAGCTGATCGAGGCGGCGGGCCTGGAAGTTCCAACCATCACGTCCGGCGGCACGCCCAGCATGATGCAGGCAGCCGATGTGCCGGTGGCAACGGAGTATCGGCCGGGCACCTATATTTACAACGACCGCTCGCTGGTTGAGCGCGGCGTCGCGACTTGGGACGATTGCGCCCTGACGGTGCTCGCGACCGTCGTGTCCGTTCCGGCGGAGAACCGGGCGATCATCGACGCCGGCAGCAAGGTCCTGACCTCCGATCTCCTCGGCCTCACCGGCTATGGCCACGTGCTCGGGCGCGACGACATCCGCATCGACCAGCTTTCGGAGGAGCACGGCCGGCTCGTTTCGAATGGCCCCATTGGCCTTGCCGTCGGCGACCAGGTCCGCATCGTTCCGAACCATGCCTGCGTGGTCACCAACATGGTCGACGTCGTGCACATCGTGGACGGCGATGAACCGAAGGAAGAATGGGCCGTCGTGGCGCGCGGCCACATCCTCTGAGGGCGCTTCCTCCCTGGTGACGCCTCACGTCGCCGGCGAATTCCTCGCAGGCGCGCGATCGCTTCATTGGCCGTCTCTTCGTCCGAGCAGCAACACCTGCCGCAACCGGACGTGGAATAGCGCTTTCGTTGCCGGACGGCGGAGGCAAAGTCCAGGTTCCCACATATTGGGTGCATCTCTAAAATACCGTGCTATCTTGCACTCGCGGCTGCCCGCTGCGGGCAAGAAATTTCTGATTAGGCTGCACCGGCGATAGGACATTTCACGAAAGGCGCCTTCGGCGTCATATGTTTGCGTTGTAGTAGTCGATTAAATTGATAGTTTTATCTGGCAAAGGATGGAGGTCGATATGAGCTCGAATAGACTTGCCGGAATAGTAAAACTGGCGCTCGTGGTCGGAAGCCTGCAGCTTGGCTCGATTGGCTTAGCTCAAGCGGACACTACGATCCTGAACGTGTCCTACGACCCGACCCGGGAACTTTACAAGGACTTCAATGCGGCCTTTGCCGAAAAATGGGAGGCCGACACCGGCGAAACCGTAACGATCCAGACCTCGCATGGCGGGTCGGGTAAGCAGGCTCGATCAGTGATCGACGGTCTGGAGGCGGATGTCGTGACGCTCGCCCTCGAAGCAGATATCGATGCAATCGCCAAGGAGAGCGGCAAGATCCCGGCCGACTGGAAGACCCGCTTCGAAAACAACAGTGCGCCTTACACCTCGACGATCGTCTTTCTCGTCCACAAGGGCAATCCGAAAGGCATCAAGGACTGGGGCGACCTTATCAAGGAAGACATCCAGGTGATTACGCCCAACCCGAAAACTTCGGGCGGCGCGCGCTGGAACTTCCTTGCGGCCTGGGCCTGGGCACGATCCGCCAATGGCGGTGACGACGCCAAGGCGCAGGAATACGTAGCGCAATTGTTCAAACATGTTCCGGTCCTCGATACCGGCGCGCGCGGTGCGACGACCACCTTTGTCCAGCGCGGCCTCGGTGACGTACTGCTTGCTTGGGAAAATGAAGCCTATCTGTCGCTTGAAGAACTCGGGCCGGACAATTTCGAGATCGTCACGCCGTCGATCTCGATCAAGGCGGAACCGCCAGTGGCGCTCGTGGACGGCAATGTCGATAGCAATGGCACGCGCAAAGTGGCCGAGGCCTATCTGAACTATCTCTACAGCGATGTAGGCCAGAAGATCGCGGCCAAGCACTACTACCGGCCGTACAAGCCCGAGGTTGCGGACCCCAAGGACACGGCCCGCTTCGCCGACGTGAAGCTGGTCACTATTGACGAATTCGGCGGTTGGAAGGAAGCTCAGCCGAAGTTCTTCGCCGATGGTGGAATTTTCGACCAGATCTACAAGCCGGGACAATAAGATTCCATGGCCTTTCGCAGCAGCACGCGATGGCGGTTTCGGCAGCCGAGCGTCATTCCGGGGTTCGGATTGGCGCTCGGCGTCACACTGGCGTGGCTTATCCTCATCGTTCTCATCCCCCTCTCCGGCCTGCTTTGGCGATCGAGCGGCCTTGGCTGGTCGAAGTTCCTGGCGCTGGCACTGGACCAACGCACCGTCAACGCATTGACGATCAGCTTCGGCACGGCCTTCGTTGCCGCAATCATCAATCTCGTTTTTGGAGTCGTCCTTGCCTGGGTGCTGGTACGCTACCGCTTTCCCGGCAAGCGCGTGATCGACGCCATGGTCGATCTGCCCTTCGCACTGCCGACGGCAGTCGCAGGCATCGCCTTGACGGCACTCTACGCTCCGAATGGCTGGATCGGCTCGCTTCTCGCGCCGCTCGGCATCAAGATCGCCTTCACGCCGGCCGGCATCGTCGTAGCGTTGGTCTTCGTGGGGCTGCCTTTCGTTGTCAGGACGGTGCAACCGATCATGGAGGAGATCGACAAGGAGGTCGAGGAAGCGGCGGCCACGCTTGGTGCCACTCGGTTTCAGACGATTAGCCGGGTGTTGCTACCGGGCCTGCTGCCGGCCGGTTTGACCGGCTTCGCGCTCGCCTTCGCGCGCGGCGTCGGCGAATACGGGTCCGTGATCTTCATTGCCGGTAATCTGCCTTACGTCTCGGAGATCGCACCGCTCCTGATCATCATTCGTCTCGAGGAGTTCAACTATCCGGCAGCGACCGCGATCGCCGCGGTGATGCTGCTCCTCTCCTTTATCATGCTGCTGGTCATCAACCTGATTCAGGCTTGGAGCAGACGGAGATATGCTAATGGCGCATGAAGTCACCTCCGCGTCGGTCGCGGCGCCATCCAGCCTGGTCAACGCGGCAACCTCGGAGAGCCGGTTTGCGCGCACGATTTTGATCGTGATCGCGCTCGGTTTCGTGGCACTCTTTCTGCTATTGCCGCTCGCCACCGTGTTCATCGAGGCATTTCGAAAGGGACCGACAGAGTTCTTCTCGGCGCTCCGCGACGCAGAAACCTTTTCGGCTATCCGGCTGACTCTGCTGGTCGCAGCGATCGCCGTACCGCTCAACCTCATCTTCGGGGTGGCGGCCGCCTGGGCGATCGCCAAATTCGAGTTCAAAGGCAAGGCGTTCCTGACGACGCTCATCGACCTGCCCTTCTCGGTCTCGCCGGTGATCTCCGGTCTCGTCTTCGTTCTGCTCTTCGGCTCGCACAGCCTGCTTGGCCCCATCCTGCAGAGTTACGGTATTCAGATCCTGTTCGCCGTGCCCGGCCTGGTGCTCGCCACTGTTTTCGTCACCTTCCCCTTCGTCGCCCGCGAACTGATACCCTTGATGCAGGAACAGGGCACGAGCGACGAGGAAGCGGCACTGTCGCTCGGCGCCACGGGCTGGCAAACCTTCTGGCATGTGACGCTCCCCAACATCAAATGGGGCCTGCTCTATGGAGTGCTTCTCTGCAACGCCCGCGCCATGGGCGAGTTCGGGGCAGTCTCCGTTGTCTCGGGCCATATTCGCGGTCAAACGAACACCATGCCGCTGCAGGTAGAAATCCTCTATAATGAATACAATTTCGTCGCCGCGTTCGCGGTGGCCGCACTCCTTGCGCTTCTGGCGCTGGTAACGCTCGTATTGAAAACGGCGCTTGAACTTCGCTACAGCGACGAGATCGCTGCCAGTCGCAGACACTGAAAGGTCCAGACATCCATGGAAGTCCGCGTCCAGAACATACGCAAGGAATTCGGCCGCTTTCCGGCGCTCGACGACGTCTCGCTCAATATTCGGTCCGGCGAGTTGATTGCGCTGCTCGGCCCCTCCGGCTCCGGAAAGACCACGCTGCTCAGACTCGTGGCCGGGCTCGAAAGTCCGACCGAGGGTATGATCTTCTTCGGCACCGAGGACGCGTCGAAGAAAAGCGTGCAGGAGCGAAACATCGGTTTCGTCTTCCAGCACTATGCCCTATTCCGGCATATGACGGTGCTCGACAACGTCTCCTTCGGTCTGAAGGTACGGCCCGGCAGCCGACGGCCGCCCGCCGCCGAGATACGCCGCCGAGCGCTGGACCTTCTCGAGCTGGTGCAGCTCTCGGGGCTTGAAAAACGCTATCCGGCCCAGCTTTCCGGCGGCCAACGGCAGCGCGTGGCACTCGCCCGCGCCATGGCGGTCGAGCCCAATGTGCTGCTTCTCGACGAGCCCTTCGGCGCGCTCGATGCGCAAGTGCGCAAAGAACTCAGGCGCTGGCTGCGTGAAATCCATGACCGCACCGGCCACACCACCATATTCGTCACGCACGACCAGGAGGAGGCGCTCGAACTCGCCGACCGCGTCGTCGTCATGAGCAAGGGCGCAATCGAGCAGGTTGGCACGCCGGACGAGATCTATGACCATCCGGTCTCGCCTTTCGTCTATGGCTTCATCGGCCAATCCAACTGCCTCAACGTCATGCTTTCCAACGGCGAAATTTGGTTCGAGGACCGACCGATAGGCCTGCGGTCCGCAAACGAGGCCGACGGGCCGGCGACCCTCTTCTTCCGCCCGCACGACGTCGAACTCATCGACGGTTGCGGCGGCTGTCTTGCCGGCCTGGTCACTGCCAGCCGCCGAGTGGCCGGTACCCGGCACCTCGAACTCGATCTTGGCAGGACCCACCCTTCGGTCGAGATCGAACTGCCGCCGGAACGCGCCAGCTCCACCGATCACACCCGCATCGCCTTCCGACCTACGAAGTGGACGCTCTTCCGCAAGGAGGAGACCGTTCAGGTGACCCAGCGTGGAGCGGAAACAGCGGCCGAACTGGCACGCACGGGCACCTGAAATCGGATCGCCCTTAGTGCGTCCGTCGCGGCAAGGGATCTGCGCGTGCTTCCGATAGCAACAATCCCGGGCCGTGGCCGACAAGGCCGTATATTTCCAGGAACACGCCATGCCCGTCATCGACGAACTCACCCGATCCCTTGGCGACGCAGTGCTGACCGGTAGCCGGATCGCCGAACGTCATCGCAGCGATGCAAGCCTCACCGGGCGCCACCTCCCGAAGGCGGTTATTCGTCCGAGAGATGTGGCGGAAGTTGCCGCTGCCCTGAAGATCTGCAACGACCATCGCCAGAGCGTGGTGCCGCAGGGCGGCATGACCGGCCTTGCCGGCGGCGCCAATCCGGGCGTGCGCGACATCGTCATTTCACTGGAAAGACTTTCGGGCATCGAGGAGATCGATGCCGCGGCCGGCACGATAACCGTTCTCGCCGGTACGCCGCTTGAGGTGGCGCAGCGTGCCGCCGAGGACGCCGGCTATCTGCTGCCTATCGACCTCGGTGCACGCGGATCCTGCCAGGTCGGCGGCAATCTCGCGACCAATGCCGGTGGCATCCGGGTCATCGGCCATGGCGTTGCGCGCGACAACCTACTCGGCCTTGAGGTCGTGCTTGCGGACGGGACCGTGCTTTCGTCGCTCAACAAGATGGTCAAGAACAACACCGGTTATGATCTGAGGCAGTTTTTCATCGGCTCCGAAGGCACGCTCGGCATCATCACCCGCGCAGTGTTGCGCCTGCGTCCGCTCCCGGCAGGGCGGTTGACCGCGCTCTGCGCCCTTGACGCCTATCCCGGCGTGGTCGACCTGCTCAAGCGGGCACAGAAGGCGCTTTCCGGCGTGTCGGCATTCGAGGCAATGTGGGAAAGCTACTTCCGCTTCAATTGCGAAGCCGAAGGGCAGCATTTCTTCGAGACGCCGCCCGCCTTCGCTGTGATCCTCGAGCAGGATATCCGTGGCCATGACGGCGAGGGTGAAGAGTTCGAGGCCTTTCTCGGACAGGCGCTTCAGGACGGGCTGATCGCCGATGCCTTGATCGCACAGTCGGAGAAGGAGAGCCGGGCGTTCTGGCGCGTGCGCGAAGGCCACGCGATGGACAGGTTGCCCTCGCTCGTCAATCTCGACATCAGTCTGCCGATCGGCGAGATCGGTCGCTTTGCCGATGAATGCGGTGAAGCCCTTTCCGCCCGAGTTCCCATAGCGCATGTATCATTCTTCGGCCATGTCGGCGACAGCAACCTGCACATCGCCTTTTCTCTTCCGGGCACGAACGACGAGACACTGCACGAGGTCGACGCCATCGTCTATACTCTCGTCGGCCGCTATCGTGGCTCGATCTCGGCGGAGCATGGCATCGGCGTCCTGAAGCGCGACTTTCTCGATCGATCCCGCAGTCCTGCTGAACTCGAAGTGATGCGCCGCATCAAGAAGGCGCTCGACCCGAACGGCATCCTCAATCCAGGCAAGGTCCTTGGTTAGGCAGCATCCCCGCGCAACCGACGCTCAGGTTCGCCAGGAGGGATCGCGGCGTTCGAAGAAAGCAGACACACCTTCCCTCGCCTCTTCCGTTTCCCAGCTATCGGCAAGCCGCTCGATCGTCGTGGCGATGATGGCATCGGTGATAGGCAGCCCGAGCGAACGTGCAAGCCGCTTGGCGCGCCCGGTTGCCCCAGGGGCGGCGGCGAGATAGGACGCCGCTTCGTTATCGATGGCCGCTTCCAGTCCTTCAGCGTCGACCACGGTTGTCACCAAGCCGGCGGCGTGCGCCTCGTCAGCCCCGAAAATTCGCGCCGACATGAAGAGCGGGCGCGCTCTTGCCTCACCGATCCGGGCCACGACATAGGGGCTGATCGTGGCCGGGATCAGCCCGAGACGGGTTTCGGTGAGACCGAACTTTGCGCTCCTCGCAGCAACAACGGCATCGCAAACGCTGATCAGCCCGACGCCGCCGCCGAAGGCATTGCCATGTACCCGTGCGATCAGCGGCTTCGGCATTTCGTTCAACAGTTTAAACATCATTGCGAGCCGCGTCGCCTCTGCGATCCGCGTCTGCCGGTCGGCAGTAAACTGCTGTCGCATCCACTCGAGATCGCCGCCCGCACAGAAGCTTTTCCCTTGAGCGTCAAGAATGACAACACGCGCGGTCGCGTCAGCCGCGAGCCGGCCCGCGATATCCGACAACTCACTGATCATCATCGCGGAAAGCGCGTTGTGCTTTTCCGGGCGGGCAAGCGTCAGCCGGGCGATGCCGCGGGCGTCGGTAGCACAGCGGATCGTTTCGTAGGTCATGCCGCACTCCTCAACGATCGTGCGAAGGCAGCCGCACGATCGAGCTTTCCGGCGTCGAGCCCTGTCGCGAATCCACGCTCCCGCAGAAAGGCATTCACCGCAAGCGTGTCGACATTACCCGCGGCGCCGGGCGCATAAGGGCAGCCGCCGAGACCGCCGGCGGATGCATCGAACACCCTAAGCCCGCGCTCCAGCCCGACCGCGATATTTTCCAGCGCGAGGCCTGACGTGTCATGGAAATGACCTGCAAGATTCGCCGGCGAGATCTCGCCGAGCACGGTCGCCAGCATCGCGTCGACCGCTTCCGGCGTTCCGCGCCCGATCGTATCGCCGAGGCTGATCTCATAGCAGCCGAGATCACGGAGCAAGCCTACGACGCGGCCGGCCGCCTTCGGCGCGATCGGTCCTTCATAGGGACATTCCACCACGCAGCTCACATAACCGCGCAGGGGAACGCCACGCTCCCGGCTCGCTTCCGCGACCGGACGAAATCGTTCGATGCTTTCGGCGATCGAGCAGTTGATATTCTTCTGCGAGAAACTTTCCGACGCGGAGGCAAAGATCGCCACCTCGTCGGCGCCGGCTGCAAGCGCGGCCTCGAAGCCCCGCATGTTCGGCGCCAGGGCCGCGTAGCGCGTGCCCCGGCGTCTGGTTATGCCGGCCATTACCGCTGGCGCGTCGGCCATCTGCGGCACCCACCTCGGGCTGACGAAACTTGTCACCTCGATCCGCTCGTAGCCGCAGTCCGAGAGGAGATCGACCAGCCTGATCTTGTCGCCGGTGTCGACGAGCCGGGACTCGTTCTGAAGCCCGTCCCGCGGCGCCACCTCGACGATCGTGACATGCTCGTTTACCGGCGATGTCATTGCGCAGCCTCCTCGTTGAGCGTGACGAGAACGGTGCCTTCGCTGACCTGTGCGCCCTCCGCCACATGGACGCTCGCGACGGTTCCTTCTCGCGTGGCCGAAAGCGTCAGCTCCATCTTCATAGCCTCCATGACGACGAGCGGTTGGCCCTTGGCGACGGCCTCACCGGCCCCGACGCGCACCATCTTCACCAGGCCCGGCATCGGCGCGACAAGTTCGTCATCGGCAATCTCTCCGCCGTGTCCGCCGGACAACGGGTCCGGAAGATGGAACAATAGGCTCCGCCCATCGAGAAAGAGCGTCAAGGTGTCGCCCTGCCGCAGGTACCGAAGTGTTCGCTTCTGTCCGCCAACCTCTAGCTGCGCTCCGTTCTCGAAGCGCTCCAGCACCAGGACCGGTAAAGTGCTTGCCCCGGCATGGACCGCAAACTGATCGCGGCCCCGCGACGCCATGGTCACCGCCGCACGCCCGCCCGCATGATCCAGTGCAACCGTGCGATGCGCATCGCCCCAGATCTGCCAATAGCCGAGCGCCGCCCAGGGATCTGCCGACGCAAGCGGCTGAAGCACGCCGGTCGAGACTACCGCGGCAAGCGCCAGGGCCTCGTCATCCGGGATCGTCGGCGCCGCCAGCCGCTCGATAGCCCGGTCGATCAGCCCCGTGTCCGGTCTGGCGGAGCGGAAATCATGGTCGTCCGTCAACCGGATGAGGAAATCGAGGTTGGTGACGGTTCCACCGATCCGGCATTCCTTCAGGGCGGTCTGCAATCGGGCAAGTGTCGCCGAGCGGGTGGGACCATGCACGATCAGCTTGGCGATCAGCGGATCATAGTAGGGCGTTATCATATCGCCCTGCTGGACACCGGAATCAATTCTCACGCTGCCGTCGGGAAAACTCAAGTGTGCCAGCCGGCCTGTTGCCGGCAGGAAGCCGCGGGCAGGATCCTCCGCATAGATTCGCGCCTCGAAAGACCAGCCGTTTATGCCGATGTCGGCCTGTTTTCTCGGCAGGGGCTCGCCTGCCGCTATGCGGAGTTGCCATTCAACAAGGTCGATCCCGGTGATCGCCTCTGTTACCGGATGCTCCACCTGCAGGCGCGTGTTCATTTCCATAAAATAGAACTGGTCCGGCCAGAGTCCGTTCGTCACGTCGGCGATAAACTCGACCGTTCCGGCGCCGACATAACCGATCGCATGCGCCGCCTTGACGGCGGCGTCGCCCATGGAGCGGCGCATCTCTGCCGTCATTCCGGGCGCCGGCGCCTCCTCGATCACCTTCTGGTGCCGCCGCTGCAACGAGCAGTCGCGCTCGTATAGGTGCACGACATTGCCGTGCCGGTCACCGAAAATCTGGACCTCGATGTGGCGCGGCCTGGTCAGGTATTTCTCGAGCAGGACGTGATCATCGCCGAAAGCGGCTTGCGCTTCCCGCCGTGCCGCCTCCAGTGCCGGGCCGAAATCCTCCTGCCGGTCGACACGCCGCATCCCCTTGCCACCGCCACCGGCGCGCGCCTTGATGAGCACCGGAAAGCCGATCTCGCCGGCCTGCGCGGCAAGGAAAGCGGCATCCTGCCCTTCGCCGTGATAGCCCGGCACGACGGGGACGCCGGAACGCTCCAGCAGCGCCTTCGCCGCGTCCTTGAGCCCCATGGCCCGGATCGCCTCGGGCGACGGCCCGACAAACACCATGCCCGCGGCATCGACCGCTTCGGCGAAATCGGCGTTCTCCGACAAAAAGCCGTATCCGGGATGGATCGCATCCGCGCCCACAGCCCTTGCCGCCTCGATGACCCGCTCGATCGAGAGATAGCTTTCGGCGGCTGCGGCCGGACCTATGCGTACGGCCTCGTCGGCAAGCGCCACATGAAGCGCATCGCCATCTACATCGGAATAGACGGCGACGGTCCGGACGCCGAGGCGCCGTGCGGTGCGGATGATGCGGCAGGCGATTTCACCGCGATTGGCGATCAGGAGCTTGGAAAACATGCACCTCTGTTCCGATTTTTACTGCGCTGCGACCACTTCGACTTCCAGGAGCCAGGCGGAATCGAAGATGCCGGCAATCACGACCGTCATCGCCGGCGCGAGCGAACCGAGATAATCGTTGCGTATCTCGCGATTGGCGACGACGTGATGTCTGTCGGCAAGATAGGTCGTCACCTTGACGATGTCGGTTTTCGTCATGCCGGCTGCCTTGAGCTGTGCATCGACATTCAGCCAGACCTGGCGAGCCTGCGCCTCGAAACCGTCCGGCAGGAGATCATCCGAGTTCATCGGAATCTGGCCGCTGACGAAAAGCAGACGCTGAAAATTCTCAAGGCTGACCGCCTGCGAATAGCCGCCGCGCGGCTGCGGTGCGTTCATGGCGTTGATGTTGTCGCGCTTCATCTCAAAGGCTTTCCGCTACATCCTGAACAATCCAAAACAAGTCTGCTCTATCGGTGCGTTCAAGGCAGCCGAGAGCGAAAGCGCCAGCACGTCCCGACTTTTCCGCGGGTCGATCACGCCATCGTCCCAGAGGCGCGCCGATGCATAAAGCGGATGACTTTGCCGTTCGAAGAGATCGAGCACCGGTTGGCGGAAACGAGCCTCCTCCTCCTCGCTCCATGGCGTGCCCGCCCGCTTCAACGCGTCGCCGCGCACCGTCGAAAGCACGCCCGCCGCCTGCTCGCCGCCCATCACCGAGATGCGGCTGTTCGGCCAGGTCCAAAGAAAGCGCGGCGAAAAGGCACGACCGCACATGCCGTAGTTGCCGGCACCGAACGATCCGCCGACGAGCATGGTAATCTTCGGTACCTTCACCGTGGCCACCGCAGTCACCAATTTGGCGCCGTGCTTGGCGATGCCCTCGGTCTCGTATTTTCGGCCCACCATGAAACCGGTGATGTTCTGCAGGAAGACAAGCGGGATCCTGCGCTGCGCACAGAGCTCGACGAAATGCGTGCCCTTCAATGCCGATTCCGAGAACAGCACGCCATTATTGGCGACGATGCCGACCGGCACCCCATGAACATGCGCAAAGCCACAGACCAGAGTCGTACCGAAGCGTGCCTTGAACTCGTCGAAACGGGAGCCGTCGACGATGCGCGCGATCACTTCGCGAATTTCATAGGGCGTCCTGAGATCGGCGGGAACGATGCCGGTGATTTCCTCCGGATCGTAAAGCGGCGCCTCCGGAGTGCGAAGCTCCAGCGACCAGGGCTTCTCACGGTTCAGGGCCGAAACGGCGCGCCGGGCCAGCGCCAACGCATGCGCATCGTCGCGCGCCAGGTGATCGGCAACGCCGGAGAGCCGCGTGTGTACATCGGCGCCGCCGAGATCTTCGGCGGACACAACTTCGCCGGTCGCCGCACGCACCAGCGGAGGCCCTGCCAGAAAGATCGTGCCTTGCCGCTCGACGATGATCGCCTCGTCCGACATGGCCGGCACATAGGCGCCGCCTGCCGTGCACGACCCCATCACGACCGCGATCTGGGGAATGCCCGCCGCGGACATGTTTGCCTGATTGTAGAAGATGCGCCCGAAATGCTCGCGATCAGGAAAAACGTCGTCCTGGTTCGGCAGGTTAGCGCCGCCGGAATCGACGAGATAGACACAGGGAAGCCGGTTCTCGGCGGCGATCTCCTGAGCTCTCAGATGTTTCTTGACCGTTATCGGATAGTAAGTGCCGCCTTTGACGGTCGGGTCGTTGCAGACGATCATGCATTCGCGATCGGAAATCCGGCCGACGCCGGCGATCAATCCGGCGCCCGGCGCATCGCCGTTATACATGCCATGCGCGGCCGTGGCGCCGATCTCCAGAAAGGGCGTGCCCGGATCGATCAGCAAAGCGACCCGGTCTCGCGGCAGAAGCTTGCCCCGGCTCGCATGGCGCTCTCGCGCAGTCTCTCCACCGCCGTTGGCGGCGAGGCGCACCGCCTCCTCGATTGTCGAGATGGCATTCGCCATGGCAGCGCGGTTCGCCTTGAACACATCCGAGGACGGCGAGATGTGCGATCGCAATATCGTCATGAAGCCCCCAACCTTGCCCGCCTTGCGCGAACGGCTCGCCCGCGCCCTACACAGCTCCGCGCGCTGATCTTAGACACGCAGCAGTCGCCGTAGTCCTTTGAATTTCTGCATGAACCGGTTTCGGTTTAGACATTTTATGCAGTCGCTATTTCGTCTCGGCGAACAGCTCACGGCCGATCAGCATGCGGCGGATCTCGCTCGTGCCGGCGCCGATTTCGTAGAGCTTGGCATCGCGCAGGAGTCGGCCGGCCGGATAGTCATTGGTATAGCCGTTGCCGCCCAGCGCCTGGATCGCCTCCAGCGCCATCGCAGTCGCTTTTTCCGCCGCATAAAGAATGCAGCCGGCGGCATCCTTGCGCGCCGTCTCACCGCGATCGCAGGCGGCCGCCACCGCATAGACGTAGGCGCGCGCTGCATTCATGCTCACATACATGTCGGCAAGCTTTCCCTGCATCAATTGGAACTCGCCGATCGGCTGGCCGAACTGCTTGCGCTCATGGAGATAGGGGACGACGACATCGAGGCAAGCCGCCATGATGCCGAGCGGCCCGGCGGAAAGCACGACCCGCTCGTAGTCGAGACCGGACATCAACACGTTGACGCCTTCGCCAACGCTGCCGAGCACGTTCTCTTCCGGCACCTCGCAGTCCCTGAATATGAGTTCGCAGGTGTTCGAGCCGCGCATACCGAGCTTGTCGAGCTTCTGACCAGTCGAGAAGCCTGCAAAGCTTTTCTCGACAAGGAGGGCGGTAATGCCGCGCGGGCCGGCTCCGGGGTCGGTCTTCGCGTAGACCACAAGCACATCCGCGTCGGGACCATTGGTGATCCACATCTTGTTGCCGTTCAGAACGTAGCGGTCACCGCGCTTCTCCGCTCTGAGCTTCATGGAAACGACATCCGAGCCAGCGCCTGTTTCAGACATGGCCAGTGCGCCGACATGCTCGCCGGAAATCAATTTTGGCAGATATTTGGTCTTTTGTGCTGCGTTGCCGTTTCGGTTGATCTGGTTGACGCAGAGATTGGAATGGGCGCCATAGCTCAAGCCCACCGACGCAGAGGCGCGGCTGATCTCCTCCATCGCCACGCAATGAGCGAGATAGCTAAGGCCGGCGCCGCCGTATTCCTCATCTGCCGTAATCCCGAGCAGGCCGAGCGCTCCCATTTCCCGCCAAAGCTGCGTCGGAAAAGCGTTGTTGCGGTCAGCCTCGTCTGCCAGAGGCGCAATTCGCTCCGACGCAAAGCGGCGTACGCTGTCACGCAATGCATCGATTTCCTCGCCAAGCGCGAAGTTCAGTCCACTTTCAAACATAGTACCATTCTCCTCCCGACGCCTCTGTCCCGTGATCTCCTCATCATCGGGCAGCAACGCGCGACCTGCGGCCATGTTACCGCCGCAGCGCCTTAGTCGCGAACGATAACATCGCTGCCGGCTAATTTCCTTCCAAAGAGCCGATCGGCCAAGCACGATCTGCAAAGGCGGACGCTCGCATGCGGCAGAACAATGCTTCGGTCACGGCAGCAGGCGCAGGCCCATCCATCAGCGACTCGTCGCCGCGAAGAACGTTTCGATTCTTCTCTATAGCCGTCCGAGCCCGGTCAGAGCCTCGCGAACGGTATCTTCCAGCGGCTGGCCGACGTCTACCGCGACGGTGTTTTCCTCGCCTGTCGGATCTTCCAGTGTCGCAAGCTGCGTTTTGAGGAGAGAGGTCGGCATGAAATGGCCGGTGCGGTGCCGCATGCGTTCCGAAAGTAGAGCCTCGCTGCCATGAAGATAGACGATGGCAAGCCCGTTCGGAGCGCTTTCGCGAAGCTTCTGTCGATAGCTGCGCTTCAAAGCCGAGCAGGTAACAACGACCGGTCCGTCGCTCGACGACAGCCGCTCTCCGATTGCCGTCAGCCAAGGCCAACGATCGTCGTCGGTGAGCGGAATGCCCTCCGACATTTTCCTGATGTTTTCCGGCGGATGCAGCGCGTCGCCCTCGATGAAGGGGTAGCCATAGGCCCGTGCAATCCCCTCCCCGACCGACGATTTGCCGCTGCCGGAGACCCCCATGACGACGATCGATCCCGGAAACCGGCGTAGCGGATCGGATACTTCGGGCGTGCTCTTAATGATCATCGGCGCAGGCCTCGTTCGCTGAGGAAAAGACAAGAATGGAGCGTCTGGTGATAGCGTCCCGGCTGCCGGCGAGCAAGCGGCGTCGCACGCTACCTGAACCGTCGGCCCGGTGGAAACCTCATGCAGCGCCCCGCGGCCGGGCAATATCGTTGACCCCCTCGCCATCGGGCGCCTGACCGTAGCTCATCCGCCGCATCTGCGCGATGACGCGCTCCATCTCCTCGTCCGTCAGGACCGGCGGCTCCCCCAACGTCAGGGCCTGAACGTAGATGCGCGACAGCGTCTCGACCTCGATCGCAAGCCAGAGCGCCGATTCGAGCGTCTTGCCAAGCGATATTTGGCCGTGCTGACCAAGCAGGCAGGCGGTGCGGTCCTTGAGCGCGACGAGCGCATTGTCGGAAAGCGCCTGTGTGCCGAAGGTGGCATATTCGGCGCAGCGGATGGTCGTGCCGCCGGCAATGCCGGTCATGTAGTGGAAGCTCGGGATCGTCTTATGATGGCAGGCGAGCGTCGTTGCGTAAATCGAGTGGCAATGCAGCACGACGTTTATGTCTGTGCGCTCGCGCAATATGTCGCGATGGAAGCGCCATTCGGATGACGGCCGGCGACCGACATAGGTGCCGTCGAAGTCCATCTCGACCAGATCCTCCGGCTGCATCGTCTCGTACGCCATCGAGGAGGGAGTTATGAGAAACCCATCGCTGGTCCGTACGGACAGATTGCCGGCAGTACCCTGATTGATGCCGCTCGAATTCATCCGGCGGCAGATGTCCACCATTTCGCGCCTGAGCGCCAGCTTGTCGGTTGTTGCGGTCTCAGCCATGGAAGCTTCCTTTCGTGTTCTCGATATCGTCTCGGAGCCGCGGCGCAGCGCGGGCAAGTGACCACCAAGCGGCTGCATAGCGGGCAAGTTCGGTCTCGAGTGCGGCAAGCTCGATCGGCTCACTGAGGATGAGTGGCGCCGGCTGCCGGCGCGCTTCTTGCCTCGCAAGCAACGCCGCACCGGAAGCAACGCCATGCGTGTCGAGATTGAAGCGCACCCGGCGGCCAGGAAGGAGGGCTGCCACGACTGCCGCATAGAGAGGGTCTCGCAAGAAGCTTCCGTCGAGCACGACAAGGCGGTCATCGCCGAGCGCTTCCAGACACTCGACCGTCAGCAAGGCACAATAAAGAAGGGCGAGCGCCTTGCGTTCCATTGCCGTGTGGACGGGGGGTCCGAGGATGCGTCCTGCCCCTGCGCTTCCGGGAAAAAGGCCGTCATCGTCGCCGAACGATGGAAGTGCCATCGTTTGCTGCGCGATCAGGCGTTTCAATATCTCGACCGGCACGTCGTCCGCGGGCGGATCGATGCCGGCGATATGGGAAAATTCGCGTCCGCCCATCGTCAGAATGCCGCCGAGCGGATTGCCGAAAACGTCGCTGTTCAACGTCATGCCACGATGCTCGTCCAGGCGAGTGATCGGCGTGGATCCGGAAAAGCCGACAATCCAGGTCCCCGTCGAGATTACTGTGAAATCCTGCAGGCCCGCCGCATGGTAACGATAGTGATTGAGGCTGCTGTCATGGCCTCCGGTCAACACCCGCAATCCTTCCGGCAGCGAGAACCGGCGGACGAGTTCAGGGCGCATGGCCCCAAGCGGCTGCCAAGCCTTGGCAAAAGGCGGCATAAGCCGCTCCCATCCGAGGTGCGCTACAATTGGCGCCCAGCGACGTTCCGCAACGTTCCAAAGATGCGACTGGGCACCGAGAAAGCTCGTTTCCGACGCGGCGACACCGCAAAGGCGCCAGGCCCAATATTGCGGCAGGCCGAGATACCAACGTGCTTGCGAGAAAGCGCGCGGCTCCCGCTGCTGCATCCAGTAGAGCTGGCGGGCCTGGTGGGTAGCCGCGTGCATCGTGGCGCTGCCGCGATCGAGAAAAGAACCGGCAAGCGGTACATAACCGTCGCGGACAGCGGCGGGCAGCGGCTGCTCGTAGTCGATCATCGGGAGCACGGTACCGTCACCCGCATCAGGGTCGGCGCCCGTGAGAACGCCGCCGGAGCCGTGCCCGGCCGTCACGAAAGCGCCCAATGGATGACGGCGTGCGAGACCGGCTAACATCTCGAGAACCCACTCGCTCAAAGATTTGAGATTGTGGTGTCGCCAGGGTGGGCCCGGCAAAACCGGGTTCGGAACGCTCAGCGTCTCGACGACCGTGCCGCCTGCTTCGACTGCGCTGAGCTTAACGTTGGTCTTGCCGACGTCGAGCACGGCAACCGTCGCCGGTGCATTTCCATGATCGTTCGTCGCCGCATCCAATTTGCGTCACCTTGTTGAGCCATGCGACGGTCCAGCTTGCCGAACCGCCGCATGAGGGCGAGGTCTTGTCAGATCAGACGGTACTGCTTCGCCTTGTTGCGAAGGAACGGCAGCCCGTTGCCCATCACTTCCTCTTCGTCCTTGGCGACCGGGCGCCAGACGGCCAGGCCGTAGGCGACCTCCGGCGGCATGTTGATGAAGCTTTCCATGGCAAGCCCACCCTTAAAGCCGATCGCCGCAAGGGTTGCGAAGATCTCGTCCCAATCGCAGGTGCCGTAGCCCGGCGTGCCGCGGTCGCTCTCCGACAGATGGATGTATTTCAGATGCTCGCGGGCATCGAGAATGCCGTTGCCGACGCCCTTTTCCTCAATGTTCATGTGATAGGTGTCGAGATGCACGAAGATGTTGTCGGCGCCGACCCGTTCGATCATCTGCACGGCCTGCCGGCCGGTGTTGATCAGGTGGTTCTCATAGCGATTGACCGCCTCGACACCGAGCTCGATGCCACGCGTTTTCGCGTGCTTGGCCGCCGCCGTCAGCACCCGGGCGATATTGTCGTATTCCTCCTCGGTCGGGGGAACGCCGGTCCGCTCGCCGATACCGCCATAGATGACGCCGGAAAGGGCTTCGCCGCCGAGATCGGCCGTCTTGTCGATGGCAACCTTCAAGTGATCAATCGCCGCATCGGGACGCACGGATGCCCAGGCGCGCTCGGGCAGGCCGAGCGAGCAGAGGGCACGCAGGCCATGTTTCTCAAGCAGCGCGCGGGTGTGGTCTGTATCGACGGCCGGCGGGTTCAGCATCGGGATTTCGATGAAATCCACCTTGTACTTGACCGCGGCGGCAACCGCCCGCTCCGCCCCCGGACGGTCCCAATTCATTGTCCACATGCTCGTATGGACGCCAAAACCCTGCATGGTCATGATCCTCTTCTGACAATGGAAATCTTGATCTTGGAAGCGACCCAACGGAGGATCATCACGGTGACGAGCAGGATACCCCAGACGGCGGTCGCGAGATGCTGGTTGGCTCCGATGAGATTGAGCCCGGACGAAAGAAGCTGCAGCACCACCAGTGCTACGAAGACCGGGATGACCCGGCCAAAGCCGCCGAACGGGTTGACGCCGCCGAGGAAGCAGGCAAGTACGGTGATCAGCAGGTAGGATTCGCCATGGCCGATGCGCACGGAATTGAACCGCGCCAGCATGATGATGCCGGCAATGGCGCACATGATGCCTGAGAGCGTATAGACAAGCACGATTGCCTTGCGTGTGTTGATACCGGAATAGCGGGTCGCTTCGAGATTGGAGCCGATCATATAGGTGTTGAAGCCGAGCTTGGTTCGGCCGAGGAGCACGTGCCAGGCCAGCACACAGACGATGAAGACGATCAGCGGCACGGGAATGCCGGCGATCGAGCCGTGGCCGATCGGCCCCACGAAGGCGGGGAAACCGGAAATATCGCCGCCGCGCGTCAGGAATTCGCCGAGCCCGCGCAGGAATATCATCATCGAAAGCGAGACGAGGATCGGATGGGCGCGGGTATAGGCGATCACCAGTCCCATTACGACGCCACTTGCGGCCCCGACCAGCAACGCCAGAAGGCAGCCGACGACGAAGATGCCGATGCCGGCATCAACGCCGCCATTCGCCTTCAGGACCCAGGCCACCGTCAAGCCGGCGATATTGGCCGTGAAGGTGATGGCGAGATTGAGCCCGCCGGTGAGGATCGGCAGCAGCATGGCGAGCGTCAGCAGCCCGAGTTCCGGGAGCTGGAAGGCGACGGAACCGAAGGTCGCAGCGCTCAGGAACTGCGGCGATGCAATGCCGAAGACGAGGACGACGGCAGCGAAGGCGAGACTGGGCCCGGCCATTTCCGGTCCGAAAGCGGCTCTGACGCGGTCGACGAGAGCTGTCATCGTCCCGCTCCCTTCGGACCGACAAAGGGCAGCAGGCGCTCTATGCGGGTATTGGAAAGCGTGATGGCGACCAGGATGATGGCACCGATGATCATCTTGAAAGCGAAGGGCGAGACGCCCATCAGGTTCAAGCCGTTCTGGGTGATCGAGATCAGCAGCACGCCAAGAACGCAGCCGAGGACCGACCCCTTGCCGCCGCCGAGGCGCGCGCCCCCCAAGACGACGGCGGCGAGCACGTCCAGTTCGCGGCCATAGAGCGCGTTCGGCACCACCTCCTGGGCGTAATGCGCCTGGATGAGCCCGGCGATGCCGGCCATCAAGCCGAGCCAGCCGAAGGCGATGAATTGCATGGCGCCGATGTTGATGCCGAACCGACGTGCGCCTTCCGGATTGTCGCCGAAGGCATAGAGCTGCCGCCCGGTCGTTGTGCGGGTGATCAGAGTCCAGGTCGCAATAACGCAGAGAATCATCACGAGAACCGGCAATGTGATTTCGATCCAGCTTCCGTTTGCCATTTCATGTTCGAAGAGCACGACGCGGTCGGTCAGCCAGTCCGGCAGATCGTAGATCGACACACCCCTGGTGAAGAACATCAGCAGGCCGAAGTAGATATTGAAGGTGGAGATCGTCGCGACGATCGAGATGATGCGAAACCGATGAATCAGGAAGGCGTTGATGCAGCCGAGGAGGACGCCGAGCGAGCCGGCAATCAGCAGCCCGGAGACCCAGCCCCCGCCGCCGATCCAGCCGAGCGCAATCGCCGTTCCGTACTGGACGACGGAAGCGGCGACGGCAAAGGAGATGTCGATGCCGCCTGCGATCAGCACCACTAGCAGGCCGACGGCGAAGATGATGTTGACCGCACTGATATTCAGGAGATCGAAGGCGTTGCCGAGCGAGAAAAAATTCGCCGTAGTGAGAGACAGCACGATGCTGATGAGGGCGATGACCGCAAACAGTGAGACTTCGGTGGCGTGGGTGCGGATGAAG
Organism: Sinorhizobium numidicum; assembly: GCF_029892045.1. Classification (NCBI taxonomy): domain Bacteria; kingdom Pseudomonadati; phylum Pseudomonadota; class Alphaproteobacteria; order Hyphomicrobiales; family Rhizobiaceae; genus Sinorhizobium; species Sinorhizobium numidicum. Next base: position 1,156,746 of record NZ_CP120367.1, read on the forward strand.
CTACGCATAGACGGCCGCCTCGATGTCTTGCAGGCTTACCCGCCGCGGATCGTAGCTGCCGACGATGCGACCCTGCTTCATATGCAGAACCCGGTCTGCGTTGAAATAGACCTCCGGCACCTCGTCGGAGATCAGGATGATCGCGAGCCCGCTCTCGGCGAGCCGCGCGACGATATCGAAGATGCCGGCGCGCGCCCCAACGTCGACGCCGACGGTGGGAGCGTCGAGAATGAGGAGCTTCGGATCGGTGGCGAGCCATTTCGCGATCGCGACCCGCTGCTGGTTACCGCCCGACAGGGTCAATAGCGCATCCGACTGCCGGCCGATCTTGATGCCGAGATCGGCGATCCAACGGGAAACGAGGCCGCGCTTGCGATCATCGGAAATGAGCCCACTGGAGAGAATCTTCCGGAGTGAGGCGATGACGAGGTTATCCGCAATCGACTGCGGCTGAATGAGCCCGAGCGACAGCCGGTCCTCCGAGAGGTAGGCGACGCCGGCCTTGATTGCGTCCCGATTCGAGGCGAACCGCACCGTCCGCCCCTCTAGCCGAATTGTGCCCGAAGCGGGCTTCAGCATGCCGAAGAGGGAAAGCGCAAGTTCGGTGCGACCCGCCCCGAGGAGCCCGGTAATGCCAAGTGTTTCGCCACGCCTGACGGCAAGCGAAATATCCTCGAACTGGCCCGGACGTGTCAGTCCTTGAACCTCGAGCACCGTCGGCTGGTCGTCCTTCGAGCGCGCGCGGACATGCTGGTCGAAAGTCTTGCCCGTCATCAGTTCGGTGATGCGCGATTGCGTCATGCCGGCGGCCGGATAAACCCCGACCAGCGCGCCGTCGCGCAGAACCGTAATGCGGCTTGAGATCTCCAGAACCTCAGCCAGGCGGTGACTGACGAAGACGACCGCGACGCCGGAGGCGGAAAGATTGCGGACGATATCGAGCAGATGGTCGGTTTCCGATTGGGTGAGCGATGCGGTCGGCTCATCCATGAAGACGAGCTTCGCCTCGCCGACCAGTGCCCGCGCGATCGCCACGATCTGCCGCTGGGCAATGGCGTATTCCTTAAGCGGCAGGTCGACATCTAGGCTGACGCCCAGGCGCTGCAGCGCCTCGATCGCGATCTGGCGCATGCGGCCGTAGTCGACGAGACGCGGACCTCGGCCGAGAACCGTCTGGAAGGCGATGTTTTCAGCAACGCTCATTTCCGGGAAAAGCGCGAGATCCTGCCAGATGACCTGGATGCCTCGGTCCTGAGCGGTGACCGGCGACATATGCGAATAGATCTCGCCATCATATTCGATGACGGCGCCGTCCGCGGGGCGATAGACGCCGGTGATCACCTTGATCAGCGTGCTCTTGCCGCTGCCATTTTCACCGGCGAGACAATGCACCTCGCCGGGGCGCACATCGAAACTCACATTCTTCAGCGCCTTGACGCCGCCGAAGGTCATATTGATATCGCGCAAGGACAGTAGCGGCTTTTCGCCGGCCGTCGCGCTCGTTACCTGATGCATGAACCCTGCGCCTGTCGAACTTCGTTTCTTAAGACTTACCAGGCCGGCCGGAGCCGGCCCAGCAGCCGGGAGAATCCTTCGATGGGAGCGGGAGGGAAACACGTGTTGGTTTCCCTCTGCGTCCTGATCACCCGACCTCAGAGGCCCATGGCCGCGAGATCGGCGACCGTATCCTTGTTGATCGGCACGAGTTGGTCGACGATAATATTGCGGTTTTCGAAATCAGGATGGATTACGCCGAGACCTTCGATCTCCTCGCCGTCCTTGATTTCCTCGCCCTTCATGAGCTTGTCGGCAAGCGTCACGAATACTTCGCCCGCCTGTTTCGGATTCCACATGAAACCGCCGGAAATCGCGTCGGATTTCACGAGCTTCTGGCCCTGTCCGGGCGAGAAGGGGCCGAGGACAAAGATTTCACCCACCTTACGGCGTTCTTCGATGGCGCGGCCGGCGCCGATCGGACCCTGGCTGCCGAAAGCCAGGAAACCTTTGAGGTTCGGATGGGCTGAAATCAGGTCGAGGGCGGTCGAGCGGCTCTCGTCGACGTCTTCGGCAACGCCGTAGCGATCGCCGACGAGCGTCATCTCGGGATAGTTTTTCTTGATATAGGCAATCGCGGCATCGGCCCAGGCATTGTGCAGCGGCACGGTCAGCGATCCCACAAAGACGGCATATTCACCCTTGCCGCCCATTTTCTCCGCCAGCAGCTTCCCATGCGCTTCGCCGAAGCCCGTGGAAGAGGCCAATTCGAAATCCCAATCGGCGCCCTTCTGCCCAGGAGATTCATGCGTGATGACGATGATGCCCCTCTCCTTGGCCTTCGTCAGAACCGGCTCCAGCACCTTGGCATCGTTCGGCACCACGCCAATGACCTTCACGCCCTGAGCAATCAGGTCCTCGATAGCGCGGACCTGCAATGCCGGATCGGCACTCGTCGGCCCGACCATGAAGGCATCAACGCCGAGCTCTTGACCGCGCTCTTTGATGCCGGCTTCCATGGCATTGAACCATGGAATGCCACCGATCTTCACGACGATACCGACCTTGGCGGCCTCCTGGGCCGCAACGGAAAAGGCACCAGCAAGCGAAAGCGACGTCGCCAGGGCGGCGACGAGAAGTTTTCTGAACATGTTGCTCCTCCACAGGTTCCCGAAGGGAACTCTCCCGGGCGCTTGAGCGCCCGCCTCCGGTTCAATCCCGACCAACGGAAGACGAAATTCCGTCTCCCGAACTGCCGCCTCCTCAGACGACCCAAAGACTTGCACAATCGGTGTTTCTTTGTTGCACAATCGATGGTGCAACGACTATCCTGCAGACTTAATCTTTCGTCAAGCGGAAATCGGCTCTAAGACATTCGGGGAGGCTGGCATGGCGAACGGCAGCAAAAAAAAGGCGACGATCTATGATCTTTCAGTGCTTTCGGGGAGTTCGCCGTCGACGGTGAGCGCGGTGCTGAACGGCACCTGGCGCAAGCGGCGTATCAAGGAGAGCACCGCGGAACTCATTCGCAACCTCGCCGAAACCAACCAGTATACGGCCAATCGCCAGGCACAGGGGTTGCGCAGTTCCCGTTCCGGGCTCGTCGGTCTCTTGCTGCCCGTGCATGACAACCGCTATTTTTCCTCGCTCGCCCAGACTTTCGAGGCGCATGTGCGAAGCAAGGGCCAATGCCCGATCGTCGTCAGCGCTAGCCGCGACCCGCAAGAAGAGCGCAAGACGGCCGAAACACTGATCTCCTATTCCATCGACGAGTTGTTCGTCTGCGGCGCCACCGACCCGGACGGCGTCCACGAGGTCTGCGACGCCGCAGGGTTGAAGCATATCAACATCGACCTGCCCGGCACAAAGGTCCCATCCGTCATCAGCGACAATTTCGAGGGCGGGCGGCTTTTAACCGAAGCCATCATCCGCCATTTCCCCGCCGACAGGCCGCTCGGGCCAGATGACCTTTACCTGTTCGGCGGCCGGGACGATCACGCCAGCCGCGAGCGCATCCGGGGCTTTCGCGCCGTGAAAAAGGAACTGCTCGGCGGAGATCCGGACGAATGCATTCAGCCGACCGGCTACGCACCGGACAACGCGCGAAAAGCCTTCGAAGCCTTCTATTCACGGCACGGCAGGCTGCCGCGCGGGCTCTTTGTCAATTCTTCGATCAACTTCGAGGGATTGCTGCGCTTTATGGCGGGGCATCCTCATGAGAACTTCGCCGACCTCGTCGTCGGCTGTTACGACTACGACCCCTTCGCTTCCTTTCTGCCCTTCCCGGTCATCATGATCCGCCAGGACGTCGAGGGCATGATCACCAAAGCCTTCGAGATCATCGAAGAAGCGCGGCCGTCGCCGCAGATCCATCTCATCCAACCGGAACTCGTCCCGCCGAGGACCGCGCTGACCGGTCCGCTCGACGCACTGAAGGATATCTAGAGCGTTTCATGTTTTGACGGAAGCGTAGCCTGCGTTGGCCAGATAGTTTGAGCATTCGTGTGGTTCGATTGTCTGGACGAGCGCTCCGATGTGTCGCCAGGCGTCTTCGACGGTTCGCTTCTGGGCCTGCCGCATCCAGTGCTTGATCTTGGAGAAAGCCTGCTCGATCGGATTGAGATCCGGCGAATAGGGCGGCAGGAACCAGAGCCGTGCACCGGCCGCCTTTATGATCTGCCGGATAGCTGCCGATTTGTGGCTGCCGAGATTGTCGATGATGACGATATCGCCGGGTTTGAGCGCGGGCACGAGCTGTTGCTCGACATAGGCGCGGAAACACTGGCCGTTGATCGGTCCGTCGAAGACACAGGGAGCAGTCAGCCGATCGCTGCGCAAGGCACCGAGGAAGGTCAGCGTCCGCCAGTGGCCGTGCGGAGCAAAGGCACGCAGGCGCTTGCCCTTTGGTCCCCAGCCTCGAAGCGGTGTCATGTTGGTCTTGATCCAGGTCTCGTCGATAAAGACCAGCCGCTCAGGATCGAGATTGCGCTGAAAGGTCTTCCATCGCTCCCGCCTGCGAGCGATGTCGGCGCGGGCTTGCTCAAGGGCGAACAGGGTTTTTTTTGAAGCGCAGTCCCTCGCGCCGGATGAATTCCCAGATCGTATTGTGGGAGACCGTGACGCCGCGTCTTGCCAGTTCATCCTTCAAGCCATGCAGCGTCAGATGCGGGTTCTGATTGAGCCGCTCGGCAATGAAAGCGCGATGCGGTTCCAGAATACGCTTGCGATGCCCGCCCATCTTGCCCGGTGCGCCAGAACCGGTCGCACGATAGCGCTGCGACCATTTCACCACGGACGAGACGGCAACTCCGAAGCGCGCCGCCACCACACGGCTGGTCTCGCCGCTCAAAACCGCTGCCAAAACGCGGTCGCGAAGGTCGTTCGATAAGGGTCGCGTCATCCAATGCTGGCCTCCTTCCAGCCAGCATCTTGATGATGTGGACGCCCCCGCACCGGCTGCGGCTATGATGCCGACCTGTCATCCGAAGCAGCAAGAGGAGCATTCACGATGAAGATCACGATCATGGGATTGGACCTGGCCAAGAGCGTGTTTCAGGCGCATGGCATCGACGAGACAGGCAACACCGTGCTCGTGAAGCGGTTGCATCGGAAGCAGATGCTGCCCTTCTTCTCAAAGCTACCATCATGCCTGATCGGGATGGAGGCGTGCGGAACAGCGCATCATTGGGCTCGCACGCTCGCGGCGATGGGGCACGAGGTCCGGCTCATCCCGCCGTCCTATGTGAAGGCCTATGTCAAGCGTGGCAAGAGCGACGCGCTGGATGCCGAAGCAATCTGCGAAGCCGTGCAGCGCCCGACGATGCGGTTCGTGCCTGTGAAGACGGTGGAGCAGCAGGGCATTCTCATGACCCACCGCGCGCGAGCGCTGCTCGTTCGCCAGCGCACCATGGTCGCAAATGCGCTGCGGGCGCATTTGGCAGAATTCGGCCTTGTCGCCAATCCCGGCATTGCCAATCTGGCCAAGCTGGCGCAGCAAGCGCTGTCCGATGAGGACGGCCTACCTTCTTATGCACGCACTTCGCTGGATATTCTGATCCGGCAGATCATGGTGTTTACCGATGAGATTGCGGTGCTGGATCAGCAACTTCACGCTTGGCATGTCGACAGCGAAGCCAGTCGTAGGCTCGCAGCGATCCCCGGCCTCGGCGTAGTCACGGCCACGGCTGTTGCTGCCACCGTCACCGATCCCGATCAATTCCGTTCAGGTCGGCAATTTGCCGCTTGGCTCGGCCTGACGCCGCAACAGCATTCGACAGGGGGCAAAACCCAGCTCGGTGGCATCTCCAAGCAAGGAGACCGATATTTGCGCCGATTGCTGGTTGTCGGTGCTACCGCCGTCATCCGTCACACGAAGGACAAGGCAACACCCATGGCGAATTGGATCAGAAAGCTCTTGGAGAAAAAGCCGTTCAGGCTCGTCTCCGTCGCGCTCGCCAACAAGCTCGCGCGGATCGCATGGGTCGTACTGACCCGAAAGGAAGCTTATAGGGCTCATGAGCTGACGGCCTGAGTTCGATCCCAGACAACCCGAATTGGTAACGGCAGTCGATGATGTGTAACGATCGAGCCAATGGTGAGGCCAACCCGTCTGATTCAATGCGCTTCAAAAGCGCGCCAGCTTGATCAGGGACCTCACCGGCGGATTTCCATCAGGGCCAGCGGTCAAACTCTACGCCGCACAAACAGGCCGGACATATGAAAGCAACCGATCAAACCATCCCCGACAAAAGGCCCTTGCCATAGGGGCGTCCACATATGAATCACAACAACGACGATTCGGGAATCGGCAACGATTCAATCAAACACGGAAACGCTCTAGCGGGATGAGGAAAAATGTGCGCGGTTTTCCGCCCGCATCCCGTGCTAACTTATTAGAATCGATCACGTTCATGATTTTAGGTCGATCCGACCTAAAATCATCGTGGTCTAGGGCCGCGTACTCATTAATTGCGAAGCAGCGGCTGACAAGCAAGGCAAAGCCCTGCCTGCCAATCACTGTCAGGTCGCATTCAGCTCGGCGGCATTTTCTCGAATTTCGGCAGGGCCGGATCAAGATGATCCCAGGCGTTCGCGGCGGCGTGCCAGGTAACGAATTGCGGCTGGTACCGGCTCGGATCATCGAGGCTGCCAGCGCGCACGGCGACAATGTCGGGCATGGCCGGAAACGTAATAAACACCGGCGACCCGCAGGTGGCGCAGAAGGCGCAGCTTTTGACCGTTCCGCCATCGCCGACCACTTCCCAGGTCTTCGGTTCGCCCTCGACCTTCCGGGCCGCGTCAGAGAAGGTCAGGTACGATGCGTGGCCGGCGCCGGTTTGATGCTGGCATTGGCGGCACTGACAGTCGACCATCACCACCGGTTCGGCCGAGATTTCATAGCGGATCGCGCCGCAGGCGCATCCGCCGGTATAGGGCTTGCTCATGTTTCCTCCCTTAAATGCTGTTGGAACGCGGACATGTCAGTCCTTCTCGCCGGCGGCGGCGCCGATGTTTTTGACGACCTTCTTCCAGCCTTCGCTCATATTCTTGAAAGCGGTGTCGTTTCTGGGCAGCACGAAGCCGGAATGAACAAGGCGAAGGCGCGTGCCGTTTTCAACCTTGGAGAGAATCCATGTGACGACGGTGTCCAGTCGTGAGCCGTATCCGACATTTCCCTCGTGTCCGCCTTTCCAGGCATAGGCGAAGCGTTCGTTCGGTTTCACCTCGAGTACTTGGCAGTGAATGATACCGTCCCATGCTCCGGCCGGCGTGGTCTGAAATGTGAAGCGCTTGCCCTCCACCGGCTCGAACCCTGTCGGCGGCATCAGCCAGCGGTCGATCAGTTCCCCGGTTGTCAGCGTTTTCCATATCGTCTCCGGCGAATGCGGGAGGACCTCGTCGACCACGATGTCTTGCGTGTCGGACTTCAATGCGGCGTCGTTCATGGATCGATCTCCTTCAGGAGGGTTCTAAGGTTGGCGAAGCGCTCGCGCCAGAAGACGCCGTAGTGGCTCATCCAATCGACCAGCGGCTCGAGGCCCTCGGGTTGGGCGCGATAGTAAACATTCCGGCCCTCGGGACGCTCGACGACCAGGCCGGCCTGCTTCAATGACTTGAGGTGTTGGGAGATGGCGCCCTGCGTGACCCCACTCCCCCGCGTCAGCTCGACCACTGTAATCTCGTCCGACCTGACGATCCGCTCGAACACGGCTCTCCGAGTGGGATCCGCAAGCGCGCGCATGACAGTGGTGATGTCGTTGGCTTCATTCATACCAAAATCATTAGTGTATACTCATCAATTAGTCAATACTATTTTGATTGATGCGACTCCGATGCTTCAATTGCTGATTTTAAGCGCCAATTTCGTGTCTGTGGCGGGACATTTAGCTCACGGCAGCCAATTACGCGACGCATGATTCCTCTGTACTTTCCAGATCACTCCACGTATTTTTCTCTCATGGACGCAGTCGACAGAAAAATCGTCGGCATTCTCGCCATCGATGCCCGCTCTTCGCTGACGGACATCGGCGCAACGGTCGATCTCTCGCCGTCGGCGGTCAACGAACGCATCCGCCGTCTCGTGGCGAATGGCATAATCCGCCGCTTTACGCTCGACGTCGATCACCGGGCCCTCGGCCTCGACGTTCTCGCCTTCGTGTGGATCGCGCTTGCCGTCGACGCCGATGAGACCGAATTCCGCGATTTCATGGCCGCCCATCCGGCCGTTGCGGAGTGCCATCACGTGACCGGCGGATGGTCCTATTGCGCCAAGATCCGCATGCCGACGCTTGGCGACATCGAACCGTTTCTCGCGGAATTGAAGGCGCGCCGCTATCTCGCCCGCAGCGAAACGGTGATCGCGCTCTCCACGGTTGCCGACAAGCTTTTACAGGTCCCTTAAGCGAGACAGACAAGGCGAAATAGATCATGTCCCTACTGCTTTTCGGAAAAGGCCTCTTGCTCGGGCTTGCGATAGCAGCGCCGCTCGGACCGATCGGCACGCTCTGCATCAGCCGCACGCTTGAGCGCGGCTTTTTGGCCGGCGTCGCTGGCGGCCTCGGCACTGCACTCGCCGACGCGACCTACGCCCTGCTGGCCGCCGCCGGTTTCGCAGCTTTCGCGACGGTTCTGTCGGCGATATCGACCCCGCTCAGCTTGGCAGGCGGCCTGTTCATGCTCTGGCTCGGCTGGTGCGGATTGTCGCCGAGGCCGGTCGCAACGGCGGCCGAGCTCGGCGCGCGTGATCTCGTTCACACGACGGCGGCGACCTTTCTGCTGACGATCACGAGCCCTACGACGATCCTGTCTTTCGCCGCCATTTTCGCAGGTCTAGGTCTCGCGGCTTTCGGCGATGGAACGAATGTCGCCATCCTTGTCGGCGGCGTCTTTGTCGGTTCGCTTGCCTGGTGGCTTTTCCTGACCGGCGGTGTGACACTCGCGAAAGCCAGGCTTCCCGCAAGCTTCGCCACATGGACATCGCGCATCTCCGGCCTGGTGCTGATCGGCTTCGGTCTTGCGGCGCTCACGTCGGCGATAGTCAGTCTGATCGTGGCGTGATCGCCGATTCACCAGCATTCTTGGGAGTAGACCCCTAAAATTGCTGCATTGCAGCAATCTCCGGCAAGCGCTAGCCTCCGTGACCTCTGAAAGGCGGCACCCTCGCGCTTGCGGCTGGAATCGCCTTCGCCCCCAAAAGGATACCGGATGCTTGTCTCCCCCTCTCCCCGATCGAACGATCTCGAAACGATCGCCCGCAGCGGCGGGCGGCTACGCCGCATGATGGCACGGGTGCCTACCTATTGGGCCGACGTCCGCGAGAACCCGGCATGGCTGCCAATGTTCCTACTCGCCCGCACCATGCCGTTTCGCGGGGCCCATTGGCTGACGGCCAAGCAGGTATCCCTGCCACAGAACACGACGCCTTCCATGTTCGAGGGCCTCCAGGCAGAAACGGTGGTCGAGGCCTTGCGCATGGACGGTCTTTTCTCGGGGCTGGTACTGCCATCGGAAATCCAGGAGGGGATTGCACTTTTTGCGAATGAGACGCCATGCTTCGCCAACTTCGATCGGCGACTGGAATTCCGCGCCGCCGATCACGCGGCAGCCGAGACGCGTTTCGGCCGCGCCATTCTCAGCGGCCATCACTTCGATAGAGTCTTGAGCTGCGACGCCGCCATGGCCGTGCAACGCGACCCGCTGCTTCTCGACGTGGCAAAGCGGTATCTCGGCGGGCAGGCTCAATTGATCACGACACGGATCTGGTGGACCTTTCCGACGAAGTCTGCTTCCGATGCCGATATCAGCCTCGCCTCGTTCAAATATCACTTCGATCTCGACGACTGGCGTATGCTGAAGTTCTTCTTCTATCTCTGCGACGTCGATGAAAATGCCGGTCCTCACGTCTATGTGCGGGGGAGCCATCGCCGCCGTTCGCTGAAGCACCAGCTGACATTGCTTGTCGGCCATCCGGCCAGCGAGGTTCTAGGCTTCTACGGCGAAGACAAAGCGATCACTCTGACAGGCAAGGCCGGTCTTGGCTTTGTCGAGGATCCTTTCGGCTTCCATATGGGAACGGTTGCGAAAGAGACACCCAGGCTGATGATGGAAGTCGGCTTTGGCGTATCGAAGCCCTCGCGGCGCCGCTTCCACGGAGAACCGGTCGTGCGCTGAAAGCGATCAACGCCCAATCCGGTCGCGGTGAGCGGACGGAGGCCGGCACCCGCATAAAAGTGCATCCAGTCGGCAGAATCTGACGCGCACTGATTGCATCACGTCATTTATTCGAGCAGACTTATATGCATGAGGTTGCTCGAATTCGCGAGGAGAATCGCAGATGAACAAGAAGGATCCTAACCCGATCGATGCCTTCGTCGGTTCGCGTGTACGAATGCGCAGACTGATGGTCGGGTTAAGCCAGGAAAAGCTGGCCGATGGCCTGGGCATCACCTTTCAGCAGGTGCAGAAATACGAAAAAGGCACGAATCGCATCGGCGCGAGCCGGCTACAGGCGATTGCCGATATCCTGGGGGTCCATCCGAGCTTTTTCTTTCAGCAGGATGAAAACAAGCCTCTGTCGCGCGACGCGGGCGACGTCCACGAGTCGCAGGAAATTTCGTCTTTCGTTGCCTCGAAGGAGGGCATCGCCCTCAACAGGGCTTTCCTGAAGATTGCGGACCCGGTCTTGCGGAAGAAGATCATCTCACTTGTCGCAGCTATGGCGCATGCTCCGGAGACAGAGCAGACCAGTATCCCTTCCGGTGCCCGCCGCGCCGAGCCTCTGCACGGCTAGCAAGGGAATTGCTTTGTTGCGAGCGATGACCGCTTGAGTCGCGTGGCGCTGCGCGTCTTCAATGACGTGGAGGCCATTGCAAGCAGTGCACTCACACGCGCACTGGAGGCTCCATGAAGGTCGTGTTCGTCGGTCCGACCATCCCCGATGCCGTGCAGATGGCCGGCGAGCCTTTCGTGATCCGTCCGCCTGCCATGCAAGGCGACATTCTTCGCGCCGTGCGCGGCGGTGCAACGGCGATCGGCCTCATCGACGGCAATTTCGAATATGCCGCGCCCGTCTGGCACAAGGAGATACTCTTCGCCTTGTCGGAGGGTGCAGAGGTCTTTGGCGCAGCCAGCATGGGCGCCTTGCGCGCGGCTGAATGCGCGGCCTTCGGAATGATCGGGGTGGGCGAGATATATCGCCAATACGCCGCAGGCGAGATCGTGGATGATTCGGACGTGGCGCTGCTCCATGCGCCGAAGGAGCTCAGGTACGCGCCGCTGACCATTCCCCTCGTCAATGTTCGGGCGACGCTTCTTGGTCTTACCCGACAACTGTCTCTCGCTGCCACCGATGCCGAGCGGATAGAGCAATCGGCCACTGCACTTTTTTACAAGGAGCGCACATGGCCGGCGATCGTTGCTTGCGCGCGGCTTGCAAGGGACTGCGACAAGGCGGCGTTAACGGCAAAGCTGCGCGCGCAATATGTCGATCAGAAGCGTGCGGACGCGCTTGAACTTCTCGACGCGCTGCGCGGCCGGCCTTGCCAAAGACGGGCTCCAAACCGAGAATGGGAGTTCCATTCGACCAGCCTTTGGAAAACGTTGCTTGGTCAGCGCGAGGCGTCCGGCTAAGAGCAAGACGGGCAGCTAATGGGTCCTGCGGCCTGCCTCACTCTCAATGGCGGGCCTGCAGTAAGTGCCTCAAATGCAGGCAGAGTGACGAAACGAGGATATTTTAGGCAACCGTATTGCGAAACTTGCTGCACTGCATCATGATACGCCATGACCTACCGGGACCTCACCATCCTTGTGATTGACGAAAACGCCATCCGCGCCTCGATTATCGAGGAAGGTTTGCGTGAAGCCGGGCATGGCAAGGTCACGGTCATTCATGAAGTGCAGGGGGTCGCCCGGATCATCGAGACCCTTCGGCCGGACGTGATCGTCATCGATATCGAAAATCCCAACCGGGACATGATGGAGCACCTGTTCCAACTGACGCGAACCGTCGGCCGGCCGATCGCCATGTTCGTCGATCGCTCGGATACGGCGTCCATCGAGGCCGCCGTCGAGGCCGGCGTCTCCGCCTACATCGTCGACGGGCTCAAGAAAGAGCGCGTCAAGCCGATCCTCGACATGGCCGTCAGCCGCTTCAATGCCTTCAGCCGATTGCAGCGTGAACTCGCCGACGCGAAGTCCGCACTCGAAGAACGCAAGCTCGTCGAACGCGCCAAGGGCATTCTCATGAAAATGCGTGGGCTCTCCGAAGAGGAGGCATTCACGCTGCTGCGCCAGACCGCGATGAACGAGAAGAAGAAGATATCGGAGATCGCACAAAGCGTGGTGACCGCCGCCGGATTGCTGATTCGATGAACGACGCGCGCCGCCTTTGCCGGGCAGCACGTCGGGAGACACCGGAGTGAACATATTGACGGATATCGACAGGTTCAAAAGCAAGAAGCTCTCCGCTGGCGAGGCTCAGCCCGGGACGGTAAGTCTCGGTCATGAGGGTGCGCGCACGGTGCGCGCCGGCTTCATTCCGCTCGTCGATGCGGCCGTGTTGATCGCGGCCGCGGAATTCGGCTTCGCGCAGAGAGAGGGCATCGCGCTCCATCTCGTGAAGGACGTCTCCTGGGCGAACGTCCGCGACCGTCTTGCCTTTCGCCAGTTCGACATCGCGCACATGCTCTCGCCGATGCCCGTCGCCGCGATGCTCGGCCTCGGCTCCAATCCGTCGCCAACGATCACTCCCTTTTCGCTTGGGCGCGGCGGCAATGCGATCACCTTGTCAACCCGGCTCTACGGTCAGATGCAAAACGAGGGCGAGTTGACGGGGAGAGAGGGCGCGCTTGCGAATGCGAGGGCCTTGGCGGCGGTCATTCGCCGCGCGCAGGCAGCCGGCAAACCGCGCCTGACGCTCGGCGTTACCTACCCCTTCTCGTCGCATAACTATGAATTTCGCTACTGGCTCGCCGCCGGCGGCATCGATCCGGACCGCGACGTCAAGCTGGTGGTCGTGCCGCCGCCGATGACTTCCGATGCGTTGGCGGCCGGAGCCATCGACGGCTTCTGCGTCGGCGCCCCTTGGAACATGGTCGCCTCGGAGCGAGGCGTCGGCCGCATCGTCGCGACCAAGCAGGACATATGGCCATCCGCACCGGAAAAAGTGATCGGCATGCGGCCCGAATGGGCGGAGAACAACCCGGAAACCGTATCGCGGCTGATCGTTGCTCTGGACCGCGCTGCCCGCTGGTGCGACGCGCCGGAAAATCGCAACGCGCTCGCGGAGCTTCTCGCAGAACCGCGCTATGTGGCGGCACCCGTCGACATTATCCGCAGGGTTCTCGCGGGCGAATTCACCGTTGATCCCCACGGCAATCAGCGGATCATCGAGAACTATTTTGTCTTTCACTCCGGCTTCGCCAACTTCCCGCGTCCTAGCCAAGCACTCTGGACCTACAGTCAAATGGTACGCTGGGGACAGGCGTCTCTGTCTGCGTCGGGAATGGAGGCATGCATCTCCGCTTATCGTCCTGATCTCTATCGTCAGGCACTCGGGGCGGATGCAGCCGCGGCGGAGGCGGACATCGGCCCGCAAGGCACAGCAGCCGGCGACCACTTCCTGGACGGCCACATCTTCGATCCGAAGCGGATGGAGGAATATATCGAGGCGTTCCCGGTCAAAGCGACAGGCCGCCCCCCGCTGTCGCTCGAAGATATCTGACGGTGACCTCGTGCTGCTTGTTTAAGCAGCATGAAAGAGACGCTAAATACCGCAGCGCACAATTATTCATCACACATCGGCAGTGGTTATTTATAAGGCACAATCGCGATATTGCGCTTTATCCTTTTTAGTTCAAATGCATAGTCAAGACGTTTCAAAACTGGCACGCCGCTTGCTTTTCTAAAATTGCTTCGGTCAACGGCGATTGAAGCGAGCTCAAGCGCCATAGAAGCGCTTGCCGAAGACACCGACGTCGCAAGGTCTTTGCCTCCACGGGATTCCTCCCAATCCCGGAGCGCGATTTCCGAGCGGCGTTTTTTTGTGTCCGGCTTCACCGGCCACCAGCAGAGGGAACCTGCGCATGACCAAGATTTCGACCGGCCTCACCCGCCGCAGCCTGCTGAAGACGACCGCGACGGCCGCGATGGTCGGAGCAATGAAAACGGCATTTCCATCGGGAGCCTTCGCCCAGACCGCCGGCCCGGAGACGGCAAAGGCCGTTCTCGGCTTCATCGCGCTCACCGATTCCGCCCCGCTGATCATCGCCAAGGAAAAGGGGTTCTTCGACAAATACGGCATGACCGAAGTCGACGTTGTGAAGCAGGCCTCCTGGGGCACGACCCGTGACAACCTGGTGCTGGGCTCGGCCGGCGCCGGCATCGACGGCGCCCACATCCTGACGCCGATGCCCTATCTCATCTCCACCGGCAAGGTGACGCAGAACAATCAGCCGCTGCCGATGGTCATCCTTGCCCGCCTCAATCTCGATGCCCAGGCGATCTCGGTAGGCTCCGCATATGCCGATCTGAAAGTGGGCCTCGACGCCTCCGTCTTGAAGGAAACCTTTGCCAAGAAAAAGGCCGAAGGCGCCGCTGCAAAGGTGGCAATGACGTTCCCCGGCGGCACGCATGATCTCTGGATCCGCTACTGGCTTGCGGCCGGCGGCATCGACCCGGACAGCGACGTCGAAACCATTGTCGTCCCGCCGCCGCAGATGGTCGCCAACATGAAGGTCGGTACCATGGACTGTTTCTGCGTCGGGGAGCCGTGGAACGAGCAGCTCGTCAACCAAAAGATCGGCTACACCGCCGTCAACACCGCCGAGATCTGGGCCAAGCATCCGGAAAAATCCTTCGCGATGCGCGCCGACTGGGTGGAAAAGAACCCGCGCGCAGCAAAGGCGCTCATGATGGCCGTACAGGAAGCCGCGCAATGGTGCGACGACATGGCCAACAAGGACGAATTGGCAAAGCTCGTTGGCAAGCGCAGCTGGTTCAACGTGCCCGCCAAAGACATCGTCGATCGGCTCAAGGGCGAATACGACTACGGCAACGGCAAGGTCGTAGAGAACAGCCCGCATTTCATGAAATTCTGGCGCGACCACGCCTCCTATCCCTTCCAGAACCACGACGCGTGGTTCCTGACCGAGAACATCCGCTGGGGCAAGTTCGCGCCGGATACGGACATCAAGGGGCTGATAGCCAAGGTGAACCGCGAGGACATCTGGCGTGAGGCCGCAAAGGAGCTCGGCGTCTCCGACGTTCCGACCTCCACCTCGCGCGGCCCCGAGACCTTCTTCGATGGCAAGGTCTTCGATGCCGCCAACCCGGAAGCATATCTGAAGAGCCTCGCCATCAGCCGCATCGCCTGACGCTTGTTACGGCAGCCGGCGGCTCGCCCGGCTGCCGTTCGACCCGAACCCTAGGAGAACGGCATGTCCGTCACCAATCTCAAGCTCAAACCGCAGACGACGCACCAGCCATCGGCGCACGTCATCGCCCTCACGCGCACAGTGAGGCCGAGCATCGATGGCCGCTTGTCGCGCCTTTTCTCCACGGCAGCCGCGAACCTCCTCCCGCTTCTCGTCACGTTGAGCCTTTTCCTTCTCGCCTGGCAGCTCATCTGTTCGTCGCCGGAGTCGAGCCTGCCGGCGCCAACGCGCGTCCTTGAGGAAAGCTGGGAACTGATCGTGCATCCCTTCTATATCGGCCAGGGGGTTGACCAAGGTCTGTTCTGGCACGTCTTTGCCAGCCTGCAGCGCGTGGCCCTCGGTTACGCCATGGCTGCGGTGGTCGGCATCGCCCTCGGTGTGCTGGTCGGTCAAAGCGCGCTGGCGATGCGCGGCCTCGATCCGATCTTCCAGGTGCTTCGCACGGTGCCGCCGCTCGCTTGGCTGCCGCTCTCGCTCGCAGCCTTCCAGGACGGCAATCCTTCGGCGATCTTCGTCATCTTCATCACGGCGATCTGGCCGATCATCATCAACACCGCGGTTGGTATCCGCAACATTCCGCAGGACTACCAGAACGTCGCCAAGGTGCTGCGGCTGAACGGCTTCGAGTATTTCGGCAAGATCATGCTGCCGGCTGCCGCGCCGTACATCTTCACCGGCCTGCGGATCGGGATCGGCCTCTCGTGGCTCGCGATCGTTGCCGCCGAAATGCTGATTGGCGGCGTTGGAATCGGCTTCTTCATCTGGGATGCGTGGAACTCGTCGCTGATCAGCGACATCATCGTGGCGCTGATCTATGTCGGCATTGTCGGCTTTCTCCTCGACCGCGTCATCGCACTCATCGGCCGCGCCATCACCCGCGGCACGGCAAACGCTTGAAGAGGGAAGCCCCATGACCAAGAGCTATCTTTCGCTTGAACTCCTGGACAAGAGCTTCGAACGCGGCGGCACGCGCACCGAGGTTCTCAAACAGATCTCCCTTACAGTCGACAAGGGCCAATTCATCTCGATCATCGGCCACTCCGGCTGCGGCAAGTCGACACTCCTCAACATCGTCGCCGGCCTGACGCAGGCGACGACCGGTGTCGTCCTACTCGACGGCAAAGTGGTCGACGAGCCGGGGCCGGACCGCGCGGTCGTCTTCCAGAACCACTCGCTGCTGCCGTGGCTGACGGTCTACGAGAACGTCCGGCTGGCCGTGGACAAGGTGTTTTCGAGGATCCGCAACAAGCAGGAGCGTCATGACTGGACGATGCGCAATCTCGAGCTCGTCCAGATGGCGCATGCGGCGGACAAGCGCCCCTCCGAAATCTCCGGCGGCATGAAGCAGCGCGTCGGCATTGCCCGGGCGCTCGCCATGGAACCGAAAGTGCTCCTGCTCGACGAGCCCTTCGGCGCGCTCGATGCGCTCACGCGCGCCCATCTGCAGGACCAGGTCATGCAGATCCACGCCACGCTTGGCAACACGGTGCTGATGATCACGCACGATGTTGACGAGGCCGTCCTTCTCTCCGACCGGATCGTCATGATGACCAACGGCCCATCCGCCCGGATCGGAGAAATCCTCGATGTGCCGCTTGTACGCCCGCGGCGGCGCATCGAGCTCGCTTCCGACCGAACCTACCTGAAATGCCGCGAGGCGGTGCTCAAGTTCCTCTACGAGCGCCACCGCTTCGTCGAAGCTGCGGAGTGATCCCCAATGGCTGAAAATACCCCAGAAAAACTCGTCATCATCGGCAACGGCATGGCGCCAGGCCGCATGCTCGAAGAACTTTTCGAAAAAGCGCCCGGGCACTATGACGTCACGATCTTCAACGCCGAGCCGCGTGTCAACTACGACCGCATCCTGCTCTCGCCGGTGCTTTCCGGCGAAAAAACCTATGAGCAGATCGTCATTCATGGCGACGGCTGGTACATCCAGCACGGCATCACCCTTTATAAGGGCCATAAGATTGTTGCGATCGATCGGGACGCGAAGACGGTCACCTCCGACCATGGCGTTACGGAAAGCTACGACAAGCTGGTGATCGCCACCGGTTCGGTGCCCTTCATTATTCCCGTTCCGGGTAAGGACCTGCGCGGCGTCATCACCTATCGCGATCTCGATGACGTGCAGGCGATGCTGCTTGCAGCCCAGTCGCGCGAAAAGGCGATCGTCATCGGTGGCGGTCTGCTCGGGCTCGAAGCGGCAGCCGGCCTAAAGGCGCGCGGCATGGACGTCACCGTGCTGCACGTCATGCCGACCCTGATGGAGCGCCAGCTCGATCCAGCTGCCGGCTACCTGCTGCAGAAGGCGGTCGAGGAGCGCGGCATCAAGGTCATTACCAAGGCGAATACCAAGCGGATCGTTGGCGAGAGCAAGGTCGAGGGTATCGAGCTCGATGACGGCCGGATCATTCCGGCGACATTGGTCGTGATGGCGGTCGGCATCAGGCCGAATGTCGGTCTTGCCAAGGAGGCGGGGCTCGCCATCAACCGCGGCATCGTCGTCGACGCCGGCATGCAGACGTCCGACGGGGATATCATGGCGCTCGGCGAGTGCGCCGAAGTCGGAGGCATGGTCTACGGCCTCGTCGCGCCGCTCTATGAAATGGCACGAGTTGCGGCCGCCCACCTTGCCGGAGACCGCAGCGCCGCCTTCGTCCATTCCGATACGCCGACGAAGCTGAAGGTCACCGGGATCAACCTCTATTCGGTCGGCGATTTCGCCGATGGCGAGGGGCGCGAGGAGATCGTGCTGCGCGATGCCACGGCCGGCATCTACAAGCGGCTCGTCCTCAAGGACAACCGCATCATCGGCACGGTGCTCTACGGCGAGACCGGCGACGGCGCTTGGTTCAACGATCTGTTGAAGCGCGGCACCGACATCTCCGAAATGCGCGACACTCTGATTTTCGGCCAGGCCTATCAGGGAGGATCCCCGCTGGACCCTATGGCGGCCGTTGCAGCCTTGCCGGATGATGCGGAAATCTGCGGCTGCAACGGCGTCTGCAAGGGCAAGATCGTCGGGGCGATTACCGGCAAGGGGCTGACTTCGCTTGACGATGTGCGCGCCCACACGAAAGCATCGGCCTCCTGCGGCTCCTGCACCGGTCTCGTCGAGCAACTGATGTCGCTGACCCTCGGCGATGCCTACAATCCCGCCGCCGTGCAGCCGATGTGCACCTGTACCGAGCTCGGCCATGACGACGTGCGCCGTCTGATCAAGGCGAAGAAGCTGAAGACCATCCCCGCCGTCATGCAGGAACTCGAGTGGAAGACCTCCTGCGGCTGCGCCAAATGTCGCCCGGCGCTCAACTACTATCTCGTCTGCGACTGGCCGGACGAATATGCCGACGACTACCAATCGCGCTTCATCAATGAACGCGTCCACGCCAACATCCAGAAGGACGGCACCTATTCGGTCGTACCGCGCATGTGGGGCGGGGTCACCAATTCCAAGGAACTGCGCGCCATCGCCGATGTCGTCGACAAGTTCAACGTGCCGCTGGTCAAGGTCACCGGCGGCCAGCGTATCGACCTGCTCGGCATCGAGAAGGAGGATCTGCCCGCTGTCTGGGCCGATCTCGGCCAGGCCGGCTTCGTCTCCGGCCAAGCCTACGCCAAGGGCCTTAGAACGGTGAAGACTTGCGTCGGCTCCCAATGGTGCCGTTTCGGCACGCAGGACTCGACCGGTCTCGGCATCCGCATCGAGAAGTTCATGTGGGGTTCTTGGACGCCAGCAAAGGTGAAGATGGCCGTCTCCGGCTGCCCACGCAACTGTGCCGAAGCGACCTGCAAGGACGTCGGCGTCATCTGCGTCGATTCCGGCTACGAGATCCATTTCGCCGGGGCCGCCGGCCTTGACATCAAGGGCACCGAAGTTCTCGGGCTGGTCAAGACCGAGGACGAGGCGCTGGAGCATATCGTGGCGCTGACGCAGATGTATCGCGAGCAGGCCCGCTATCTCGAACGCATCTACAAATGGGCAAAACGCGTCGGCCTCGACGAGATCCGCCGGCAGATCATGGAGGATGCCGAGAAGCGCAAGACCTATTTCGACCGCTTCGTCTTCAGCCAGAAGTTCGCTCAGGTCGATCCCTGGTCGGAGCGTGTCTCTGGCAAGGACAAACATGAGTTCCGGCCGATGGCGACGGTCGAGTTCAACCAGGCAGCGGAGTGAAACGATGACGATGAACTGGATTGCTATTGGCGACATCAGCGAAATCCCGCTGCGTGGCGCGCGTTGCGTCAAGACGCCGATCGGCAAGATCGCCGTCTTCCGGACCGCCGAAAACGACGTCTTCGCGATCGAGGACCACTGCCCGCACAAAGGCGGGCCGCTTTCCCAAGGCATCGTGCATGGCACTGCCGTCACCTGCCCGCTGCACAATTGGGTCATTTCGCTCGAAACAGGCAAGGCCCTCGGCGCCGACCAAGGCGAGGTGCGCACCATCCCGGTGCGCAACGACAAGGGTGCGCTTTTCATCGCGCTTGAAAGCCTAGCATTGGCAGCGGCGGAATAAAGATGGCGTGCGAGGTCAAGACCACCTGCCCCTATTGCGGCGTCGGCTGCGGTGTCATCGCCCGTGTGGACGATGACGGCGCGGTTAGCGTCAAGGGTGATCCCGAGCATCCGGCCAATTTCGGCCGGCTCTGCTCCAAGGGCTCGGCGCTTGCCGAGACCCTCGATCTCGACGGCCGCCTCCTCCATCCGGAGATCGGCGGCCGCCGTGCAGGCTGGAACGAAGCGCTTGAGCTCGTGGCCGAGCGTTTTTTGCAAAGCATCGCCGAGCACGGCCCGGATTCGGTTGCCTTCTACGTGTCGGGGCAATTGCTGACCGAAGATTACTACGTCGCCAACAAGCTGATGAAAGGGTTCATCGGCTCGGCCAATATCGACACCAATTCGCGCCTTTGCATGTCGTCCTCGGTCGCCGGCCACCGCCGCGCCTTCGGCTCCGATACGGTGCCGGGCATGTATGAGGACCTGGAGCTGGCCGATCTCGTCGTGCTAACGGGCTCCAACCTCGCCTGGTGCCATCCGGTCCTCTATCAGCGCCTTGCGGCGGCAAAGGCCAGCCGTCCGGAAATGAAGGTGGTCGTCATCGATCCGCGCCAGACGATGACGGCGGACATCGCCGATATGCATCTGGCAATCGCGCCCGATGGGGACGTTGCCCTCTTCAACGGCCTGCTTGTCCATCTGACAACCAGCGGCGCCATCGATCAGAATTATGTTTCGGCACACACAACAGGGTTTGCCGAGGCCTTTGCCGCCGCCTCTGCCCTGAACCTCGATGGACTTTCGGCAGCAACCGGCCTTGCGCAAAAGCAGTTGCGCGATTTCTTCCGGCTGTTCGAAACGACGGAAAAGGTCGTCACCTGCTACAGCCAGGGCGTCAACCAGTCATCCGCCGGAACGGACAAGGTCAACGCCATCATCAACTGTCACTTGGCAACCGGCCGTATCGGCCGGCCGGGCATGGGGCCGTTCTCGCTGACCGGTCAGCCCAATGCCATGGGCGGACGTGAAGTGGGCGGGCTTGCGAACATGCTTGCCGCCCATATGGATATCGAAAAATCACTGCACCGAGATCAGGTGCGACGCTTCTGGGGTGCGCCAGCGGTGGCGAGCAAGCCGGGCCTCAAGGCAGTCGACATGTTCCGAGCCGTTGCCGACGGGCGGATCAAGGCGCTCTGGATCATGGCGACGAACCCGGTCGTTTCCATGCCCGATGCCGACGTGGTCGAAGCGGCACTCAAGGCCTGCCCCTTCGTCGTCGTCTCCGACATTTTGCGCGACACCGACACGACCCGTCATGCGCACGTGCTGCTGCCATCGCTCGGCTGGGGCGAGAAGGACGGCACCGTCACCAATTCCGAACGACGTATCTCGCGTCAGCGCGCCTTTCTCGATGCGCCGGAAGAGGCGAGCGCCGACTGGTGGCAGCTGGCGGAAGTCGCTCGGCGGATGGGCTTTTCGGAGGCTTTCGGCCATGCGTCTTCAGCCGAAATCTTCGCCGAACACGCCGCGCTTTCCGGCTTCGAGAATGATGGCCGCCGCGATTTCGATATCGGTGCTCATGCGTCGATCGATCGAGCGGCCTATGACTGTCTTGAGCCTTTCCAGTGGCCGCAGCCTAAGGAAACGGCGCCGCAGGAAGGACGCTTCTTCGCCGACGGCCGCTTCTATCATCCGGACGGCCGCGCTTGCTTTGTCCCGGTGCAGGCGCCGAAGGCCAGACTCGCCGATGACGCCCTCCCTTTCACGCTCAACACCGGAAGGGTGCGCGACCACTGGCATACAATGACCCGCACCGGAAAGAGCGCGCGGCTCTCCGCCCACATCGCTGAGCCCTTCGTCGAAATTCATCCGAGCGACGCACAGACAATCGGCGTAGCGGATGCCGACCTCGTGCGAATCGAGAGCCCCTGTGGTACGGTGATCGTCCGCGCGCTCGTCACCGCGCGCCAGGCGCCGGGCAACCTCTTCGCGGCTATGCACTGGAACGATCAGTTCGCCTCGAAAGCGCGCATCGACGCACTGGTGCCGCCGATCACCGATCCTTTCTCCGGCCAACCCGCCTCGAAAAACGTCGCGGTAAAGGCCGCCCGTTTCGCAGCCCGGACCTACGGCTTCGCTGTGTCGACGGCAAAGCCCCGTAAGCTTCAAGCAGTCTATTGGGCGATCGCGAAGGCCGAGGCCGGATGGCGAGCGGAGCTCGCCTTCGATGGCGCACAGGACAATTGGATCGACTGGTGCCGGCAAGCCTTCTCCATTCCGGGCGGCATCGAGCCGATCGGCTATACCGACCGGCAATCAGGCGAGTTCCGCCTCGCCTTCTTCGAAGGTGAGAGGCTTTTTGCCGCCCTTTTCCTTTCGCCCCGCCCCGTCGCCGTCGCGCGCAGTTGGGCCGTGTCGCAGCTCGCGGTTCCACATGCCGATCTCAGCAAACGCTTCGCCGTCGCCGCCGGCCGTCCCGGTGCCGACAAGCCGGATCCGGGCGCCACCGTCTGTTCGTGCTTCAGCGTCGGCGTCAACCAGATCACCGCCGCCATCCGCGACGGATGCCACAGTGTCGAAGCGGTCGGCCAGAGGCTCAGTGCCGGCACCAATTGCGGCTCCTGCCGCTCCGAAATCAGGGGGATCATCAATGGATGTCTTGCCGCGGCCGCTGAGTGATACGCTCTCTAGGCCACAGCCGCAGCGCGTAGCCGCGCTCGCGACACTGCCCCTTTTCTGGCCCCTAAGTCGCAAACCCGTCGTGATTGCTGGCGGCAGCGATGCGGCGGCGTGGAAGGCCGAGCTGCTGGCGGCCTGCGGGGCAGAGGTTCATGTTTATGCTCCGCGCGCCGATCTCAGTGACACCTTTCTAGGCCTGATTGCGCGGGGTGGCGCGCATGCCTGCGGTCGTTTCATTCATCATGACGCCGTCTGGCATGACGGCATTTTTCATGGTGCGGCCATGGCGATCGGGGATTGCGAGGACGATCGAGACGCGCAAGCCTTTTTCGAAGCGGCGCGCGCGGCAGGTGTTGCCGTCAATGTCATCGACAGGCCTGCGTTTTGCCAGTTTCAGTTCGGATCGATCGTCAATCGGTCCCCGGTCGTCGTAGCGATCTCGACCGACGGCGCTGCGCCGATCCTCGCGCAGGCGATCCGCCGTAGGATCGAGACCTTGTTGCCGCCGGCGGTCAAGCATTGGGCAACAATCGCACGGGCGATCCGCGAGCGCGTGAATAGCCACTTGAAAGCGGGTGCCGCACGCCGCGTATTCTGGGAGCGTTTCGCCGATCGGGCTTTTCTGGAGACACCGGAGGAGGGTGTCGAGACGCGGCTGATGGGGGAGATGGATCGTCTCTCGACGCCCCTTCCCGCCATCGGCCGCGTCACGATCGTCGGCGCAGGTCCGGGCGACGCGGAGCTCCTAACGCTCAAGGCCGTTCGGGCGCTGCAGGCGGCCGACGTCATCCTTTTTGACGGGCTGATTTCGGACGACGTGCTGGAACTGGCCCGGCGGGAGGCAAAGCGCATCCTTATCCGACCGGACGCAGGGCGCAGGGATGGTTCGCACGACGATAGCCACAATATGATGGTGGCTCTCGCCAAAGCGGGAAAACGCGTGGTGCGCCTCCAATCGGGAGACCCGAGCATCGATGCCGGCACGACTGAGGCAATTACAAGGCTGGAAAATCACGGCCTGCGCGTCGAGATCGTACCGGGCATCCGTGCGGAGCCCAGTCGGCGCAGCGGGCAGACCTCGATCGAAAAGGATGAAGCCGCAGCGGCTGCCGAAGTTGCTTGAGGTCGCTCGGTTCAGGACGCCGAGCTCTTGCGGCGCAATGCGTCTAGGCGATCGAGAAATGGCCGCTGCGAGGTATTTATCTTCTCGCGCGCGTCCTGCAATATGAACCATGCCGCGCGATCAACCTCGGGAAAGGATTGTACCTGCCCGCTGTGCGGTGGCCATTCCATTTCAAACACATTGCTCCGGATACTCGCGACGTCGAAATCGCTCTCGCTCGCATAGGCCGTGACCAGCTTGCCGCTTTTCTGGCGCAGTTCGCCAAGGAGCTCCAGGTCCCCCGTCACTGCGATACCGGTCTCCTCCAGAAATTCACGCCGGGCAGCCGCTTCAGGCTCCTCGTCGGGCTCGTATTCACCTTTCGGGATCGACCATGCGCCAAGGTCTCTGTTGCTCCAGAAAGGACCGCCAGGATGAACGAGCAAAACGAAGAGGACACCCGCCTCGTGTTTGTAAAGCAGAATGCCCGCACTTTTCTTCGGCATTTGCGATCCTTCGATTCCTGAAGCCGGCTCGACAGGATATCATCGACGCTCTTGGTTTCGAATGGCATGGCAGCTTCAACAAAGTTTGCCGAAAAACAGGCTGGCAGCGATGCGGGCGATGGTTCTTGAAGAAATTGGAAGGCCGCTGGTCGAGGTCGAACGGCCGCTTCCGGCTCCGCTCGCCGGCCAGATTCGGCTGAGGGTCGAGGCCTGCGCCGTCTGTCGCACCGATCTGCACGTTGTCAATGGGGATCTGCCGCAACCGAAGCTGCCGCTCGTTCCCGGGCACGAGATCGTCGGCATCGTCGAGGCGATCGGCGCCGGTGTGGATCCGACGAGGATCGGCCGCCGCGTGGGCGTGCCGTGGCTCGGCCATACCTGCGGAACATGCTTCTATTGCCGCTCGAATGCGGAGAATCTCTGCAACGACCCGCTATTCACCGGCTATACCCGCGACGGCGGCTTCGCCACGGATGTCATCGCGGACGCCGATTATGCCTTTGATCTCGACCCCGCCGGCGATCCCGTGTCGCTCGCGCCTCTGCTATGCGCGGGGCTCATCGGCTGGCGTTCATTAAAGCGAGCCGGCGACGACCGGAAGATCGGGCTTTACGGTTTCGGTGCCGCCGCCCACATCATCACCCAGGTCTGCGTGTGGCAAGGGAGACAGATCTACGCCTTTACCCGCCCCGGAGACGCGGCGGCGCAGGCCTTCGCCCTCGATCTCGGCGCGGTCTGGGCGGGCGCATCGGACGAACCGCCACCGGAGCCCCTGGACGCGGCAATTATTTTTGCCCCGGTCGGAGAGCTTGTGCCGCCCGCCCTCAAGGCGGTGCGCAAAGGCGGACGGGTCGTCTGCGGCGGCATCCACATGAGCGACATTCCTGCCATGCCCTATGCGGTGCTTTGGGGCGAACGCGACCTTCTTTCCGTCGCGAACCTCACGCGTGAGGACGCCCGCGAGTTCCTTGCCATCGCCGCAGAGGTTGGCGTGCGCACCCGCACGGCGGTCTATCCGCTTGAAAAAGCGAACGTCGCTCTCGAAGACCTTCGTGCCGGCCGGCTGAACGGCGCCGCCGTGTTGGCGCCGTGACGCCCACGCGGTAGCCGAACCGCGTCTCGCTGACCAAACAACGGCGACGCACTCTTGCTCGGCGATTTCCCTGACGAACAGGAATCAAGGCTTTATAGAGCGTTCCATATGTTTTACTCTAGCTTCGCATGAGCGCACCAATATCGACGTAAGCTCAAGAGCGTCCCGGCGACTGAGCCCTCGTTTCCAAATCTGCCGCGGAGGTGCCCGGTAAACTCCTACTGCATGTTTCCTTCATCCGAAGCGGATTTAAGGATAAAAACATGCAGCAATTCAAAGTGCTACAGCGACTTTTGCGCGTCTGAAAAGACGCAGGGCGCTGTGGTGCGACGCGATCCGTCGTCATTTTCGGTTGCCGCAAGGGCAACGAGAAGCGGCGTAAACCGGAGTTGCTTTCATGCCCAGAAAGATCACCGAGACGTTTTCTCCAACCATGTTGCCACGATGGCCGATGGCCGCCGAGGGTCGAATGTTGTTGCTGTCGACGGCGCGCATCCAGTCGACGGTGTTGCAAACGATGTTGGGTTATCAGGTCGAGGCGCTGAGTTTCATGCAGAACCGCAGCCAGCAGCATCTTCAGCTCTGGCGGGATCTTCTCGCATCAGACTATGCGCGCGACAGCTTCGATCTTTATTGCAGCTTCTGGCGCAATGCCCTCCAAGACTATTCCGATGAGACCAAGCGCCTTGCGCGGATGGGCGCGCATCTGGCGACCGAAGCGGCAAAATGCACGCGCGACGAGCAGGAAGAACTAACCGAGCGCGTCGCGACGAAGTTGGCCATGTGACGCCGCTCGCGGCAGCCGACTCGCCGCCACCCCGCCCCGCCGCCTCTCCGCTCCAGGATTGCTACTCGGGCGGGCGACCGGTCGTTGCCGCTATGATGTTGGCAAGCTCCATAGGGAACGGGAATATGATGGTCGAGTTCTTTTCGCCGGCGATGACGTTCAGCGTGCTGAGATAACGCAATTGCATTGCCTGCGGCTGCCGCGCCAGGATTTGGGCCGCTTCAAGTAATTTCGCCGCCGCCTGCTGCTCGCCCTCGGCATTGATGACCTTTGCGCGCCGCTCGCGTTCCGCCTCCGCCTGTCGAGCGATTGCCCGGATCATCGACTCGTTGATATCGACGTGCTTGATCTCGACCGTGGCGACCTTGATGCCCCATGCATCGGTCTGAACGTCGAGGATCTTCTGGATGTCGTCATTGAGCCTGTCGCGCTCCGCCAGCATCTCGTCGAGATCGTGCTTGCCGAGCACCGAACGCAACGTAGTCTGCGCAAGCTGGCTGGTCGCCATCATGAAGTCCTCGACCTGGATGGTCGACTTCTCCGCATCGATCACTCTGAAGTAAATGACCGCGCTGACGCGCACGGAGACGTTGTCGTGGGAAATCACATCCTGGCTTGGCACGTCGAGAACCCGGGTTCGGAGATCGACGCGCACCATCTGCTGCACATAGGGAACGAGCAGGATCAAGCCGGGTCCCTTCACCCCGGTGAAGCGACCCAGGGTGAAAACGACGCCGCGCTCGTATTCCCTCAGGATACGGATCGCATAGGCGATGATGATCAACAGCAGCAGAAGCGCCGCGATAAGCGGGACAAGACTTCCAAATAGGGCCATCACTTTTTCCCTTTCCCTAAAGTCCGTTGCGCCCTGCGCGCGACTTCGAGCGTCAAGCCGTCTCGACCGACAACCATCACATCCTCTCCGGCGGCCAGCGGTTCATCGCTGACCGCCTTCCAGCGTTCCCCATGGGCGATGACATATCCGGCGGGACCCGCCCAACTGTCGACCTTGCCGGAAATGCCGATCATCTGCTCCGCACCGGTCACGACCTCATGGCGGCGCGAGACGAACGCGAGACGCGCGACGAGCAGGCTGAAAGCCAAGCTGGCGATCGCAACGCCACTCAGAACCGGCCAGGATACCTGCAGGCCCGGTATGTCCGTGTCGAATAGGATGGCCGCACCCAAAACGAGCGCGACCCCACCGCCGAGACCAAGGACTCCGAAGGATGGCGCATGTGCTTCGGCCACCAGCAATCCCGCTCCAAGAAGGATCAACGCCAAGCCGGCGTAGCTGACCGGCAGCACCGCCAGCGCATAGAGGCCGAGCAACAGGCAGATGCCTCCGACTGTTCCCGGCACCACCGTTCCGGGCGTCAGGAACTCGAAGATCAGACCATAGATGCCGACGATCATAAGAAGAAGGGCGACGTTCGGATCGGTGATGACCGAAAGCAGACGGGTTCTCCAGTCCGGCAGAACATCCTCAACCCGGA
This sequence comes from Sinorhizobium numidicum, assembly GCF_029892045.1. Taxonomy (NCBI): domain Bacteria; kingdom Pseudomonadati; phylum Pseudomonadota; class Alphaproteobacteria; order Hyphomicrobiales; family Rhizobiaceae; genus Sinorhizobium; species Sinorhizobium numidicum. The sequence continues at coordinate 1,184,338 of NZ_CP120367.1, forward strand.
GCTCAGCCGTGTCGAGTTTAATATCCATCTGGCCGACCCGGACCGTGCGGCCATGGGCCTGCTTCAAGAGGTCGCCGACGGTGACGGCTGTGAAATCGATGACCTTCTCACGGACGGCAGCGGCGGACGAAAGACTCGCGGCCTCACGCACCGCCCGTTCCGCCCAGTCGGCATTGCGGTTGCGCAACTCCGCAAGCCCGCGGATATAGGCTACCGCGTCGTTGATCAGTTTCGCCTCGCCGGCATTTGCCGGCCGCTTGTCAGCGTTGCGCTCGCTTGTGTCACCGGGCGTATCTTTGCCATCTTCATCGTCGCCGCCGAACAGACCCCCGCCGATGGCGATCGGCGTCGCTGCGCCGAGATTGGTTCCCGGCGCCATTGCCGCAACGTGACTGGCATAGAGGATATAGGTGCCGGCGCTCGCCGCCCGCGCGCCGCTTGGCGCCACGAAACTGGCGACCGGCACCGACGAGTCGAGAACGGCACGGATGATATCCCGCATCGAGGTGTCGAGGCCGCCAGGCGTGTCCATCTGAAGGATGACCAGCGATAGGCCGCGCTGATTGGCCCGCTGCAGGCCGCGCGTCACATATTCGGCCGTGGCAGGGCTTATGGCGCCGTTCACATGCAGCACCATCGCAAGACGCTCAGCTCCATACGCAACTGGCACGGGAAACGCGAACGCGGCCAATAGAGCAAACACCAGGATGCGGACTCGGAACACCTTCAAAGCCTCGGGGTTCTCGTCAGGCAGAGGGGCTCGCGGATAGCTTTCCCGCTCTACCTGTCGTCGAAATTAAACATCCCCTAATATATGTCAGAACTGCAAAAAGGTAAGATATGGCCTCGTGGCATTGCCGCGGAAGTTGCATCCCTGCCCGATCTGGCGAAAGCTCATCTGGTTTTCGCTCAGAGAATACGCGTCAACGGAAGCCGCTCACTTCGCAGGCTCAATGGGAGCCGATCACGGTGCCTGACGGCAACCGCGGTGAACGGCGCCGGGAACTCTTGCATTGGCAGCCGCCTTTCGTGCCCGCGCCAGCGCCGCCACCTGCGCCGCCACGAAGATGGCGTGGTCGTTGACCTGCGGCAGGCCCATCAGTTCCCCGAAGGTTCCGCGGGCGAGCGGTCCGGCAATGAAGAGGTTCTCGGTCTCCCGACCTTGATGATCCAGGGCTCTGCTGCTCTCACTGCAAGCAAGGCCGAGGCCGACCGCATCCGCTTGCAGATAGCCCGCTGTCGAGAGTGCATCGAGCCAGCTCTGGCTCTTCAGCACGGATTTGTGGGCAGGACCGGTCGTGACCACGACCGCATCGACATTCCAATGCTCCGTCCCGCCGGCTCGCCGCCGCCGGAACGCAACAGCAATTTCGTCGCCGTTTCTCTCGATACGCGTGATCGTCCCGGCCAGAATACGGATATCTCCCGACTGCAGCCCTGCGCTGACAATCGCATCGATCTGCGGGGCTACGCGAAAGCGGTGGACGTCCCAGAAAGGCCTGAGACGCTGCACGAGCCGTCGCCGCTCGGCAACCGGCAGATTGCGCCAGATCTGTCCACCCTGCGCACGCAGGGCGTCGAAAACTGCATGCCAGGTGAAGCCTTCCGCTTCGGCGCTCGCTATCGCACGGCGCACGCGGACAAGCAGTTCCGTTGCCGACTCGGCCGGCGGCGAGGTGAAATCGCCATAGGGATCCTGTGCCTGGCACGCATGCCCGCGAGACCGCAGACCACGGCGGGAAAAGGCCGTTATCGGCCCCGTCCGCCCGGTAGTGCGCAAAGACGCAATGACGTCGGCGGCCGTCAGCCCGGTCCCGATGATCAGGACGCGATCGTTTGGCCGGATAGCTGTCAAGGCGCCGGGCACGGTCGTATCCGGCACATAGCGGACGTGCCCCCGCAGTACGTCCTCGATACCTGCCGGCGCTTCCGGAGCCGGATGCGTCGCCGCCACCACCAGCACATCGGCGCGCAGCTCGGTACCGCCATCGCCGCGGATTTCCCAAGCGGAGCCCGTCCGTTCCACTCCGATCACCCTTTCCCGATAGTGGACGATGCGCCCCTCGCTTAGGAAAGGCGCGACAGAATCCTCAACATAACGACCGAAGAGGCCGCGGCGCGGGTAGAGATGGCCGTCGGATGCCAGGGCTCCCGCGTCGTCGCGCGGTTCCCCATGGGCGTCAAGCCAGCGTAGAAAATGATCGGCATCGTCCGGATCGAGGCTCATGCGTGCGGCCGGGACGTTGACGCGATGAGCTGGATCGTCGGTGTCATAGGCAAGACCGCAGCCCAATTTTTCGCGCGGCTCGAAGACGGCGATGCGCCATCCCTCCATGTCGCGATCGCATGCGAGGTTCGCGGCAATCCTGGCGCCGCTAAAACCGCCGCCGATGATGGCGATGCAGGGCCAAGCGCCGGTCATGATTGCGAAACCTTGAGCGTCGGCCGATGGTCACCGGCGATGGTCTCGCCGAAGGGCCCGGTGTTGATCGAGGCGTCCCTTGGTTTCACGGGGCGGTTGAGTGGCAGGTGCGGCAGGACAAGCTCGCCGAACCGATAGGCTTCCTCAAGATGCGGATAGCCGGACAGGATAAAGGTATCGATGCCAAGTTCGCGGTATTCTTCCATTCGCGCCTTGACCTGATCAGGATCGCCGACAAGCGCAGTCCCGGCTCCGCCGCGCACCAGCCCGACGCCGGCCCAGAGATTGGGGCTAACCTCGAGCTTGTCGCGCCGCCCGCCGTGCAGCCTGTTCATCCTGCTCTGGCCAACGGAGTCCATTCTTTCGAAGACCTTCTGTGCCGCAGCAATCGTTGCATCATCGACGTATTGAATGAGTTCGTCCGCTGCCTTCCAGGCTTCCTTGGCCGTTTCGCGAACGATCGCATGGAGGCGGATGCCGAAGAATACTTCCCTGCCCTCCGCCTCGGCGAGAGCCCGAACCTCGGCGATTTTTCGCGCTATATCTTCCGGAGGCTCGCCCCATGTCAGATATTTGTCAATGGTACGGACCGCGACCTGCTGGCCAACGCCGGACGATCCGCCGAAATAGAGCGGCGGATGGGGTCTCTGGTGCGTCGCGAAAAGCAATCTGCCATCTTCGATGTCGAAGTGCTTGCCTTGGAAGTTCACGCGTTCGCCGCGCAGAACCGCCTTATAGACATTGAGAAATTCTTCAGTGACTTCGTAGCGCTCGGCGTGTGACTGGTGAAGGCCGTCGTCCTTGTTTTCGATCGGATCGCCCCCCGTGACCACATTGACGAGCACCCTGCCGTTCGACAGGCGGTCGAGCGTTGCGGTCATGCGCGCGGCGAGCGTTGGCGACAGCAGGCCCGGCCGCACGGCAATCAGAAAGCGCAGCTTCTCCGTAAGAGGCGCCAGAGCCGAGGCAACCACCCAGCTGTCCTCGCAACTGCGGCCGGTCGGAAGCAGGACGCCATAATAGCCGAGGGCGTCGGCCGCCTGCGCCACCTGCTTCAGATAGGCGAGGTCGACATTGCGTGCGCCGATAGCAGTGCCGAGATAGCGGCTTTCCCCGTGAGTTGGCAGGAACCAGGGAACATTCACTTTTTCAGGTATGGGCGTCATCGCCAAAATTATCTCCTCCAATGCGGATCTCTCCGAGGCGAGAAAGTTTCGGTGGGGGCTTCGATCACAAACAATAAACTCTATAAATTTTATTGACAATGGTTCCGCTGATTATCATTGTTGCTCTTGGAAAGAATTTGCTCCGAACGCCTTCTACGGCTGCGAAAACAGATGGACGTTTCCAAGAGGCATTCCCAATGACCGCCTTCGCCAATTCTGCAGACATCCTGAAGACCACCAAGCTTGCCCCCGACTCCCAGCCAGTCGGCCATGCCGGCTTGAAGATCGCGATGCGCAACGTCGCCGGCGGCGTGTCTGTCGTCACCGCCGGCTATGGAGCGGATCGCACCGGGGCAACCGTCACCTCGGCGACGGCCCTTTCGGTCGACCCGCCGGCGATGATCGTCAGTATCAATCGCACTTCGTCGACATGGCCAGTCATCCAGCAGCACGGCCATTTTTGCGTCAACTATCTGACGGCCGAGCAGCGCGCCATTGCCGAACGATTTGCAGGACTAGGCGGGCTCAAGGGCGTCGAACGCTATCAAGGCGCAGAATGGCTGGCCCGGCACAGCGGCGCTTCTATCCTGGTCGGCGCACTCGCCGCCATCGATTGCGAAGTGGAGGACATCATCGAGCGCCACAGTCATGCAATCATCATCGGGCGTGTTGCCGACATTCAGACGGGTTCGGGCGAACCGCTGGTCTACCACAACGGACAATATGGCCGCTTCAGAAGCTGAAGCGCGGATATCCCCAAAACAACGACTTCACCAGGTGATAGTCAGCACCCGCCGGGGAAATGCATACTTGACCCGATCGTCGAATTCCGCGCCTGCGTCCGCCCTCTACCCGGCCTTCAGGGCCGGACGTTTGCCGGTTGCGATCAGCCGCGCCGCCGCATAGGTCTGCGTGACGATTTCCGGCACCAGATCGATATCCGGCAAGCTGCCCAATCCGAGTGGCCCGATGGCGAAAAGATTGGGGGTGCGCCCTCCTTCCGCGAGCACCTCGCCGGTGGGGCTGACAGCGAGGCCGAGCTCGAGTTCGTCAGTCATCGCCAATCCCCCAGCGAAAAGGCTCCGGAACAAGGGGGCCGCGAGATCCGGCGCCGAACAGCGGCAGTCGATGACCTGATCGGCCCGCAACAGTTCCTCGCTCGACTGGCCAGCCCAGCGGACCATGAGCCCTTCCGGCAAACGGCGGCCCGCCCATCCGCGGCAAAGCACCGTTCGTCCGTCGGCAAGTTCCTGCTGAAGACGAGCGTGCACCGCCGCCGGCAAACGGTTCCTGTGACTGTCGTAAATAGCGCGCAGGTGACGATTGAATTGCCGCTTCTCCTGCGGGGACAGCGACTGCCAGAGAGAGCGCGCACGCCGGCGAAGTCCGTTCATCGCCGACTGCCAGCCCTGTCCGCTGGCTTCTGCGTCCGCGCAGGCTTGGCGGACGAAACGCACGATCTGCCGGAGACCGACCGGCATGGGATCGACCGGAAAACTTGGCGCCGCTGCGAGCCGTGTGTGGGTCTGCGGAAGAAATCCATGCCGTGAAAGCAACGTGATCCTGCCCGCGTAGCCGTTGTCGCGCAGCTGAAACAGACGATCAACCACGCGAATGCCGCTGCCAAGCAGGACGGCATGGCGCGGATCGACGAGCCGTCGCGCCCGAACGACGGGTGTCTCATCCCCCGAAATCTCGATGTTGCGGGGCTGGACGCCGAACCCCGTCGCAAGTACGACGACATCGCACTCGTCATTTCCCCCCTCGCGGACGAGGGTGAAGCGGCCAGTGGACAGCTTGCGCAGGGCAAGTACGGGCTCGTGGGAGAATTTCACCGTGATGTCAGAGCGGCGGGCAAGCGCTTCGGAAAACCGCTGATGGACATAATCGCTGAAAATGCCCTTCGGCACGAAAATCTGCCGAAAGCCGGGTATCGCGGCCGGAACGGCGGCACGGAATTCGTCATTGGCGCAAAGCCAGTCGTTGAAGTCGTCGGGTTGTCCGGCGGCGACCGATAGGTCCCGCACGCGACTGTTCAGTATCTCTAAACTCTGCGCCGAAGACAGCGCCTGACCACCGTTGATCGACGGATGGGGATCGTACATCGTGAGCTGAAACGACACACGCACCGACTTCATGAGCGCGATTGCCATCATGATGCCGGAAAATCCGCGGCCGACGATGGCGAACTCCGGTTTCGAGGACAAGCTGGCCGCCGCGGGCGGCTTCGTTGCAAACAGTCCGTGAACAGTCATGTGAGCTCCTTTGCGACCTGGCCGTCGCTCCTCAGTCTTGGGCAACCCCTACGCAGGACTACTTCGAGACACACAAATCGCTGCCGTTTGAATTTCGGGATCGTCAAGATCATATGCCGCTCGCCCGTCTAACGCGTGGAAGGAGAGTACGAGCAGAGGACCGCCCCGCATGCTGTCCGATCCCGCTTCTGGCGAGACATTTTCCGTTCTTGCGGCTGGCCCGGCACTTTGGCTCACGGTCATCCTTATACGGCATAGTCTATCAAGTTAGTATTTTATGACAAACATTCCGATCGGCAAGCGTTTTGTTGAATGGCCGAGCGCACCCGTTGCGTGCTCCCTGTTAGGAGCTGCAACCCTCTGAATCATCGACTATTTCCCGTTCCGTCCGCTAAACTAAACCTGCGAGCATCCGCTGCACTCGGCCCTTTGCAGCGCTCTTCATGAACCTCGAGAGTGGAAGAAATCGCCTCGTGCGCCATACTATGTGTCGGCTTGACAGCGCAGAAGAAAAGAAAGTTCTATATCGATAATTTCTATAGAATATGCTTTCTTATGAACTGCACAAGGATCGTTCAGTGATACGGGCAAACGCCTGAGGCGGGATCGGGCACAGGCATTAAGCGGTCCTCCGCAGGCATTCCGCTCCACGTTGCAGCCGATCACTCGTCGTGATTCACGGAGGGACCAATATGGGAACCGTCTCGCAATTCGCCGAGAAACCCAGGCCGATGGCGCACCGGATCGAAAGCGAAGAAGAGGCCTTGTCGGTCGCAACGCAGCTCGCTGCGCAAGTTGCCGCGCGCGCGAGCGAACGCGACCTGGAGCGGGTCCTTCCTTATGAAGAGCTCGACCAGCTTGCGCAGTCCGGTCTCTTGGCCATCAGCATTCCCTCAGAGTATGAGGGCATCGACGTCTCCAACGCGGTGCTTGCCGAAGTGACGGCCATCCTTTCGGAAGCAGACAGCTCGATCGGACAGATCCCGCAAAGCCACTTCTACATTCTCGAGGCGCTTCGGCAGGATGGCACGGAGGAGCAGAAGAAATTCTTCTTCGCCCGGGCGCTCGCCGGCGACCGGTTCGCCAATGCGCTTTCGGAGACCGGCACCAGGACCGCCGGCCACTACGACACCCGTATCACCGAAGATGGCGCCGGCTATCGCATCAACGGCCGCAAATATTATTCGACCGGCGTTCTCTTCGCCGACTGGATTGCAATCTTCGCGCTTGATGCCGCCGATGAGATCACCATGTCCTTCGTTCCGCGCGGCACGGAAGGCATCCAGATCATCGACGATTGGGACAGTTTTGGCCAGCGCGTCACCGGCAGCGGCACAACCCTCTTGCAAAATGTCTATGTAAATGCGGGTTCCGTCGTCAGGCACCATCTCGGCTTCGAACAGCCGGCGACGATCGGCTCCGTCGGCCAGATCATTCACGCCGGCGTCGATCTTGGCATCGCCCGCGCCGCTTTCCGCGAAACCGTCGATTTCGTGCGCAACAGGGCGCGCCCCTGGATGGATAGCGGCATGGAGCGCGCATCGGAGGATCCATTGACGATCGCCAAGGTCGGCGAGATCGCCATACGTCTGGAGGCCGCAGCAGCCGTCATCGAGCATGCCGGCCGAAAGGTCGATATCGCCCAGATCGAGCCGACGGAGGAACACGCGACGGAAGCAAGTCTCGCCGTCGCTGCCGCCAAAGTGCTGACGACCGAAGTCGCGCTCGAGGCCACGAACACGCTCTTCGAACTTGCCGGCACCGCGTCGACGAAGGTGGCGCTCAATCTCGATCGCCATTGGCGCAATGCGCGCACCCACACCCTTAATGATCCGGTGCGCTGGAAATACCACGTCGTCGGCAATTATCACCTCAACGGCGTCAGGCCGCCCCGCAACGGCACGCTGTGATACCTGCTGTTTTGCCGCACCACGGCAAACGAGGATGGGCCGCGACTGCGGCCCATCCTGTTTCTTGTAAATCGGCCGTTCAACTGGCTTCGCTGCGAAGCGGCGCCACAATTTGTTGCTCGCTGGCCGCAAACTGCTCGAGCGTCATATTGTCGAGGATGCCGGCCATGGCATCCCGCACGACAATCATCGACCGTCGTACATGACAGGTTTCCGGGTCCGAACAGTCGTCACAGGCTTCGTAAGCCGTGCGGCTGGCGCAACGAATTGGCGCCAGCGGGCCATCGAGAGTGCGGATCACCTGGCCGACGCGAATCTCGGAGGCTCGGCGCGCCAGCGAATAGCCGCCACCGGGGCCCTTCTTCGAGCGCAGAAATCCAGCATTTCTGAGTTCCAGCATAATCGTGTCGAGGAACTTCTTTGGTAAGTTGTTGCGAACGGCGATATCAGTAATGAAGGCCGTCTCGCCTGGCTGCAGTTGGGCGAGGTCGACCATCGCCTTCAGACCGTATTTTCCTTTTTTTGTCAGCATGAGGCATCGCTTTCGAGAAAAGGCAGGATGACGGAGCAGTGCGATTTTCCGCCCGCATCCCGCGACTCAACCAATGAGAAGCGATCACGCCGCTGATCTTGGGGGCCCAAAATCATCGTGATCTCGTGCCGATAGCCGCCGCCACGCCGGGGTGTCGCACCGGCTCTATGTACACTCGGCATCTTAGTTATATGTTATAGATCAACGTCATTCAGGCGGCAAGAAGTCAATTCAGTTCCTACATAGATTTACTTGGAAGCACGAACGCTCGAGCGCTCATAGAGAGCTCCTGATCAATTGGGAACGGCGATCGAGGAATAGGTCCGAAACGCTATTTGCTGGCCTTGGCCGGCCTCGAACTGAAGAACGGACGAGAAGCCGGCATGATCAAGCAGAGCTGATGGATTCGTCTACGATGACCACGGGGCGGCCGAGCGAGCAGGCTTCGATCCGGGCTTCGACGCGGTAGACGTTTTTCAACATCTCAGCGGTAATGAACGCGTGCGTCGGGCCGCTCGCGACCACCGAGCCGCCGCTGATCACCACCGTATCGTCGCAATAGCGAAGCGCGTGGTTCAGGTCATGCAACGCAATCAGCACAGCCATGCCCGAATGCGCAGCCAGCCGCTTCATGAAGCCGAGCACCTCGATCTGGCGGAAGAGGTCGAGCGCCGATGTGGGCTCGTCCATCAGCAGGACTTCCGGCTTGCGCACCAGCGCCTGCGCAATCGAGACGAGCTGGCGCTGGCCGCCGGAGAGTTCGCCGAGGCCACGAAACGCCAGATCATCGATCCGGAGCGCCGAAAGCGCCCGATCGATTTCCGTAAGTTCGCCATCCTTCACCTTCCAGCCGGAACCCTGCTTCGCCGAAAGCAGCACCGACTCATAGACGGTCAGCACCGCGTTGGCGCCGGTATCCTGCGGCATGTAGCAGATCGCCTCGCGACCTTTGGCCGTGTCCGAGAGGTGGACGAGGCCGGGACCGGCGGCAAGTCCCGCGATGCGCTTGAAGAGCGTCGACTTTCCGGCGGCATTCGGACCGATGACGGCGGTCAGGCCACCGCCTCTCAGCACTCCCGTGTTGACGCCGGACAGCACGGTGCGCCGTCCGTAGGTCGCGCCGACATCTTTGAGCGCGAGGCTTACCATGACCGTCTCCTGTTGGTGAAAATCAGCGCAAAGAAGAAGGGGACGCCGACGAGCGCGGTGATGACGCCGATCGGCAGCACGGCGCCCGGAATGAGCATCTTGCTGACGACGGAGGTCACGGAGAGCAACAGCGCACCGCAAAGGACAGAGGCGGGCAGGAAGAAACGCTGGTCTTCGCCAACCAGCATGCGGGCGATGTGAGGCCCGACGAGGCCTACGAAGCCGATGGTGCCGACGAAGGAGACGGGGATTGCCGCAAGCAGGCTCACCGTCAGCATCGTTTCCAGCCGCAGCCGACGGACATTGATGCCGAAGCTTGCTGCCTTATCGTCGCCGAGCCGAAGTGCCGTCAACGCCCAGGCGTGCCGAGCAAAGAGCGGCACCGAGACGACCAGAACGGCGCCGGTGATCCAGACCTTAGGCCAGGTCGCCTTTGTGAGGCTACCCATGGTCCAGAACACGACAGCCGCCAGCGCCTGCTCCGATGCGAGATACTCCAGTAGCGACAATGCGGCATTGAAGGTGAAGACGAGGGCGATACCGAGAAGGACGATCGTTTCGACTGTCACGCCACGCATGGTCGAAGCGAAATGGATGAAGAGTGCTGCCACCATCGCCATCAGAAAGGCGTTGATCGGCACCATGTAGTGAACGGCCAACGGAAAGATTGCGACACCCGCAACAAGACCGAGAGCGGCCCCAAAGCCGGCAGCGGCCGAAATACCGAGCGTGAAGGGGCTGGCCAGCGGATTGGCAAGGATGGTCTGCATCTGCGCGCCCGCCACCGACAGCGAGGCGCCGACGGTGACGGCCATCAGCGCGATCGGCATGCGGATATCCCAGATCACGACGCGTAGTTGATCGCTGACCGTTTGAGACTGGAACAGCGCCGTCAGGACATCGGCAAGCGGATAATTGGCGGGCCCGAGCGCCATGTCGACCGAAACCGACACGAAGAGCGCCGCGACAAGACAGGAAAGCATGAGCAGCCGGCGCAACACGAGGGCGCGGTAACGGCCGCGCCCCTCGGCAGCCGGCATATCATCAACGACTGCAACCATCATTCACCCCCATGCGGCAGAGAGACGAAATAGCCCGGGCGATAGGCGACCGGGAGGAATTTCTCATGAAATTCACGGAAGGTGCGGTCCGGGTCCATGTCGGCGAAAAGCTTGGGATGGAACCATTTGGCAAATTGCTGGATCGGGATTCGCGATAAGCCGTGTAGGAATCCGGATCCTTCTTGATGAGATCGTCGCGCCAGCCGACGATCGTATCAAAGACGTGTTCGCCCTTAAGCGCGGCGGCCACATGAATCTGGCGCGCCTCCCCGAGCAGCACCCGGTTGGCCGGAAGCTCGATTTCGACCTTGCGGCCGGTGACGTCGGTGATCTCCGCCGCGTTTGACACCGCAGGGAGCGTTGCGAAAGCCAGCCAAAGAATGACCTTTAGGAAAGACTGCAGCACCGGCATTTACAAACCTCGCAGCGTCGCGGCCGGAGGGCTCCTGCCCTCCGGCCGTTCGTTATCACTGGCCGACATTCAGGGAGACGAAGTAGCCGCTCTTGTAGGGGAGTGGCAGGAAACGCTCGTGCAGTTCCTTGAACGTCGCCTCGGGGTCGAGGTCCGTGAACAGATCCGGATGCAGCCATTTGGCGATCTGCTGGATGGCGACGAACTGGTAGGGATTGTTGTAGAACTGGTGCCAGATCGCATGAACGTTGCTGTCGCTGACCGCCTTGACGCCTGTGAAGGCCGGGCGCTTCGTCAGGTTCTCCAGCTTGCGCACCGCTTCGGCCTCATCGGCGCCATAGCCAACCCCGACCCATGCTCCGCCAGGCACATAGCCCTCCCAGTTGCCGCCGGTGATGATGATCTGATCCGGGTTCGCAGCAATGACCTGCTCTGGATTGACCGTCCCGAACGTGCCAGGAATGATGTCCTTGGCCATATTCACGCCGCCGGCGAACTCGACCATCTTGCCGAAGTTCTCGTTGCCGAAGGACATGCAGCAATCGTCGGAATAACCGCCGGCGCGCTCGACGAAGACGAGCGGCTTCTTCGCGTCGGCCTTGGCCAGAACATCCGTCACCTTGGCAATGTTATCGGCGCGGAACTTGATGAACTCCTCGGCTTTCTCTTCCTTGCCGAGCAGTTTGCCCATGAGGCGCATGCTCGGCTCGGTGTTTTCCATCGGCTTCTCGCGAAAATCGACATAGACGAGCGGAATGCCAACTTTTTGGAGCTTTTCGACGTAGCCCGCCTCTTCCGTGGCCGTCTTCGCATCGATGTTCATCAGGACGACATCGGGCTTCAGCGCGACCGCCTGCTCGATGTCAAACGTGCCGTCCTTCATGCCGCCGAAGGTCGGCAGTTTGGCGATCTCGGGGTACTTTGCGAGATAGGCGGCATAGCTTTCCGGGTCCGCCTTCGCCAGATCGTCGCGCCAGCCAACGACCCGCTTGAACGGCTCTTCCCTGTCGAGCGCACCGAGGAAATAGATCTGGCGCCCTTCGCCGAGTATGACATGCTCCACCGGCACATTGACTTCGACATCGCGGCCGGTGACATCCTTCACTTTGACCGTTTCAGCGAACACCGCGGTCGACCAAAGCACGCCAAAACCCGCGGCGGCCAAGGCCGCCCTGTTGAAAAGCCTCATTGTTTTCTGCTCCGCTGAAAAATTTGCTGACTTCTAATATTTCATGACTTTATCGGTCAACATTTATCTTTTAGAACGCTTCCAAACAGGGAAGAATGGGAAGAGAAATGAGCGAAGTGGCAGAGCGCCGAAACTATGATCTTCGTGACGAAATCAAGGCTTATTGGTCCGAGCGTGCTGCCACCTTCGACCTCTCGCCCGGGCACGAAATTTTCTCCGAGGACGAGCGCGCCGCCTGGCATCGGCTGTTCCTGCGCCACCTTGGAGAGGGCGCCGGCCGCGCGGCGCTCGATCTTGCGAGCGGAACCGGAGTGGTCTCGCACCTGCTCGATGATCTCGGCTTCAAGGTTACCGGTCTCGACTGGGCCGAACCCATGCTCGACCGGGCGCGCAAGAAAGCGAGGGATCGGAGGCGCAAGATTTCCTTTCGCATCGGCGACGCGGAAAACACGATGGAATCGGACGATCGCTACGACGTCATCGTCAATCGGCATCTGGTCTGGACGCTGGTCGACCCGGCGGCAGCCTTTGCCGAGTGGCTGCGAGTGCTTAAACCCGGCGGCAGGTTGCTGATCGTCGACGGTGATTTCGTCAACACGAGCGCCCTGGAGCGGTTCTTTTCGAAGCTCAGCACCTGGGGCCAGCGCGCCGGGATCTTCAAGGCGGACACGCCCTCGGGTTCGCGAGAGATGATGGAGACCCATCGCAGCATTCTCTCCCGCGTTCACTTTTCCCAAGGCGCGCGCGCCGAGGCGGTCGCCGAACTCCTTGAAACGGTCGGTTTCATCGGCGTGGAAATCGACACCGACTTGAGCGACATTCACCGGACACAGGCGAAGAACTGGAACATTTTCAAGGGGCTTGCCCGAAAGAGCCAGCATCGTTACGCGATCTGCGCCACCAAGCCGTCAGCCGCGGCCTGACAGGAAGTCCCTGCCGCACCCGACCAGACCGCGTCCGTTCGCGGTCCGCGAAAGTTCGGCGACGGTTTGCGACGTCGTCTCAATCGTCTCTGCGATATTCCCGGGGGAAATCGATGTCCGCCTTCCCTCGCCCCTGTTCTGCGATCGCAATACCCACAGGAGCGGTCGGTCGCGATGCGAAATCACATCTCACCAGCTTTGCAACGGCCGGATCTGTTGATACGTTCGTTATTTGTTCTCGATTCGACACTGAGCCCGCAATTTGCCAACGGCAATTTCGGATGAGGCGGCTCCTGAACCTGCGTAATGACGACTCGACTCCGCGATTCCGGAAATAACAAAGAGATAAACAAGGCAGATGAACGCGGCGCATCTGGAGAAACTAAACGACCGGCAGCGCAGCGCTGTCGAGCATGGCGTCGGACTGCCGAACGGGGCGATCGGCGGACCGCTCCTGATTATCGCCGGCGCCGGGTCGGGCAAGACGAACACGCTGGCGCACCGTGTGGCACATCTGATCATCAACGGTGCCGATCCGCGCCGCATCCTCTTGATGACCTTCTCTCGTCGTGCGGCGGCCGAGATGGGTCGGAGGGTCGAGCGCATCTGCGCACAGGTTCTCGCCGGTAAGGCCGGCATCATGGCCGACGCGCTTGCTTGGGCGGGAACATTCCATGGTATCGGCGCACGGCTCTTGCGCGAATATGCCGGCGAGATCGGTATCGATCCGGACTTCACCATCCATGACCGGGAGGATAGCGCCGATCTAATGAATCTCGTCCGTCATGAGCTCGGCTTCTCGAAGACGGAGGGCCGCTTTCCGACGAAGGGCACCTGCCTCGCGATCTATTCCCGAGCGGTAAATTCCGAACAGCCGCTCGATGAGGTTCTGCGCGCGTTCTTTCCCTGGTGTGCCGCCTGGGACAAGCAATTGCGTGAACTGTTTTCCACCTACGTGGAGGCAAAGCAGGCGCAGAACGTTCTCGATTACGATGACCTGCTGCTCTATTGGGCACAGATGATGGGCGACGCCGTATTGGCCGAGGAAGTCGGCGAACGCTTCGACCATGTGCTGGTCGATGAATATCAGGACACCAACCGGCTGCAGGCTTCGATCTTGACGGCGCTCAAGCCCGGTGGCCGCGGCCTGACCGTCGTTGGCGATGACGCCCAGTCGATCTATTCGTTTCGGGCCGCGACAGTGCGCAACATTCTCGATTTCCCGAACGAATTCAGCCCCGCCGCCGACATCATCACCCTCGACCGGAATTACCGCTCGACACAGCCGATACTCGCGGCTGCCAATGGCGTGATCGATCTGGCGCGCGAGCGCTTCACCAAGAACCTCTGGACTGAGCGCGAATCCGCCGAAAGACCGCGGCTGGTGACGGTGCGTGATGAGGCGAGCCAAGCAAATTACATCATCGATCAGGTGCTGGAAAACCGCGAGAGCGGCACGCTGCTGAAGCAACAGGCAGTGCTCTTTCGCACGTCACACCACAGCGGGCCGCTGGAAGTGGAACTGACCCGCCGCAACATTCCCTTCGTCAAATACGGCGGGCTTAAATTCCTGGACAGCGCCCATGTTAAGGACATTCTGGCGGTGCTCAGGTTTGCGCAGAACCCGCGGGACCGCGTGGCGGGCTTTCGGCTGATGCAACTGCTGCCGGGCGTAGGTCCGCAGACGGCAAGCCGAGCGCTCGATGCTATGGCGGCCGACCCGGAGCCGCTGACGGCCCTTTGCGCAATGCCTGCCCCGCCGCGTTCAGGCGATGACTGGACGTTCTTTGTCGATATGCTTCAGGGCCTGCGCTCCCGCGGTGCCGGCTGGCCGGCCGAGATCGGCGAGGCGCGCAACTGGTATGAACCGCATCTCCTACGCATTCACGAGGATGCGGAGGTACGCAAGGCGGATTTGCTGCAACTCGAGCAAATCGCTGCCGGCTATTCCTCGCGCGAAAGATTCTTGACCGAGCTTACTCTCGATCCGCCCGATGCGACCAGCGACCAATCGGGCGTGCCGCTCCTCGACGAGGACTATCTGATCCTCTCGACCATCCATTCGGCCAAGGGACAGGAGTGGAAATCCGTTTTCGTGCTGAATTGCGTCGACGGTTGCATCCCCTCCGACCTTGGCGTCGGCAGCACGTCGGAAATCGAGGAAGAACGGCGGCTTCTTTACGTCGCGATGACACGCGCCAAGGACAGCCTGCATCTGATCACGCCGCAGCGCTTCTTTACGCACGGGCAAAACGCCCAAGGCGATCGCCATGTCTATGCCTCGCGCACACGTTTTATTCCGGCGACGCTGTTGCAATTTTTTGAGTGCTCGGCATGGCCGGCCGCCACGGCATCAGCCGCCGGGCAGCGTGACGCAAGGCAAATCCGCATCGATGTCGGCGCCCGAATGCGCGGCATGTGGCGATAGGAAAGAGAACGGTGACCGCGCCTGCGGACCACGAGAGAGACGAGCGGAACGAGGAGGCGGAACCTGCCTCTCTCGCCCGCGTGCGAAAAATCATCCATATCGACATGGACGCCTTCTACGCTTCCGTCGAGCAGCGGGACAATCCGGAACTTCGCGGCAAGCCCGTCGCCGTCGGTTATCCGGAAGCACGCGGCGTGATCGCGGCTGCGAGTTACG